>FR893172.1 GCA_000433355.1 Alistipes sp. CAG:435 | reverse complement strand
GCGGCCCATTGTAATAATGTTCCACCTTAACTATTTAATTATTAAGCAATTAACTACTAATACTCCTCCTCGTTAAAGATGGAATAACGCTTAATACACGCAATATATAAGATATTGACGAAGATTCAAGTCAAGTTATTTCATCGTAAAATCACATAAAATGAGGATTACTCGTGTCTATAATCTGTCTATCGCGTCAAGAAGAAAGTCCTGCACATTAATGTACGATATACCGTGCTCATCAGTCCAAGGAAGAATGTCATCCTTGACAACAACCAACTTTTGAAAAGAGTCATCAATCCTCAACAGAGAATTCAGTTCCTGATCTTTTTTTTCTTGGGTGGCAACTGTAAACGCCGACTGGATATAATACCGCTTATCGGCTTTATTGAGCACAAAATCCACCTCCAACTGAGAACGTCTGCTTCTTTCCGCATCATCTTTCCAGTTATATTCGACAACACCAACATCAACAGAGAAACCTCTTGAAGACAATTCATTGTACAGAATATTTTCCATAATATGAGTTTCTTCCTGCTGCCTGAAGTTTAATCTCGCGTTTCTCAATCCGACATCCGAAAAATAATATTTTAGTGGCGTGCCTATGTAAGCGCGACCTTTGATATCATACCTTTTGGCTTTTTCCAGTATAAACGCATCAATGAAACAGTTAAGGTAAGAAGATATTGTGTCGCTCTTGATTTTAATATGCTTGTCTCTTTGAAATGTGTTCGATAGCCTTGTCGAGTTTGTCAACGACCCTATAGCTGAAGCCACAACATCCAAAAGGTCCTCGAGAATGCTCATCTGCCCCTTTATCTTGTTCCTTTCAACCACATCCTTAAGATATGTCAGTTCGAACAAGTCCTTCAAATATTTGGCCTTACCCTCGTGAGATTGAAGATGCATGACATACGGCATTCCTCCATAAGCGGCATACTCTCTCCAGGCATATCTCTTGTCGGAAGGGAACGCATCGTAAAATTCACGGAACAACAACGGGTGGACCCGAATTTCATCGCCCCTATCTCTGAACTCTGTAACAATGTCCGATGAGAGCATTTTTGAATTACTCCCGCTCACATATATGTCAATGTTTGGCTGTTTGTTAAGTCCGATCAATACATCGACGAAACTTATAGTGGCATCTTCAGTGTCCGGAAGATAAGGATTATGTATTGTAGCGACTTTTTGAATCTCATCTAACAGAACATAGTATTGTACGCCATCATCCTTAGTCAGGTTTCTTACATACTTTCCTAATTCCAAAGGATTCCTTAACATCGCGTTGATGTCGTCATCCAGCGCAATGAATATTACATGCTCGTCTTTGACTCCAATAGATGCAAGATGTTTTCGGAACAACACATTCATCAAATAAGATTTGCCACAGCGCCTGATGCCCGTGATTATTTTAATCTTTCCATTTCCTCTCTTGCTCTCCAGCAACGAAATGTACCTGTCTCTTTTTATCTCCATATCGTATCGGTCATAAATGCGTATTTACGCAATTTTATCCTTTATGATGCAAATATAACAAGTTCTGACTGGTCAAACAAATTTTCGTGATATCTTCCGAGACTTCCAAGACACTTGATTGCCAAACCGCAAAAGCAGTCGCCACTCAGTTAGCTGAAAGACTTCCAAAATATTCAGAGTACGTCAAAGTAAAAACAACTCGTCCATAATACTGTATTTCAACAAGATAACATAATTCATCTTTCAGAGATTTGAACATTTTGTAATGAAGGATCTAAGTTTATATTGTACAATTTCGGAGTTGCATTTATTATTTCTCATTTGTACCTTGCCTTGATTTCGTGTAAAAAGATGGCAGACGACATCTTGATTACGTGTATTTTTTGCTGATTGTATAACTTGATTACGTGAAAAGAGATTCTCCATCGCATTGGTCATAAATGCGTATTTACGCAATTTTACCCCTTATGATACATAATATAGATAATATTTCAACTATTTCGAGCCACACTTCCAACAAAAAGCAATTTATCCGAATCTTTTTTCAGTCGGCTGAAATAGCGTAGTTTTACAAACACAAAAATGCGTAAATACGCAATTATTGTACTATAAAAACAACGTTTCTTATGGAGAAGCGTGATATTCATATTGAAATGAACTTGTGACTGCACAGGATTTGAAAATAAATGACACAAGCCATATGCGGCCTGTGTCATTTTAAGATTTTATGCCGGAACGCCGCTGACGGGGACTGCCGTTTCGCGCCGTTCAAATATTAAAGCGGCGCGAAGGGAGATACGGCGCGAAGGGACAAGTCAGAATATCTTGTACATCGACTGGTTGCTGGCCAGCAGGTACTGGAGACGGTCATCACGGTCGGTCAGGTCATCGCTCACGGGGAAATGCTTCCGAAAGTCGGACGTGATCTCACCAAGACGGAAATCCTCCGGCGGATCGGCGATCTCGTCCAGCACGCGGATCTCTGCCGAGTTCTGCAATGAATATACAAGGAGTTCGTCCTCGTCCAGCCTTTTTCCGAACATATACCAGCAGGCATTGTAGGACAGGGCGTACGGGATGAACTCAAATTCGAGAACCTCTGGCCTGATCTCAACCGGATACAACATATTCTCATCCTTGACGGCGGCATACTTCTGGTAAAGGTGTTTGTGTTTCACGAATATGACTCTGCTCAGGGATATGGCCCTCGCGACCACCCTCGCATATTCATTGTTGTAGCTGGCGCTGATGAACACACGGTCCTTCGGGAAGCGGTCGTCCGTCAGCATATTCCCCATTAGGAAGGCGTTGATGCAGGTCAGGCGGAGCCGGTCGTCAGGACACGCGCCTTTATTCGAGATGTAATATGTCGATGAGCTGCCGGCTCTCCTGCATTCTATTATGACACCGAAGATATCCTCTATGTCCCGCCTGTACCTGTGGAACGTCCGCAGGTCGAGATCCCCGCCTTTCGTGCTTCGCCACCATTCCTTTCCGATCCGCTCGAAACTTGCCCCGGTCTCGCCGAACGAATCGACGATCTCCAGAAGCCTGATTCGGTCTTTTATCTTTTCCGCCAACATAATACTGTGATTTTTTCTCCGGCAAAGTTAACCCATTATATCTGACAAAGTATGACAGACAGATATTTTTTCTGTGTGTCAAGTTTTGTCTTAGAGCAAGGACTATCTTTGCGGGCGAGAAAACAGAGCGTTATGGATGAATACAAAGAGCTTTTCTGGAAAAGCGTCATCGGTTTCAGTCCGTTGCTGGTGACGGTGGGGCTTGTCTCCATCAAACCGTTCGAGGTAAGGGCGGCGATGTTTGACTCCTGGTTCCGGTGGGTCATTCTTGCGGCGGCGATATGGGCAATATTCGGATTCCTTTGGATCATCGACACGATTGTGGACATAATCAGGATGGAATTCAAATATCTTGTCATCAGGACCATCGGCAGAAGTGGCAACAAGTACATACGGGAAATAGCCTATTTCCTGGAACCGATGTTGCTGCCCGAATCAAGGGCGAAATTTTATGAATGCCGCAATGAGGCCAGAAGCGGAGACCCAGACAAGGCCGACAAAATGTGCGATCTGGGGTTCAGATACGCACACGGAATGGGTTGCAGGAAAAATTATCGGAAAGCCCATTTCTGGTATGAGGCCGCATACATCAACGGGTTGATGTTCGGCGGTGTGCTGTCGGACCTGATGATGGAAAATCTTGATGATGACACAAGAAAGAAGATATTGCGGCGGAACAGGCTGCCCCTGAAACTATACAAGAAAAAACAGGCGATAAGACTATTCATTATGCGAAAGTGCGGGGCATCTCGCTTAATCTGAGACGGGGTTCCGGAATATCATTGTCCTTGGGCGGGTCGGCGGCTCCGCACTTTCATCAATAAAGCGCCTGACGGGATTGTTTTCCTCGTCAGGTGCTTTCAACATATTCATCAATTATGGTTAAATGAATATTAGGCCGTTGTCGATGTAGGTCTGAGCCTTTTGAAGATCGGCCGGAGACGGTTCGGCGACACGAGGTATCTGAATATTCGGATTGTTCTGCTTGAGAATATTCTCAATGTCTGTGAGATAGTTGTTCGGATTGTACAGCAGGTAGCAGATCGCCCTGAACAGATTCTGAATGGCCGCAACAACGTGATGTGACTTAGGATCCTTGTCCATTATGTCGTTGCAGTGGGCAGGAATAATGACAACATTCCACAGACTTGAAAAGTAGAACGGATCCGCCGTGTCAGGCCAGATGTGGGAGATTACGTAGTTTCTGAGCATATTCACCCTGTTGTTCTCACATACCCATACTCCGGTGTAACGGTGAATCGCCGTCCTGACAAAATCATTTCCGTCGTAATCGATTATTATCGAAACCCCTCTGTAATCGGACATTGGTGAAACCGGAACAACACCGGAAGGTATCGCACCTGGATAAATCTGGGTATAGACATCCTGCGCCTTGCATACTTTGTTGCCCATCCTTTTCTTCGTAATGACTGGTCGCAGATCCTTGCCGGACACATCTATGTATTTTACATTGTCGGCATCCTCAGAGAAACGCACCGGCAACTTTGAATTACCGTTAAACTTTGATTTACCTTTTTTGATATAATAGTAGTTCGGCTCGTTCGGTTGGTTCAGATTGCGTAACAGATACTTTAGATCATTCATCTGTTCCTCCACTTTATCAGGGCAGATGAATATCGAGTTCTCCACCATATGCTTTTCCAGCAATATTCCGTGAGAATCAAACTCATTGATAAGAATATCGAGACCATCCGGCACAATGATCCCCGTCCCATTAAGACACTTGACACCGGTGCTTGTCACGCCCTGACAGGTCTGATTGACCTTGGTCAGATTCTCACAACTCAGCCCGGTGCAAGGTGTCGTCGGGCAATCCAGCCCTTTGCACTTGCTGCCGACACCAGCGATTCTTTCACATGTAACCATAATTGTAAATTTTGAGTTAAACTATTTGTTTGTAATACGTTAATATCATATTTGATTCTCTCGTCAGATCAGTCGGTGATGATCACCGCCCCCGAAGGCTTGACCCAGCTGATCATCTCAATTGTCTTCTTGTCACAGCCACGCATGATTATCTCTTTAAGATTTGTACAACCATAGAACATCGCGTCCATATACGTGACTTTTCTTGTATCAAATCCGGACAAGTTCAGGCTAATTAGAGATTTGCAATCAAAGAACATATAGCCCATATTCGTGACATTCCTCGTGTCAAATCCAGACAGGTCAAGACTTATAAGAGCACTACAGCTACCGAACATCCTGTACATCATCGTGACATTCTTCGTGTCAAATCCGTACAAGTCCAGGCCGGTAAGGCCGCTGCAACCATCGAACATATAAACCATATTCGTGGCATTCCTCGTGTCAAATTCGGACAAGTCTAGGCGGGCAAGAGCACTGCAACCATTGAACATACTGCTCATGTCCGTGACATTCCTCGTGTCAAACGAGGATAAATCAAGGTTTGTAAGGCCACTGCAGCCACCGAACATACTGTACATCATCGTGACATTCTTCGTGTCAAATCCGGACAAATCAAGACTTGTAAGACCACTGCAACCATCGAACATACTGCCCATATCCGTGACCTTTCTTGTGTCAAATCCAGACAAATCAAGGCTGGTAAGACCACGGCAGCTCAGGAACATCTCTGACATGTCCGTGACATTCCTCGTGTCAAATTCGGACAAATCAAGGCTGGTAAGACCACGGCAACCATCGAACATACGGCCCATATTCGTGACATTCTTCGTGTCAAATCCGGACAAATCAAGACTTGTAAGACCACTGCAACCATCGAACATACTGCCCATATCCGTGACATTCTTCGTGTCGAATCCCGACAAATCCAGGCTGGTAAAAGCACTGCACCACACGAACATTTGGCCCATATCTGTGACATTCTTCGTGTCAAACGAGGATAAATCAAGGCTGGTAAGGCCACTGCAG
>FR893171.1 GCA_000433355.1 Alistipes sp. CAG:435 | reverse complement strand
GGGCACCGACTCTTAGGTGTGCGAATATATTCACACCTGGAACACCAACTCGTTAGTTATCAGGTTAATGGTGTTTCAGGTGCGTATGGTTTATCGTACCGGGAAGAACGGTCTCCAATTGTTTTTTGGATAGAAAAATGTATGTGATGAGGACTTTGTATGCACCGAATATACCGAGCCACACCATTGGTACAGGGAGCGTACTTCTGGTGTACCAAATGGGCTAAGAGATGCTGTTGGTACAGGAAACACGCTTCTGGTGTACCAAATCTACCACATCACTTGGCGGTTAGTGAACTGCCTGACAGCCATACGACTAAGATAATCCGAAAAATGAAACTTAAGTGATTGGATAGGTATCCTATCGGTTTAGCCTCCATTTTGGATACATTTTTATGATTATTGCATATATTTGCAACACATAAAGATGATCATAGGGAATGAATAATACAACTACCATTAACAAGAATCTGGCAGGGATACATTTCATAGTTATCCTGCTGTGTGCTTTGATGTTGTCATCCTGCGCGAGCAAGGAGGTAACCCAGGCATTGTCCCGGGCGGATGAATTGATGTGGACCAAGCCCGACAGTGCGCTGGTAATTTTGAAATCACTTGACACCACCGCTTTGCACGGCAAATCCCAGAAAGCGAGATATTCTTTACTCTATTCAATGGCTCTAGATAGGAACTATGTTGAGACTACGGATGCCCGTATCATAATTCCAGCCGTTAAGTACTACGAGCGTCACGGCTCTCAGGATGACAGACTTAAGGCATTGTTTTACTTTGGACGAATGCAGGTAAATGCCGGAGAGTATGACAAGGCGGTGGTGACTTTGTCCAGAGCGTTGGAATATTCAGATGAAGTCAACGATATGAGAATGCTTGGCTTTGCCTATTCGGAGATAGCGTATTCATATTCGCAGACAAAGAATTTTTCTGAAAGCCGTCAATACTATAGTAAGGCTGAGTCTTTTTTTAATAAGGCAGGTGAACATCGTTATTCTTGTATGATGGTGCTGGGCAAGGCGAATGATTGCGTCAGCAGCCTTGCTTGGTCTGAGGCGGACTCTTTATTAAAAAACATTGTCGC
The DNA here is from genome assembly GCA_000433355.1 of Alistipes sp. CAG:435. GTDB lineage: Bacteria > Bacteroidota > Bacteroidia > Bacteroidales > UBA932 > Cryptobacteroides. Next base: position 57,834 of record FR893171.1, on the reverse strand, counting down.
TGATGAGTCTTTTCCAACAGATCTCAAGGCGGATGCGATGGCCACTTATGGTCGTATGCTGACGTTCTGTCCTTTTTCTGATTATGGAAAGGCTGTGTCGATGTTTGAAAGGTCGATGGAGTTGTTCGAGCAGAATCATTTACGTAATGTTAATGATGAGTGTGTTTATGCTTATGCCTTGGCGAAAGTAGGCAGGATGAAGGAAGCAAAGGAAATCTTCACAAAACTTGATGGACAAGGCTTTGGAACTATTCCGGTTTATAGGTATTGCCTTAGTCAAGTAATGAGATTGGAGGGGGACAACTCCGGAGCCTATACTCTGCTTTTGGAATCTTTGAGAGGATATGATTCTAAGACTATGCAGATACAGTCTCAATCCTCTGCACTGGCTCAGAGAAACTATTATAGACTGCTTAGTTCGGAAAGGGAACAGAGTATGCTGATTCAGCGCTTTTGGACAGCGATAGTGGTATTCATCTCCATCATTATGATAGTGATTATCTCTATATTATTGTATAAAAGATACTTAAAGGCTGAGAGAGAACGCATAAAATTAGTGCTCTTGAACGAGACCTCTGAAAACAAGTTAGCCGAAAGCGATAAGTCTAAGGAGAAAATGCTTAAGGATATTTCGGTTATTCAAACTGATTATCTGAAATTATACAAAAGCCAATGTCGGTGGATGTCAGAGTTTGCTGAGATTTTATGTGACTCAAAAAAGAAAGATTCAAAATCAAGACAATCAGAGGTATATGGAAGGATATATAGAATAGTATCAGGAATTATTTCAAACGACAATACAGGTCAGCTTGAGTTTGAATCAGAATTAAACAGAACCTATAACAATGTAATGAAAAGATTCAGGCAGGACTATGCTGATTTATGTGAAGCGGACATTCGGTTGTTCAGTTGTGTTGTCGCTCAATTCGATGCCGTCTTGATACTTAAAATTTTTAACCTACCAAGCAAAGATGCGGTTTATATGAGAAAAGCCAGATTGAAGGAAAAGATACGGCAAAGCGATTCAACGGACAAAGAACGTTACCTTCTTTTCTTTTAGTGTTAGTGTTAATTGCTTTATTATTAATGTATTAAACCAATAGTTTTTAAGCGTTTTCAATCGTTTTTTTGTTCAAGCGGTTGAATAATAGTGACTTATGGTTGCTTTAGGTTAGGTTTTGCCTAACTCATTTTTGCCTAATATCGTTTGTGACGCATTGTACGGCCTGTTTTCCATATAATCAATGTTGGGTTATTTTTACCAAAGATAATATTCGTTATTACGAACTTTGCACGGTGAAAATAACAAACTAATATGTATTTAAAATATTTACTAAAAGCAGTTTGTCTGCTCCTGTTACTGTCATCGACATCTGTTTATTCAGGTAATGTTTATGCACCAAACGACGAAGAGTCGATAGTGATAATTCCTGTTGAACAGAGTTTTAATCATCGGCCACATTCTAAAGCCTTTGTTCCTTTTGAGGCTAACTATAACGCGGGACTTGCTTCTGTGTTGGTGCGCTTTATAAAAGATGTCGGTGAAGTTGAAATCTCAATCCGGAATCTATCATCTGGAGAATACAACGATTACACGATTAATAGTAAAATCGGATCTATTGTACTGCCGATTTCCGGAGATTCTGGTGACTATGTAATAACGTTCACTTTGCAAAATGGAAAGCAATTCTTAGGTGAGTTTTCTATATAACACAATAGTAATCATTTAAAACAAAAATTATGGACTTTAAAACTACAATTGCAAAGCTGCTTTTTATGGTGGCTGTAGCTCTATCTATCGCTTCTTGCTCTAAGGAAGAGGATCAATTGACCGTTAATGAAGATTCTTCCGATGTTTTTATTTCCGCACAGAAGGAGTTCGCTAAAATACTGTCTTCCGCTTTGTATGAGGAACCGGATCTCAGAGCTTTTTTGAAGAATGAGGCTCTTAAGGAATTTGACATGGATTACGATGTCTTCTATCCTTATACGAAAGATGAGGTCATTTCCGGAGACAGGACGTTCAAGGACATTCTTATCTCACATAGCGAAGATCCTTCATCCTTAGACAGGATCGAAGCTGTTATTCCAAAACTTACCATTCTTGTTCCGGATTGGTCTTGGATTGACAAGGATGGATTCAGTGTCAACACGTGGGATACTTCGTCCAAAGAAGTGTTTGTCGGCATTTCTGATGACTCAAGTGATCATGTGATATTCTTGAATGGCAAAGAAGCGGGAACGGTCTCAGCAGGAACAATTCCTTGTTCGCCTGTAGTAATCATCAAGAGCAATGAGAGAATGCGTGTGGTTTCACCTGCGACGAGGGGTTCAGAAGCGACATTTGACTTTGTCTATGATGTTTATGATGGCCGAAATAAGCAGCCTGAGACCAGAACGCATGATACTAATATTTATTGGAATTACGATAAATCTGGTGAAAGCGATTTTGTTCCGGCATCTGCACTGCCATCTATAGTTAAAGAGGCCGCGGAAGAATTCAAGTATTACAATAACAAGACAGCTCAACGAGACTATATTTACTATGGAATGTCAAAATCGAACACCAATGCCGGTGTTTTGGATCACACGATTAAAGAGTATATTTATAGATTTAAAATTAATCCGTCAAAAATAACAATTCTTGACTATCAGAATTCTTCTGATGCAAAGACTGATCCTCATTTTGAGTCAACAAGTCCAGTATTCAAAAAACAAAAAAACAAACTTTCACCGGAGAGTAATGGCATCCAAGAATATCTTTGGAGCGAAGGTTCTCTTGAGATTAAGTTTGTATTTTATTTGGGGACATACGGGTCAAATGTATTATCTTCATATAGTGTACCTCAAACTGTTAAACCGTCTGAATTATGGGAAGTTAAAAAAAGCGTTGAAAAGAGGAGGACTTGTTTCAGCGTTTTCCATTATACATATATCAGTGATAAGGCAGACTTGGTCGCAAAGTGGTTTTATCCTAAGGATTTCCCAGTCGAGCCTTTTGATTTGGCAAATAACTCTACTGCGATATGGTTCTCAGTATATGAAGAAGATCCATCGGGAACAATAGAAAAGACAATAACAACATCATGTAAATATACAACAAATGTGAAAAGGTCAGGAAGTCTGTCAGGTAATGTGGGAAACAAAGGGGAGAAATGGTCTTTTGGTGTACAATTCTCTATCTCAGGCGAGGACGCAAGTACAACTGAAAATGGCTGTCTAAGTTCCTTTACATTTAAAATTAATGAAGGATCAGATTTTCTGGGTGATGGAACGTTGAATTATACAGCTCCTATAATTAATTCTGGCAAATACACTAAGGGTGGCGTTGAAGGATACAACCTTAAGTCAATACCAACTTCAGGTGGGGATGCTGAGATTACTTTTGTGCCAAAACATAATTGGTGATTTGATTATGAGTAATGTTGTATGCAAGATCTATGTGATCATAGCGTTGATGTTGATGGCATCCTGCTCGAAAGAGCAATCGGGAGCAGGTTACTTCAATGAGACATATGCTGGCACTTACAGGCTTGTTTCGGCGACATACGCTCCGGATCCTGTTTATTTTACTGATCCTATAGACTTTGATGGAAGCGGTAAGAAGACTAAAGACATTATCGAAGGTTTGGGTTTGACCTCATACGAGTTGAACCAGATGACAACGGTGGTGTTTGGAATAAGCGATCATTCAGCAACAGATGTCAAATGTCTGACATTATACGTTCCCGCACAGCACATTAGGGAGTTGAGCACTGGGCAACTTGTGATGGATGCGCCGAATACTGTGATCTGTCCGGTTCATTTCTATTACACGATTGGAGAAAACGGTGATATGTGCATATACGGTAAGGGGGATCTTACGGACACATTCTCAATTTATGAGGATGGAATATACAAGACCAATCCTCAGGTGTTGAGATTTGAGAAGGCTGAATTGGTCAGCTTTGAGAACGGTGAGATAACAATCAAGATCAACAACATGTATTTTGTTGACTGGACTGACGGCAATTATGTAAGCTCAGACTCTTTCTTTACTTACAAAAAGGATTGATGCCTGAAATCTTGAAAAAGTGTAAACGCTTCTTGTGTGGGTGTCTTTTCTTTTCCTTTGTCTCCAACCTGGCGCATTGCCAGGAGTCGGCGGAGAAGAGGGACACCCTCAGAGAAGCCGTTGTCCGTGCTGATCGGAATGCCTTTAAAAGAACAAAAATAGGCTTCGAAAGGTTGGATAAATTCCGAATTGACAATGGATTCGCCTTGTTTAGCGGACCGGATGTCATAAAGACCATTCAAAACCTTCCAGGGGTGGCTTCAGGACCAGAGTTGTTTTCCGGACTGTATGTCCATGGAGGGGATGGATCCGACAATCTTTTCTTGTTGGATGGCATTCCGGTGTACCAGTCTGGTCACATTGGAGGATTATTCTCAACTTTCAATCCGGACATCATTCATAGTGTTGACTTCTATAAAAGCGGATTCCCGGCTAGGTATGGTGGTCGTTTGTCTTCAATTGTGGATGTGAGGACAGGTGATGGAGATATCTACGAGTATCATGGCAATGTTTCTATTGCTTTGCTTGATGGAAGAGTACATTTTGGTGGTCCTATCGTAAAATCTAAGTCATCATTCAGTGTTTCGTTGCGCAGAAGTTGGTTAGATCTTATCACGTCCCCTGTTTTTCGCATTATAAACTCTACGAGAGAGGATAAGATGTCGGCAAGATTTCATTTCTATGATCTTAATGCAAAGTTGCTATTCCAACTCGGTGATGATGACAGAATTTCATTTAGCCAATATTTTGGGAGAGATTATCTCAAAGGCCAAGAAACGGATAAGGAAATGGATGATAAAGGTGTCGAGGGCAAAGATGAGAACGGAATGTTGTTTAACTGGGGGAACTTTACATCTGGTGTCAACTATCTGCATACGTCAGATCGCCTTACGATAAGTTCTTCTGTATTCGTCACGGGCAACGATTCCAAGATTGGTTTCACACATCAGAACCTGTCTATTGACAAGACTGAGGAGCGAATGGAATCTGTGCATAACGAACAAGCGCGCTATAAGGTCAAGGATTATGGAATCATGGTACGTACGATATATTCGCCATCCGGCCGAAGTTCACTAGATTTCGGAATGTTGGCTGCCCGGCATCGTTATTCCAACTGCGGAGATATTCAAAGACTTAGTGACACCGTGTCTACAAGTAATTCTCAATTTTCCAATGAAGGGACGGTACATCTGGAATATGAAACCACCATATTCAAAATGCTCTCATCCAACATCGGTTTTCGCCTGACATTGTTTGATAGTGGTAGTAAAGTGAATAAGAGATTTGAGCCAAGGCTATCGTTTGCACTCCCTTTGACACCTTCAATGACCGTCAGGGCTTCATATACAAGAATGAACCAGTTTCAGCATCTTGTGGCGTCGTCTTACCTTGATTTACCTACGAATATGTGGATGCCCTCTACTGAAAGGGCTGCTCCGATGTCCTCCAATCAATATTCCATGGGATTATACTTGTCTGATTTTCATAATGTTGATGTCAGCCTTGATGGTTGGTGGAAGGATATGGACGGTGTAATGCTTTATGATGGGATCAATTCCTTCTTTCCACCTGTTGATAATTGGGAGACGAGGTTTTATTCCGGGCGCGGAAAATCATACGGAATAGAATTGTCTTCTGAATATGCGGATGACAAAATACAGGCGGCACTGTATTACACGTTGAGCTGGAGTAAGAGGCGATTTGATAAAATATACGCTGCATGGTTCTCAGACCATCTTGACAGCCGGAACAAAATCACTGTCACCGCTACCTGGAAACCTAATGATCATTTTGACCTGACAGCTACTTGGAATTATCACACAGGGTATAGGATGACAATGCCGACGTACATAATAACTGACGGTACTTCGAATTACGATTCAGAAAACGGAGAGAATTATATTCACATTTCAGAAGAGTTGTACTCAGAGCCGAATAATGTCAAACTTCCCGATTATCATAGACTTGACATTGGCTGTAATTTCAGGAAAACCACCAGATCCGGTTATAGGAGGGTTTGGAACATCAGTGTTTATAATGCATATTGCCGCTTGAATCCTCTTTTTATGGTTCCGGTCCAAAGATATTCCGAAGGATATCGTGGCAAGGTCTATGCGATTATTCCAATCATTCCGTCAGTAGGCTATTCACTAATATTTTAGGATGAGACAGACAGTTATCATACTTCTCGTTTTTTTGTTAAGTTCTTGTACTTACCTGATTGATCTAAAGGATATTGATGATTCTAGTCGATTGTTTATACGATGTTTCCCGGGAGAACAGGACACTACTTTCGTAGAATTGTTTGTGGCGACACCTTCAAATGAGAAGCCGAAGCAGATTGGCGTTGACAATGCTTCCGTGTCAGTTTATTGCAGGGAAAATGTCGTGCTTGAGAGAGCACTTTGGAGAGGGGATAACTTTTTCTATGCAGTCTTTTCTGCAAACAGCGGTGACAGGGTGAAAGTCTCCGCGAATATGGATGGTGTTGAAGAAGTTGTGGCGGAGAGTGTATTTCCCGAAGCTCCTAAGATGACTGTCGCAACTCGTGAGGAGAAAGGTAAACTTGTTTTTGAGATAAATATACCGAATCAGTCTGAAGATAAAAAGTACGGGATGCGTCTCGTAAGGAAAGAACGTTATATTTCGGATGAGTCGTATCTGGATGGTCAGAAAATCATCCGTAAAGATCTGGAGGAAGAGGAAATGATGACTTGGACGTTTCCTGAAGAGGATGAAGGAACATTATATGATGATTTGGAATCTGGAAGGATGCGATGTGAGGTTAACGGGAATGAGATGTTCTTATTTACAGGAAAAGAAGCTGTTGATGGTATGATTAGTCTTGAAATACCGGTGTGGTACCATGAAGACTATGTCACAAGGTACTATGAGGTCAGAGGGGAAAAACAACTTGCTGTGTATAGGTATTATTACAGAGTGGATCTTTATTCGGTGTCGGACGAGATGTTCGATTATTTCGAGGCGAAAAAGAGATTGGACAACAACAGTCTCTCTGAAATAGGTTTTGCGCCAATGAACTTTCGTGTCGGGAATGTTCGTGGTGGATTCGGAGTTGTAGGCTGTTGCTCACAGATCAGTTCCGGATGGATTCCAAACATTAATGCAATGCCGGATTATGACAACATTGATGATGGGATTCGTGTGCTTCACGATTGGCTGGTTGATTTTTAGGTATTTAATAAGACAAAGCTATTTCTTTTGAACGTTATAATAATGTGGTCTGATATTTGACTATACGGACTGAACATTAAAAACTTTACTTTATGAAACATTTATTTATTGCTGTGATGGCGATGATTGTCTCTGTCACGGCGTTCGGGCAGGAGGTTCGGAATCCGGATTTCAGGAAAGGCGTCTCGGCTGAGGTTGAGGCCGGGTATATTCAGAAAGGAATATATGCTGATGTTTCAACCGGTTACAATTTGCTTCCTGGACTTTATGTCGGAGCTGGCGTGGGGCTGAAGTACTACGACTTCAAATCTGACAAGAATCACTTCTTCGTTCCTACTTTCGCTCACATCAGGTATAGCATTTTGAACCGGAATGTGAGTCCGCTGATTGAGCTGAAGGCTGGAATCTTAGGAGATTTCACAGACAGGGGCACCGGGCATTTCTTCCGTCCGGCGGTCGGAGTCAAGTACAAGAACGCGGGAATCAAGGTCGGCTATGATTGGGTGAACGTCAACTATGACGTGGCAGGGCTTGGAAAGAACTCGGTGACGATTGGTGCTTTCTATAAGTTCTAAAGCTCCCGTGACGGGTAACTAACTGATAAACAAGAAATAAAGCGATCGCCTTCAGATAGTCACACCTGAAGGCGATTGTTTTTGTTACTGATTGTCAAATGGTTGGCTGCCACGGTGTTTCTACTTGCTTACCTTGCTGGGCTCACTTGGTGCTTGGGAAGTGGTCACTTCGACAGGCTCAGTGACCAGTGGGTTTAGCGACCGGTTTAGGTTCAGCAAACGATTGTAAGCTTAGTGACCGAGATAGGCTCAGAGTCCGTCCGTGGATTCAATAACAGAGTGTGTGGACTATGGTACTGGCAGTGGCGGCAGGCCTTACTTCTCGTACGGGGTATAGACTCCGAATTCGGCGAGGGAGAGGAGGCCGGTCCATTTGGTGAAACGGACACGGACGGCGTCGGCGTAAACCTTGTCGAAGCGGTGGATTTTCACGCGGCTCTGGGTCGGGGTGGCGCCGTTGAAGACTGTGTGCCAGATGCCTTTGTGGAGATATTCAATGACATATTCCTGCATCACGCCGGGCTTTGGTTCGGTCATCACTACCATGTCTATAAGGCTGCCGGGGTCGAGCTCTACTTTCCAGAACGGATCCTTGACTTCGGGGCTGGAGATCCAGCAGGTGCGGAAGTCGTCGTCGTTGGCGAAATCCATGATGTCCATGTCGTCGGACCAGGAGGAGTCGCACGGCTTGCCGATGGCGATGTTGATGTCGGTGATCGGCTCCATTGTCTCGGCCACGTCCACGATGTGGCCGGTGTTCTTCCAAATCTTGCCTATGCGCTTCAACGCGTCGATGCAGTTCTGATCCATCAGCCCGTCACGGTTCGGGGCGGAGTTCAGGATGTAGGTGCAGTAGGCGTTGTTGTACGGGATGATGTTGCCCTTCACGATCTCGTCCACGTCTTTCAGAGGCGAAGAAGGGAACTCGGTCTTCCAGAACCAGGTTTTCTGCAAAGGATAGCAGGCCATCGCCGGGAGCTGGTTGGTTTCCGGGGATATTTTCTGACCGGCGCCCTGCTCGTAGCAGCGGATGTCTGAGTAGAACAGAGCCTCGGACGGGTACTTCGCCCCGTTCAGATCCATCACCAGGCAGTTTGGCTGGATGCTCTTGATGAGATGATAAAACTCTGGGAATGAGACATCTGAATATGAAATCCTGCCCCACGGAGCGTCCCATCCATCGAACATTATGGTGTTGACCGGGCCGTATTCAGTGAGAAGTTCGCGCACCTGGCTTTTGAGCAGGTTGATTTTCTCCGGGGTGAACGGCAGGGTCGGGCGGATACGGTGATGGGTGTCCAGGATCGAGAAGTGGAACATTATCTGCATCCCGGCCTTGTGGACGGAATTGACGAGCTCACGAAGCACATCCCGGTGAAGAGGCGAGCTCATCACGCTGTAGTCCGTGGTCTTGGTGTCCCACATGCAGAAGCCGCTGTGGTGCTTGACGGAGACGCAGATGAATTTCATCCCTGCGCTCTGGGCTGCCTTGACCCATTGGTCAGTGTCCAGCTTGACCGGGTTGAACACTTCCGGACTGAGGTCAGGATCGGTCCAGTCGGCTGTCTGGTAGGTCGGGAGACCGAAGTGAACAAACATTCCGAGCCTCAGGTCAACAAACTCTTGCTGGAGCTGGTGGAGGCTTTTTCCCTGCGCCGCCATCATCATCGGGACGGCCAGCAGGGCCAATAGGGTTGAGATGTACTTTTTCATAGTCGCTAAGTTACGAAAGATTTTTTGTAACTTTATGCCGACAAAAGAACCTTTGCCGATCCGCGGACATCCAGCCACTATGTATTTGGCAAATGTGCTGCGTGTTATTTAGAATTACTTAAAAGAACATTGATAATGAATTCAAAAGAAAGAATTGCCAAAGCCTTGACTGTCGCCACCGACACCAAGGTGTTCGAGATGGGCTGCGGAGTCAGCTCACTGGCTCCCGAGGAGTTCAAGAAGTGGTTCCCTGAAAGCAAGGCTGCCGTTGTGGTGGCAGACCTTAACACTTGGAAGGTTCTTGGCCAGAAGGTGTACGATGAGTTTGTGGCCGCGGGTGTCCACACGGATAAATATGTCATCGAGACGAAGGAGTTCCACGCCGACTGGAGGTACGTCGATATGGTTGACCACATCATCGCCGGAGACTTCTCCGCCGCCAAGGCTATCGAGAATGATCCTGAATATGTGGAACCGGATGCGGAGAAGGCGTTCAGACCGTCTTCCGAGGCTGAATATGTCACCATATCCGTGGGCTCAGGAGTCATCAACGACCTTTGCAAACTTGCCTCGCACCACTACGGCCAGTCTTATCTGACATTGCCGACGGCGGCTTCCGTGGACGGTTTCTCGTCGTTCGGTGCCTCGATTTCCTACCATAACTCCAAGCAGACATTCTCCTGCCCGGCCCCAAAGGTAATCATCGCTGACATTGACGTGATCGCCTCCGCCCCGAAGGCCATGACTGCCGCGGGGTACGCTGATCTGGCCGCAAAGGTTCCTGCCGGAGCCGAGTGGATGATCGCCGACCTGATGGGCACGGAACCGATCAAGCCGGATGCCTGGCACGTGCTTCAGGACTGTCTTGATGACCTTCTGGCTGACCCGGAGGGTGTGGCCAAGGGTGACAAACAGGCCGTTGCCGATTTGTTCGAGGGGTTGACTCTCAGTGGAATAGCGATGCAGGCCGCACAGTCCAGCCGTCCTGCTTCTTGCTGCGATCACTTGTTCAGCCATATTCTTGACATGACACATCATCGTTTCAACGGCAAGCTTCAGTCTCACGGATTTCAGGTGGCCATCGGCACGCTGACGATGTGCGCCGTGTTCGATGAGCTGTTCAAGATGGACCTCTCCAAGATTGATGTTGACGCTTGCGTCAAGGCTTGGCCTACGCTTGAGCAGGAGCAGAAGAGGGCGCTTGAGATATTCAAGAATTTCCCTGCGCCGGAGCTTGGCTATACCGAGATCACCAAGAAATATGACGATGCGGAGACCGTACGTGTCCAGCTGACGAAGGTGAAGGAAGGCTGGCCGGAACTCAAGAAGAAGCTTCAGGGTCAGGTATATTCATTCGCCAAGATGCAGGATCTGATGAAGAAGGCCGGCGCTCCGTACGATCCTTCGATGATCGGCGTGACCCGCGAGATGCTCAAGAATATGTTCCCGAAGGTCCAGCTGATGCGTTTCCGCTTCAATGTGCTCGACCTTGCGAAGAGGGGAATGTTCTACGATCAGCTCGTTGAGTCTGTCTTCGCTCCCGGCGCCGCTTGGGACCTGACAAAGGAGATGAATTAGATTTTTTCGTCGGCGGACAATTACTTTTGAATATGATCGGTGCCACTGGTGATTGTCTGCCGGCAAGATATGTATTAGGAATATGACAGTGCGTGGAACGGGTGTCCGTGGCTTTGCGAAAGGCCGTGCGTTCGTGGTCAAGGACTGCGGGCAAAGGAATCCGTTCGAGGACATTCCGCCCGGCAGCGTCCTTGTTGCCGAGCGGTTGTCACTGTCAGACTCCACGCTGATTGATTTCCGCAACGTGGTAGGAATTGTCACTCAAGAGGAAGACATTGACGGTCAGGTCTGTGTCCTTGCTAAAGGCATCGGCATTCCGGCCATTGTCGGCATAACTGACTGTTTCAAGGAAGTCGTGGCCGGTGACCGCCTCATTATCTGGAATCTGGATCTGATGATCAATCCGGATCTCGACACCGTCATCGCATACGAGAAAACCCGTTCCGACGCTGACTCCCAGCTCAGTCTCAATCTTCCGCACTCTACATATTTTTAACGCTTACTCAATTTGATGATTGGAGTTGGTACAGGAAAAGGCCATCTGGTGTACCAACTGCCTTGAATCGTGGGTTTTGTACAGGAAAAGGCCATCTGGTGTACCAACGCCTTGAATCGTGGGTTTGGTACAGGAAAAGGCTTTCTGGTGTACCAACCGCCTTGAATCGTGGATTTTGGGCAGTTGAGACCTTTCTGGAGTACAAAACTCTCTGATTGGAAAATCTGGTTTACGACTGAGTTTGCGGTCACTGAGATTGTTGAAGTGACTGGTGAAAGTGTAAAGTTTCTTTACAGTGGGTGTTAAATTTCTTTACACTTTTAGAAAAATGGTTAATCGCTAAAATATTAACAAATAATTAGTTGCATGGTTTGGCATGAACTCTGTTCGGCGAAAGTGTCGTTTCTGGGAAGAGACGGCGATAAGTTGCCGAGGGTTTGCCGGAAAATGAGAAGCTGTTTTTGAGATTAATTATTGGAGATAATATGTCAAGCACGTATTTGAAGTTCCTGTCGAGGAACAAGCTTTACACCTTCATCGAGGTTTTCGGACTTTCGGTGGCATTGGGATTTGTCATCCTGCTGGCTTCGTATGCCAGGACGGAGTTCAGTGTCGGAGCTAAGCAGCCGCTTTCCAAGCAGCTGTATGTTGTCGGTGCCGGCGACTCTTTCGGAATGACGCTCGGAACTTCCGATGAGTTTTTCCCGTCTATTCCGGAGATCAAGTCGTGGACTAAAATCTGCGTTGGGGGAGATGTCGACATTATGGTCGGCGATGACTATTATAAGGCGGCAGAGGCTTCGATAGACACTAATTTCTTCAATCTCTTTGACTACCGCCTTGCCGGTTGCCCGAAGGACAGGGTTCTGGAGAACGAGGACGAGGTGATTCTGTCCGAGTCGTTCGCCAAGAAAGTGTTTGGAAATGAGGATCCTATAGGCAGGACATTGAGCGCAGGTAAAGATCAGTGGACTGTAATCGGAGTCGTTGAGGATTTCGGGCCGACCGATGTGTTCAAGCAATATGATCTGTTCACAAGCATCAAATGTGCTCAGAAGCGGTTTGCGTGGATGGACAATTTCGGCAACACTATTCCGATTGTCCGGCTTGACGAAGGAACTGATGTGGAAAAGGTGCGTGATGATCTTCTTAAAAAGTATCTCGGGTACTGGAATTTCTATAAGGCTGACAATTCCGATAACGCCTTTTTGTGGGGGGCAAGCGTGACGAGACTGGACAAGGTCTATTTTTCGGATTTGAAGTCCTATAGTTGCATAAGAACGGGTGACAAAAAACAGGTTGGGTTACTATTCATCGTGGCTCTGGTGCTGCTGATTTCCGCCATATTCAATTACATCAATCTGACTGTCGCGCAGACGGGAAAGCGCGCCAAGGAAATGGCCACCAGACGGTTGCTTGGCGAAAGCTCAAGGAATATAGTGGCGAGGTACATCGCCGAGTCATTCGCCTTCACGGTCGGGTGTTTCGCAGTGGGCTGTCTGCTGGCATATTCATTCAAACCGCTCTTTGACAGGATTTTGAACGCCGACATTGTGCTGACACCTGACTTTAGCACCGTGCTTTGGGCTGTTCTGGCGTTGGTTGTCATCTCCGTGGTTTCGGCGCTGCTCCCTGCGATGCTTGTCTCACGCTTCAAACCGATCGATGTCGTGAAAGGGGAGTTCCGTTTCAAGAACAAGATGATTTTCGGCAAGGTGTTCATCGTTCTTCAAACCGTGTTCAGCACCATCCTTATCACTATGGCCATCGTGATGACAGCGCAGGTGAACTATCTCGTGAACCTTCCGGTGGGCTACGAGACAAAGGATATCATTCAGGTCACTTCCCAATATGTAGGCTATAGGAGAGGGCCTCAGGAAGCGCTCCGCGACAGGTTAAAGGCTTTGCCTCAGGTGGTTGACGTGGGACTTGGAATTACCTCTCCGATATCCTGCGGAGCGAATGGCCTTCACGATGAGAACAATCAGTTGATAGGCTGGATGCGTATGGCCCAATTGGACACGACTTCGCTTAGGATCTTGGAAATCAAGGTCTTGGAGAAGTACAGCGAAATTTCCTCGCCAAAAGTGCTTCTGACGGAGACCTCCAAGAGGAGTCTTGGTGTGACGGCGGAGCATCCTTACGCTGGCGGAAGCTACACCAATGGTGAATATGAAATCTGTGGCGTCATCCCGGATTTCCGCGCCAGCAACGCTCTGTTCGAGCCGATGGAGAACGAGCGTAATTCCATAAGGATTATCGACGAGAATTATGATTATGCCTTCATTCAGCTTCTTAAGATAACGGGTGATCGCTCCGAGGCTATGGCCGCGGTCAGGAATGTCTGCAAAGAGTTTGCGAAGGAGACCACAGGCGTTCCTGTGGAGATGGAGGCTTACTATCTGGACGAGAAACTGGTAGATGATCTGAAGGGCACCAAGAACACGATGCTTCTCGTGATTTCGTTCATGGTCATGGCCATCCTGATCTCGGCTCTCGGCCTGTTTGCTATGTCGCTCTATTTCACTGAGCAGCAGAGCCGCCAGATCGCTGTCCGCAAGGTTTTCGGCGCGGAAGTCAGCTCGGCCGTATGGACATTGTCCAAGTCGTTCATGATCATGAGCCTTGTCGCCGTCGTGCTTGCCGTTCCGTTTGCGGTATGGGGCATAACCTATTATCTCCAAGGATTCTACACGAAGATCACTTACCCTTGGTGGGCTATTGTCCTCGCTGCCTTGATCTCACTCCTGATTTCGTTCCTCTCCGTCCTCGGCCAGACCTACAGCGCCGCCACCGAGAATCCGGTCAAGACTCTGGGGCAGGATTAATGTGGGGGTAAGAACCGAACTTTTTACGTTTCTTATCAAAATTTACGTTTTTGTTCCCTATAATTGCGGAATATGAACTGTAAACTATGATAAGAAACGTTACTTTTTATGATGTCCTCACCGCCCTTGGCGATCTCATCATGCCACGCGAATGCATTGTCTGCGGACGACCTCTTGCCCTGCGCGAACGCCATCTCTGCATCGGATGCCTTGCCGATCTGCCGCGGACATATTTCTCGAATATGCCGCACAACCAACTTGCCGACAGGTTCAATGCGTTGATCCAGCGTGATCTGGATGCGACCTGCGTTTTTGAGGAATATTCCTACGCCACATCCCTGTTCTTTTACCGCTCCCAGACAGGCTACAGGCTGATCACCCAGAGGCTGAAATATCATTCCGACTATGCCGCCGGCCGTTATTTCGCCTCGATGCTGGGCCGTGAGATGGCCTCATCGCCGGTTTACTCCGATGTGGATGCCGTGATTCCTGTGCCCTTGCATTGGACCCGGCTTTGGCCCCGAGGACATAATCAAGCTGAGATCATAGCCGAGGTTCTGGCAAGTTTTCTCGGGGCGGAGATGCGCACCGACATCCTTTACCGATCCCGCAGAACCCGTACACAGACAAAACTCTCGGTTGAGGGAAAGGCCCGCAATGTGACTGGGGCGTTTCAGGTCAGGCGAATGAGAGCCTTCCCTGAATATTCACACATCCTTCTTGTGGATGATGTTTTCACGACCGGGGCGACGCTTCGTTCCTGCCAGAAGGCGTTGCGGACGGTTTTTCCGCCTCCTGTCCGTATCAGTGTCGCCACTTTAGCCTGTGTCGGAATGTAAGATATGTTACATTCTGGTTACGAATCGTAAGGAGAAACGTTTTAGATTGTGATATTTTAAGTGCGATGTGCATTTCATGCCGTGTATCATGTGTCTATTAAAACTGATTAAAATTTACCTTATTGTTTATAGGGTTGGAAATAAAACGGTTAAGTCTGTATATTCGTAAATTTTTGCAAAAAAATATTAAAAAATGTT
This sequence comes from Alistipes sp. CAG:435, assembly GCA_000433355.1. Taxonomy (GTDB): domain Bacteria; phylum Bacteroidota; class Bacteroidia; order Bacteroidales; family UBA932; genus Cryptobacteroides. Next base: position 42,358 of record FR893171.1, on the reverse strand, counting down.
TGCAAGTATCAAAAAAAGCTGTACCTTTGTACTCGGGTTGAGCAAGGAGGTTCTCTCCCCGATCAACCTATTGGTTATTAGTTTTAGTGTTATTAATTATGTGGTTAGAGTGAGAGTCCACGCGCGATGCGTCGACGCTCATTTTTTTTGTATATATCCCATCTTCAGATATGTCTGGTCGCTTCGACTGGCTCAGCGACCAAAGTATTCCGGTCACAGAGCTTGTCTAAGTGACTGACTATTCGTAAATTTGTCGGAAGAAAAACAACGAATATGATCGAACTCGGAATCAAAGGCCGTCAGGAAGAGATCGTGACGGAGGAACTGACCGCCAGCCACATCGGCAGCGGGACTGTGAGGGTGTTCGCCACCCCGATGATGATCGCCCTCATGGAGCGCACAAGCAGACTAAGTGTAAAACCTTACCTTGAGGAAGGGCAGGAGACAGTGGGCACTAAGGTGAATGTGTCCCACGTTTCATCTACGCCGGTTGGACTGAAAGTGTGGTGCGAAAGCGAGGTCGTGGAGATAGACCGCCGCAGAATTGTCTTCAAGGTCGCTGCCTATGACGAAAAAGGGCTCATAGGTGAGGGCACCCATGAGCGCTTTGTGATTGATGTCGCCAAATTTAAGGCCAAGACTGAGGAGAAACTCCGTTAGCAGTTCATCGCGCCGCAGCAGTGGATGACCTGGCCGGAAACATAGCTGGAGAGGTCGCTGGCGAGGAAGACTGCCACGTTGGCGACATCCTCAGGAGTACCTCCGCGGCGGAGCGGAATCTGCTTGACCCAAGCGTCACGCACTTCCTCTGAGAGGGCGTTGGTCATGTCCGAGATGATGAATCCAGGGGCGATGCAGTTGGCTCTGATGCCGCGCGGACCCATCTCCTTGGCGATTGACTTGGCAAGGCCGATGAGACCTGCCTTGGATGCCGAGTAGTTGCACTGGCCGGCGTTACCGGAGACACCGACTACAGAAGACATGTTGATGATGCTTCCGCTTCTCTGACGGGCCATGATCGGGGTCAGGGCGTGGATGAAATTGAACGCTGACTTGAGGTTCACGTTGAGGACGGCGTCCCACTGGGCCTCGCTCATTCTGAGCATAAGTCCGTCCTTGGTGATTCCGGCGTTGTTCACAAGGATGTCGATCCTGCCGAAGTCGGCCAGAATCTGGTTCACCACATTGTGAGTCTCCTCGAAGTTCGCGGCGTTGGAGGCGTAGGCCTTTACCTTGTGGCCGAAGGCCTCGATGTCCTTCACTGTCTGTTCTCCAACCTCATTGATGACGAGGTCGGTGAAAGCCACATCCGCTCCTTCAGAGGCGAATTTCATTGCGATGGCCTTGCCGATTCCTCTTGCGGCGCCCGTTATGAGGGCTACCTTTCCGTCTAAAAGTCCCATAATATTCAGTAAACTCATCTTTCGCAAGTAGGCAATTACCTGCTGTAAAAAATATTATCTCACGTTCGAAGGTGATTGCCCACCCTTATCTATTCACGTTACCCCTACCCTAAATCCCTCCCCTCGGGGGAGGGACTTGCCTCCACCTCATAGCGGTGGAGAATAGTAGTGTTTTGCAAATGCAGAACGTTAGTCAGTTAAGTAACATTCAAAAAATAACCTGCATCAGATTAAGGAATCTTTTCGGTCTAGATCTCTTTTCTCATCAGTCATGTGCCACCGGCACACTCCTTCTTCAAAAAAAGATCTATCCTCGAAAATCTTCTCTTAATCTGAAGCAACTTATTTTTTTCATGTTCCTAAATTAAATTTTTTCTGTCTAAAAAAGGCGTAAACAATGTCTGCCGCAAACTTTAGACCATAATAACCACCGCAAAAGTAATCTATCTTGCCGCGATGCGCAAGTCTTTAGGTCGCTATTTGGTGAAAGAATGGAAGATGTGGCGAAAGGCACGGATAAAATGGTTATCTTTGCCATGTTTAGACAATGATCTTAAAGAAATGAGTGAGATACGTAACCCTCAGCTCTGGGAAAGCGGGGAGCTGAAGATAGAGTGGGTAAGGCATCATATGCCTCTGCTTGAAGGTCTGGAGAAGGAGTTTAAGGAGACTAAGCCGTTCAAGGGGTTGAAAGTGGCCCTTTCCGTGCATCTGGAGGCCAAGACGGCGCATCTTTGCGAGGTGCTGGCCGAGGGCGGGGCGGAGATGTATGTCACGGGCAGCAATCCTCTTTCTACGCAGGATGATGTGGCTGCCGCCCTTGTGCACGAGGGATTGAACGTCTTTGCTGTTCACGGGGCGACTCCCGAGGAATATGAGCACGGCATCAGGCGTGTCATCGAGTGCGGTCCGAACATCATCATCGATGATGGGGGAGATCTTGTGACTATGATCCACGAGAACTATCCTGAGCTGATCCCGAATGTCATCGGCGGGTGCGAGGAGACCACGACCGGAATCCTCCGTCTGGAGACGATGAACCGTGAAAGGAGGCTGAGATTCCCGATGATGCTTGTGAACAACGCCGCCTGCAAGCATTTCTTCGACAACCGTTATGGCACGGGCCAGTCCGTCTGGGATGGCATCAACAGGACCACCAACCTGATTGTGGCCGGGAAATATGTCGTTGTCGCCGGCTATGGCTGGTGCGGCAAGGGCGTGGCGATGAGAGCCAAGGGCCTTGGCGCGAAAGTGATTGTCACAGAGGTGGATCCGATCAAGGCGATGGAGGCCGTGATGGATGGTTTCCAGGTTATGAGTATGGCTCAGGCCGCATCTGAGGGCGACATATTCGTGACCGTCACTGGCTGCGACGATGTCATCACCAAGGAGCATTTCCTTGCGATGAAGGACGGTGCGATCTGCTGCAACGCCGGGCATTTCGACTGCGAGGTGAATGTCGCCCAGCTCAAGGAACTCGCTGTGAGTGAGAAGCCTGCGAGACAGAATATTCAGGAGTATGATCTCCCTGACGGCCGTAAGGTTTACATCATAGCCGAGGGTAGGCTTGTCAACCTTGCCGCCGGGGACGGACATCCGGCCGAGATTATGGATATGTCGTTCGCCATCCAGGCCTTGAGCGCCAAGTATTTGGCTGACAACAGGATGGTTCTCGCAAGGGATCTTGGGGATATGCTTCATTGCGTGCCTGAGTCCATCGACCGTGAGGTGGCTTTCAGAAAGCTGAAGGACTGGGGAATCACGATCGATGTGCTGACCCCTGCCCAGCATAAGTATCTTTACGGAGAATAATCACATAAAAGTAATACTATGAGACTAATTCCTATCTACACCTGGACCAAAGGCATCCGGAACTTTGACCATAGAAGGAAGCAGTTTTCCCAGTTACCGTGGGCGCAGGGAGTCTTGTTGCTTTGCTGCGTCGTGGTGGCGATGCTTCTGGCCAATCTGCCGTTCACCAAAGAGTTTTACCATAACTTCCTGGAGACGGACATCTCGTTGAGATTCCAGAGTCCGGGCGGTGAGAGCATCCTGTTTCCTAACGGAATGACGGTCGAGAAGTTCATCAACGACATCCTGATGACGGTCTTCTTCTTCACGGTCGGTCTGGAGATCAGGCGCGAGATGAAGAACGGGGAACTTTCCAGCCTGAAGAAGGCGATGATGCCGGTGATCGCCGCATTCGGCGGAGTTGTGGCTCCGGCGTTGATATTCACTGCCATCAATCATGGCTCGGCGGCCGCTTCCGGCTGGGGTATTCCTACCGCCACTGACATCGCTTTCGCTGTCGGCATCCTGTCCATTCTGGGTGATCGTGTGCCCGTGTCGCTGAAGGTTTTCCTGACCGCGCTGGCCATTGCCGATGACCTCATCGCCATTCTCGTAGTGGCTTTGTTCTACGGCGGCACAATCAACTTCGGACTTCTGAGCATAGCGTTTGTGCTGATTGCTTTGGTGCTGTTGATGAATAAGTTGGGGGAGAAACGAGGCTGGTTCTATCTGGTTCCGGCCATCGCGATCTGGTCGCTTTTCTACTATGCCGGCATCCACTCCACGATGTCAGGTGTCGTTATGGCGTTCCTCGTGCCGATGACCCCAAGGTTCAACGAGGCCTACTTCCACCGCAAGCGTCTCCAGTACATCCGCAGACTTAATGAATATAATGGGATAGCCTCCACGTCCTCCGAGTTCCCTAACGGTCCGCAGAGGCATTGCCTGAGGAGGTTGTCAGCGATCTCCAGAGACTCCATCGGGATGAGCTACCGTCTTGAGCACGCTCTCGGCCCTTGGGTCAACTTCCTGATAATGCCGATCTTCGCCCTCGCCAACGCCGGGGTTGAGATTCCGGACGTGTCCTATTTCAACGTGTTCCAGTTCGATCAGGTTCTCGGAAGCGTCAGTATGGGTATATTCCTTGGACTTGTCCTTGGAAAGCCACTGGGAATCTCCCTCGCCAGCTTCATCGCCGTCAAGCTTCACGTGGGCGAGATGCCTGCCAAATCCACTTGGCCTATGCTGATAGCTGTGGCCTGTCTTGGAGGTATCGGCTTCACTATGTCCATCTTCGTGGACACCCTTTCGTTCGGTGACCAGACTCCTGAGGTGATGGCCCGCTTGCGTGATATGGGCAAGGTCGCCGTCCTGATGGGCTCCCTCTGCGCCGGCATCCTTGGCAGCGTCCTGATCAACATCATCCACGGCATCGAATCCAGAAAGGCCGTCAAGGCTTAAAGCCCAAGCTCGTCCTTCATCGAGCGGAGGAGGTCGAAGGCCTGGAGCGGGGTGATGTTGTTGAGGTCGGCTCCGGCGAGTTTGTCGCGCAGGGATTCGAGCGTAGGGTCATCCAGCTGGAAGAACGAGAGCTGGAGGCTGCCGTCACTCTCAAGGGTGCCGGCCTTGGTCTGGACAGGCTTCTTGATCTCGCCTTTCCTGGCGCTTACAATGTGCTGGGAATCATTCATCTCCAGGGCCTTCAACGTGTCCTCGGCGCTCTGGATCACCTCTTTGGGCATCCCGGCCATCCTTGCGACGTGGATACCGAAACTGTGCGCTGTCCCGCCCTCCTTGAGCTTGCGCAGGAAGATCACCTGCGAGCCGACTTCCTTCACCGCGATGTGGAAGTTCCGGACCCTTGAATATATCTCCTCAAGGTCGTTAAGCTCGTGATAGTGAGTGGCGAAGAGTGTTTTCGCCCCACGGCCATATTCGTGAATATATTCGACTATCGCGCGTGCGATCGACATTCCATCGTAGGTTGAGGTGCCTCGGCCGATCTCGTCCAGCAGCACCAGCGATCGCTCGGAAAGGTTATGAAGGATCATCGAGGTCTCCAGCATCTCGACCATAAAGGTTGATTCTCCTCTGGAGATGTTGTCAGTGGCCCCGACCCTTGTGAATATCTTGTCGAAATACCCGATTCTGGCGCTGTCGGCGGGCACGAACGAGCCGATCTGGGCCAACAGCACGATCAGCGCCGTCTGCCTCAGCAAAGCCGACTTACCGGCCATGTTCGGACCGGTCAGGATGATGATCTGCTGCTTCTTGTTGTCCAGGAATATGTCGTTGGGAACATATTCCTCTCCCGCCGGCATCAATGTCTCGATGACCGGATGGCGGCCGGCCTTGATGTCAAGGGCAAGATCCTTGGTCATCTCCGGACGGTTGTAGTGATTGTCCCGGGCCAGCTGGGCGAATCCGGCCAGCACGTCCAGACGTGCGATGATCCGGCAGTTGGTCTGGATCGCCGGGATGTTCCTCTGGATCTCGGCGACCAATTCACCGTAAATCCTTGTCTCAAGGGCGTATATACGGTCTTCCGCACTCAGGATCTTTTCTTCATATTCCTTGAGCTCCTGGGTGATGTAACGCTCGGCGTTTACAAGGGTCTGCTTGCGGATCCACTCCGGCGGAACCAGGTCCTTGAAGGAGTTGCGGACCTCGATGTAGTACCCGAAAACGTTGTTGTAACTTATTTTTAGCGAGGATATTCCTGTCCTTTCGGCCTCGGACTGCTGGAGCTTCAGAAGGTAGTCCTTGCCGCCTGAGGAGATATTCCTCAACTCATCCAGATCAGGATCCACTCCAGGGGCGATGACCTCGCCTTTGCCCACAGCGGCGGCCGGCTCGGCGGTCATCGTCTTCATAATGCGATCAAGCAGCTTCGAGCAGTTTTTCATCTTGCTGATGAGGGAGTCCAACGCCTTGACTCCGTGGTCTTTGCAGAGTGCGGCTATCGGCTCCGTCTGCGAAAGTCCACGACCCAGCTGCATCACCTCGCGAGGGGCTATCCTGCCTGTGGCCGCCCTGGAGATGATCCTCTCAAGGTCCCCGATGTTGCCGACATGTTCCTGAACCTTGTCCAAATCCTCGCCGGCCTCAAGGAAGTGCTGCACAACATCGTAGCGGCTGTTCAGCTCCTTGATGTCCATTATCGGCATCGCCAGCCAGCTGCGCAGAAGCCTCGCGCCCATCGGGGACGAGCATTTGTCGATGACGCTGACCAATGACACGCCTTCGCCGCCGACAGAGGAATTGAATATCTCCAAATTCCTCATCGTGAACTTGTCCATCCACACGAACTTGTCCTCGTCGATTCGGGAGATCGAGCAGATGTTCTTGAGACCCGTGTGCTGTGTCTGCTCCAGATAGACCATCAGCGCTCCGGCCGAGCATATTCCAAGAGGAAAACTGTCCACGGCGAAGCCTTTGAGTGATTCGACGTTGAACTGCTTCTTGAGCCTTTCGACCGCTGCGTCATAGACGAACGCCCACTCCTCGACCGTGGAGATGTATAGATTGTCCCCGTATTTTTCCTTGACACCTTTCTCGTAACCCCTCTGGACCACGATCTCCTTAGGATTCAGGGAGGCGATCAGGGTTCCGATGTAGTCCAGTGATCCCTGCGCAACCTGAAACGAGCCTGTGGAGACATCCAGGAAGGCGGCTCCGCACTGGTCCTTGTCGAAAGCCAGGCCGGCGAGGAAATTGTTCTCTTTCTGGTCAAGCAGCTGGTCGTTGAAGGCCACTCCTGGTGTAACCAATTCTGTCACACCTCTTTTGACTAGTTTCTTGGCGAATTTGGGATCCTCAAGCTGGTCGCAGACGGCCACCTTGTAGCCTGCCCGGACAAGTTTCGGAAGATAGACATCAATGGCATGGTGCGGGAATCCGGCCATCTCGATGTAGCCCTTGTCCCCGTTGGATTTCTTGGTCTGGACAATGCCAAGGACCTTGCTGACCAGCACCGCGTCATCTGAATAGGATTCGTAGAAGTCACCCACCCTGTAAAGCAGCACCGCCTCCGGATGCTGGGCCTTCACAGAGAAAAACTGTTTGATCAGCGGAGTGTCCTCCAGTACCTTACCTTTCGCCATATCAATGTCTTATGTTTGCCTAAAATATAAGTTCGAATGTCTCCTCTACCGAAGAGGCAAGATTACAAATTTACGAAAAACCTTGAATATGCAGAAAGAGATTTCGGAGTTATCCACCGTTTGGACAAAATACGCTTCCGAATAGTGTTGGATAGCACTGTTGGGCGACAATAACGCACTATAGTGTCGCTGGAGAGTGCAAACAACACTGTCAGGACGCATTTTAGAAGCTGTTTTGAATTGTTTGTTTGAAGGTTTGAGAGTGAAAAACTTCAGTTTCGACCGCTTCTTCCAAGGAAGATAGCGGTGCTATCTGACTGAAGAAGCGGGAAGAAAATGAAGATTTTTCACATCAAAGAACATTTCAAACAATTCAAAACAGCTTCTTAGACCGAAAACGTTCCCTTAGAGGGCTCTATACATCCAGCCGGAGGATGTCGCGGGTGAGGCCGATGTACTTGGTCTTGGTCTCGGCGATGTGGAAACCTTGGGCGAGGAAATTGCGCTCGCTTGGGGTGTTCTGCGGATCCACGGTGGCGACTATGTATTTGACACTTAAACTTTTGGCTAATTCGATGGACCAGCCGATGAACGTGCGCTGGAAGCCTCTGCCACGATATTCATTATCCACTGCCACGGCGTCGAAGGTGAACACTTCGGAAGGATTGAGGTGAACGTCCAAGGCAAGGCTACGCTCTCCGCTGCGGTTGCTGACGATGACGCTGAAAGCTGCCAGCCGACCTTCCGGAGAGAATATTCCAGAAATATAGTCAAGCTGCATTGACTCAATCAGTTCCTCGCGGCTGAGAGGGTAGAAAAGATTCTTGTTCTCCATCCCGTCAACCACTTTCCGCTGAAGGTTTTCCACCGCGCTGAGGCTGTCGAAGCCAAGTCTTTTCATCGTGAACCCGTCTGGAAGATCTGAGATGACTTTGTTATATTCAGAAGTCCCGTAGTCAAAGAGATAGAGTTTGTTCTGCAGGTACTTATCCGGGAACATGAACCGGTGGCTCGGAATGTGACGCTGCCAGCCTTTCGTGCCGCTGTTCTCCTTCTCCCGGTACTTGATCCAGATCTTGTACAACTCGAAGACCTGCACGTAGGAGGACGATGTCGGCAGGATGTAGTTTTCCTGGATGTACGGATTGTTCATGAACAGGAAGAAACGGTAGCCGAAAAGGTCGTCAAGATCATCGATGCTGGCAATGTGGTGCCGGTAGAGCAGGTACAGGTTCTCGAAGAATGTGCAGTACTGCGCAACCTCAACGCTGGAGACATTCTTCCACCGCTCATAGCTATAGTCCCCATCGATTTCGGCATTCTCCAACACCTCATAGACCTTCATCAGGCGGTCGCTGTCGTGGAAATAATTGTTGAGGTTGATCAGCATCTCGCTGCACGTGACCTCCGACCCGTTCTTCAACTCAATCGCTATGAATATGGTACCGACCAGCGTCGCCGCCAACGAGAAAATCCCTACGGTCGCCTCCTCGCCCGTGCGGAACGTGTGCACGATCAGCAGGCACAGCAGCACCAGCAGAATGCTCGCGAGTACTATCAAAAGGGAAATGCTTGTCTTGTACTTTATCTTTTGCATGATCTATGAATATTTAGTGTCAGACTCAAAGATAGCTTTTTTTCTTCGATTGCGAAGGAAAAACGACTATCTTTGTAAACTTATGTAAGATACGGTTTTGATTGTGTGCGGAAGGATGTATGGTATAACAACTCTAAGTCAGGAGTGACATGAAAAGGGTGCTGATAGTGACATATTATTGGCCACCGTCCGGAGGATCCGGGGTGCAGCGGTGGGTCAAGTTTGCGAAATACCTTCCGGCGGCCGGTTGGCAGCCGGTTGTCTATACTCCTGAGAACCCTGAGTTGACGACTGTTGACAGGACCTTGGCGGCGGAGATTCCGCCGGAGGCCGAGGTCGTCAAGAATCACATTTTCGAGCCGTACGGGATCTACCGGAAACTGATGGGGAAGGGGAGCACGACCGACCTCAAGACGTTGACTGCCGCTAATGCCGTCAAAGACGAGGTCAATCCGATCAACGGACAGAAAAAGAACTGGAAGCAGAAACTGTCCCTGTTCATCAGGGGGAACTTCTTCATTCCGGATCCTCGTGTGATGTGGGTGCGTCCGTCGGTCCGTTTCCTGAAAAAATACCTTGAGGAGCATCCTGTTGACGCCATTGTCACGACCGGCCCGCCTCAATCCATGCACCTTATCGGATTGAGACTGTCACAGGCCACCGGGATCCCTTGGGTCGCCGATTTCCGCGATCCGTGGACCAAGATGTTCTATTTCAAGCATCTGGGATTGACCTCGTGGGCGGAGAAAAAGCATCATAGGCTCGAACAGTCTGTCCTGGACGGAGCCACGAGAGTGATCGCGGTCTCTCCGTTGGTGCAGGACGAGTTCAAGGCGATGACGAAGACTCCGGTCGAACTGATCACGAACGGTTACGATGAGGAGGACTTCAAGAAGGATGTGGAGTTGGACGAGAATTTCAACATAACGCACACCGGACTTTTCGCTTCGGACGGCAATCCGGAGACACTCTGGAAAGTGCTCGCCCAGAAGTGTGAGGAGGATGAGGAGTTCAGAAGGTCGTTGAGGATCAGACTTGTGGGAAAGACGGACAGGGAAATCACGGATTCAATCGAGGCCGCGGGACTTGGCGGCAATCTCAAGGATTTCGGCTATCAGGATCATGAAATGGCTGTCAGAGAGCAGCTTAACGCCTCGATTCTGATCCTTCCGCTCAGAAAGGAACCTGAATATCGCGCCGTCCTTCCCGGAAAGCTTTTTGAATATCTCGCATCGCGCCGCCCTATTCTGGGGATAGGTCAGACGGACGGGGCTATGGCGCGGATTGTCGGCGAGACCGGATCCGGGGTGGTCTATGACTGGGATGACGAGAAGAAGATCCGGGCCTGGATAGACTTCTGTTGGGATGAGTTCAAGAATGATGAGCTTCACGACAACACTTCAGACATCTCGCGGTTCACACGCCGCAACTTGACGGTGAAACTGGCTGAACTGCTGAATCAGATAACTGAAAAATAATATTCATAGATTATGGACAAGACTTTGATGAAGAAGATTGGAATATACGCCGGGATTGTGCTGCTGTTTCTGGTGCTGGCCTACGGCTTCGTGCCGGAGGTGCTGAACGGCAAGGTGGTCAACCAGAGCGATATAACCGGCTACAGGAGTATGTCGCAGGAGGCGGTGGCGTGGAACAAGGCTCATCCTGACGATCCGACCCATTGGACGGATTCGATGTTTGGAGGAATGCCGACCACCTCGTTTATGCCTTCCAGCGACGGTGACTGGACGCAGTCGCTGTACAATCTCCTTTTGAAAGGGAAAAGGCCGGCGAATTGGCTGTTCATTTCCTTGCTGGGAGCCTTTCTGCTGATGCTTTCGCTTGGTGTGGACAAGGTTCTGGCCATCGGCGGAGCGGTGGCGGTCACGTACTGCTCGTACAATTTCCAGATCATTCAGGTCGGGCACAACACCAAGATGCAGGCGATAGCGTTCCTGCCTTGGGTGCTTGCGGCGGTGATATTCACTTACCGATCGGCTCTACGTCCGTGGCTCGGTTCGGCCCTTCGACAGGCTCAGGGACCGGACAAACAGGTCGCTGAGCCTGTCGAAGCGACAGTGGCTAACGGGTGGAAATCCTGGCTTCCGAAAACCTTGCTCGGAGCCGTACTGTTCGGTTTCGCTCTGAGTTTCCAGATCAAAGCCAACCATCAGCAGATCACCTATTATCTGGCGATAATGATCGTGATCTATGCGCTGTACGTGTTCCTGAGAATATGTTTGGAGAAAAACGGTCACTTCGGCAAGCTCAGTGACCGGCGCGGTGCTTTCGGCCGCTTCTTCGCCGCCAGCGCGTTGCTTCTGGTCGTGGGCCTTGTCGGCATCGGCACCAACACCATCAAGCTCGCCCCGCTTTATGAATATACCCGACACACAATGCGTGGCGGCTCCGAACTCTCTCATCCAGAGGGTGGTGAGATCAACAACTCCGGCCTTCAGCTCGACTACGCCACGGCCTGGTCCTACGGCTGGGAGGAGCTTCCGAATATGATGATCCCGAACTTCAACGGAGGGTCGTCAGCCGGATCCGTGAACCCTGACAAGTCCGAGGTCGTGAAACTGTTCAGGCAGGCCGGACAGGGCAACGCCAACGAGATCGCCAAGTCCCTGCCTCTCTACTGGGGACCTCAGCCATTCACGGCCGGACCAATGTATATGGGAGCGATAACGATATTCTTGTTCGTCCTTGGTCTGTTCCTCTATAAAGGCAAGGAGAAATGGTGGCTTCTTGCAGCTACCCTCGTCGCTGTGTTCCTCGCTTTAGGAAACCACATGATGTGGTTCACGAAACTGTTCTTCGACTACGCTCCGATGTACAGCAAGTTCAGAACCGTGTCCATGGCCTTGATTGTCTTGCAGTTCACTCTGCCGATGCTGGGTTTCATAACCCTTGACGGAATCCTTAGGCAGGAATATTCAAAGAAAGAATTCCTGCGCGCCGGTTGGATCGCCCTTGCGCTGACGGCCGGGTTCTGCCTTCTCTGCGTTTTGGTTCCAGGCATCGCCGGCTCGTTCTCCGGCAGGGCCGACGCCCAGATGCAGGACATCATCGTGGATGCCCTCAAGGCTGACCGCAGACATATTCTTTCAGCTGACGCTCTTTGGTCGATGGTACTGATTGTTGTCACCTTCGGCCTGATCCTCTGGGCCTACAGCGTCCCTAAGAGCGCACCTAAGTCCTACGAAAGCGACCCTCACATCGGCAATGCACGCCGGATGCAGGCGATGGTTGGAATATGCCTCCTCGTGTTCGTGAATATGTTCGCGGTCGGCAAGCGTTACCTCAATCCGGACAGCTTCACGACTCCTCGCCAGTTTAATAACCAGTTCACAGCCAGGCAGGTGGACAAGCTGATCCTTGAGGACAAGGCTCCGTCCTACAGGGTTGTGGACCTCAGCGCGGACATATTCAATGACTCCTTCAACCCTTATTGGCACAAGTGCGTCGGAGGTTACAGCCCGGCGAAGCTGCAGCGCTATCAGGACCTGATTGACCGCCACATTGTCAAGGAGCTCCAGGCAGTGTCTCTCGGTACACGCAACGCTAAGACCATCGAGGAATTCCAAAATGGAATCAAGAATATTCAGGTGCTTTCAGCGTTGAATACCAAGTACTTCATTCTTGGAGCGGATATGCCGCCGGTTGAGAACCTTGAGGCTTTCGGTCCGGCGTGGTTTGTGGATTCGTTCGTTCCCGCCGGGACTCCGGACGAGGAGATCGCGTTGATTGATTCCGTGGATTTGAGGCACACGGCTGTGATCGGCTCTGATTTCGCCGAGGCTCGTGAAGGTTTTGCCAAGATTTCCTCCGGCGGTTCTGATGAAGATTCCCTTGATGTTTCGGAAGAGATTTCCGTCAGCGGTACGGCCAAGGACGTTATCCAGATGACCTCCTACGCCCCGAACGAGCTCCGCTACCATTACAGCGCATCTGCCGCCCGCACGGCCATATTCAGTGAAATCTACTATCCGGATGGTTGGACCGCAACGGTGGATGGCGCTCCGTTGGATCTGTTCCGTGCCGATTGGATTTTCCGTGCCGCCAATCTTCCGGCCGGAGAACACGACATTGTGATGCGCTACGAGCCAAATGTTTACATCGTCGCTGAGAAGGCATCCAGAGCCTCATCTCTGACCCTGTTCATCTTGCTTGTCCTTTCTCTCGCAGGCATTGCCTTTTCCCGTAAGGAATCGACCGCCTTTTAGATTTTGAAGAGAATCCAAAATATTCAGAATTATGTCAGAGATATCAAGAAGGCTTTTTCTTAAAAGAGGGGTTGCTGGATTGGCAGCGATAGCGGTCGCTCCGGAACTTGTCTCATGCGCAGGACAGAAAGATAAAGCGAGTGAAATCAGGAAATCAGCTCCTTTGGCCGGTAAATATGACGTTGTTGTCGCAGGTGGAGGTCCGGCCGGTTTCATTGCAGCGGTGGCCGCGGCGCGTCAAGGGGCGAAGACAGCCCTCATCGAGCGTTACGGATTCCTTGGAGGAATGGCCACCACCGGCTATGTGACCCCGATCAGCGTCTTCGCGAAAGACAACAATCTCGTGATCGGCGGCATTCCGTGGGAGTTCGTGCAGAGGCTCGAATCCATGGGCGGCGCTTTCATCGAATGGCCGAAAGCGAACATCGACTTTGACATTGAACTCTACAAGCTTTGTTGTCAGAGAATGGTTCTGGAGGCTGGAGTGGATCTCTACATGCATTCGGCCATGATAGGCTGCGAGATGGATGGCAAGCGCATAACCTCAGTGATCATTGAAAATAAGAACGGTTTGGAAACTCTTGAGGCAGAGAGATTTATCGACTGCACAGGCGATGCGGACCTTGCGAATATGGCAGAGGTGCCAATGCAGGAGAATCCGGATGGTGAAGTCCAGCCGTCGTCATTCTGCTTCATCCTTTCCGGAGTTGACACGGACAGCGAACTGCTTAATAAATGTATGTACCATAACGGTATCAACGGTCCGAGCCAGTGCCGTCCGGTCAGAGAGAAACTTCTTGCCTTGAAGGAGACACATCCAGAGATCCCGGATTTCGGAGGTCCTTGGTTCAATAACGTGCTCCACAAAGGCAGTGTGGCGGTCAACATCACCCGCCGCGCCGCCGTGTCCACTGACAATAGGAATTTCACGGCCGCTGAGTGCCGGTTGCGAGAGGACATATTCCTTTTCGCGTCGCTTCTTAAAGAGAATTTCCCTGAATTCAAGGACAGTTACGTCGCATCGACCGCACCGCAGGCCGGTGTGCGTGAGTCCCGCCGCATCAAGGGTGTCCACACCGTCACCGCTGATGAATATGTGAGCGGCTTCCATTATGATGACAGCATCTCGCGCGGAATACACCCGATTGACATGCATGCAAGCAAGGGTACCAAACAGAAGCGCGTTGATCTCAAGCAGCCGGCGTATGTGCCGTACAGGGCTCTCATCGCTCCCGAATATCCTAATCTGCTTGTCGCCGGGCGTTGCATCTCCACTGACCGTCAGGCTCTTGCGTCACTGCGTGTGATGGCGAGCTGCATGGGTACAGGTCAGGCAGCCGGCGTAGCCGCAGCCCAAAGCATCACTGAGAACCGTGATGTGCAGAACATCGACATTGAGACCCTTGTGGGCACAGTACGCAAACTCGGCGCTATCATTTAGGAATATTCTCGTGGCATTTAACTCATTGATAACGAATTAAAAGAACAATGTCCTGGTGCCGGATTCCGCACCAGGACATCGCTTTATTTGTTGATAACCAACTAATTACCCGCCACTGGCTCATTATCAGTCGGTGGCGGGTAAAGTGTTTATCCTCAGTTAGATAGAGTATTGACTTTGGCTGTTATCTACCAAAGACAATACGGTAAGACTTTGGCAATCAGGTACTACGACTCCACGGCTTTTGCGAGGCGGCCGGCGAGATCGATGAAGGCTTGGCCGTCAGGGCGTGTGGAGAGGGCGGCGGGTTCACCGGAGTCTCCGCCTTCACGTATGCTCTGGACGATCGGAATCTGACCGAGGAGCGGAATTCCGTACTTGTCGGCCATCTCCTTGCCGCCATTCTTTCCGAATATGTAGTACTTGTTCTCCGGAAGTTCCTCTGGTGTGAACCAGGCCATATTCTCCACGAGGCCGAAGATCTTGCGGTCTATGTTCTTGTTACGGAACATGTTCACGCCTTTCTCAACATCCGAGAGGGCTACCGGTTGAGGGGTCGTGACGATCAGCGCGCCCTCCATCGGGATGTCGTTGACGAGGGAGATGTGGATGTCACCTGTTCCAGGAGGCATATCGATGAGAAGAAAGTCCAGAATGCCCCAGCGTACTTGCAGGATCATCTGTTTCAACGCGTTGCAGGCCATCGGGCCTCTCCAGATAAGGGCCTGGCCAGGTTCGGCGAAATAGCCGATGGACATCCATTTCACACCGTATTTCTCGATCGGGTAGATGACCTCCTTGCCCTCGGCGATCTCCTCGGCCTCAGGGACAGCTCCTTCCGTGCCGGTCATCAGCGGAACCGATGGGCCATAGACATCAGCGTCGGCGAGTCCGACCTTGTAGCCGAGACGTGACAGTGCCACGGCCAGGTTGACCGCCACCGTTGACTTTCCGACTCCGCCCTTGCCGGAGGCGATTCCGATGATGTGGCGGACATTGTTGATCTCCTCAAGTCCGAGATCAAGTCCGGCTTTCTTCTTGGGAGCCTCCTCCTTGACAACCGTTCTGACCTCTCCCTCAGTGCCTTGCGGGGCGTTGCGGATGATTGTCGCGCGGGTGCTTCCGACAAGATATTCAGTGAGAGGGTCACGTCTTTTCGGGAAGGCGAGGGTGACTGTCACCTTGTTGCCATCGATGGAGACGGAATGAACCATCCCGAGTTCTATGATGCTTTTGCTTCCTTGGGCGGGGTGGACCACCTCGGTCAGCATATTCAAGATTTCCTGTTCAGTCATATTCGTTATTTCACTATGTTCATTTCCTTGGTGAGGTAGCCGGCGCCGCCGAACTTGTCCACGAGGAAGAGGACGTAGCGGATGTCCACGCAGATGCACCTCTGGAGGTCTGGCTCGAACATCACGTCGCTTGACATTGACTCCCAGTTGCCGTCGAAGGCCAGTCCGATGAGCTCGCCGTTGGCGTTGAGGACAGGGCTGCCGGAATTGCCGCCGGTGATGTCGTTGGTGGTGAGGAAACAGCAAGGGAGGTTGCCGTCGGCCATAGCGTACTGTCCGTAGTTTCTCTTGACATAGAGCTGCTTGAGTTTCTCAGGAACGATGAACTCATAGTTGTCCGGATCCTCTTTCTCCATCACACCGTAGATTGTGGAGTAGTACCTGTAGTTGAGAGCGTCTTTCGGGGAATATGACTTCACGGTCCCGTAGGTGAGCCTCATCGTGAAGTTGGCGTCCGGGTACATGGCCTTGCCCTTGCTCCATTCCATCAGGCCGGCGGTGTAGGCCTTGGATGCGGCCTTGATGTTGTCTTTTGCTTCCTGACTCTGCTCTCCGCGCAGTTTGACAAAGACATTCACGATGGAAGAGGACAGCTTGTTGACCGGATCGTGTCTGATGGCGGCGATGCCGTCCTTGCCGATGGCTTCGGCGGCCTTTTCGTAGGATGTCAAAACAGTGGTTCTGAACAACTCATCGACGTACTTGTCAATGTCCAGAGTCGCGAAATCCTCTCCAAGATCCGGATAATTCTCCGGCCTTGCCTTCTCTCTGTAGAATTTAAGCAGGGCGGCGGTCTCTTCCTTGTCCAGAGGCGCGTAGTAGTCCTCATAGACAGCCTTCATCGCCTCAAGGCCTTTCGCAGTGGCTGCCGCGGTGTCGGAACCGGCCTTCAGGCTGTTGTGCCAAGCGCCGTTGAACGCGCTGGTGAAATTCATGAGCTCAAGTCTGAAAACAGTCTCGCTCAAGAGCTTGACATCGAAATCCACCTGTTCGTTCGTCTTGATTCCGGCGGCGATGTCAGCGATCGCGGTTCCGTAAAGCTCCGAGCGCTTCTTGTTCTTATCGACCCATTTCTGGAAGCGGGCCTCCTTATCGTGCTCTTTCTCGATGATATTCAAGTCCTTGAACGCCTTCTTCTCGCCGATCCACTTCTTCCAGCCGTTCGCCGAGCTCGCATATTTGTTGGCATATTTCAGCCTGATCGAAGGATCCTTCTCCATCCATTTCCACATAATGTCCTGTCGGAGGGTCCTGGCCTCGATGGCTATGTCGTTCAGTGCCATCATATGGTTCAACTGCGCTTCGGTCTGGTATCTCTGCGTGCGGCCAGGGTAGCCCATAATCATCGTGTAGTCTCCCTCGTTGATGCCTTTCAAGGAAATCTTCAGAGACTGTTTCGGAGTGTAAGGAACATTGTCCTCTGAATATTCAGCAGGCTCGTTGTCCTTGCCGGCATATACCCTGAACATCGAGAAGTCTCCTGTGTGGCGCGGCCACATCCAGTTGTCGGTCTCGCCGCCGAACTTTCCGATCGATGCCGGAGGGGCGCCCACGAAACGGATGTCCTTGAATATCTTATAGACAATGATGTAGTGCACGTTGTTATTATAGAAGGAGGTGAGCTCCACGTCGCACCCAGGATTCTGCTCCTCTGAGGCTTTGACAAGGGCTTCGGAAACAGTCCTTCTCTCTTCATCGCTCTTCGCTCCTTCGATCGCGTCGGTGACATCGCTCATGTTCACAAGGAACGTTACCGAAAGTCCTGGAACGGGGATTTCCTCGTTGCTGTTCATCGCCCAGAATCCATCCTCAAGGTAGTTGTGCTCGTCAGAGGAAAGCTGCTGGATGCTGCTGTAGCCACAGTGATGGTTGGTCACCAGCAGTCCTTTGTCGGAGATCATCTCACCTGTGCAGCCTCCGCCGAAGATGACGATAGCGTCCTTGAGCGAAGAATGGTTGACACTGTAGATCTGGTCAGGGGTGAGCCTGCAACCGAGATCCTTCATCGCGTCCGCATTGAGTTTCTGGAGGAGCGGAAGCATCCACATCCCCTCGTCTGCCATCGCGCTGAATCCGACCATGAGGGCGGCCGCGAAGGAACAAATCAATTTTCTCATATCAAATACTTTTAAATATGTCTGTGTCCGTAATCAAAAAAGATTACCGGTTATATTTACTAAAGTAGCTATTTCCAATGAAAATAACCAACAAAAGTAGCCATTTCCTGCTTAAACTCAAATTTCTGGTTATATTTGCCGTTTCCGGCAGGCTGGAGGGAGGTTGACCCAAGGTTGCTGAGCCTGTCGAAGCGCCGGTCGCTTCGACAGGCTCAGCGACCAAAAGGAATTGTCCGCCGGCAAGGTTTGAATTTATGAATATAAAGAAAGAGATACATCTGCTGCCGTTTATGGAGGCGGGGCGCATCGAGGCCGGCTGTGACGAGGCCGGGCGCGGTCCGTTGGCTGGCCCTGTCTATGCCGCGGCCGTGATACTTCCGACGGATTTCCACCACCCGTTGCTGAACGATTCCAAGAAGATGAGCGAGAAATCCAGGGATATCCTGAGGCCGATCATTGAGCGTGAGGCGATCGCTTGGGCGGTCGAGGCTGTCAGCGCTGAGGAAATAGATGAATTGAATATTCTTTGGGCATCCGTTACCGGAATGCAGCGCGCGGTCAGGAGGCTTGACCCTAAACCGGACTTCGTGCTGAGCGCGCGGCCGGGAGGCTTGCCCCTAAACCGGACTTCCTGCTGATCGACGGCAACCGTTTCAGACCTTTCGATGAATATGGCTTCGGCACCTACAGCACTGTGGTTCACGGTGATGCTACATATTCATCAATCGCGGCGGCGTCTGTGCTCGCGAAGACTTGGAGGGACGAGAAGATGCGCCAGCTGGCCAAGGAATATCCTGAATATGGCTGGGACAGGAATATGGGCTATCCGACCAAGGAGCACATCGAAGCCATCAAAAAATTCGGGTTGACACCGTGGCACCGTAGGTCGTTCCACCCCAAGGAACTTGAACCGACATTATTCACCGGTCTTTAGTCCGAGTTCCTTCTCGTAGCGGAGGATGAGCTTGCGGTTCATGCTGATGATTTCGTCCTTGTCTTGGAGCCTTTCGTTAAGGCGTTCGATGTCAGCTTTCAGCGAGGCTATTGTCTTTATGTAGCCATCCTCAAGATCCCTCATCTTTCTGTCATAGTTCTCCTTGATGTCATTTATCCTTTCTGTCGCCGAACTTATCGGTTCGAAACCATTCACCAGTTCAGCCACGGAAGTCCCGGTCTTCTCGGCGAATTTTCCAACATGCTCGTTCAGGATTCTGGTCTTGCCTTTCTCAAGCTTCCGGTAGGCGTTCAGGGAGATTTCAAGACGACGTGCCATCTCGGTCTGTGAAAGGCCGAGTTCGTTCCTTTTCTTTTCAAGATTGTTCTTTATCGTTGCGTCGTCCATTTGAGTGAATCTTCAAAAGCGTTACACAAACGCAAAAATATCCAAAAGAAGATTCTTCGGTTTGTAATCATAGGTTGTAAAATGTAGTCAATGGTTATAAAAAACATATAAAAATGATAAAAAACAGAAAATATTCAGTTGTTACCCCCGCTTGTCAGCAACCTGAGGTTGTTTTTTCAAGAGGAAGTGCTGTCCTTTGCGAAAACACTTTTTATTATGGGCAGGACAGAGAATGACTATTCCGCCTTCGAGAAGGCGATGGATGAGCAGAGGCTTTACAGGCAAATTCCGGATTTCACGGGAATATGCTTGCGGATAGGAGCGGATCCGGCCGCGTTGGACGCCGTGATTTATGATGAATTGGGTTATCGGGGGCAGGATCTGGTCGATTTTTATCGCCGCTGCGAGAATATTCATTAAGAAAGATTGTGGAATAGTGTTGTTATTGGGACATTTTTTTATTAGATTTGCCTTTCGGCGAACTTATGAGGCGCTTACAAAGGTAAATCGATTTTTATCAAGTTGTTCCCCGTAATGCAAATTTGCCAACAATGATTTCATAATTAATAACTTATAGTAATGAAGGAATATTCTACTAAAGACATCCGTAATGTGGTTCTGATTGGTAGCGCCAAGTCAGGTAAGACCACATTATCTGAAGCCATGCTCTTCGAGGGCAAGGTGATCGCCAGAAGAGGCACGGTCGAGGACAAGAACACTGTTTCCGACAATGAGGAAATCGAGAAAATCAACCAGAGATCGATCTTCGCCACTCCGCTTTACGCAGAGTTCATGAACACGAAGTTCAACGTGATCGACGCTCCGGGTTCCGATGACTTCATCGGAGGCGCTGTGTCAGCCTTCAAGGTCTGCGAGAACGGTATTCTTGTCATCAACGCACAGCAGGGCGTCGAGGTGGGCACAGACATCTTCGCTCGTTACGCCGATAAGTACAAGCTGCCTCTCATCGTGGCTGTCAACCAGCTTGACTCAGAGAAAGCCGACTGGGAGAAGACCATCGCCGAGATGAAGGAGACTTTTGGCCACAAGCCGATCATCGTCCAGTTCCCTGTCAACCCAGGCCCTTCATTTGACGGCTTCATAGATGTCCTCAAGATGAAATACTATCATTTCAAGGACGATAACGGAACCCGTGAGGATCTTGACATCCCTGCGAACCTTATGGACGAGGCCGAGACTCTCCGTCAGGAGCTCATCGAGAAGGCAGCCGAGTTTGACGACACCCTTATGGAGAGATTCTTCGAGAACGGCTCGCTCACCGAGGACGAGATCCGCGAGGGTCTCGGAAAGGGAATCCGTCAGGGTGGCGTGCTTCCTATTTTCTGCCTCTCCGGCAAGAAGGACATCGGTGTGAAGAGGCTCATGGAGTTCACCATCAAGACCGCCATCTCCCCTGCGGAGACCAAGTTTGTCACCAAGGATGGCAACGAGGTTGAGTGCAACGCCGGAAACCCTACTTCCATATTCATCTACAAGACTGACGTCGAGCCGCATCTTGGAGAGGTTTCTTATTTCAAGGTTATGTCCGGTCATCTGACAGAGGGTATGGATCTTGAGAATGCGGAGACAGGAGACAAGGAAAGACTTTCCGCCATCTATGCCGTGGCCGGTGCCAAAAAGGAGAAGGTCTCCGGACTTCAGGCGGGTGAGATCGGTTGTACAGTGAAGCTGCGCGCAGGAAAGACCAACGTGACCCTTTCACAGCTTGGTTCCGGCATCGCCTACGAGCACATCGTATTCCCGGCGTCCAAGTACCGCTGCGCCATCAAGGCCGAGTCCCAGAACGACGAGACCAAACTCGGCGAGGCTCTCTCGAAGATTTCCGCCCAGGATCCTACGATCATCGTTGAATATTCAAAAGAACTCAAACAGACTATCCTCAGCGGCCAGGGCGAGCAGCACATCAATGTCTGCAAGTGGCGTCTGGAGAACGAGTTCGGTGTGAAGGTCGTTATGTTCGCTCCTAAGATTCCTTACCGTGAGACCATCACAAAGGTGGCTACGGCGACTTACCGTCACAAGAAGCAGTCCGGTGGAGCCGGTCAGTTCGGTGAGGTTTCCATCCTCATCTGCCCTATCGTTGAAGGCGTTCCGTTCACGAACAAGTTCAAGATTGACGGCAAGGATGTTGTCCTCAACGTCAAGACCAAGGAAGAGTTCGACCTCGAATGGGGCGGAAGGCTTGAGTTCTACAACTGCGTTGTCGGTGGAGCCATCGATGCGCGCTTCATGCCGGCCATCCTCAAGGGACTCAATGACAAGATGACCGAGGGCCCTCTCACTGGTTCTTATGCCCGTGACATCAGAGTCTTCGTCTATGACGGTAAGATGCACCCGGTTGACTCCAATGAAATCTCCTTCATCCTCGCCGCGCGCAACGCCTTCAAGGAGGCATTCCGCAACGCCGGTCCGAAGATCATGGAGCCTATCTACAATGTCGAGATCATGACACCTGCCGACTACATGGGAGCCTGCATGTCAGACCTTCAGAACAAGAGGGCGCTCATCGAGGGTATGAGCTCGGACAAGGGATTCTCAGTCCTCAAGGCCCGTGTTCCGCTCGCTGAGCTTTACCGCTACTCCACAACCTTGAGCTCGTTGACCTCCGGCGCCGCGACATTCACCATGGAGTTCGCTGACTACCAGCCTGTTCCTGCTGATGTCCAGACCAAGCTTCTTGCCGAGTACGCCGCTCAGGAGAAGGAAGAGGAGTAATATCAACAGACCTTTATGGTCGATGACAAAGAATATTCAGCCCTCCTCTCCGGTATCGCTGCCGGAGGGGAGGGTTGTTCATTCCTAAGCGTTAAAATTAGTTGCCTCAGATTTCTGAGGAAAGATTACCTGATTGAATATATTCATTTATGAAAAAGACATTCTTCTCCCTGATGGCGGCTCTGTTGCTGCTCTCATCCTGCGAGGTTCATCATTTTATGACCGACGCTTCCTATCGTGCCACGGTTGAGGCGGATCTGAATAAAAGGCTGCGGCCGGAGCGTCTGCAAGGCTTCTTTGCGGTCGATAAAGACAAGAAATGCCTTACGGAGTCCAACGGCTTTGTCAGCGACCTCTATCTGACGACAGAAGAGTTCGAGGCTTTGGAGTTTCTCTATGCCTATATGCCGCTCGCGGACGTTACGGATTACAGCACAGACTATTACCTTCAGAATATTCGTTCGTCCTTCGCCGCCCGAAAGGAGATGGGGTGGAATGTCCCGGAGAGGATATTCAGGCATTTCGTGCTGCCTGTCAGGGCGAACAATGAGAACCTCGACACTTCAAGGGTCGCCTTCTACCGTGAGTTGAAGCCACGTGTGGAGGGTATGAATATGAAGGATGCCATTCTGGAAGTGAATCATTGGTGTCACGAGAAACTGACCTACAAGCCATCCGACGCTCGTACCCTGTCCCCGCTTTCCTCGATGAGAAGTTCGTTGGGGCGTTGCGGTGAGGAGTCCACATTCGCTGTGGCGGCTCTTAGGGCTGTGGGAATCCCTGCCCGTCAGGTTTACACCCCTCGTTGGGCGCACACGGATGACAACCACGCCTGGGTCGAGGCTTGGGCTGACGGTGATTGGTACTTCCTTGGTGCCTGTGAGCCGGAGCCGGTCCTTAATCTGGGGTGGTTCAATTCTCCGGCCAGCCGTGGATTGCTGATGCACACAAGGGTTTTCGGAAACTATGACGGCCCGGAAGAGAAGGTTATGGTCGGGCCTAACTTCACGGAAATCAATCTGATTGACAATTACGCCAAGACCGACCGTGTTGATTTCACTGTAGTTGATGAGAATGGTTCCCCGGTTGACAGCGCCTTGGTTGATTTCAAGATCTACAACTATGCCGAGTTCTATCCTGCGCTTTCCAAATACACTGACGCTCAAGGGCGTACATTCCTGACCGCCGGGATGGGGGATATGATGGCCTGGGCCTCGAAGAACGGCAAGTATGGCTATTCCAAGGTCTCTTTCGGCAAGGACACAGAGGTTAAGATCACGATTTCGGACCAGCATTCATTTGATCCTCAGTCAATGATGATTGTCCCGCCGCCGGAGACCGCGAACATCCCTGAGGTTACTCCGGAGCAGCGTGCTGAGAACGACAGACGTTTCGCTCAGGAGGACAGCATCCGAAAGGCTTATATGACTACATTCTTCGTCACGGACAGTTCGGAGAAAGGGAGGCTTCTGGCATTCTCTGCCGGCAACCACGAGGTGATTGAAAAGTTCTTGGAGGATCATCCGGACGCAAGGGCTTTGGAACTGCTTAAATCCTTGAGCAATAAGGATATGATAGATGTGACGAGGACTATTTTGGATGACAGTTACAATGCTTCGGACGCGATTCTCTGCCCAAGGGTCGAGAACGAGTTCCTCAGTCCTTACAAGTCGTTCTTTGCAGGTCTCTTCGGAACCGGACTG
Organism: Alistipes sp. CAG:435; assembly: GCA_000433355.1. GTDB lineage: Bacteria > Bacteroidota > Bacteroidia > Bacteroidales > UBA932 > Cryptobacteroides. Next base: position 18,604 of record FR893171.1, on the reverse strand, counting down.
TCAAAGGAGGAGTTGTCTGTCCCTTCGAACCTGATCAGATGGGTGCAGGACAGCATCACTGTGCTGCGTGACCCTAAGGCCTGGAGCATTCCGATGTCTCCTATCGGCGTTTATCAGGCAAGAATGGCGGACGTTCGCTCAAGGAATATATTCTTTGTCGCTCTCGCCAGGACTCTCGGGATCGACGCGCGCAAGGATCCTGTGACCGGAAAGATTCAGTACAAGGCTGACGGCCAGTGGGTTGATGTGGATTTCGAGGCTTCCTCGCAGGTTGTGGCTCCTACCGGGACACTGGTCCTGAACTACGAGCCTACGGCTATCCTGGCGAATCCGGGCTACTATTCCCACTTCACTGTCAGCAAGATAGAGAATGGCCGCACGAAACTTCTGTCGTTTGATGAAGGTCAGGTTGATATGGGCGGAGGCGTCAGCTGGGCGAATATATTCAAGAAAGGAACTTCGCTCGATGTCGGTGATTATGTGCTTGTGAGCGGTAACCGTCTTTCCGATGGCAGTGTGCCTGTCACGATGCAGCAGTTCTCTGTCAAGGAGGGCGAGACCACGACGCTTGATCTCCGCATCACCATTCCGGAGGACAAACTGTCCGTAATCGGTTCGTTCGATGCGGAGACAAAGTACAAGGTGGAGCCTGATTCAGAACCTGTTTCGGTTCTTTCGACCACCGGCCGCGGGTTCTATGTGATCGGTTTCCTGACCCCTCGGCAGGAGCCGTCTGTCCACGCAATCAACGACATCATCGCCGCGAAGGCGAAACTGGAGTCCTGGAACCGTCCGATCCTGCTTCTGACCACCGCTGAAGGTCTCGGATGGCTCAAGGAATATTCCTCCTCGCTCCCGTCCAACGTCCATTTCGGCATAATCCCTGACGGACTCGACCTGAAAGGCCGCCGGATGCCGTACTTCCTTCTCGCCGACACCTTCAACCGAGTCTTCTTCACCACCGAGGGCTACACCATCGGTCTCGGCGACCAGCTCGTCACCGCCATCGCCAAGTTATAGCCCATATAATAAAACAATTGAATGGCTGTGGAGGCTAAATTGTTGTAAGCGAATATATTGAAGCACCCTGCTCCTTCGGGTGGGAGTAGGGTTATTTTATTGATTGCAGGTCAAGCATTTGACCTCCACTGCCAACAGCTGCCCCCCCCTGCTGTTGCTGAGCCTTAATCTTCCGGTCGATGATCCTACGGTCACAAAGTCTGTGGTTGCTGAGCCTGTCGAAGCATCGAAGCGACCATAAATGTCAGTATTGTTTTTGCTATAGTTAATTGCTAATTTTGCTAGGTTTAATCGCGGAATCATGAAAAGAATAATTATCGCTCTGATAAGCCTGGCGTTATCTGTCAGCATCTATGCACAAGAGATTACCGGAAAATGGAATCAGACCCATCAAGGTTCCGAGAATGGCTCGGAGATGATGACATCCGAGACGCTATCTTTTATGAAAAACAGCACCTTTGAGGATGTGGTGACTCTGGAAATGAAGTATGTCGATGACAAGAACGCCCAGGCTCCGCTTATACTTAAAGTCAGGATCTCGTGCGGTGGCACATGGTCTCTTACCGATAAAACCCTGTCTCAGACCTATGACGCGAAATCCGTCAAGACAGATATTCTGGAGCAGCCGGACGGCTTCCCGAAATTCTTCCTGAATGTACTCAGCAAAAGTGTTGTCTCGGAATTCAAGAAACACTCAAAGAGACCGATACGCTGCAATGTGGTCTCATTGACATCGGATAAGCTCCAGCTTCTGGAGGTCGGAGCCAAAGACTCCGAGACAGAGACGTACACCCGCGCGAAGTGAAATATCTTTGTGGAGGGCAACTATTTGTAAATGAATATATTGATAAATCCTGCTCCTCAAATGAGAGGAGCAGGATTATTTAAGTAGTTGCCAGTCAGGTATTTATTTTCCACGAACTGTTGCTGGGTGCAGGCTCTGTGGTTGCTGAGCTTGTCGAAGCATCGAAGCTTTACGCCCCTATGATCCATTTGCTGCCCGGAAGCCTGGAGATGAGTTCTGAGGTCAGGGCGCAGCAGACGAATGTGCAGACCGCGATGAACGGAATCGCCGCCGCTGTGTGCAGCTGGAGAGTCTGGATGGACACCACTGACCATAGGTGCAGCCAGAAATATGCATCAGGTACATCCCGTAGCTCAGTTTTGAAAGACGGGTGATGATCCTCGGTGCTTCCGAACGCTTTATGCAGGAGAACATCAGGAACGTTCCGGCTGTGAGGCAGGCCACGTTGATCGTGCAGAAATTCCACCCGATTTCGAGCACCGGAGTGCTTATGACAATTCCCGGAGTGGCCTGTACATAGAACGAAAGGATTGTGACGATCGCCCCGACGGTCATAAGCACAGCTCCGGCAATCATCTTCTTACGTGTGCTCCAGTCAAGGTGTTCACGGATATAATGCGCCATCACGAGGTAACCAAGGAAGCATGCGAACACCCGCACATAATCCAGGAATACGATCCTTTTGCTTTCGTTCATCTATCTTCTTTTTTAGAAATATTCAATGTCATCATGTGATTCTCCAACCGGAGCCCCGCAAAGATAGAAAAAAACGTGTTTCGTGCGCAAATAAAGGTGTCCCATGCACAAAGAAGATATTTTAAAGTCTAGTGCGTAGTACGTGGGAATTTGCGTCAGAAAAATTCGTATCTTTAAACTTTTGTTGATAAATGCTAAGTACGCGGCAGATAATTAGGAAAATAATTATGGCAGATATAACTCAAAATACCAACGATATTCCCGAGTTGCAATCGCCTTTCGAGCAGCTGCGGGAGGTGGATGCCGATGGGAGAGAATGGTGGAACTCACGTAAGTTGGCACGGGTGATGGGGTATGGCAAGTACTGGAACTTCGAGCGTGTCATTGCCAAGGCGCAGGCTTGGTCTTCGCGGAAGGGTTACCATCTGGGAGAGCATTTCGTGGAGATTACCGAGATGGCGGAACTGGGCAGTGGGGCGGTCAGAGAGGTGACAAGCATTCGGCTTTCTCGTGCCGCTTGTTTGGCTGTGGTGATGAACGCCGACCAGAAGAAGGAGATGGTGAAGGTGGCGCGGCAGTATTTCAGCTCGACGATGACTCCTGATGTGGCGGTGAGGAGTATGGAGTCATCCGTGCTTATGTACAAGGGAGGACGAGGTAAAGTACAAGTGCTGGTCATCTTCGACACAAATACTTTCTGGCTCTCACAGCAGAGGATGGCGGAATTGTTTGGGGTGACTGTTCCAACAATCAACTACCATCTTGACCAGATAAACCAAAGCGGAGAGATCCATTTGTCCGACGCGATTAGAAAAATTCGAATACCTTCGGACAAATGGTCTGGAGAGGTGATGATGTACAACCTTGACGTGGTGATTGCGGTTGGCTATCGGGTGAACAGCTACGAGGCGACACAGTTTCGAATCTGGGCTACGAGTGTGCTGAAAGAATATCTCACGAAGGGCTTTGTCCTGGATGATGAACGACTTAAGGGGAAAAATGTCTTCGGAGCGGACTACTTCGATGACTTGATCGACCGCATACGGGAGATCCGCATCAGCGAACGTCGTTACTATCAGAAGATAACAGACATCTATAGTGAATGTAGTTCCGATTACGACAGGGATTCTGAAGAGACACGTCTGTTCTTCAAGATGGTGCAGAATATGATGCACTATGCTGTCACTAAGCAGACTGCGGCAGAGATTATCTATGATCGTGCCGATGCGGAACGCCCTCATATGGGCTTGACTACTTGGAAGAATGCTCCCGATGGCAGAGTCGTCAAATCGGATGTGACTGTGGCCAAGAACTACCTGAGTGAAAAGGAAGTTGATTCCTTGAACAGACTGAGCAATGCTTTCATTGACATCGCGGAACAAAGGGCAGAGGATCATATCTTGATGACTATGGCGGACTGGTCTGACCTTTTACAGAAGTATATGAACCTTAACGACCGCCCTATACTTCCCGATGCCGGCAGGGTTACACACGAACAAGCCGTCGAGAAGGCTCTTACTGAATATGATAAGTTTCGTGTCATCCAAGACCGTGAAATTATGTCCGATTTTGACCGTCAGATTGAGTTGCTGTTCGGTGACAAGAAATAGAAACGGCACGTGGGAATTTACGCACGAAAAATTCGTATCTTTGGACTTTATTCGTTTCGGGCGGATGCCTGGTAACGGATGTTGAGAGAAAGACGGTCAGATGAGAGGTTTTTTCAGATGCATATTCATTGGCATGGCGCTGCTTGCGGGGTGCGGACTCCGTGGGTGGGGCGCCACGCCGGAGTTTGTCGATTCGCTGCGGACGGAACTGGGGCGTAGGAATATTCCGGAGCGGATCCTTTTCCTGCCTTTGGCGCTTGCGGATCAAAGGGGGGACGACGGGCGGGAAGGAATATGGTCGCTCACGGCGCTGGACGCTATCAGGGGGGAAGCACTTTGTCGGAAAACCGCAACCGAATCGGATAAAGGAACCGGGGATGTGGCAGAGGTGCTGATGACGAATGACAGAGAGGTGGTGAGGACGGAACAGGATCGAGGCGTAGCAAGCAATTTGATAGGTAGAAGCACTTGTGATTTGGACTCTACGGATGTTCGCTTCGATGATTATCTTTCCACCGTGATAGCACTCGACCGCCTGCAGGAACTTTTCAATGAATATGGCGACTGGAATATGTCGATAGTGGCTTATGCCACAAGTCCGACGGCGCTGGCCGCGATGGATTCCACGGCGTTTGCCAACGCTCCGATTCTTAGGAGTTTACGAAATGCTGAGGAGGAATATTCAGAAAATATTCCGGCCGCGTTTGAGCGGATAGGGTCGCTGGCGGCCAAGAGGAAGGCGGAGAGGCTGGCGTTCCTGCAGGAGCAGGCGGCGCTTAGGAAGGCCCGGCTGGACTCGCTGCGGAAGAGGCAGGCGGCGAACACCGACAGGATTACCTACACTATCCGTCGGGGCGACACGCTGGGAGGAATCGCGGCAAGATACCGGGTCAAGGTCTCTGACCTGAAGAGATGGAACAACCTAAGGAGCGATATGATTCGAGAGGGACGTAAACTGGTGATTTACAGATAGTCATTATGAAGCAATATAAGGTACTTTTGTTTTTTCTTTCCGTTTTCCTGATCCTTTGTGCGATCTGGTTCGTATATCCGTCGAAAGGCGTTCAGGTTGGAGATTTGAAGTTGAGGTTCCCGTCCTACCAGGGCTATCTTGCCGACCTTCAGGACAGCACGGTGGACGTGAATGTGGATTCCGTGCTTCTGGCCGTGCAGAAAAGCTACGAGATGGTCGAAGGCTCGACAGATACCCTTCGCTACTACTATGACTACATCACCTCGAATCCCAACCGGATATGTCTGCCGGAGGATGACTACACGTTCTTCGACTCGCTGTTCGTGGAGATGGCCGCGGCGGCAGGTTCCGGCCGCACCGTCAGGATTCTGCACTATGGTGATTCCCAATTGGAAATGGACAGGATCTCGGCTGTGCTGAGACAGGATCTTCAGGAACGCTTCGGGGGATCCGGGCCGGGAATGGTACCGATGATCCAACGGATTCCGACCGTCTCTCTCTCGCAGAACGCTTCCGGAAGCCTGACCCGCTACGCTATGGTGGGGGACTCGCTGACAAGGAAGGCCTCGCACAAGCGCTACGGGCCTCTGACACAGTTCACTGACGTTTCCGGCAACGGAACGTTCACTTTTACAAGAACCAAGAACAGGTATTCCCAAGAGTTGGTCAAGTCGATCTCAAAGGTTTCCGTGCTTCTGGGGCAGAATTCCGCAGGCTTTGAGATGGCCCTGAAATGCGACACGTTGCCGGTAAGGAAAACCGTCATAGATTCGGCCAAGGCTGAAGTCTCGATGGTCACTTGGGAATTGCCTTGCGATGTGGAGAAAGGCACGATCAGCTTTTCCGGCAATGCTGAGATCTATGGAATAATGCTGGACGGAAAAGGAGGCGTGACCGTTGACAATGTCGCCTTGCGTGGATGCGCCGGATTCATATTCTCGTCCATCAACCGCCAGGTGATGAAAGAGAGTTTCGCGAAGACGGACACTCGGCTGATAATCTTACAGTTCGGCGGAAACGCGATGCCTGGAATGGCCTCGAAGAAAGCCATTTCCTCTTACGTGAGGAAGATCGTGATGCAGTTCGACTACTTCAAGGAGGTCGCTCCACAGGCCCGGCTGATGTTCATCGGCCCGGCGGACATGTGCAAGAGCGAGGACGGGAATCTGATAACCTGGCCGCTTTTGCCGCAACTTAATGATTCCTTGAAGGTTAACTGTCTGAAGAACGGCGTGGCCTACTGGGACACGTTCAACGTGATGGGAGGCCCGGGCTCGATGAGGAAGTGGGTGAGCCACAATCCCGCTCTGGCCGGCCCCGATCATATTCATTTCACACACAAAGGAGCGCTTGAGATCGGAAACGCGCTCGCCAAGTCCTTCATTCTTTACCACGACTTCTACAAGCTCCGCCAGGAACTTTCAGACGAGGCTGTGGGAATATATCTGCGCGACCTGCGGGACAGTCTCAATCCTCGTCCCGCCGTGCCTGACACCTTGACAAAGACAGAGTTATGAGACGTTTCCTGACATATTCATTGCTCTTTTTGCTGCTTCCGGCGACCCTTTGGGGGCAGTCGCTGCGGAAGGCGGTTCCTGAATATGATTTCGCGCGTTTCGAGAAGAACCGGATTGGGTTTCAGGGGGATAGTTCGGCCTTTGAGAGGCTTTTCAAGAAGATGGATTCCGTGCTTTTTCTGGGTAAAGGCAACCTTAGGATTATGCACATCGGGGGGTCTCACGTGCAGGCCGGGACTTTGACGCGGCAGTTACGGAACGACCTTCTGTCTTTGAGAACGGCTTTGGACGGGGGCAGGGGACTGGTTTTCCCGTTCTCCGCCGCCCACACGAACAATCCAAGCAGTTTCACGACAAGTTACGAAGGGTCCTGGAAGGTGACGAAGAATGTCCAAAGGGAGCCGGATCATAGGCTTGGACTTACTGGAATAGCCTTGAGCGCGTCGGATGACAAGGCTTCGGTTATGGTCACCACTGTGGCCAGGGATCCGAAACCGCAGGATCCGACGTTTCGGTTCAACGAAGTGAAAGTCCTTGGATATTCATCAGCAGGAGAGAGAGTTCCGGTGGTGGTTTTGGCTAAGGGTGACACGCTGCAAGGGTGCCGGGCGGATTCCTGCTGGTCTTTCGGCCTTCCCGCGTTTGCGGACTCCGTCAAGATCGCGACCAAGGGACAAGGCGAGTTCACCTTGACGGGAATATTCCTGGACAACCCTTTTCCGGGCATTTCCGTGACGGGAATCGGCGTGAACGGGGCTTCGCTCGGGTCATATTCAAAGTGCCCGGATCTGATGAATGATTTGAGGCTGGTGAATCCGGATCTGGTGATTTTAGCCGTCGGGATCAATGATGCGACCGCCGCGAATTTTTCTGTGGATGATTTTGTCGCGCGCTATAAGGTGCTTGTGTCGCAGATTCGTTCGGTGAATCCCGACTGCGCTCTGCTGTTCGTCTCCAACAACGATAGTTTCAGGAGGATACGCCGTAAAGGCTATGTCGTGAATTCTAACGGCAAGTTGGCTGAGCAAAGCTTTTTGAGGCTCGGAAAGGATTGTGACGCAGGCGTTTGGAATCTGTTTGACATTATGGGGGGACTCGGTTCGATGAGGAAATGGGAAGAGGCCGGCCTCGCCAAGAGGGACAAGATTCATTTTACGGAAAAGGGCTATGAACTGGTGGGAGACCTGCTGTTCAACGCGTTGATGGATAAGTATGTGGAACATTTAAAGAAAGGTAAGTGATGGGATTTTGGGACGTTGCCGCTGACTTTTTCAAGAACCTGTTCTCTTTTGATCAGGCTCACCCGTTGTTGTTCACCCAGTTCTATTTCTGGGCGTTCTTCGCCATCGTGCTGGCCTTTCTGTGCGTTTTCAAGAACAAGGTCGTGCTTCGGAATGCCTTCCTGTTCTTTGTCAGCCTATTTTTCTACTACAAGACGAGCGGACTGTTCCTGATTCTGTTTGGGTTCGTGATTGTCTATAACTATCTGGCAGGTTTCGCTCTGTCCGGTGTGAAAGGAAACTTTGGCCGGAAAGCCATTGTGGTTCTGAGCGTTGTCGTGGATCTGTCGCTGCTCTGCTACTACAAGTACGCCTACTTCCTGACCGATGTCGTGAACAATCTTTTCGGAACGGAATTCATTGTGAGAGACTGGTTTGCGGTTGTGGGTAACCAACTGACAGGCTCTCAGGCGTTCAGCGTTGACTCGATCTTCCTTCCGGTCGGAATCTCGTTCTTCATCTTCCAGGCGATCAGCTATGTGGTTGATGTTTCACGCAGGACAATCGGCCCGATCAAGAACTTCTGGGATTTCGGCTTCTACTTGAGTTTCTTTCCTCAGCTTGTGGCCGGCCCGATCGTGCGCGCCAAAGAGTTTTTCCCTCAGCTTCACAAACCGTTCTTCCTTGGCCGCAGACAGTTCGGTATCGCGATTTTCTGGATTCTGAACGGACTTGCCAAGAAGTTGATCCTCAGTGACTATCTGGCTGTGAATTTCTGCGACAGGGTTTTCGAGAACCCTTTGCTTTACACCGGTTTCGAGAACCTTACGGCTCTCTTCGGCTACTCGCTTCAGGTCTATGCCGACTTCTCCGGGTACACTGACATCGCCACCGGTGTCGCTATGCTGATGGGTTTCTATCTGCCGAAGAACTTCAATTCTCCGTACAAGGCCCGCAACGCCGGAGAGTTCTGGAAGCGGTGGCATATTTCCCTTTCCAAATGGCTTCAGGACTATCTTTACATCCCGCTTGGAGGCAACCGCAATGGCACATTCGGCTCGTATGCGATCATCCTCGGCATCGCCTTCCTGGCCTCGGCTTTGGCCAAGAACTGGTGGTTTTTCGGAGTGGTTCTGGTCATTGCGGCAGTGCTGGCACTTCTGATCACTTTCTGCCAGAAATACCGCAAGGAACTCATCTCGGACATCAACAGGATGGACACGATGCTCCTTGGCGGCCTGTGGCACGGAGCCAGCTGGAACTTTATGATCTGGGGCGGTCTGAACGGCCTAGGAATGCTGATCTACAGGTTCTGGAAGAGCTGCAATGTCTATGTCAGGACGCTCGTCATAGGTCTCGTCTGCGTGGCCTTTTATATTCTTAAAATCACTGTGCCGGCTTCGGTGTTCAATATGTTCTTCGTCTGGACATTGATCATATTCATAGGCGCGGCCGTGCGGATGCTCTACCATCTTTGTCGCTTCAAGGCCGCTTTCTCGTGGCTTGAGACAGGTTGGGCGGTCGCTATGACGTTCATATTCATTACTTTTACCCGCCTTTTCTTCCGAAGCGGCTCCAACCTGAACCCTGCCGAGGCGAACGAGAAAGCGTGGAGCACAGCAAAGAATATGGTCGAGCGCATCGGCGGCGACTGGGACTTGTCCCTGATCCCGCAAATGGCTCAGCAGCACATAGGTGTGATCCTCGTCTTCGTCATCGGAATGGTCATCCATTGGCTCCCCGAGAACTTCAAGCGCCGCTACCGCATCTGGTTCGCCTCGATGCCCCTCCCGCTGATGGCCCTCGTCTGCGTCCTCGCCGTCTTCATCATCTGCCAGTTCATCACCGCCGACCTACAGTCGTTCATCTACTTCCAGTTCTGATGATGAGGATTGCGTGTGCCACTTAACCAGTTGAAAATGAGGAATAAGACCGATCATCTGGTGCCGTTTTGGAGTACCACGTAATCCATTTTTTCCTTGATAATCAGCACTTTGGGTGCCACGAGTGTTTGTAGACCAGACCATCTCTAAAAGGACTGCGAATATTGCCGCTAAAACTCCGTCCCGTCGGAGCCGTAAACCTTTCCCGATTACAAAACGCGTTCACGTTAATGTGCCATAGAAGTGGGTGAGTGCCCGCCACGGCTGAAAAAGTCTAAGATTAGAGCAATAGTTTTTCAGCCGATGTGCTGCTGGAGTGGGCTTCAGTGGCACATCGGCTGAAGGTGTTTTGTAAGAAAGAGGGTGCCCGCCGTGATTGTCGGTTGAAATCCAATCATAAAAAGAGGTTGTGTACAATTCTGAAAAAGAACACACTGCGGGCCTATATTTAATTTGGAACGGTCTTTGATGAGGCGATGCCTCAATACACGGGATCAGGGCAGCCTGGTTCGCAAAAAAGATCGCTATGAGCAAGCTTAACAAAAGAGCCATTATTGGCGCGGTCGCTGTGGCTGTTGTCGCCACGGCTGTTGTCATCATTGTTCTCCGGCCAAAGCATCATTTGGAGGATCTTCCTGTTGTCAGCGTTGACACGGTCAGGACAAGGAATGTGGAGATCTACGGGGAGTTTCCGGGAAGGATCCGCGCCCAGCAGTTCGTGGAGGTGCGGGCGAGGGTCGAAGGCTATCTTGAGAAGATGATGTTTGAGGAAGGAACATACGTTAAGAAAGACCAGATACTTTTCATCATTGATCCGAAACAGTACAAAGCTCAGGTGGACAGGGCAGAGGCACTGGTGACTAAAAACAAGGCGATGGCCCTTAAGGCAGAGAGGGATCTGGCGAGGATCAAGCCTTTGTTCGAGCAGAAGGCCTCCAGCCAGCTTGATCTGGACAACGCTGTCGCCGCCTATGAGAGCGCCAAGGCTGACGTGCAGGTCAGCGAGGCGAATCTGACGGAAGCCCGTCTGGCGTTGAGCTACACCACAGTGCGATCTCCTATTAGTGGTTACATCAGCGAGAGGCATGTGGACATAGGCACTCTTGTCGGGCCGGGATCGCAGTCCCTCCTCGCAAATGTGGTCAAGAGCGACACGGTGCTTGTGGAGTTCAAGATGACTGATCTTGACTACCAGAAATCAAAGGCCAGAAATGTGAACCTCGGCCAGAAGGACACCAGCAGGCACTGGGATCCGTATGTGACCATCACTATGGCTGACAAATCCGTCTATAAGTACAAAGGGCTGGTGGATTTCGCCGATCCTCTTGTGGACGCCAAATCAGGGACGTTCTCGGTACGCGCCGAGATGCCTAACCCTGACCGTGAACTCCTGCCGGGTCAGTTCACCAACGTTAAAGTCCTTTTGGACGTGAGGGAGAACGCAGTGGCGGTGCCGACCAAGGCCATCATCATCGAAAAGAGCGGCTCGTTCATATTCGTGTTGAAACATGACGGCATCGTGGAGAAGCGTTTCATCCAGACTGGACCTGAAGTGGAGAACACGACTGTCGTGGAGCGTGGCCTCAATCCCGGAGAGGTCATTGTGGTGGAAGGGGAGCACAAGCTGAGCCACGGAATGAAGGTGGAGGCGGTTCGCTCTTAAGGAATATGTTAACAGACACGAACTTATGAAATCCGATTTCTTTATAGACAGGCCCGTATTCTCGACTGTCATATCCATAATAATCGTACTTGTCGGGCTCATAGGACTGACCATGCTGCCGGTTGACCAGTACCCGAAGATTGTCCCTCCGGTCGTGCGCGTCTCGACATCCTATCCGGGCGCCAACTCGCAGACCGTGTCGCAGGCCGTGGCGACACCTATCGAGCAGTCGCTCAACGGAACGCCGGGGATGCTCTACATGGAGTCAAGCAACTCCAACAACGGAGGCTATTCGGCGACATTGACATTCGACATCTCCACCGATCCGGATCTCGCCGCCGTGGAGGTTCAGAACAGGGTCAAGCTGGCCGAGTCCAGACTTCCGGCCGAGGTTGTGCAGAACGGAATCTCGGTGGAGAAGGAGTCCTCAAGCAAGCTGATGACGATCACCGTGATGTCGGATGACCCGAAATTCGACGAGGTCTATCTCAGCAACTACACAACCTTGAATATTCAGGACCGCTTGAGGCGTGTTCCTGGCGTGGGAGTTGTCTCGAACGTGGGAAGCCGCTACTATGCGATGCAGATCTGGGTACAGCCGGACAAGATGGCCAGCCTCGGGATAACGGTCAAGGATCTGCAGAACGCTCTGAAGGATCAGAACCGTGAGGCCGCGGCCGGAGTGCTCGGGCAGCAGCCGATCACGGATGTGGATGTCACCATCCCGATCACGGCTCCGGGCCGTCTCTCATCGGTCGAGCAGTTCGAGAACATTGTGGTCAGAACGGGCGAGGACGGATCAATCATCCGCCTCAGGGATGTGGCCCGGATCTCGCTTGAGGCCCAGTCGTACAACACCGAGAGCGGCATCAACGCCCGCAACGCCGCAGTGATGAACGTTTTTATGCTTCCCGGAGCTAACGCCGTGGAGGTCGCCGACAAGGTCAAGGCGGAGATGGCCGAGATCAGCAAGGGCTTCCCTGACGGCATGTCCTACGACATTCCGTTCGACATGACCACCTACATCTCGGAGTCCATCCATCACGTTTACAGAACCTTGTTCGAAGCCTTGATCCTTGTCATCCTCGTGGTGTTCCTCTCCCTTCAGAATGTCAGGGCCACGCTCGTCCCGGCAATAGCAGTGCCGATCTCCCTGATCGGCACCTTCGGAGTGATGCTGATCTTCGGCTTCTCTCTGAACATGATGACATTGCTTGGCCTCATACTGGCCATCGGAATCGTTGTGGATGATGCTATCGTGGTCGTGGAGAATGTGGACAGGATCATGTCAACCGAACATCTGTCCCCGTACGAGGCTACAAAAAAGGCGATGGGGGAGATAGGAAGCGCCCTTGTGGCGATGTCGCTTGTGCTCTGCGCCGTTTTTGTTCCGGTAAGTTTCCTTTCCGGAATTACGGGCCAATTATTCAGGCAGTTTACAGTCACGATCGCTGTTTCCGTGATAATCTCCACCATTGTGGCGCTGACCTTAAGCCCTGTGATGTGTTCCAAATTCCTGAAGCCGCACGATGATGACAAGCCTAAGAACTTCGTGTTCAGAAAGATAAACCAGTGGCTTGAGCAAGGAACCTCGCTCTATGCGAGGATGGTCCGTTTCGCGCTGCACAATTCGAAGAGGATGTTCGCTGTCTTCGGCGTCGCGATTGTGGGAATATTCATACTCGGTCGCCTCGTTCCGCAGAGTTTCATCCCCAAGGAGGATCAGGGCTATTTCACTGTGGAGCTGGAGCTTCCGACGGGTGCCACGCTTGAGCGGACCAGAGAGGTGACGGACCGCGCGATGGATTTTCTGCTCCGGCAGCGCGATGTTGAATATGTCCTCAATGTCACCGGCTCCAGTCCCCGGATAGGCACCGCGCAGTCCAGCAGCACCTTGACGGTGATCCTGAAACCATGGAAAGAACGCAAGGTCACTAATATGTCCAAGACGATAGCGATGGTGAGAGACTCCTTGTCACGCTATCCGGAGAGCAAGGTGTACATCAGCACACCTGCCGTTATCCCTGGACTCGGTACTTCGGGCGGATTCTCGATGGTGCTTGAGGCAAGGGGGGACGCGACCTATCAGGATCTCCAGAACGCCTCGGACACGCTTCTTCATTATGCGATGAAGAGGAAAGAGTTCACCGGATTGTCCTCCGGAATGCAAAAGGACATCCCTCAGTTGTATTTCGATGCGGATCGTGACAAGATCCAGCTTCTGGGGCTGTCGATGGCCGATGTCTTCGCGACCCTGAAAGCGTTCACCGGTGCGATCTATGTCAACGACTTCAACATGTACAACCGAATATACCGTGTCTACATCCAGGCCGACGCCCCGTACCGCGCCCACTCCGACAATCTGAACCTCTTCTTCATGAAGAGTTCGGGAGGCACGATGATCCCTGTCAATGCTCTGGGTACCACGCATTTCACGACAGGGCCGGGTACGATCAAGAGGTTCAACATGTACAATTCGTCCACGATCAGCGGAGAGGCCGCCAACGGAACCAGTTCCGGCGAGGCCCTTGCCATACTTGAGGAGATCGCCGAGGAGCATCTGCCGGACAACATCGGAGTGGAGTGGAGCGGAATGTCCTATCAGGAGAAGAAGGAGAGCGGGCAGACTGGACTCGTGCTTGCGCTGGCGTTGCTGTTCGTGTTCCTCTTCCTCGCTGCCCAGTACGAGAGCTGGTCCATTCCTGTGGCCGTCATCCTTTCGCTTCCGATCGCGATAGCCGGAGCGTATCTCGGTGTGGCTGTGCTTGGAATGGAGAGCAACATCTATTTCCAGATAGGTCTCGTGATGCTCGTCGGCCTTGTGGCCAAGAACGCGATCTTGATCGTAGAGTTCGCCAAAGAAGAGGTTGAGGCCGGAAAGGATCTGGAAGAGGCTGCGGTCACCGCCGCAAAACTGAGGTTCAGACCAATCGTGATGACATCCTTGGCATTTATCCTTGGCATGCTGCCTCTCGTGTTCGCCAGTGGCCCGGGATCCGAGAGCCGCAGGAACATCGGCATCGGAGTGTTCTTCGGGATGATCACCGGCATAACCGTCGGAATCGTCTTTGTTCCGTTCTTCTTCGTGCTGATCTACAAGTTGAGATCAAGGATCTCGAAGTGGAGACCAAAACTCCGTAAGGCGGGAAAGGCCTTGTCGGTCGTCGCAGTCATGGCCGTGTCTTCCCTGACTTTAGATTCCTGCTCCACATCGAGGTATTGCGATAAGCCGGACCTCGGAGAGATGCCGAAAGCCTATTTCGAGGATTCGAGCGACAGGAGCATCGCTGACCTTGACTGGCGGGAAGTGTATGAGTCTCCTGAATTGCAGAAGCTTATAGACGCGGCTTTGGAATATAACAAAGACATCCTCATCGCTGCGGAGCGTCTGAAGGAGATGGAGTACAGGTACCGTGTGCAAAGATCCGCCCAGCTGCCTTCCGTCTCGGTGAAAGGCTATGCGCAGAATGATCACAGCAATTACGGGGGAACGGATCCGAAACCGGACTCTCCTGAATTCGGAGTCAAGGCCTCGCTTCAGTGGGAGGTGGATTTCTGGGGAAGACTGAAATGGTCCAAGAAAGAGAAACTGGCCGGTTATCTCGGCACTGTCGAGGCTCAGAAAGCGGTGAGGACGAGCGTCATCGCCAGTGTGGCCTCCGCCTACTATGAACTGGTGGGCTTGGACAAGAAACTTGAGATAGTCACCAACACTTTGGTCACAAGGCAGAAGTCCGTGAATCAGGCCAAACTCCGTGCGGAAGGAGGACTGACATCTGAGATCCCTTACCAGCAGGCTCTTGTGGAATTGGCTTCCACCGAGGCTTTGGTGCCGGATCTTCAGAAACAAATCGCATTGAAAGAGAGTGAGTTGTGTTTTATTACCGGATCGTATCCGAAGGATGTGGAGCGAGGTTTGTCCTTATCGGAAATGTCAAAGACCGTTGTTCCGTCCGGGGTTCTGTCTGACATCCTCAGGCGCAGGCCTGACCTTATGCAGTCCGAGAACGCTCTCAGGGCGGCGGAGGCTCGCGTGGGCGTGGCGATGGCCGAAAGGTTCCCGTCCTTTACCATCAATCTTGGAGCCGGAGAGGAGAACAACGCCCTTAAGGATTTCCTGAAGTCCCCGTTCTGGTTCACCGGAGCCACACTGGCTTCACCGGTCTTCGAGTTCGGCAAACGACGTTCCGCCCTCAAAGCCGCCGTGGCCTCCTACGAGCAGACAAGACTGGAGTACGAGAAAGATGTTATGCAGGCGTTCAGAGAGGTCTATGACGCCACCGTGACTTTCCGTTCCGCCCGTTCCAACACTGACGTGAAGGTGGAGATGGAGCGCGCGTCCAAGAAATATGTCGTGCTGGCCAACAGCCAGTACATAAACGGTGTGATCAGTTATATGGATGTCCTTGACGCGCAAAGAAAGTACCTTGCCTCCCAGTTGGAGTTAAGCGAGGCAAGGACGAAGGAGAATCTCTCCGTGGTCAATCTGTACAAGGCTCTCGGCGGCGGCTGGAAGGACTTTTGATTCAAATTATTAAATCTATAAAGAAGTAACAACGTGACCTTCCGGCCGCATCAACGGCTGGAAGGTTAAATAGTTCACACCTATTCTTGAATATTTTGATTATTTCGTTAACCTTTATAAATTTACGGTGAATATTAGTAGGCCTCTAAAAGTCCGTAACTTGTAACTATTGACAGATGAACAGATTCGTAATTATATTCCTCTTGATGTCATTTTTATTAGTCTCCTGCGACAACAGGCAGACCAAGTCTTTGCTTCAGGATGTCGAGACCTACATTCAGGAGAGGCCGGACAGTGCCCTGCGGGTTCTGAGGAAAGTTGATTCACTGACACTGAACACCAAGTCGCTTCGTGCCCGCTATTCCCTGCTGTTTGCGATGGCGTTGGACAAGAACTACATTGACACGACGGCCTTGTCTATTTTGGAACCGACAGTTGCATATTACGAGAGATTAGGTTCGCCGCAGGACAAGATGCTGTCCTGCTATTATTTGGGACGAATTTATGCCAACAGAAAGGATTACCCGAACGCTGTCATTTTCTATTCACAGGCTTTGCGGGAATCGAGTGCTGATGACTATTATCATAAAGGATTGGCGTATGAAGCCCTCGCAAATGCGTACAGTGCATCTTTCAATACTGAGGAAGAATTGAGGAATGCTATTCTTGCGCATGATTGTTTCGACAAAATTAGAGACAAGAATCTTGCTTTATCTCGCTATAAAATTGCACAAGCTTATCACAACAACGAACAATTCGATTTGGCAGACAGTCTTTATTCCTCGGTTTATTCGGGTTTAGACTCAACTTCCAAGCTTGCATTTTATGCGATGGAGGATCAGGTCAGTAATGACCTGCAACGGGAAGGACCTGATGTTGAGAGAGACCTGAGATTGCTTGAATATGTTGCGGAACATCGCGGCAATCTTACATTGACCTCATATTATGAATATGCGTATCTTCTTCTTCTGATTGGCAATAAATCTACAGCAGAGAATATTCTTTCGCAGCTATCTGAGATTGATGAAAGTGTGGAGACTATGGAAATTAGATATCGGATAGCGAAGTATGAAGAACACGATAAAGAAGCTTTGACTTTGTTGAAAGGTTTGTTGTTGTACCAGAATGACGTGGTAAAGAAACAGTTGGCTCAATCTGTTTTCAAGGCTCAAAGTGACTACTATCGTCTTACTGCTGAGGTCTCTGAACAAAAATCAACCATAGCCAATCAGAGAAGCGTCATAATTCTCATAGCGAGTCTAATGATGGCAGGTTTGCTCTATATTGTCTTTATGAAAAGAAAAACCGCTTTGATTCGTGAAAAAGACAGGTTGGCTCAGGCTGTGGAAGAATCCGAGAGACTTTTGGAAACGGTAAGGAACAGGGCTAAGCAGGAAAAAGAAGAAAGGGACAAGGATATTTTTGATCTGAAATCACGCAATGAACGTGAGCGGGACAAGATCAAAGAATTGCGTGATATGTACGTTTCCCTTTATCAAAAGCGGTTCTACGAGATAGGAAAGTACTATGATGCCGCATCGTCGCATCGACTTGAATCAATAAAGGAGAAAGCCTACCACGATGTCATATCCTCAACCCAAGCCTTGTTTGAGGAGATCGCCAGCGGATCGGAAGGCCAGAAAAAGTTTGAGGCAAGGATAAACGCTGACCTTGATGACATCGTCTCCAAGATCAGATCCGACTTTCCAAAGTTGAAAGATGATGACATCCGCTTTATCTGTTACCTGATAGTAGGCTTTGACACCTCTACAATTTCATTCTTGATGGACATTTCCAAGGAGAATGTCAGAGTGAAGAAGCATCGCCTTCGTGAAAAATTGAACGGCTATTCCGGCCCAAACGAGACTCTGTACCGATTGTTCGCATAATTTCGTTACAGTTTGAATAATTTTGGGGGGGGTATTGATAATCAGTGACTTATGGATGCATCATCTTTAGCAATAGTTTTTATCTATTTGTAAAACGTTGAAAATTTAGTTCTCGATGCTACCAAATTGCGGAAATCTGTAACGCCAAAATGCCCCTTTTTGAGTTTTTAGAGGATTATAGGTATACATTTGCACAAACAAAAATAATACAAGCGAGTATGCGAAAAGTTTACCTTCTGGTTTTATTTATGATGTGTATAGCCGCATCATTTCCCGTTTATGCGAAGATGTTATCCACTACTTGTGTAGAAGTAATTACACCAGTCACTATGCATAAGACAAACGAAGATTCTTCTTTGAACCATAAAGTACCGAAACGAGATCCTTTCGAATTATCTTGTTATTTGGTAGGTAATGCCAACACGATTTTTCTTTCTGCCAATAAAGTTGTTTCTGTTGAAGTCGAGATTGAGAATCTTACAACTGGAGATTATGCTTCGTATTATGATCAGATCTCTACAACGACACTTCTTTTGCCTCTTTCCGGAACCAGTTACTATCGCATTTCGGTAACTCTTTCCGATGGCGTGAATTTCTATGGTGAATTTGATTTGTAAATTGAAAGATACGGATTGTTTTTGTTGTCATTAAGTATCCGCGGAACCAATTTTTTTGAAATATAATTGATACAATATCAACTATTTCAGAAGACGGATAAAGAAAAGATTTATGGGTAAAAGAGTAAGCGCAGTCACGGTTTTAGCTTTAGTTGCATTGTTAATGCCGATTTTGGCGAATGGACA
>FR893170.1 GCA_000433355.1 Alistipes sp. CAG:435 | reverse complement strand
TATAATTTCCAAAACAAAAGTTAGTCAACTACTATATAGTATCCAAAGCTAAATATGACTTTCCCTTGAAAATGCCCATCAAGTGGCTATAGGCAAGTGCCACGCTCCACCTAAGAATTTTGGTAACGTGCAAAATTCTGGTGGAGCGTGGCATCGCCTATCATTGACTTCGCTATCAGACAATGGACGCTTCGATGGTTGGTGAGCTTCATCGAACCACAAGCTCAGCGACCGAAAACCGTGATTAATATTAATGTATTGTCACTCCGCGAGGATGCTGGCCTTGTCGGCGGCGAGCTGGGCGCGGAGGGCATCGATGGAATCGAAACGGCGCTCGTCACGGATCTTGCGGTGGAAGGTAACTTTGAGGTCGAGGCCGTAGATGTCCTCGTTGAAATCGAAGATATTGGTCTCGATGGTGCGCTGGCCGCCGGCACGGACGGTCGGACGGACACCAATGTTGCACATTCCCTTGAACTTACGGCCAAGGGTCTCGGCCTCAACGGAATAGACACCGTTGCCCGGCAAAAGCTTCAGAGGCTCGTAAAGTTGGATGTTCGCTGTCGGGAAACCGATCGTGCGGCCGAGCCGGTTACCCGCTACGACAACACCCAGCAATGAATATTCATTCCCAAGCATAGCAGCCGCCTTCTCCATCTCCCCGGCGGCCACAGCCTCACGGATCTTCGTGGAGCTGACGGTAATGCCACCCGATGGAGAAGCCACGCTTCCAAGACGGATAACATCAAGCCCCTCACCTTCAGCGATTTTCCCGATTGATTCGGGAGTCTGGGGATCGCAACCCATACGATTGTCGT
The DNA here is from genome assembly GCA_000433355.1 of Alistipes sp. CAG:435. Taxonomy (GTDB): domain Bacteria; phylum Bacteroidota; class Bacteroidia; order Bacteroidales; family UBA932; genus Cryptobacteroides. The sequence goes on along the minus strand of FR893170.1, from coordinate 18,588 downwards.
AGCCAATCAGAATCGCTTTCGCGCCGAAACGAGCTATGAGGACATCACGGAGATATTCCTGAGTGGTCAGTCTGCTGAATTCCTTGGTGAAAGGCAGCACCTCGACGTGGTCCACGCCAAGCCCTTTGAGCAACGCCTTCTTCTCCTCCAGCGAGGTCAGAAGCCGCAGGTTCCGGGCATCGTCCTGAAGCACGTTGCGGGGATGAGGCCAGAAAGTGACGACCATACTTTGGTCGCCCCTCTCCCTGGCCTCGCTCACAAGCCGCTCAATCACAAAACGGTGCCCGATGTGGACACCGTCAAAGAATCCGGTCGCTATAACCATTTCACTAATTCAAAATCCTGTCTGTGAGGCAATAACGGGTTCTTGGCGTACATTCTGACAGCCACCTGGTACATACCCGTCCTGTCCGGAAGGATAGACGCGCGGTACTTGGCGACACCATCATTGAACTCAACCACGTCAAAGTCACACTTTTCCTGAATATGCAGCTGATGCTTCACGTCAGTCGTCGCGAACAGCATCTCCACTCCGATGTCCTCTGGAGAAAGGTCTCCAAGATTCAGGACAACCTCTGAGGTCAGTGAGTTGGACTCGGAGAGACTGTAGGAAGAATCAGGCTGGGTTTGGGAGATCACCTCTATGTTCTGCCACTCACGACGGAGCCTCTTCTTCCAGGCCGAGATCTCACGGGCCATCTTATAGTCATCGGCGATCATCTTGTCGGAACGTTCAGACTGCGGATTGTAGTACTGGTTGCAGTAGTCAGTCAGCATTCTGTTGGTGGTGAAGTTGTTGGCCACCTGGGCGACAGTATTCTTGATGTAGCCGACCCAAGTCGGAGACAGTCCGAGGGACTTGTCCACATCGTAGTAAGCCGGAGCGATCTCGTTCTCGATGGTCGTGTAGATCGTGGCGGCGTCAAGTTCGTTCTGATAGTTCTGGTCATCGTACGTACGCTCCAGAGGGAGAGCCCAGCCGGCGCCCGGCTTGTAACCCTCGACCCACCAGCCGTCAAGCACGGAGAAGTGCATCACACCGTTCATAGAGGCCTTTTCTCCGGATGTTCCGGAAGCCTCCAGAGGTCTTGTAGGGTTGTTCATCCACACATCGACACCCTGCACAAGTCTTTTGGCGATGGAAATGTCGTAGCCTGGGATGAAGACGATCTTGCCGATGAAGCGGTCCAGCTTTGAAATCTCGATGATCCTCTTGATGAGATCCTGGCCGGCCTTGTCGGCAGGGTGAGCCTTGCCGGCGAACAGGAACTGGACCGGATGCACCGGATCGTTGACAATGGCGTCAAGCCTGTCAAGGTCAGAGAACAGAAGGGTTCCTCTCTTGTAGGTCGCGAAACGGCGGGCGAATCCGATTGTCAGAACATCGTCACGAAGGTTTTCCTTGATCGCCACAATCTGGCTTGGAGAGTAGTGGTTGCACTGTGTCGGGTCGGAAATACGCTCCTTCACGATGTCTATCAGCCTCTTCTTGAGGGCCTTTCTTGTCTCCCAGATCTCAGAATCAGGCACTTTGTAGATGCCCTCGAAGCAAGACTTGTCGTAGTGGTGCGTGGCGAACTCAGGACCGAACACACGGGCGTGGATCTTCTTCCACTCGGCCGCGGCCCAAGTCGGGTAGTGGACACCGTTGGTCACGTAGCTGATGAACAGTTCCTCAGGCTGATAGCCAGGATAGATGCTGCTGAATATCTCCTTGCTGACATCCCCGTGCAGCATTGACACACCGTTCACATTCTGCGAAAGGTTCGCCGCAAGGAAGCTCATCGAGAACTTCTCGTTCACATCGTTGCCGTTCACCTTGCCGAGAGCCATCATCGTCTCCCAGTCAACCTTCAGTCGCTGAGGATAATGGCCGATGTACTTTCTGAGCAGTCCCTCATCGAAACCGTCGTGTCCGGCCGGCACAGGAGTGTGCGTGGTGAAGAGCGATGAGGCTCTTACGACCTCGACAGCCTCGCCGAAGTCGAGGTTGTCATTCTGAATATATTCACGGAGCCTCTCAAGCCCGGTGAACGCGGCGTGTCCCTCATTGCAATGGTAGATCTGCGGATTGATGCCGAGATTTCTGAGGGCCCTGATGCCGCCGACTCCGAGCAGAAGTTCCTGCTTAAGACGGTTCTCCCAGTCGCCGCCATAGAGGTGATAGGTCACCTGACGATCCTCAGGAGAGTTTGCCTCATAGTCAGTGTCAAGCAGATAGAGGTCGGTACGACCCACGGCCACCTTCCAGAGACGGGCTGTGATCGTGCGACCCGGGAAGGCCACGCTTGTGGTCATCCAGTTACCCTCCGCGTCCATGACCGGCTCTGCAGGGATCTTTGTGAAGTCCTGCGCGTCGTAACGGGCGACCTGCTCGCCCTGACCGGTGATGATCTGGGTGAAGTAGCCGTAACGGTACAGAAGTCCGACAGCCACAAGGTTGACGTTCATATCGCTGGTCTCCTTGAGGTAGTCACCGGCCAGAAGTCCAAGACCTCCGGAGTATATCTTCAGCGATGTGTCAAGACCATATTCCATACAGAAATATGCGATCGAAGGGTTGGTGCGCTCGGCCTTGAGTGCCATATAGGCGTTGAACTCGTCCATCACGGACTTGAGTTCGCCGAGGAAGGCCTCATCCTTCGCCAAAGCCTTGAACCTCTTGAGGCTCACAGCGTCAAGCAGAGCCATCGGGTTGTGGCAGGTGTTGTGCCAGATCACCGGATCAATAGACTTGAACAGGGATTTGGCGGACTCGTTCCAGCACCACCAAAGATTCTTGGAAAGTGTCTCAAGTCCTGAAAGAGCGTCTGGAAGATGACGGGTCACCATCACGCTCTTCCAAGTAGGGTCATTTATAACTATCTTCTTGTATGCCATTGATTTGTCTTCATTAAGTTCATCCGGGAAAGCACCTTTGGCCTCAATAACCTTCTCTATGGCCTTTGAATATGCTTCCTTGTAATACTGAATCTGGTTTTCCCACAGGGCTATCGTGGAGACATCCTTGGCCGAAGCCATATAAGCCTTGCGGCCCTCTCCATCCAAAGCGGCGATCTCCTTGATTCTCGCCACGACTCCGTCCACAACCTCGAAATAGTTGGAATCATTTCTGTCCAGGACCGTGATGCCTGGATGCTCCTTACCGTAGTGCGACCTTACCCAGAGACCGAATCCGGCCAGGCTGGTGGTCAGGGAAGGAATGCTGAACGCAAGGCTCTCCAGAGGGGTATATCCCCAAGGTTCGTAGTAGGACGGGAACAGGGTCAGGTCAAGTCCCACGAGCAAATCGTAGTACTTCATATTGAACACCCCGTCCGTTCCGTTCAGATAGGACGGAATGAAATAGACCTTCACACGGCTGCCTTTGGCGTTGGTGAAGCCCAACTCCTTGAAACGGCGGGTGATGACATCATATTCATTGTCCATCAGGTAGTGGGAGACCTGAGTCGTGTACTCCGAAGATCCGGTACCGGAAAGTTTGGCAACCAGATCCTTGTCGGCTCCGTTGTGGCCGGAAGGGATCATTATGAACGCTTGGATGTCACGGCCTTGCGGGTCGGTGTCCTGAAGTTTCTTGAGGGCGTCGATGAACACGTCGATGCCCTTGTTGCGATATTCATAACGCCCGCCGATGCCGATGAGGATAGCGTCCTTGGACACTTCCTCGCCGGACATCGCCGTGGCGACCTCTATCAGTCTGGCACGGGCCGCGCGGCGCTTTTCGTCATATTCCTCATCCGTCGCCGGAGTGAAGCTGTTCTCGAAGCCGTTCGGGGTCACTACGTCCACCTTGCGCTGAAGGAACTGCTCGCACTCCTTCGCGGTGATTTCACTGACAGTTGTGAATATGTCCGCGTTCTGCGCCGATTTCTTCTCAAGGGAGTGACGGGCGATCACGTTGAACTGGCGGGCCTTCTGGTCTCCGTCGTAAAGATTCATCGAATCGTACAGAGGCAGGTTGTTGCCGGCGATGCAGCGTCCCACAACAGTGGCGTGGGTCGTGAAAACGGTCGCGATCGGAAGCTGCTTGTACTTCAAATAAAGCAGTCCGGCTCCGGTCTGCCACTCGTGGAACTGTGCCACAATCTTGTCGGAGGCACTCAGGTTGAAGTTCCTGAAACTCTCAATGACCTTACCGGCGGCGTAGCCGAACAGGAAGTTTTCCTTGTAGTCCCAGTTTCCGGTGATGGAATCGACCTGGAAACGCTCCCAGTACTTTGACAGAATATCATTCTGACTGGTAAGGAATTGCTTGAAATCCACCAGAATCGCGATTGGATTCCCAGGCACGTTCCATTTGCCGATCCGCACGCGGATTCCCTCCGAGGCGGCGTGAGCTTTCCATAGACTGTAAAGATGTGTATCCTCGATGAAATCCGGGTTGCTTTCAGTGTCCATCCAGACATCAGGGCCGATCAGGATGTGGTGCTTGTGAAGCTGCCGCTTCAGGTAAAGCGACTTGGTGGCGATCACAGTGTAGATGCCGCCGACCTTGTTGCACACCTCCCAACTGACCTCAAACAAATAGTCTGGATTTGTCAGTTCGTTTGTCATTTATTTGTTTTTTACTTGTTTGGTTGTCTTTGTTTTCGTTGACTTCTTCGCTTCGGCGGCCTTCTTCGAGGTCGCTGAGCCTGTCGAAGCGACTTTCCTTGACTTCTTCTTTTTACCAGCGTCCTTCTTCACGTCGGTCGCCGAGCTTGTCGAAGAGCCGTCTTCCACCTTCTTCCCCGAAGTGGTCATAGCGTCGTCAATCCTGATGATGAAGTCACTCAGCACGTTCATATAGTTGATGAACGCCTCGTATGGGGTGTTGTACGGATTGAAGTAGCTGTGAACCTCCCCGTCGGAGAAAAACTTGGTGCTCATATAATAGAAATGGTCACTCTCCTGCAGATGTCCGAAATCCTCCCAAAGGACCGGATCGTTCAGGATGGCAAGCTTCTCGGCCAGCCCGTAGAGCTTGTTGTAAGCGTCCTGCTGGAGCTCGTTACCCAGCCAGGCGGACACATCCCTTTCCTCGTCAGCCCAGGAGATCGGATCCTGCACATCAATCTCGGCGATCGGCCTGAGCTTCCTCGCGGCCTGTGTCGGAGTGACGAACTCGAACGAGCCGTCATTCAGCACGATCTCAGGAAAATACCTCATAAAATCGAATATTCCCGAAGCCTCCTTCTGATGCTCTCCGAAGGTCTCGTAGTCCATAAACAGGTTCACAATGTCCCCGTCGGCGGCCTTGAGCCAGGAAAGGTATTTCTCGCCGGTAAGCGGCCAATCCTTCCACCCTCTGTCGGAGAAGCGGAACGCGATGTCGTCGCTCAGCGAATAGTTGCGCAGCAGCAGTTTCAGGTGCTTCTGCTGGCTGTCGGTGTAGATGTAGTCCGGACTCTTCCATCCAAGAATATGACGGGCGCCCTCAGCGAGCATCACCTTGAAACCGAGATCATATACATCCTTACCGATGGAGTCTGAATATATCAGCTCGGTGTTCCTGAAGGCCGTCGGCTTCACACCGAAATACTTCTCGATCGCTGCGGAATGCTTCTCAACCTGATGCTTGAACTCACCGAAATTGGCGAGCGAGGCGAGGGAGTGGTAATATGTCTCCCCGAGGAACTCCACGCAGCCTGTCCGGGCCAGTTCACGGAAACTGTCCAGCACCTCCGGGGCGTATCTCTCGAACTGCTCCAGAGCGGATCCGGTGATCGAGAATGCAACCTTGAAGTCGCCTCCGTGCTGTTTGATGAGGTCCAGCAGAAGGTTGTTCATAGGAATATAGCATCGCTGGGCTATCCTGCGGAGGATGGTTCTGCCAGCGAAATCGTCATAGTAGTGGGAATCCTTGCCGATGTCGAAGAATCGGTACTGCCTCAGCCTCGTAGGCTGATGAACCTGAAAATACAGACAGATGTTCTTTTTCATAATATTCCCTTATTTATTATTAACAACTGATTCGTAAATATTCTTAAGCTTCGCTGTCGCGATGTTCCATTTAAGGCGGTTGACCTCCTCGTAGCCCTCCCTGGCCGCGAAATCGGCAAGGGCAGGATATTTCAGCAACGCGTAGATGTCATCGGCCATCGCATCCACATCCCAGAAATCCACCTTGAAGGCATATTTCAGGACCTCGGCGGCTCCGGACTGGTTGGAGATGATCGCCGGCACGTTGGAACGCATAGCCTCAAGCGGAGATATCCCAAAAGGCTCTGAGACAGAAGGCATTATGTAAACATCCGACATGGCGAACATCTTCTGGACCTCCGCCCCGCGCAGGAATCCGGTGAAATGGAAACGGTCGGATATTCCCAACTTGGCGACGTGGCGGATGCAGCGGTTCATCATATCCCCGCTTCCTGCCATCACGAAGCGCACGCCCTTTGTCCTCTTGAGGACTTTCGCGGCGGCCTCGATGAAATATTCAGGTCCCTTCTGGAAAGTGATTCGTCCGAGGAAGGTGACGACCTTGTCGCGCACTCCCCTCTCGACCTTCACGTTCTCGCGGCCGCTGAAGTCCACGGCGTTGTGAACGGTCACAACCTTCTCAGGGTCAATTCCGTACTTGTTTATGACAATATTTCTGGTGAGGTCACTGACGGCGATCACCTTGTCGGCGGCCATCATTCCCCTCTTCTCGATGTCATAGACACGGCTGTCGATCTGATCCTCGGTTCCACGGTCGAACGACGTGGCGTGCACGTGGACAACCAATGGCTTGCCGGTCAGTTCCTTGGCCGCGATTCCGGCCAGATAGGTCAGCCAGTCGTGGGCGTGGATGATGTCGAACTCATCCTTGTGCTCCATAGCGATCGTGCCGCCGACCATCGCATAGTGGGCGACCTCCTCCATAAGATTGGAGCCGTAACGTCCTGAAAAACGGAACTTTGTGCCGATGCACTTGGTCAGGTTCTCGCTCTGGAGCCTGCGCTCGGACTCGACCATCTCGTGGAACTCCTCCGGATCCACGTACGGGATCATATTCGAGCCGATGCGCACGAACTTCACCTTGTCCAGAAACTCGTCCACCGTAGAGTCGAACGACTCGACCGGGACATCGCTGGCGTTGATGATCTTCGCCGCGCTTTGGTCCTCGTCACCGGAGGCGGACGGCATCACAAACAATGTCTGCACACCGTTGTAGGCCAAGCCTTTGACAATTCCGTAGCAGGCTGTTCCGAGTCCGCCGGCGATGTGGGGAGGGAACTCCCATCCAAACATCAAAACTCTCATATTCCTACTCCTCCTTGTATTTGTTCTTAAGGTACTCAACCTCCAGCAGGGCAGCCGTGCTCAGGGCCGACGAGATCGCTCCGTGAGGCTCGTGAGGCGGGTCTCCGTCGTATAGTTCGGAGAACGCTCCGACCCCGTGCTTGTTCAGATCCTCGTAAAAGCCGTTGACAAGCCACTGTGCCTTGTTCAGGAAGGCGGCTCCCTTCATCTTGAAGCAGACCTCGCAGTACGGTCCAAGGAGGGATGTAAGGCAGCAACCGTTGTAGTAGGCCAGATCCCTGTCTGTCTGCGACCCCTCATAGACTCCCTTATATTCGGAATGACGAGGGGAGAGCGTGCGGATTCCCCTTCTGGTCACAAGTTCGTTGTCAATGACCTGCAGCACCCTCCGCGCGATCTCTGGCTCCACAGGAATATCACCACCCACAAGGGCATAGAGCATATTCGGGCGAACCTCAAGATGCTGTCCGGCGTTGTCCACATAGTCGGCGAGATAGCCGGCACGGGCGTTCCAGAAGGTGTTCTGGAAATTCTCGCGGATCAGGTCCAGGATGTGCGACCATTCCTTCAGGAAGGCACTGTCTGACGGTGAATATTTCCGCTCCATAGTCACGGCGAACAGGACGGACTGGAACCACATGGCGTTCGTCTCGACCTGATAGCCGGCCCTTTCGGTCACAGGATTGCCGTCAACGTAGGTGTTCATCCACGAGAGGGCCCAATGGTCGAGCTGCGCCCAGAGAAGGCCGTTCGGCTGCATGGCGACCTCGACCCTGCGTCCCGGCAGATAACTTTCAATAATGCCTTTGACGGTCGGGCCGTATTTCTTCCAGACAGCCTTTGGATCAGCGCCGAACCCGATGTAACGTCCAAGGGTGTCGGCCAGCCTCAGCGGAGCCTCCACCTGGGTCGTCCTGTGGAAAAGACGCTCCTGATTGTCAGCGATGAGGTTGTCGAGAATCTCCTCGAACTCGGCCTTGTCGCCGTTGGCGTAGAGGGTCAGCCCAGGAAGGGCCTCCAGAGTCTCCCTCAGCAGACCGGTGTAAAGCCAGGAGAATCCGGCGGTTATCATCTTATGTCCTCCACGGTCCTGCTTCAGCAGATCGGCGCAGTGCACAAGCTGCTCGTGGTACGTGGTGATCTTCGCGGCCTTCGCCACGTAAAAGTCAAACTTTCTCTTCAGTCCCGAAGGATTGGCCAGAGCCACAGACGCGGAGAACACGATCGCGTCCCCAGGCTTCATCTCGGTCTCGAAACGTCCCGGAACGTAAAGATCCTCCTTGCATGCGAACCCGCGGCGATATTCATCGGAATAAGTGATGCCTTTGTACCAGCAAGGAGCGGTCGCGAAGGAGACATCCTTTGTGTTGAACTGCATATTCAGATCAGGGAAGCCTTCGTAGAGGTTGAAGGCCACTCCGTTAGGAATCTCCCAACCCTCCGTGCGGGCGTTAGGGTTCTCGTCGGTCAGGGCGTGGATGTCACGGAACGCCAGGAACGGCGTCAGAAGCAGCTTGACCTTTGCCGGAGCGTTGACCAGCTCGAAACGGATCATCACCTGGTCCGAGTCAGGAACAAGCAGGATGCTCTTGGTGAACACGATCTCACCGACTCTATAGGTGATTTTAGGAACAGGATCAGCCTCGAAATCAATGATGTACTTGTGGCCGCGCGGCTCATAGACGCTTCCGTAGCAATGGATGCCCAGATTGAACCGCTTCCCGTTCAGGATGAGACTCTCATCCAACGAGGACAGAAGCAGATGCTTCTTCCCTCCGAAAGCGTCAATAGGTACGGCCAGCAGACCATGGTAACGCCTGGTGTTGCAAGTCACAATCGATGTGTTGCAATACGCTCCGGTCTTGTTGGCGCAGATGATCTCCCTCTTCAATGAATATGAAAGGTTGACCAACTCTGACTTGTTGAACTTCAAAAAAGCCATATCGGTTAAAATTATTTTTCTTCTGTCTTCTCAATCAGCACAAGGGCACAGCGACTCGGAAGGTAGAGGCTCAGACAGCCATTGACCGTCAGATGTTCCCCGTCTTTTTCGAGCCTTGCGAACCCATCGAACTCCTTGGCATCGGAGTCGAGTACCTTGACATAGTCTCCGGACGGGGCCGGAAAAGCATAGTCGGCGAACGACTCCACTGGATTGAAATTCAGTGCAAAGATAAGGTTTTTCCGCCTGAATATCAAGATTTTCTTTTCCTCGTCAGCTCTTAGAAGCTCAGGCCTGGCCGCAAGCGCGCCGTATCGTTTTACAAGATGGACCATCGCCTTGTCAAAGTTCTGGAGGCAGTGGTATCTGAGCAGTCCGTTGTCTGCCAATGACCACATACGACGGGCGTGCTCGTAGCTCCAGTTGTTCCCTTCACGAGGAAAATCTATCCACTCCGGATGCCCGAACTCGTTGCCCATAAAATTGAGGTAACCGTCCCCGGCCGTGCCGATGGTGACCAGACGGATCAGCTTGTGCAGGGCGATGCCACGGTCCACGACCGGATTCTTCGAGTCCATATTCATAGAGAAATACATCTCTTTGTCGAGCAGTCTGAATATCAAGGTTTTGTCTCCGACAAGCGCTTGGTCGTGGCACTCCGCGTAGCTGATGGTCTTCTCGTCCGCCCGCTTGTTGGTCAACTCGTACCAGATCTCTCCCGGACTCCATTCCTCATCCTTCTTTTCCTTTATCCATTTGATCCAGTGGTCGGCCACACCCATCGCCATCCTGAACCCGAAACCCACTCCACCAGCCTCGAACGGAGCCGCCAGACCGGCCATTCCGCTCACATCCTCGGCGATCGTGACGGCTTCCGGCTTGATCTGACGGATCAGCAGATTAGCCAGTCCAAGGTAGGTCACGGCGTTCTCGTCCACTCCGGCGTCGAAGTACGGTTCGTAGCCGTTGAAGTCCTTTCCCAGCCCGTGATCCCAGTAGATCATACTCGTCACACCGTCGAAACGGAAACCGTCAAGGTGATATTCCTCAAGCCAGTACTTGCAGTTGCTCAGAAGGAAGCGCACGACCTCGTCCTTGCCGTAGTCGAAGCAGCGGGAGCCCCAGGCCGGATGATGCCCCTGCGGGCCTTTGTAGAAATACAGGTCCTCACGGCCGTCGAACAGGCTAAGTCCCTCATTCTCATTGCTGCAACTATGCGAGTGGACGATGTCCATCACGACCGCGATACCCATCCCGTGAGCGGCGTCAACCAGTTCCTTGAACTCCTCCGGAGTGCCGAAACGGGAACTCAGAGCGAAAAAGTTCGACACCTGGTAGCCGAACGAGCCGTAGTACGGATGCTCCTGGAGCGCCATTATCTGGATCGTGTCGTAGCCCAATCTCTTCACCCTCGGCAGCACATTCTCACGGAACTCGCTGAAAGTGGAGACCTTGCGTTCCTCCGAACTCATCCCGACGTGGCACTCGTAGATGAGGGGATGCGGCCTGCGCAGCACCCTGTCGTTCTTCCACGAATATGCCTGTGTGGGATCCCAGACCTGGGCGCAGAACACTTTCGTCCCGTCATCCTGGACAAGCCTCGTGCAGTATGCCGGAATCCTCTCGCCCCCGCCACCGGGCCACTCGATGAACAATTTATACAACTCACCGTGGTTCAAGAACATAGAGTCAAGCCTAAGTTCCCAGTTGCCGTTTCCCGCCGGCCTGAGCTCGTACGCTGACGTGCGCCTCCAGTTGTTGAACTCCCCGATCAGGTAGATCCTGCTGGCGTTCGGTGCCCACTCCCGGATTACCCACGAGCCGTCAGCACATTTGTGCAGCCCGTAGTAAAGATGGTTGTTGACGCAGGTGGCAAGATCCTCGGGTCCCGAGCCCGTGATCTTCTCCGCGGCCTCCAGAATCCTCTTGTGCCGAGCCTCTATCGCCGCCTGAAACGGCTTCAGATACGGGTCAGTGTCGTATATCCATTTTGTCTTCTTCATAAGCAAGATTCCCTTTTCAAAACAACTATAAAGATAGGAATATTTTATGACATTCAGCCCCTATGGTGCGATTTGTGTAAAAAACGGAAAAACAGTATCTTTGTGAGATTGTACCCATTAAGGGAATATGAAAGTGAAAGAGACTTTGAAAAGAATATGGTTTCCGGTGGTTGTGGTGTGCGTGATCGCGCTTCAGGCCATCGGCATGGGAAACCGTCCGCTTGCCGGTGATCCAGGCTATGGTTTTATCATGGCTGAAAGACCGCTGCAACCGGACACGATCCGCTATAGGAATCAGTTCATCGGCAACGCGGCCGGCAAGGAGGACACGACCCAGTTCGTCCTCGCACCGATCGACACGACACCCCAGCTGACGGCGAGGGACACCATATTCCCGCCTGACTCACTGAAAGAAACCGATCCGTTCCGCTACAAATATTATGTGGCTCTTCTGGACTCCCTGACCCACAAGATTGTTGTGGATTCCTTGAAGACCGCCGGAGACACCCTCGACTGGCCGAGGATCGATTCACTCTATTACCTTGACTCCGCGATCCGGAAAAAGGCCGAGTTCGACGCTTGGTACGCCGCTCTCTCCAAGACGGAAAGGAAAAAGTACGATTTCGAGGTGAAGGAAAAGATCAAGAAGCACATAGCGGACAGTGTGCTCAACGTGAAGGACAGCCTCAAGGCGCACAGGGACAGCGTCAAGGAGGCCACCCCGAGGATTCTTGAGACTTTCGCATTCCCGGACTCCCTTCAGTACAAACGGATCATCCAATGGACACATGAGCGGGAGTTCCACAAGATGGATGTCAAGCAGCCGGACACCAGTTACAATCATTGGCTGCACGACTACCCGTTCTACCGCAAAGACGTGAATGCCACATGGCTGGGTGTCGCCGGTTCGGCATTGCAGTACTACAACTGGTTCAACCGGACAAGCGAGAACGGGGTGTCGTTCTACAATCCTTACGAGTCATGGACTTATTCCACGAAGACACTCCCGATGTACAACACCAAGACACCTTACACAGAACTGGCATATTTCGGGACCATCTTCGCGAACGCCCAGAAAGAGTCCGACAACCTGCACATCCTGACGACACAGAACATATTCCCGGAACTGAATTTCACCCTTGAATATGACCGATTCGGCGGCAACGGCATCATGCAGGGCGAGAAGACCACCAACAAGACGTTCGTGACCTCGGTCAACTACCTGGGCAAGCGCTACATGATGCACACCGGCTACATCCACAACAAGGTGATAAGGAAAGAGAACGGCGGAACCAGCGACAATTCTATGGTAAGGGACACGACTCTCGATGCCAGGGAATATCCTATAAACCTGAACAACGCCTCGACCGATCTCATCAGAAACACTTTCTTCCTTGACCAGCAGTACAGGATTCCGTTCACATTCATCAGGAACATCAAGGACCGCAAGATCGACAAGGCGTTCAAGGATAGCCTGCTGGCCTCAGGGGACACCGCAAGGATAGATTCGCTTGACGTGTTCCTCGCACGGAGAAGAGCCGCGAGAGAAGCCGCCGACACCCTCGGGGACAACAACATCACAACCGCGTTCATAGGACACAGCAGCGAATATTCCGTGTTCCGAAAAACTTATGCGGACCAGATCACCGACGCGGCCGGGAAAGCGTTCTACAACGATGTGTTCAACTACAATCCGACCACGTCATTCGACTCTGTCAGAGTCATGAAACTGGAAAACAGGGTGTTCCTCAGGCTACAGCCATGGTCTGACGACGCCATAGTCTCCAAATTGAACGGGGGAATAGGCAACAGGATCCTGAGTTTCTACACATTTGACCCAACCTTCCTGAAAGCGAACACTAACACAGTGTGGAACTCAGCGTTCGTCTATGCGGGTGTGGAAGGTCAGTTGAGAGACTACATCCATTGGGACGCGACAGGAGACTATGTTTTTCTTGGCTCGCAGATGAACGACCTGTCGGTAAAGGCGAACGCAAGACTTGACCTGTACCCGTTCAGAAGGGCGAGGAAGAGTCCGGTTTCCCTGAATGTGCACTTCGAGACATCATTGGAAGAACCTGAATATTACTACCAGCACTATTATTCAAACCATTACAAATGGGACAATGACTTCGGCAAGATCTCCACGACAAAGATCCAGGGAAGCCTGAATATTCCACGATGGAGAATCGGAGCGCGGGTCGGCTATGCCTTGCTTTCCGGCAATGTCTATTACGATTCGACCGGGGTGGTGCGTCAGAACAACTCTCCGATGAGCGTGCTGAGCGCCTCCCTTGACAAGAATTTCGCGTTGGGCCCGGTTCATCTTGACAACCGGCTTCTGTTCCAGATCTCCTCCGACGATGAAGTGCTCCCTTTGCCGACACTGGCCGTCAACTCAAGACTGTATCTCCAGCTGAACATCAAGAAAAACATCATGCAGATGCAGCTCGGGGCCGAAGGCTGGTATAACACGAAGTTCTATTCTCCGGCCTGGAATCCGGCCGTCGGAGCGTTCTACAACCAGAAGGAAGAAAAGTACAACAACGGTCCCGTCATAGACGCCTTTATCAACGTGCAGTGGAAAAGAGCCTGCATATTCGTGAAACTTGAGAACATCGGCAATGGTTGGCCTATGGACAAGGCGGACTATTTCAGCGCCCATCACTACATCCGGACGCAGACAGCGTTCAAGATCGGGGTTTACTGGCCGTTCTACCTTCAGCCATCCTCCAACAAGACGGTGAGCGCTGGCTCAGGCCTGTCCGGCGGTGGCGGAAGTTCCAGCGGAGGCGGATTTGGAGGTGGATTCAGCGGCTTCGGTGGCGGCGGAAGTGGCGGAAGCGGTGGCTTCGGCGGTAACAATTTCTGATCATGGGGCTGAAAAGGGTGACAAAGAAATTCCTCAAGTACTTGATACCAACATTGTTGGTACTTCTCATCATCCCTATCAGCGAGATCAACAGAAAATCAAACGAATCAAAAGACATTTTCGGTGAAGGCCCGATACGATGCGCGATAAAGTTGAAAGACAAGTTGTCTGACGGGTACCAGACAGGTTACTGCTATGAAATGATGGAACGACTGGCGGCAAGTCTGAAGGACTCAACAGAAATCTTTATGGCAGAGGAGGATGGTGTTTATTTGGACTCACTCCGGCTTGACAGCCTTGGGATTCTGGCGGTACCTACTGTGGAAGTTCCCGAATCAGATGAGTTTATGTCATTTCCTCTCGGTGATGTCCCTATCTCATGGGTCATAAAGTCAGACAAGAGGAGGCAGGAAGAGATCATCCGCTGGCTGAACAATTTCAAAGGAACTAATGAATATGCCTGCATGCTGACCCGCTTTTTTCACGGCTACAACCCTTACCGTAAAGGAGTGAGGAAAGACCATGCCATCATCAGTCCCTACGATGACCTGATCAAGGAGAACGCAAAGAAAATCGGTTGGAACTGGAAGATGTTCGCTGCTCTGATCTGGAGCGAGTCACGGTTCAGGATCCAGGCGAGATCACACCGGGGAGCTGTCGGGCTTATGCAGATGATGCCACGCACAGCCAATCGTTACGAAATCGAGAATCTTCTCGACCCCAAGGAGAACATAGAGGCCGGAGCGGCCTACATAGCCAGACTTCAAGGCAAGTTCAAGGACACCGCAACCGATAATGATGAACTTGTGAAATTCACTCTGGCCGCCTACAACGCCGGGGAGGGACGCATTTACGACTGCATCAAGCTTGCCCGTTCACAAGGAATAGACACCGGCACATGGGAAAGCCTGTGCACTGTCCTGCCCCAGATGAGCCTGGACTCAATACTGTTCGTGGAGGATGTACGGCACGGAAAGTTCAAAGGCAGGGAGACCGTCGCCTACGTGAAAGCCGTACTCAACCGATACGACATATTCAATGGTGCGGAACCTCGTTACAAGGTCCAGCCGACAGACACGGCTCTGGTTATTATTGAGGAAACAGAGGATATTGATGATTTGGAGCGGATCCTACTGAGCCCTGACAGTCTGGGCCGGGTCAACTTTGGAGATGAACAGGCAAGGGATCAGGAGGAGGATCATGATGACGAGCCAGGAAAGGGCGTCAGCGGTAAGCACCGCAGGTAAATTGAGGTGTACCGGTACGAACGGCACGAAATAGTTCTCCGGATTCAGTTTGATGAGGTGAGTCCATTTCTGGATCCCGCACAGAAGCAAAGCCACACCGTTGCCGACCAACATTCCGCGGAAGACAATCACGGAAGCGACCCTCAGGAATACCTTCGCAATGGCTTTATCGGTCATTCCCAAAGACTTGAGCGTTCCGATTGTGGATATGTTCCTGAACAGCATTATCAACAGGCCTGAAATCATGTTGAATCCGGCGACTATGGTCATCAGGACAAGGATGAACAGCACGTTGAAATCTATAAGGTTCAGCCAGTCGAAAATCTGGGGATAGCGGCTGATCACGGAAGTAGCGATCAGTGTGTCATCATCCTCCCCGGTCTTCTCCAATGCGATATGTCCCACCTTGTCAGTGACGGCACGCATTCCGGCATCGGTCTTGGCATCAGGCTCCAACGTCAGCTCCAACACGGAAGCCTCATCGGAAGACCATCCGTCAAGTCTCTGGAGATCAGCGATGTCAGCAAGAACGACAATATTATCGGTGCCGTCCATAACTCCTTCATAGACATCGATAATGTTAAAGTTTCGTACCTTGACCTTTTCTCCGACAAAGTAAGTCAGAAGTTTGTCGCCAACCTTCAAGCCAAGCATATCAGACAACCTGATCGGAATCGAGACACCGAGTCTCACTGTGTCGGATTCAGATTTCTCACGCGGAGTTCCTTTGAACAGAACGCCGTGGATGCTTTCGCCTTTCTTGACGATTCCAGCGCGATAGACAGCCGGAGTGATATCCTTTACTTCCGGAATCGCCTCTATGTCAGGTATAAAACTTTGTTTGATCGAAATCGGGGATGCCTCGCTGATGTAGTTCATATCCACCGGCATCAGCTGCACATCGCCCGTAAGATCGGAAATACCGTCCCGGATCTCGTTCCTGAAGCCGGACGAGACGGAGACGGAAACAATCATAATGAGGAAAGAGACAGCGATGGAAACCACCGCTATCCTTCCTCCGAAACGGAGGCGTCCGGCTATGAACCTTGACGCGTCCAAATAATTATTCCTTTATGAATATGCTTGTGCCGGGACAGGCCACTGAAGCCGCTTCACAACTTCCGGATAATCGCTAATGAATATTCCAGACCTATCCCGATTGAAACTTTTACCAGATGTGAACCCTTTCGCTTTCCGGACGCCACATCGGATCGCCTTCCTTGATGCCGAAAGCGTCGAAGAACGTCTGGAAGTTCCTCAGAGACACGTTGACTCTGTTCACGGCAAGAGAATGGACATCGAGTTTCGTAAGGCGCACCTTCTCCTCGTCGGTAGCGTTCTGCGCCCAGATCGCACCGTAGGAAAGGTAGAACCTCTGATCCGGGGTGAAGCCGTCGATCAGGCCGATGTTCTTTCCGGCGATGGCGTTCCGCATCGCCGTGTAGGAGATGCTGAGTCCGCCGTGATCCCCGATGTTCTCACCGAGGGAGAGCTGGCCGTTGGCGTGTACGCCAGGCACGACCTCAACCTCGTCGAACTGGGCCACAAGCACCTTGGCCTTGGCGTTGAACTTCTCGGCATCCTCCGCCGTCCACCAGTCGGCCATATTCCCGTCCTTGTCGAAGAGTCGTCCCTGGTCGTCGAATCCGTGGGACATCTCGTGACCGATCACGACTCCGATTCCGCCGTAGTTGACGGCGTCGTCAGCGTCAGCGTTGAAGAACGGAGGCTGGAGGATCGCCGCAGGGAAGCAGATCTCGTTGGTCGTCGGGTTGTAGTAGGCGTTGACTGTCTGAGGAGACATTCCCCATTCGGTCTTGTCGGTCGGCTTGCCGAGTTTGGACATGTTGTCGGCTGTGTACCAGGCACCGGCGGCGCGGAGGTTCTCGTAGTAGCTCTTCTCCGGGTCGATGTCAAGGGTCGAGTAATCCTTCCACTTGTCAGGATAGCCAACCTTCACGGTGAAGTTGTCCAGTTTCTCGTGGGCCTTGGTCTTTGTGGAATCGCTCATCCAGTCGAGCTCGTCGATGTGCTGGCTGAAGGCCTTCTTGAGGTTCTCCACCAGATCGATCATCTTTGTCTTCGAGGACTCCGGGAAGTATTTGGCCACGTACATCTTGCCGACAGCCTCGCCAAGGATGCTGTTCGGAACCTGCATGGCCCTCTTCCAGCGAGGTTTCTGCTCCTTGATGCCGGACATCTGGGTGCTGAAGAAATCGAATGACGCGGTGTAGAAGTCATCGCTGAGAGATCCGGTCGCGCCCTGGATGAGCTGGCCGGCCACATAGTCCTTGAGGACAGCGAGGTCAGCTCCGCCGAAATATTCGCAGAAAGCCTTGAAGAACGAAGGTTCGCTGACGATCAGTTTCTGCTGGTCGGCGATTCCTCTGGTCTCGAAGTAGAGTTTCCAGTCGAAGCCAGGGTAATTCTTGATGAGTTCCTCGGTGCTGCAAGGGTTGTACTGAGCCTGGATATTCCTTTCCTGAACGCTGGTCCAGGAGTTGGCGGCGAGGACATCCTCGACCGCGAGAGCATTTGCGGCAGCTTTCTCCGGCTCGGCCACTCCGGTCAGTGAGAACACTTTAGCCAGGAAGTTACGGTAACCTTCCTTGATGGCGGCGTTCTCAGCCTCAACATAATAGTCACGGTCGCCGATTCCGAGTCCGCCCTGTCCGAGATAGAGTATCTGGCTGTCGCTGTCGGCGAGGTCTGACATCACGTAAGCCCCGAAGAACGAACTTTCGGAGACATTATGAAGCCCCGCGATGATCTTCACGAGAGCGTCCTTGTCGGCAGCCGCATAGATCCCATCGACATATTCCTTCAAAGGAGCAGCCCCCTCGGCGTTCAGCCTTGTGGAGTCGAGTCCCTGCTTGTAAAGGTCGGAAATCTTCTGCTCGACCGTGCCTTTTTCCGTTTTCAACGTTCCCATCTCGGCGAACAAGTCGTTGAGTCTCTTGACGTTGTTCTCCCTCAACTGGTCGAATGAGCCGAAACGGGCATATTCAGGCTTGAGAGGGTTGTTCTTCTGCCATCCGCCGGTCGAGTACTGGTAGAAGTCAACCGCCGGAGAGACCGTGGTGTCAAGGTTCGCAAGGTCAATTGCCGGAACCGTAGCCACCTGTTGTTTTGGCCCGCAGGCCGCCATCGCAAGCGCTGAAGCCATAATCACAAAACTTTTTTTCATATCCTATTAATATATTCGTTCTACTTCGTTCTGCAAATGTAGTGATTTTATCATAAAAAACGGCTCAATCCCCCTTCCGCGAAAAAGGGGCTTTCGCAGGGGGCTCG
>FR893169.1:18598-85454 GCA_000433355.1 Alistipes sp. CAG:435 | reverse complement strand
GTGTTACAAAGTACTAGACTCTTGGGCATGATGGCCATTCTGGTCTCCATCTTTGCCATGACAGCCTGCCAGAAGGACAAGGCTGATGACACTTGGAAACAACTGCCTGTCGGTCAGATCTCTGTGGAAAGCGGAAAAGCCACAATCTCGGTCAATGATATCCCTTGTAACTATGGAAATGTTCAGTTGGTGGCGGACAGCGATGATGCAGCCACTCTTACATTGACAGGAGTCGTGCCAGGTTACAATGACGTGAAGGTGAGTGTGGATCTTCTTAAGAAGTCAGATGATTCTTTCGCGTTCAAGGGTACGACCATCGTGTCAACTCCGCCATCAATTGCTGCCACTCTGCGCGGTACGGATGAAAATCCTTGTTATGCTTTCAATGTTGATGGATCCATCACTCTTGACGGTGCGGTCAAAGTGACTGTCGCGACTCAGGTTCAAGGGGATTCGGCTCCATTGATCGGAAGCTGGAACATTGTCCGCAAGAGCAGGTACATTGAAGATAAGTGTATGGATCCAAATGATCTCTCTCCGATACAGTTCAAATGGAAAATATCTGATGGGTTAGGTGAAACGCTTTTATCTCGTGTTACCTATCTCAATCACTTCGGGAACTGTGTTCTGACAGAGGTGTTCGATCAGGTCACATTTGACGAGACAGGCAATATCATGGCCCGTTACTGGCCCGATTTGGGAGTAGATGATAGTCTGGCGGGAGCATTTTCCTTATTCTTCCCTCCATCAGACGGATACTACAATTACAAACCAAAAAATCATACTGATTGGCTGGAGTCACCTAAAGCCAACCTCGCATTCTGGTATGCTACAGGAAACTCACTCTTCGTTGTTCCTAATGTTGCCGCTATCATTGAAGCCGCGGACTCGGAGACCGTCAGATCGGATGCTTCCGGAATAGATCTCACCTCAATCAAGGAGATTCTGGCACAACTCAAGGAATTTGGAGTGGATGTAGACGCTCTTATTGCGGAACTTCAGAAGATTCTTCAGAGAGGAGTCGAGCTGAAATATTCACTGGATGGTGACAGTCTGAGAATCTACGTGGACAAGGCCCTTTGCGACCCGATCGTAAAAGCTCTTCTTCCGGCACTTCCTAAAATTGATGTCCTTCTTGAGCAGTTGGTTCAGGCGGAAAATGAAACCGCCCGGAAAATAAAGGGGGTTATGGGATTCCTTGGTCTTAAGAAGCCTTCTGATTTGGCGACTCTTTGGAATGCCACAACCGAGTTCGAGATCGCCCTCAACTTCACGAAGGCATAAGCGACAATCACAAGTCTGCTTTTGGCAAGCATCGTGATTGGTAATAAGCTTAATATCAGAGAAATAATAAACCGTCTTTGGTTTGGATGAACCAAAGACGGTTTATTATCTGCTTGGCAGTCAGCTGGTTATCGTCCACTGACTTCTTCGAACGAGATCGCGAATCCACCACCTTCGACTGCTTTCTGCTTGAGGATTGTCTTGCTCTGGCATTTCATTGTGCGGATGCTATATAGGCCTGTTCATTTTGAGAAGATTATTTAAGTCTGATGTTGACTTTAACAGCATTTATCGCTAACGCCCAACCTTCTGCCATCGCCCCACGCGATTATCAGCAGATGCTGAAGAAGGGAATCGATGTCGATTGGTGGGGGAGAAGTGAGAAAAATAAATATGGTCCTATTCGGAAACGGCAGTTGAGAGATTTGCACAGCAAGGTATTATGCATGTAAGATTCCGCCTGCATCATTATCATTTTACAGATGAGGATTTCAAGAGACTGTTTTCGCAGATAAATACTTGCATGTAGTATGAGCTGATTCCAATTATAGCCTTCTCTGCCAAATCTTACAAGGAGAATCCGAATGCTGGGGAGCATGAGAAAGTTGTAGAGTGGTGGAAGATGATGGCAGAAAAATGTAAGGATCTCTCACCAATGGTTTCGTTTGATTTGATTGTAGAGCCTTCGGATCAAGTAAAAAAAAAGATGTGGCAGACGATGCTCTGAGTGTGGATGTGAGGTCTGTTACACCCACGATGAAGGCGATTACTTTCCCGAAGAATGCTGCGTCAGCGCATCCGGCGAACCATTTGAGGACTGTTGCGATGATGTTTACGGCACTATCGGAGAAGCAATCAGAGAATGGACATCCAAGCCCTTTTTTACGCCTTTCACTTCCCGATGCAGAAAATAGGGTAAATATATATATTGTATATCAATATTTTAACTTTTTAACCTTTTCAGCTTTGTCCCCGCATCAGCTTGCCAAGCGACAGTTATTGACAGTATTTCAATGAACTTTTATATAGCGGAACCGGTCACCCGGCTTCCATTATTTAACTTTTTAGTACGGTAAATTTTTACCGAAGTATTGTTACATTCGAGAGAAAATAGTTTCATACGCGCAAGATTGTGCGCAAAAGGTTCTATCTTGCGCGCAATCTTGCGCGTATATGATAAGTCTCTTGTTTGCGTATGCGGCTGCTGTTAAGTATGTGCCCAGTCTTTTGAGAATCTTTCAATTTGTATGGAAGGGATTTTTTGCGTGTAAACATAGGTAATTTAGGCAGAAAGAGGAAATTTATGCTATATTTGTAAGAATTAACTGAAAACCTATATGGCTCTGCTTATAGTTTATATGCTGGGGACGCTTGGTGTGTCGTTCCTTTGCTCGCTTCTGGAGTCGGTGTTGATGTCGACACCGATCTCTTACATCACGATGAGGAAGGAGCAAGGGTACAGGCCTGCGGAGAAGTTCCTTAAGTTCAAATCGGATCCTGACAGGCCTCTGGCGGCTATTCTGTCCTTGAATACAATCGCAAACACGTTGGGTGCGGCTGCGGTTGGACGGCAGGCTACCATCTTGTTCGGAAGCACTTGGTTCGGTATCATCTCAGCGCTGACAACCTTGCTGGTTTTGGTGTTCTCCGAGATTGTCCCTAAGACCATCGGAACATCATATTGGAAGAATCTTATGGGTTTTGTGACATCGGTCATCTCGTTCCTGTCGGTTCTTATGTGGCCGCTTGTGATAATGGTCCGGTTGATCACCAATCTGATGACCAAGGATGAGGACGAGGCGACAGTCAGCAGGGAAGAGGTGACGGCGATGGCCAATATCGGTGCTGAGGAAGGAGTGATCGACTCCGACGAGAACAAGGTCATCCAGAACATTATGAAACTTGACAACGTCAAGGCCTGCGACGTGATGACCCCAAGGATCGTTGCGATGACGGCGCAGGAGAACATGTCCCTGAAGAATTTCTACAAGAACGAGACCTACCTCCATTTCTCAAGGATTCCGATCTATGGGGACTCTCCTGAATATATCACCGGATATATCCTTCTGAGTGATGCGCTTGAGGGGCTTGCTGACGATGAGTTCGACAAACGTCTTGTGGAACTGAAACGCCCGATCTCCTTCTTCACGGAGGAGGATTCCTGCGGCCACATCTGGGAGGAACTGCTCAAAAAGCACGAGCAGATCGGCCTGATTATTGATGAATATGGCTGTTTCCAGGGCATCATCACCCTTGAGGACATCATCGAGACGATTCTCGGTCTGGAGATCATCGACGAGAACGACCAGGCCACTGATATGCAGCAGTTTGCCCGCGAGCGTTGGGAACGCCGTCAGAAGCGCTTCAGAACCATAGTTTTACCTAAGGAAGAGGAAAAGTGAGTATAACTTTATAATTATGAAAACTAAATTCTTTGGCTTGATGGCGCTGGTAGCGTCCATTCTTGCCACTACAGCTTGTCAGAAGGACAATGCTGACGACGCTTGGAGACAGATTCCTGTCGAACAAATCTCGGTGGAAAGCGGTAATGCCGCGGTAACTGTCAATGATGTCACATGTTCTTATGGCGAAGTGCTGTTGGTTGCTGACAGCAAGGATGCCGGAACACTTACTTTGACCGGAATCGTGCCTGGTTATCCAGAAGTGAAAATGAAAGTGGATCTTCGCAAGAAATCCGATGACTCTTTCTCGTTTCAAGGATCGACGATAGTATCGACTCCTCCATCAGTCGCCGCCACCTTACGAAGCACAGATGACAATCCATGCTATGCGTTCAGAGTGGAAGGAACGGTGAAACTTGATGGAACAATCAGTATGGCAGTCACCACTCAGGTTCAAGGTTCCTATGCGGCTTCTTTGACGGGAAGTTGGAATGTCACCCGCAAATGTAAGGTGGATCAGACCGGTACTCCTGTCGGCGGACCGGTGCAGGTGACATGGAAGGCCGCAGGCGCGGCAGCTCCGGCGGTAGCCAAAGCCTCTGTCTACGCTAATATATTCGGTTGCCTTTTTGCGGCTGAGTTAATGGATCAGGTGACTTTTGACGAGACCGGCAACATCACCGCACGATATTGGGCAGAACCGGATCTTGGTGACGATCCTATGGCTACTTTGAAGCAATTGGCCAAGATGATCAAGCCTGACGCGGACGGCAATGTCACATTTTCCGCCCATCACACAGATTGGGAGACCTCTCCTAAGGCTAATCTGGTGTTCTGGTACGCTATGGACAACGCGTTGTTCATCGTGCCGAATGTGAGTGCCATCATTGACGCCGCTGACGCGGAGGAGACCAGAACTGACATTGATGGAATCGACATGTCCTCAGTCATTGAAATCCTTGCCACACTCAAAGCGCTCGGTGTTGATGTCGATGCATTGAACACGGAACTTCAGAAAGTGCTTACCAGAGGCATTGAATATAAATATACAGTTAACGGCCAGAACCTGAAAATCTATGTTGACAAGGAACTTTGCGCTCCTGTGATTGACGCTCTTCTTCCGGTTCTTCCGACCCTTGACGCTGTGCTTGAGCAACTCGCGCAGTCTCATGATCCAGAGGACATCAAGACCCTTCAGACCATTAAGAAGATAATGAATCAGATCGGACTTCAGAAGCCGTCTGACCTTGACCTTGTCTGGAAGGCCACAACTGAATTCGAGATCGCTTATAATTTCACAAAAGCGTAGAATCTGTCACGAGTCTGCTTTTGGCATGCAGTGTGATTGGTAATAAGTTTAATATCAGAGAAATAAGAAACCGTCTTTGGTCTGAATGGACCAAAGACGGTTTCTTTTCGGCTTGACAATCAGCTGGTTATTTCCCACCGACTTCTTCAAAGGAAATCGCGAACCCGCCACCTTCGACAGCCTTCTGCTTGAGGATGGTCTTGCTCTTGCATTTCATCGTGCGGATGGTATAGGCCTGTGGGTTGGTCTTGTAGTCCGCATCTGGGGCGTCTGCGTAGATAGTGGCGATGTAGGTCTTGCCTGGATCGAGGAAATCGAATCTGATCACGGACTCGTGCGCCTTCTCGCCGGTCACGTTGCCGACGAACCACTTGCCTGTGTCTTTGGCCTTGCGGGCCACGGTGATATATTCCCCTGGCTCAGCCTCCAGATAGCGGCTTTCAGACCAGTCGATGGCCACATCCTTGATGAATTTGAACGCGTCAGGGAACCGCTCGTAGTTCTCGGGAAGGTCAGCGGCCATCTGGAGCGGGGAACTCATCACCACATAGATGCCGAGCTGGTTGGCTATCGTGCAGTTAGCGTGCGAGTTGTTCTCTGGATTGATCTTGGAGATGTTCATCTCGAAGATTCCCGGGGTATAATCCATAGGACCGCCGATGAGTCTGGTGAAAGGAAGGACTGAGACGTGGAACGGCTTGGAGCCACCGAACGCCTGGTACTCTGTGCCTCTCGCGGACTCGTTGCCGATAAGGTTCGGGTACGTGCGGCAAAGACCGGTAGGACGGACAGCCTCGTGGGCGTTGACCATGATGTGGTAGTCAGCGGCCTTCCGCACTGCATACAGGTAATGGTTGACCATCCACTGGTTGTAGTGATTGTTCCCTTTCTGGATCATGTCTCCGACGTAACCTGATTTGACGGCGTCGTAGCCATGCTCCCTCATGAACTTGTAGGCGGTGTCAAGCTGACGCTCGTAGTTGCGTGGCGAAGCCGAGGTCTCATGGTGCATGATCATCTTCACGCCTTTCTCCTTTGCGTATCTTTCGATGCCTTCCACATCGAAATCAGGGTATGGGGTCACGAAATCGAACACGTCTTCCTTCATGTGTCCGTACCAGTCCTCCCATCCGATGTTCCAGCCTTCCACAAGCACGCCGTCGAATCCGTTTTCGGCGGCGAAGTCGATGTATCTCTTGACATTGGCCGTGTTCGCTCCATGCTTTCCGTTAGGCTTCACCTTTGTCAGGTCATCGGTCGTAAGGTGTACGCTGCGGAGGTCATCAGTGTAGGCCCAAGAACTCTTGCCGGTGATCATCTCCCACCAGACACCGACATACTTGCAAGGATGGATCCACGATGTGTCCTCGATCTTGCAAGGCTCGTTGAGATTTAAGGTGATGCGTGACGCGAGGATGTCACGGGCATCGTCAGAGACAATGATTGTCCTCCACGGTGTCGTGCATGGAGTCTGCATGTAGGCTTTCTCTCCGGTTGGGGATGGCGTCAGATGCGCGTGGAACACCATGTTCTTGTCATCCAGATCCAGATGCATGGCTGGATAGTTCACAAGAGCCGCCTCATGAATATTCATGTAGATCCCGTCGTCAGTCTTGAGTTGAAGTGATGTCTGCACTCCGGTAGGGGAGAAGGAGGTCTGTGAGAGGTTGTCTGTGATGGAGGCTTCCATCAACCTGCGGATTTCGGACAGGCGGGATCTGGTGTAGTCATATTCCTGAGTGTCGTAGTCTCCGGGAATCCACCATGCCGTGTGGTCGCATGTCATGGAGAAGTCGGTCAGTTCATCACTTATCACGAAATACACCAGATTGTTTTGGTCAGGGAACTCGTACCTGAATCCGAGACCGTCGTCAAACAACCTGAATCTGACTACCATACGTCTGTCGCTTGAAGTCTGCCTCAAGGTGACGGCCAGTTCGTTATAGTGGTTTCTTATCGTGCTTTCCTCACCCCAGACAGGATTCCAGGTCTCATCTGTGGTACTTCTGGAGACATCCGCAAGCTCGAACCAGTCGAAGAGTCCACTGTCATCAAGCTGGAATCCCATGCGGCTCCAATCAACCACAACCTTGTCTTTGTAGGACAGTTTGTAACGTGGCTTGTCTCCGTCTTGAAGTCTGAACTCAAGTTTGAGGTTGCCGTTCGGAGAAATCAGGGATTCGGATTTCTCCACGGTCGGACGACCGTCATTGGCGTTTCCGGCGTATGCCGTGCCTCCAAAAGTCAGCGCTGTCGCGAAAACCACCGCGAGGGCGCGAATCAAAGTTTTTCTATTCATATTCCAAAACAATCATATTCCAATATTTCAAAGAAGGCATCGTGATGCGGACCTTGCCACTGTTCTGCTTGAAATCCAGTTTCTTGCACGCGCCTCCGTCAATGTCGGGCGAGGCCATCCAGACTGAGGAGATATTGCCTGTCACATTGATGTCGACCGATGCTTCGCTGATCTGTGCAGGCTCCGGCATTGTGCCATCCATATCCCTCCAGCTCAAAGAGTTGGCCTGAGTGAAGTTTAGGATGTGGACTACCTGACGATCGCCTACTTTTCTGCATAGGGTTATCGCTTTTCCCCTTTCAGGAGCCCAGGGCTTGATGCCAAGCTTGCCGTCAGCCGAAGTGACTTCCACGTCATTGAACTCTCCTCCGTCGCGGAGCAGGTTTTCGTAGGCCGTCATGAAATCATAGTAGGCTACCATTGCGTTCTGAAGCTCGGTTGTCATGCCGAGGCTGCTGTTGGGGAAATATTCATTGCAAAGCATGTGCTCGCCTAACTCCAGATGTGAGCCTCCAAGGGCGAACATCACCGCGTCTGTGATGATGACACCAGGGGCGTTAAACGATCCGAGACTTCCAGCCTTACCGTAGTTCATGTAGGCGGCGAAGACTGTGCTTATGCCGTTCCCGCTGAACCGGTTGTTGTCTTCGATGTGGGTCTTGAGGTCAGTGAAGTCGGCTTCGTCCCCCCACATCTCATCGTAGGCGAAGGCCATTTTGCCTGTTCCTAAGATCCGTTCGGCTCCATAGCCGGAAACGGCGTTCATTATAAGATCCTTGGCTGGTTGCCTTGATTTCATCGCATTGATGAAGGAAGCATAGCCGGCCGGCAGGTCAACGGTGTTGCCGTCATAGTCGTACCTCGTGCCTCTATACCCCAGCTGGTCAATCTGATAACCATCGAAATCAAGCACGGAATAGACATCGTCGGTCTTTTCGCCTATATATTCCTGCCACTGTGGATTGTCAGGGTTGACAAGGAAGATTGAACTTTTGAAAGGAGCGGACAGGGCGTGCATATCCTTGTTGTTTCTGCCATTGTCGTTGAATATGTACCAGCTCTCCTTCACTCCATCCTGTGCCGCGTCGTCAAGAGCGCCGAAGCAAAGGTTGTAAAAGATGGCTTTCATTCCGTGGCTGTGGATGGCAGAGATGTAGTTCTTGAGTGTTGTCAGGGACGTGTTCCTGCTTGCGATGTCCTTGTAGGTCTCAAGAGGGTTGTCACGTGTCCCGCCCAACGGCCAATGGTGCTTCCAATGCCAGTCCTGAAATTGTACTCCGTTGATGTGATAGCGGTTAAGGTTGCCGATGATGTTGTTGACGGCGGTTTCACTCATGACATCGAAACTGGAAAGGAATCCGTAACGAGGAAATCTGGCCCAGTCGCTGGACACGTCGATTCCTACAGTTCCAAGGATTTTCTCGCCGGCCGATGTGGTTTTGTAAACCTCGGCCATGTACCCTTTGTAGTTCCCGGACGGTGCGGTCCAGCTCCATTCCGATGAATTGAGTGGTTGTTCACTGACGACTTTGCCCAGATGCATGTATCTGACATACACGTCAGCTCCGGGAGTCGCGGAGGCGGTGAATCTGATAGTCTCGCCTGGCTTGTAAGCAGCTTTGTCAGTCCTGACTGAAATCACGGTCTCCTCCCCGTCGGACGGCTTCATGAATCCAGTGTAGCCTTTCTCTTTCTGACAGGCACCCGTGAGAAGCATGGTGCCTGTCAAGATCAATTCTGTAAACATTCTGTAACGCATGGTTTCTTACGTTAGTTTTTCACGATGGTGATGGTCTCCGCCAGCTGGTTTACAGTAATTGTGTAGTTGCCGGCGTTCTCAACAATCCATTTACGGTCCACTCCGGAATCCTTATTGCTGTCCACGAACGAGATGACCTCATCGGAGACAGTGTTGAATGGCTTGTTGGCTGACGTCGGCATGAACCAGCATCCGTCCCACTCTCTCTTGAGCTCGCAGCTGATCTTCATCTCGCCTGCGGAGAGATCTCCTGTCCATGTAAGAATATATTTGTCATCACCTGCCTTGAGCCTGCATTTGTCATCGGATGCGGCGTCGTCCAGCGACCATCCGTGAGGAGCGGCGGAACCGATGAGCCAGAGCGATTCGTAAGGGACGAACTCAACGCAGTTCATGCTCTCTTTTCCAGGAGTGATGTCAAAGGCGATCTTGTAGGCCTTTCCGGTCTCCTCGTCATTTATCTTCCATTTAGGATCCGGATCAAAGCCTTTCACGAACTGCACGCCGGTGTTCTTGATGGAGGCACTCTCTTCAGAGGCCTTGTACATGTTTTCCCATGAGCCGTCGGATGTGCCGAACTTGAACTCTCCGCCGCTGGTGAACTCTGTTCCATAACGGAACACGAAAGGATTGACAGGATCCTGCGTCATCCTGACGAATGACCAGCCGGTCGGATCGCCGACAAAGTAGATTGCGTCGTATGGCGGTTTGTTGACATCCGCCTCTTCAAGTGTGAATGTCAGGTTGAGTATGTCGGCGGTGATCTTGTAGCCTCGTGCCTCCGGGATATTGAACTTGAGGTCAAGGTCATCTGACGGCTGTTCTGAGAAGTACCTAAGTGTCTTTCCCGAAGCGTCCGAGCCTTCCCTGACGTATGCCGGCCAGAACTGTCCCGAGGTGGTGATGAACTTAAGTTCTCCCTCGTTCAGCGTTCCTGTCCAAGAGAACACGCCGGTGGACGTGCGTGTCAGCTCGGTGGCGTTGTCTGCGGACCAACCGTTGGGTGCCGCTCCTCCGATCATGTAAAGTGTCGTGCTGACAGGCTCGTAAGGAGTCACTGTGAACTCCACTGACGACTCTTGGGCTAAATCGTCATATTCAGCCACGGAAGCGGTCACCCTGGCCTTGTAAGATGCCTTGACACCGCTTTGGGCACCGAAGTTCGACTTTAGGAAGTCATTCAACGCCTTTGCTGTCCAAGTCTTTGAATATGCTTTCCTTCCGAGTTCCTCCTTGTAGCCGGAGGAGTAGTCGGAGTCTTTCAGAGCCATCTCGAAAGTGTAGGTGATGGCGTTGCCTGTGCCTTTGTTGGTGCCTGTCGTCCAATTCAACGCCAAAGCTTCGCTGTCGGCTTTTTTCTCGTCGAGCTTGATCTCCGTTCCGGAAGCGGTCATTTCAAGAATATTCCCGGCGGATGGATCGACAGTCTTGTAATCCTCTTCCGAGCAGGAGCATGCAATGCCCAGACAGAGTGCCGCGGCGGCGGTCATTATCGATTTTTTCATTGTATAATCCAGTTTATTTATTAATATCCAGGGTTTTGCTCCATCAGGTTGTTGGAGTCCATCTCCGTCAGAGGGATAGGCAGAAGCAGCCTGTCCTTGGTGGCTTTCTTGCCGATTCCGGCAAAGAAATCGAGGGCGTACTGTCCCTTGTCGAGCCGGATGATGTCAAACCATCTGTGACCCTCGAAAGCTAGTTCCATCCTGCGCTCGTGGATGATGATCTCCCTCATTTCCTCCTTTGTCTTTCCTGAAGGAATCGGGTTGAGCCCGGCACGTTTTCTTACGATGTTCAAAGGTTCCGCGGCCTCGTCCGTCTTGCCCTGCTCGTTCAGAGCCTCGGCTTTCATAAGTAGGACATCCGCGAAACGGTACACGACAAAATCCGCCGCATTCGTGTTGTATTCCGGAGAGTATGACTTGGTGACCAGAAACTTACGCACATTATAACCTGTGTTGGACCAAGATGACTTGTACTCGATTCCGTCGAAGGCCGGACATCCGTTGTAGAAGACGGTCACGTCCTTCCTGAGGTCACCCTCTTCCCATTGGCTCATGAACTCTGCGGTAGGCTGGTTCCATCCGTATGATCCTGCGACCATTCCCGAGTTTCTCGGACCCATGAAGGTGGATAGCCATGAACTTTGGTTGCTGCCACCCCAGAAGTCGTACTGGGTGCTTCCTGAATATCCTACCGTGAATAAGGCCTCTTGGCTGGTCTCGGCCTTCGCTCCGAAATTGTCCGCGAAATCATACTTGCTCAGGTCATAGCCCAAAGCCTCCACCTGTGAGCAGAGGTTCTGAACCTCGCCGTAGTGCTCGGACGGATTGTATGTCAGGTAGATGTCTGCCAGCATGGCCAATGCCGCGTCCTTGCTGGCCCGGTTGTAGTCCGCTCCTGAATATGTCCTTTTCTCGGGCAGGAGATCAATGGCGGCCTTGCAGTCGCTGATGATCTGAGCGTAACAGTCGTCAAGAGAGGCTCTTGCCGCATCTGTGGATTCGTTGGCCTTGTGCGGGGTGAGCACAAGTGGGACACCTCCGAACAGACGTGTGAGAATGTAGTAATAGTGTGCCCTGAGGAAATAAGCCTCGCCGAGCGAACGGTTCTTGATGGCATCGCTGGTCTGGTTTCCTTCTCCAAGAATGGATTCTATCGCGGTGTTGCACTGTCCTATTCCTACCCAAGGAGATCTCCAGATGTAAAGCGCGAATCCGTTGGACGCGTCAGCTGCGAAATTAGCGCATTGGACGGTCTCGATTCCATCGTCACCCCCACCGGCTCCAACCTCGGAGTTTCCGGCGATGATGTCGAGTGACCATATTCTTTGATTGTAAAGGTTTGAGGATTGCAGCGGCACGTAGCATCCGTTTGTCAAGGCGATGGCGACGGAGTCAGTGACTGAGACGGATGGGTCCACGGCGTATGACGGAAAACTGTCAAGAAATCCGGAGCAGGAAGTCATCGCCAAGCCTGCCAAACCAAGTATTGTGATCTTTAAGTTGTTCATATTCATTAGAAATTAAAGTTGAGACCGAGGCTGAAAGTACGTGACAGCGGGTAGATGTTCCAATCAATCCCGTTGATGCCGACCTCCGGATCGAAGCCGGAATAATTCGTCAGGGTCAGAGCGTTCTCGCAGGAGAGGAATATCCTCGCACTGTCAATGTTCGCTTTTTTCAGAAGAGTCTTAGGGAATGTGTAGCCTAAAGTGATGTTCTTTACCCTGAGGTAAGAGCCGTTTTCCACGAATCTGTCGGAGATTCTGGCGTTGTGGTTCGGGTCGCCATAGACAGCCCGCGGCATGCTGGTGCTGGTCCCGTAGCCGGTCCAGCGGTACTTTACGGATGCCGTCTGATTGTGCGCGCTGGCCATTCCTTCGTTGCCGATGCCCACAGCGTTGAATATCTCGTTGCCGGTTACGCCCTGAAGGAAAACAGTAAGGTCGAATCCCTTGAAATAGAAATTGTTCGTCATTGAGAACAGCCAATCGGGATTAGGGTTGCCGATGATTGTCCTGTCTTCCTCGTTGATCACGCCATCGTTGTTGAGATCTTTGAAGCGGATGTCGCCAGGTGCTGTGGAGTTCTCCTGAAAAGCATGATTGTCAACTTCTTCCTGTGTCTGGAATATCCCGTCGGCCACATAGCCATAAAACACATTGATCGGTTTGCCGTTCTTCTGCATCGTGATGTAGGCACCGCCAGTCTCGTTCTGGTAAAGCGGTGTGTCACTGTTGAGGCTTACGATCTTGTTTCTGTTCCATGTGGCTGTCAGTGATGTCTCCCATCTGAACCCGTCTCCTGTGCTGTCGAAGTTGATCGTGTTGAGGGTGAACTCGAAGCCGCTGTTGCGGACTTTGCCCGCGTTCGTGTAGGTCGTGGTTGTGTCCTCGTAGCCGGAAGTGATAGGAATCGCCGCCTTGACAAGCATGTCGGCGGTGTTCTTCAGATATGCATCGACCGACAGGTTGACACGTGACTGCCACATGGACAGGTCGAGACCGATATTGGCCTGACGCACTTCCTCCCAGTGGATTGACGGATTAGCCATGGACTTGGCCATGAGGGTGGTGACGATGTCGTCGCCGAAAATGTAAGTGCCTGTGTTGTAGGTCTGGATGTAGGCGTATGAGCCGATCTTGTCGTTTCCGGTCACGCCGTAGCCGGCGCGCAGTTTTATGTCGTTGACAAGAATATTCTTAGGGAACCAATTCTCCTTGGACAGTCTCCAGGCCGCCGAGGCTGACGGAAAGTTACCCCATCTGTGGCTTGGACCGAATCTTGAGGAACCGTCGCGGCGCATCGTGGCTGTGAGAAGGTATCTGTCGTCGTAAGAGTAATTGAGTCTGGCCATAAAGGACATCATCGCCCAGTCGCTTGACGCTCCGCCGATTGATTTGTTGACGGTTCCGTTGTCAAACTCGTGGACATTGGAGAAAAGGAATCCGGCCTTGGTGGCGTTGATCCCCGAAGCGTCGTTCCATTGTGCGGAAGTACCGGCCATCACATTGAGACTGTGCTTTCCTTTGAACGTGTGGTCGAAGGTGAAGTAATTGTCCCACAAGTATGTGAAGGCTTTGTTCGAGTCCTGGTAACGTGTTGTCTCCTCCACGGCGGAAGGCTTGTAGTCATAGGCGTACGAGATGTTGTCGTTGAACCACATCTTGGCGTCGTAGCCGAAAGTGCTTTTGAATCTCAACCACTTCGCGAATGTTATCTCCGCTGAGATGTTTCCAAGGAAGTTGTAGCCGTTGGTCTTGTTCGAGTTGGTGTAGAGGGGACCGACAGGATTCCTGACATCACCATACCAGTAGGATGTCCCCTCCGGACCGCTCCAGCTGCCGTCGGCATTCTTGACTTCCTGGGTAGGCAGGGCGTTCATCGCACTGGATATTGAATATGAACCGCTCTCCTTGTTCATCGCACTGGATATAGAATATAAACCGCTCTCCTTAACGTCTGCCGAGAATGTGATGTTGTTGGAGAACTTCAGCCATTTCAGGACTTGAGCGTCGTTGTTGTTCTGGAATGTGAACCTTCTGTAGCCGACTGTCTTGACGATTCCTTTCTGGTCAAGGAATCCTCCTGAGATGTAGTAGCGGGCTTTCTCGTTACCACCGGAATAACTTACAGTGTAGTTTTGCATCTTGCCCGTGTGAAGGATCTCGTTGATCCAGTCCGTACCCTTGCCGAGAGTCTCAGGATTGCTCCATGCCGGATTTGTGGCCAGTCCCGCGTTGCTCAACATGTCGTTGGAATAGGCTGCGAAGCCTGCGGCGTCAAGCATTTCAGGAATATATGTTACATTCTGGATCGCCCAGTTGGCGTTGACGCTGACTTTGCCGTCACCGTTGGAGCCTCTTTTGGTGGTCACCATCACGACACCGTTGGCACCGCGTGATCCGTAGATGGCCGTGGCGGACGCATCTTTCAGGACATCGATCCTGTCGATGTCCGCTGTGTTGAGCGAAGTCAGTCCCAAATCTGTCGGGACTCCGTCGATGACCACAAGCGGATCACTGTCATTGATTGTGCCCAGACCTCTGATCTTCATCGTGACATTGTCCCCAGGTTTTCCGGAGTCAAGAATATACACACCGGAGACCTTGCCTTGAAGTGCCTGTCCGACATTGGCGACAGGGGTGTCCTTGAGATCCTTGTCCGAAACGGACGCGACCGCTCCTGTCAGATCTTTCTTTTTGATTGTTCCGTAGCCCACGACAACTGCTTCGCTCAGAAATTCAGAGTCTTCCTGAAGTATGACAGTGATGTCGCCACTTTCACCCACGGTCACCTTGGTTGTCGTGTAACCCAGTGACGAAATCTCCAGTATGTCACCTTTGGCGGCTGCCAAAGTGAACGTTCCGTCCACATCGGTTATTGTCCCGACCGAACGATCGCTTGTGTTCACGACAGCGGCTCCTATTACCGGCTGCCCTGTCTTGTCGATCACCTTTCCGTTGAACGACAGTACCTGCGCTGATGCGCTGAGTCCTGTCAGAAACAGCAAAACGGCAATCGAACACAAAAGGAAGTGTGATTTGCTCATATCCTTAAAAAGTTTTAATAAATAAACGAGAACATTGCATTGGTTATTCTTCGGCAAAGAAAACCAATAACATCATCAAGACAAAGCGATGGTACTGTTTTAGTAGTTGGATAAAATTATAATTTATTGACACATCGTCAATTGAACTATATGATTCAGCCGAAAATAGTAGCCGTGTCAAGACAGCCTTCCGATGCTCATGATTTGTTTTTCGAAGTCCTCGCGGCCGGAAACAGCGGAGTTTCTCATCTTGACACGGTAGTTGTAGATCGTGGAGACGGACCTTCTTAGGAAGTGTGCGATTCTCGTGGAATCGGTGACACCAAGACGTATCAGCGCGGCCACCCGGAGCTCTGTTGTGAGGATTCCGTTCTTACCTCTCGCATCAAATCTCTTGTCTTCCTGAAGAAGGGCGTTCAGCCGTTCCACGAAGTCGGGAAACAGTGCCAGAAAAGATTCATCGAAGCGTACATAGAAGCCCTCCAGTTCCTTGTCGATGAACTCGGTGGACTTCAGGTTCTCCATCACTTCACCGAAGCCGCCTTCCTTCGCTGCCCTGCGTAGTTTGGAACGGTATCTCTCCAGACCGGCTATGTAGTCCGAGCACATGTCCAGATATATTCCCAAATATTGCTCTTTGATGTCATTGGATTCCTGGAGAAGGCTCACATACTCCTTGAGCCTCGCATTGGCGACCGCCACTTTCCGGTGGCTTCTGATCATGTATTGCACCGCGACGACGAGAGAGAGGAGCAGGGCGCTTATGACAAACAGTATGATGTAGAGTTGTGTGCGCCTGCTGTGCATCCTTATGTCGTAGGTCTCGGTGATCAGAGGCAGCATCGAGTTTATGGCCTGGGCGTTTATGCTGGCGTTAGCGGCCACGGCGTCCTTTATCGACTGGTTCACATAACGGTAGGCTCTGTTGATGTCACCTTCGCGGTACAGAAGCTCAGCAAGCTCGTAGAGTGACTTGTACTCGTTGACCGGAGTCTGGAGGTCATTGGCGGCACTTTCAGCGAGGAGAGCGATGGCCTCGGAGTTTCTTCCGCACATTCGTGATGCGATGGATGCGATGTAACTGACTATCGCTCTTTCGTGTACATCAAGCCTGCCGGAAGACCGGACCGAGAGCAGCGAGTCCAGGATCATCGTCGCGTTGCCGTTGTCGATCTCAATGTCGGACCAGACGTAGAGTTTGAAAAGGTCGTCATCGCTCAGGTTCCTGTACAGCTCATTCCTGAAAGAGTCCCGCTTCCGGATGTAGTCCGCCTTGACGAGAGGGTCATCGGACATTCTCGCCATGTTTCCATACAAATTGTTGCTGATTTGTAAATATCTCAACATCAGCTGCCTCGGCATGGATTCCGGATCCATTTCATTCATAATCTCCGAAGCCTCAAGATACATTCCGGAAAGAGCGTACCTGTCCGCGATGTCCATCTCCGCATCGATTATCCTTTCGTTGCGGGTCCGCTCCGCTCCTGCCCTTTGAGCCACGGAGAGTTTCTTTCGGGCGTAGAATATGGCCGAATCGATGTCATATTGGTAATATTCATCGAACAATCTGTCATAGATTTCATATTTCAGACTGTCTGTGGTGTCCGACCGGATTCCCGCTTTTATCGAATCTATACGTTCCCGTTTGATCCTTTCATAGATGTCCCTTTCGGCTATTGTTCTGTCAAGGGCTTCAAGCATCCTTTTGTTGTCTCCGCCTTCTGTCTTGGCGCAACTTTGCTGTATGAGCCCCATGGCCGCGACCGACCAGAACGCGGCAAGGACTTTTATAATCACGTGTCCTTTCATGCTGGTTTTATCTTACATGATGCGGAAGTTCGGCAGGGATGATCATCGAGATCTCACATAGTCCGGCGACAAATCCGTTCTCTTTCCACGCGCTTTGGAATATCATCTTGTGCACCCCGTTCTTTTCGATTGTGTACGAGTTCGTTCCACCTGTCGCCAGGAGATTACGGATGATGGCGGCGGATTTTTCATTGTGGCAGTCGAACAGATTCCTGCCGATGAGATCGCCGCGTTTCCTATACTGTTCGACCGCACGGTCATTCTGATAGACGATGACTCCGTCCTTGTCGCAGACGGTTATCGAACAATTCAACTCTTTTGCCCAGTCTGGTATCATATCTCCAAAGATTTTAGTGTTGTCTGCCGTTCCCTAAACGCCATCCAAGTCCCAGCATCAGATTGTTTGGATCGTGAAAGTCGTGCAGTTTGTAGCCTATGTGGATGAAAAGGTCTTTGTATATGTCGGATTTCAGCGCCAAAGTCTGATAGAATCCTTTCAACTCTTTGCCTTTATATATGACGTTGCGTCCAAAGCCTATGTTGATGGAGAAAATCGGCATGACAAATTCGGCTCTTAGGGAAAGTCCGGCTCCCAACTGCTCCGCAAGAGGTGGACGATAGAATTTTATGTTGCCATCGTCTCCTACACCGGCTACATGCTCACTGACATTAGCGCTTTCATCGTATTGGATGTCGATGGACAGGCCTGTCCTGAAAAATTTGTTCACTCTGTACAAAGGGTTTATGTTCAAGCCGATGATTCCGAATTTGCCCTCTGAGATGTGTGGCACATCGTTCCAGATGAGCCCTTTGGCTCTTCCGGCGCCGTAGAGAACCACATCGTAAGTCATCCTTTGCGCGATCCTTTTCAGCCCGGAGGCGTCACTGTCATATTCAAAAATGGTTCCGCCCGTGGGGATTTTGCGGATTTGGGTCGCCCCGAACAGCCTTGCCGCCCCGATTCTTCCACCTATGGTGTTCACACCTGCGTTAGGATAGCTCGTGTTGCCGTTTGAGAAATGTGTCATGTCGATTCCTGCCGAGATCAACCATTGCGGAGCGGGTTGCCATGTCAGCAAGAAGCCGACATTGATGTATGCGTTGAGTCTTGATCCGACCACCAGATTCTTGTCGTTTGTGAAATTCGGGTTCAAGTCCCCGTATGGGTCGTAAGGATGCCAGCCGAATGAAAGACCGAAATTCCATTCATAGTCAAAAGACAACTTTTGGGAAAGCTGCGCCAGCCTTGCGCCTTGGAATGCATAAACAGCGGCAGGCGATCCAATCTCGTCCTGGTCGAAGAATGTGTTCCATGCCAAACCAATTCCTTGGTAGGCTGTCGGGTATATCTTGCCTAAGCGGCTGTCCGCGGGAAAGGCGAATGAATATTGCAGGTGTGCGGATCCGCTTTTGTCCAGGCGCTTGCCAAGTGCGTTTTCGCCTCTGAAGAATTTGTGGGAGGGCAGTATGTACGAAGGTCGGACATTGATACCTATCCTATGTGTGACCTTCGATGAATCCGCTTTCGTATGCCCGGCGGCCGGCAGAGCAAGCGCCGTGGCGAGGAACATCCCCAAAACAGTCTTTATGAATATTCTATCGCTCATCGTTTTTCATAATAGATCGTTTTTCATAATAGAAAGTAAAGTGTCCGTTAGGTGACTTGCTGGTGAGAATCCCCTTTACCTGAATGATACGTCCGGTGGCGACGTTGCGGAGTGACATTGAATAATCGGCAGAGTAGGTGTCGATATACCACAGCATATTGTAGTACCATGAAAACTTTCCGGTAGGCGGAAACCTCATGACGACTTCCGTTTCGTCTTTGAGTGGATATTCAATCGTATCATAACTGTACAGGACACTGCAATGGTCATTGAAACTTAAACTTTCATTATCAAGAGCCCCGTCGGGAACCTGTACCATAAGGTCTTTCCGATGCCGCGCCAAGCCATTCTCATCTGAGAAAGAGACCTGCCTGGAGGCACCGAAGAAAACTCGTCGTGAGATTCGCAATGTGTCCGTCCCGTCGTTCTTGAAAGAGAGCGGACCCCATCCTTTCTCATATTCAGGATGGAGCCTTTTCACATCTCCCCAGATGATGCTTTCAAACTCATAACCCGAACAGCGTGATTGCTTGAATGTCAATGTGTCACACTCGAAGGAGTTCGAGACTTCCACGCTAATGTTCATTTCGCTGTCTGAAAAGTTCGGCAGGAAAAAAAGTTCAAGCTCACGCTCGCCGGATTTTTTGTAATACATAATGAATCCGTCGCTTGTGATTTTCCTTTTCCCATCGATACTCTCCAAGGCGGATGAACCTCCGATCCATTCGATGGTTTTTCCGTCCAGGATAACGGACGCCACGCTCCAGTCATCGGTTCCGAACCGTACCTTTATGGTGTCACCGTCTTCGCGGACAGTAAAATGGCGCGATGAAGGGTTAATCGGTTTCACGAAAGCCTCCGGATTGCACCCGCATGCAATGAATAAGAGGAATATAATGAATATTCCTCCGTACGCGCCGCAGATTCTTTGAAAAAACGCTTTCATCTTCCATTCAAGAAGTCTTGGAGTTCCTCGTAGAATCTCTGGGTAGGGAAGCCCATCACGTTGTAGAACGAGCCGTCCAATCTGCTGATGCCAACGTAGCCGATCCATTCCTGGATTCCGTAGGCCCCGGCCTTGTCGAAAGGCTTGAAGTTGTCGATGTAGTAGTCTATCTCGCTGTCTGACAGATTCTTGAAATAGACATCGGAAGTGACGGAGAAGGTCTTTGTCCTATGACAGTCACGGATTGTCACGGCTGTGATGACCTGATGCTCACGTCCGGAAAGCAGCTTGAGCATCCTTACGGCGTCCGCCCTGTCGTGGGGCTTGCCGAGGATCTCTGTTCCACACAGTACCATAGTGTCGGAGGTGACGAGAATCTCATCCGGCTCAAGCTTTCTGTGAAAGCCTGATGACTTACCTTCCGACATCAATTCCGGCACTTTAACGTGCGGAGTGTCAGGAGAGTATTGCTCCACGAACGATGTGCCAGTGTCAACTGTGAACTTGATGTCAAGGCCGGCGAGCAGCTCGCGGCGGCGAGGTGAGTTTGAAGCCAGGATGATCCTCTTTCCGTGAGTGTCCATATTCAGAAAACCTTTAGAATTTTTTCTTGTAGTCGATCGCGTCGAAGACCCAGCGTCCCTGGGCTTTCATCGCCTTCTCCATATACTCGCGCACGCAGGCCTTTCCGCCCGGACGGTCGGAGATGATGTCCGCAGCTTCCTTGACCTCCTCGACTGCATCGTTGGGGCAGACTCCAATTCCGGCTGCCCGGATGACCTCTATGTCAGGGATGTCGTCTCCGAAATACATTACCTCTTCGGGCTTTAGGTTATGCCTCCTGCAGAAATCCTCGAAGTCCTCAATCTTGTTTCTGGAGCCCAGATAGATGTCCTCGGGATTGATTCCGTTGCTGCTGAACCTGGCCCGTATACTTTGTGACCGGCCGCCGGTGATCACACCGACCGGGAATCCGTTAAGGCACGCCATTCTGACAGCGAATCCGTCCTTAGCGTCGAAAGTCCTGTAAAGCTGGCCTTCCAGATCGGCGAGGATGCCACCGTCAGTCATCACGCCGTCGATGTCGAACGTGAACGCTTTGATATTCTTGAAATCTGTCATTTCAAGTTATGATTTGGCTCCGTTAGGACCGAACTGAGGAAGGTCTCCGAGATTGAACGTGCCACCCTGCTGAGCCTGTCCGCCGCCAAGGTTGATGAGTCCGAACTGTGACTCGTACTTTGTGACATTGTCCATCAGAGCGTTGAGAAGCCTTTTGGCGTGCTCTGGAGTCATCACGATGCGGTTGCTGATGTCCGGCTTAGGCAGGCCGGGAAGGATTGTCGCGAAGTCGATGATGAACTCGCTGTGCGAATGGGTGATGATCGCAAGGTTTGAATATGTGCCCTTTGCTACTTCCGGACGGATTTCCAGACTGATTTCTTTCTTTTCTTCCATAGTATGTGTGTATTTTTGAAGCAAATTTAGTGAAAAATGTGCTATATTTGTAAACTTTGTATATTATAAGCAGTAATATGAGCGAGAAAAAAGAACTTTCCGCAAAGTACAATCCGGCGGAAGTAGAAGACAAATGGTACGCCTGGTGGACCGAGCACAAGTGCTTCCACTCTGAGCCGAATGAGAAAGAGCCTTATACGATAGTAATCCCGCCCCCTAACGTGACGGGAATCCTGCATATGGGTCACGTGCTGAACAACACGCTTAACGATGTGTTGATCCGCAAGGCCAGAATGGACGGCAAGAATGCCTGCTGGGTACCTGGTACGGACCATGCATCCATCGCAACGGAAAGCAAGGTTGTGGCCAAGCTCAAGGGTATGGGAATATCCAAGGAAGACCTTACCCGTGAGGAGTTTATGAAATATGCCTGGGAGTGGAAGGAGGAGCACGGGGGAATCATTCTCAAGCAGCTCCGCAAGCTTGGCGCTTCCTGTGACTGGGACCGCACAAGGTTCACGATGGAGCCTGAGCTTTCCGACGCCGTGATCGCCACATTCTGCTATTTCTATAAGAAAGGTATGATATATAGAGGTGTGCGTATGGTCAACTGGGATCCAGTGGCATTGACCGCCATCAGTGACGACGAGGTCATCCACAGGGACACCAAGAGCCATTTCTATCACCTTAAATATTATATCTCCGATGGCAACGGCAATCCTACGGACAAGTATCTCGTGATCGCCACGACCCGTCCTGAGACGATTATGGCCGATGCCGCCATCTGTGTCAATCCGGCCGATGAGAGACATCATTGGCTGAAAGGCAAGAAGGTGCTCATCCCGTTGATCAACAGGGAGATCCCTGTCATCGAGGACAGTTATGTGGAGATGGATTTCGGAACTGGATGCCTGAAGGTCACCCCGGCTCATGACGCTCATGACTATGAGATCGGACTTCGCCACAATCTGCCGGTTATTGACATCATCGATGACCACGGCCGCCTGAACGAGAAGGCTCAGATTCTGGTGGGCGAGGATCGTTTCGAGGCCAGAAAGAAGATTGTCAAGATGTTGGAGGAGTCCGGCAACCTTGTCAAGGTGGAGGAATATACATCTCCGGTGGGATATTCGGAAAGAACCAACGCGGTCATCGAGCCGAAGCTCTCGGCGCAGTGGTTCCTCAAGATGGAAGACCTTGCCGCAAAGGCTCTTGAGAGCGTCGAATCCGGCAAGATCAAACTTATTCCGGACAAGTACCGTAACACGTACCGTCACTGGATGGAGAACGCCCACGACTGGTGCATTTCCCGTCAGCTTTGGTGGGGACAGAGAATCCCGGCTTACTATCTTCCAGACGGGCAGATAGTTGTGGAAGAGACTCCAGAGAAGGCTCTCGCCGCGGCCCAGAAGATCAATCCGGCTTTGACAGCCGCTGATCTCAGGCAGGATGACGATGTGCTCGACACCTGGTTCTCAAGCTGGCTCTGGCCTATTTCAGTGTTCGACCCTCAGAAGCCTGGACATCCTGACCATCAGCCAAACAAGGATCTTGCTTACTATTATCCTACAAATGACCTGGTTACAGGTCCTGACATCATCTTCTTCTGGGTAGCCAGAATGATTATGGCAGGTGACGAGTTTATGAACGACATTCCGTTCAGCAACGTTTATTTCACGGGAATTGTCCGCGACAAGCTCGGCAGGAAGATGTCCAAGACTCTTGGCAACTCTCCAGACCCGCTTGACCTCATCGCCAAGTACGGAGCCGATGCCGTGAGGATCGGTATGCTGCTT
The DNA here is from genome assembly GCA_000433355.1 of Alistipes sp. CAG:435. Lineage (GTDB taxonomy): Bacteria > Bacteroidota > Bacteroidia > Bacteroidales > UBA932 > Cryptobacteroides. The sequence continues at coordinate 62,731 of FR893169.1, read as the reverse complement.
TGCTCGTCAGCCGGCAACGACATATTCTATGATGAGTCACAGGTCGAGCAGGGCAGGAATTTCTGCAATAAGATCTGGAATTCTTTCCGTCTCGTTCAAGGTTGGACGATTGATGAAAAGCTTCAGCAGAGTGAGGTCAACAAATTGGCTGTAAGTTGGTTTGAGAATAAACTTGGCCAGACCATTACCGCGGTCGAAGACCATTATTCCAAGTTCAGGATCTCAGATGCCCTTATGAGCATCTACAAACTCTTCTGGGATGAATATTGCGCCTGGTACCTTGAGGCCGTGAAGCCAGCTTATGGTGAGAGCATCGACAAGGCGACGTATGACGCCACAATCATATTCTTTGAGAAATTGCTGAAGATGATTCATCCTGTGATGCCTTTCATCACGGAAGAGCTTTGGCAGTCTATGGCGGAGCGCAAGGAAGGGGAGACCATTATGTACCAGCCTACTCCTAAGGCTGGAGTTGTCGATGAAAAGATCATCGAGGAATTCGGCATAGCCCAGGAGGCGGTGAACGGGATCCGCGGAATCCGTCAGCAGAAGAACATCTCTCCTAAGGAAAGCCTTGCCTTGAAGGTGAAGGGAGATTTCCCTATGAATATGCTCCCTGTGGTCACCAAGCTTGCCAACATTTCCTCGGTCGAGAGTGTGGCTGATTTCGGTGACGCCGCCGGAGTCTCGCTGCTTGTCCGCACGGTTGAACTCTTCGTTCCGCTTGAGGGACTTGTGGATGTCGAGGAGGAGATCAAAAAGATCGAGACCGAGCTTGAGCATCAGCGTGGATTCCTTGAGTCAGTGAGGAAAAAGCTGTCCAACGAGAGCTTTGTGGCTCACGCTCCGGAGAAGGTTGTCGCTTTGGAGCGCAAGAAGGAGGCTGACAGCCTTTCCAAGATCGAAAGTTACGAAAAGGCTCTTGCCGCTTTGAGAAACAAATAGTAAAACATTTTTGTTTTAGGTGCTAACAATTTTGTTATGGTGCATTCTGAGATATCTTTTCCTGTCAGATACTACGAAACTGACCAGATGGGCATCGTCCATCACTCGAATTACATCCGGTACTTCGAGTGTGCGAGGAACAACCTGATGGTCGAGTGCGGTTACCCGATAGAGAAATGTGAGGAGGACGGTGTGACCATTCCGATAGTCACCGTGGAATGCCGTTACAGGTTCCCGGCTAAGATGGGAGATGTGGTCAGGGCTGTCGCAATGATCGATGAGGTGCCTATGGCGAAACTCCGTGTAAGGCAGGCGGTTTACAATCAGGACGGCACGCTTTGCGTTGAAGGCCAGGTGACCCTTGGCTTTCTCAACAAGGCTACCGGTCGTCCGACACGTTGTCCGGAGAAGCTTGTGGAAGCGATAGAGGCTCATATCAATGACAGATGATATTTGTAAAGATTATTTTAACACTTAAATAGTTTAGACTATGTTTTTTATTGTTCCTTTGGGGGTTGTTGGCCCGTGGCAGGTGGTGATTATTGCCCTTGTCATCATTCTCCTTTTCGGTGGAAAGAAGATTCCTGAGCTCATGAAAGGTCTTGGTAAAGGTGTCAAGAGCTTCAAGGAAGGCATGAACGATGTTGAGAGCCAGATCAGTGACATTGACAAGGATCTCAATTCCACAGCCAAGACTCCGGACAAAATCGAGAAGATCGAGAAGAAATAATGGCGGCTGGAGAAGCTGAGATGTCCTTCTGGGACCATCTGGAGGTGCTGAGGGGAACATTGTTCCGCTCAGTGCTTGTCATTACGCTTGTCAGTGTCGTGGTCTTTTGCTTCAAGTCGTTGGTCTTTGACGACATCATCCTGGCTCCGACAAAAAGCGACTTCTTCATCTATAAATGGCTGAGAATGGGGAATATGCAGATGTCGCTGGTGAATCTGGACATATCCGCCCAGTTCTTCGTGCATCTTCAGGTCGCGTTCGAGTTGGGCTTCATCCTGTCTTTCCCGTATGTCTGTTTCGAGATCTGGAAATTCATAGCCCCAGCTCTTTACAGGAGTGAAAAGCGTGCGGTAAGAGGGGCATTCCTTTCCGCATCGTTCCTGTTCTATCTTGGACTTGTAATCGGTTATTATCTTATCGTTCCGATCTCGCTTAACTTTTTCATGGGCTACAAGATCAGCGATGATGTGATGAACACGATCTCGCTGACTTCGTACATCTCGATGTTCACTTCAACTGTGCTGGCGTTCGGCATTGTGTTTGAATTTCCTATCGTTGTCGTGATCTTGTCTAAACTCGGGATTGTCACCAGAAACACTCTTATTAAATATCGCAGGCATGCGATAGTGGTTATACTATGCATCGCTGCCATCATAACACCCGCGGATCCGATGTCGATGTTGATCGCCGCCGCTCCTTTGCTGATTTTGTACGAGGTTTGCGTGATGTGCTGTAAACCGGCGCGGCCGGAAGATGCGCTTGAAGAGATTAAGGAGGAGGCGTAAATGATTTCAATTAATGGATTGACTGTGGCCTACGGTGGCTACACACTTTTGGACAGTATAGATTTCCACATCAGTGAGAAGGACAAGATCGGTCTTGTCGGCAAAAACGGAGCGGGGAAGTCCACGATCATGAAACTGATCTGCGGGCTTCAGTCTCCGACATCCGGAAGCATCGACAAGCCGAACGATCTGCGTATCGGCTACCTGCCTCAGATCATGGAACACCATAAGGGGAGAACCGTGATGGAGGAGACATTGACCGCTTTTGACCACATCACAGAGATTCAAGCCGAACTTGACAGCGTGAACGCCCAACTGGCTGAGAGAACTGACTATGAGTCAGATGAATACCTTTCTTTGATCAACCGACTGAATGACTTGACAGACGCTATGGCTATGAGTCAGTCGGAGCCTCCGGAGGTTCTTGCCCAGAAGACGCTTTTAGGCCTTGGCTTTAAGGATGAGGATTTCGGGCGAAAGACCGAAACGTTCAGCCAAGGGTGGAATATGCGCATAGAGCTGGCGAAGATCCTGCTGTCCGAGCCGGATGTCCTGCTTCTGGACGAGCCTACGAACCATCTTGACATAGAATCAATCGAATGGCTGGAGGATTATCTTAAAAGTCATCGGGGATCGTTGCTCCTCGTTTCGCATGACAGGAGGTTCCTCGACACCGTGACAAACCGCACGGTCGAGATCATGCTCGGGCATATTCATGACTACAAGGTTCCGTACAGCAAGTACGTCGAGTTGCGCAAGGAAAGGCTCGCGCAGCAGATGGCAGCCTATGAGAACCAGCAGAAGATGATCGAGAAGACGGAGGATTTCATCAACCGTTTCCGCTACAAGCCTACGAAGTCAAATCAGGTCCAGTCCCGCATCAAGCAGCTCGAAAAACTTGACAGAGTGGAGATTGACGAGACTGACAACGTCACGCTGACGGTTAAGTTCCCGCCGGCTCCGCGTTCCGGAAACATTGTCTTCAAAGGCAAGGATCTGACAGTCGGCTATCCGGAGAAGGTCGTCTTCAGGAACGCTGAGATAGAGGTCAGAAGGGGAGAGAAGGTCGCCTTGATCGGACGCAACGGTGAGGGTAAGACTACCCTTATGCGTGTGATAATGGGGGAGTTGCAGCCTATCAGCGGTGAGGCCAAGACCGGCTACAATGTCTCCATCGGGTATTACGCTCAGAATCAGGAGGACATCCTTGACCGTAATCTTACCGTGTGGGAGACCCTTGACAACATAGCGGTCGGAGATGTAAGGAACAAGCTTCGTGACATTCTGGCTCAGTTCCTGTTTCGTGGTGAGGACATCGACAAGAAGGTTAGTGTCCTGTCAGGCGGTGAGCGCGCGCGTCTCGGGATGGCGAAGTTCATGCTCCAGCCTTACAACGTCCTTGCGTTGGACGAGCCTACGAACCACATGGACATCAAGTCCAAGGATATTCTCAAACAGGCTCTGAAGGCGTACGATGGCACGCTGATTGTGGTCTCACACGACCGAGATTTCCTTGAGGGATTGGTTGACAAGATGTACGAGTTCCGTGACGGAAAGGTCAAGGAGCATCTTGGAAGTGTCCATGAGTTCTTGGAAGAGAGGAAGATAGAGAATCTTCAGGAATTGGAGAGGCGTTTCTCTCCCAAAGTGTCTTCGGTACCCGATGCAAAGAATGAGGTTGATTCTGTCAGAAAGGAACAGGCTCAGAAAGAGTTCGAGCAAAGGCGAAGTGATTCCAAGGAAATCCGCAGGATTCGGCACAGGGTCGAATTCCTCGAGTCAGAAATCGGCAAGGTCGAGGCGAGGATGAAGGACATCGAGAAGATTCTCTCCAATCCCGGGCCTGGTGATGACATAATGGAGCTCACCAGAACCTACCTTGAGGACAAACGCGAGCTTGACCACAAGACAGCGGAGTGGGAATCCTTGATGGAAAAAATTGATGAATAGGAAAATTTAATTTATAAAGGTTATGAATATCAAATCTTTATTTATGGCGATTTCCGCCATTGCTTTAACATCTGCGGTTTCCGTCGCGCAGACCAGGACCATCGAACATGAATATTCAGAGTTTGATGCCATCTCAGTGTCGGACGGCTTCAAGGTCACCTTGGTTGAAAAGGATGGCTATAATGCCAAATTCAAGGTCAGCGATGCCCTTGAGAGTTATCTTGAATGCTACGTTAAAGCCGGCACACTTTACATCGGGCTTGATGACAAGTCAATTCCTAAGGAAGTCAAGAAATCTTTCAAAGGTAAGAATTCGGATGGTCCTGTACTTGAAGCCACTATTTATGTCTCGTCACTTAACTCAATCACTTTGAATGATGACTGTACGTTCTCATCAAACAATAGTCTGAATTCCGGCAAATTCAAAATGGATCTATCCGGCAATTCAAGCATAGCCAATCTTAACGTGAACGCGGAGTCTGCTGTGATTTCCGTAGGCAAAAAGGCAAAGCTATCTTCTTTCAATGTGAAGGCCGGGGACAATGTGACTGTCAATGCGGACGGGAGCGCGACGGTTGTCATGGAATATTCGGCGAAAACTCTCAATGTGAATAATTCGGGTTCCGCTGACCTTGCCGTCAACGGTCAATGCGAAACGGCTTCCGTCGCTACTGACAACAGTGCCAAACTATCCCTTTCCGGCAAAGCCAACTCTTTGAAAGTCACTGGTAAAGGAGGATCTTCAAAGATTGATGCGGTCACGATGTCTGTGGATGATGTGACCGTGTCATTGGATGGTGCGGATCTTACCGTAACTCCTGGCAAAAATCTTTCGCTCGACCTCGGCAAAGGCGCAAGTGTCTGCTACTCAGGAGATCCTGTGATCAAGATCGTGAAGATCCAGAATGCGACTGTAACCCGTAAGTAATCATGTTCGTCCTGGATTCTCATTGCGACACCCCGACAATGATGATGCGGGGACGCGACATCGGAATTGACAATGAAAGGGGGCATGTCGATCTGCCGAAGCTTAAGGCCGGCGGGGTCGATGCCTCTTTCTTCGCTTTATACACATCCGCCGACCTACTGCCAGACGCGGCCACACGCTACGCTTTGGAAATGATCGGCCGGATCTACGATGCCGTTGAAGCCAATTCCGGGATCGCCTCACTTGCATTCTCGCCGGATGACGCTTTGAGGAATAAGGCTAAAGGACTCATTTCCATATTCATAGGTATGGAGAACGGGGCTCCGATCCAAAAGTCGCTCCCTTTGCTCAGGGTTTTTCATAAGCTTGGGGTACGGTACATAACCTTGACCCATAACGGTGACAATGAAATAGCGGACTCCGCCGCGCAGGGACAGCGTTGGCACGGATTGAGCCCGTTCGGCAGGGAAGTGGTCGCAGAAATGAACCGCCTCGGAATGATCGTCGATGTCGCGCACGCCTCAGATGAGACTTTCTACGACACTCTTGAATATTCCCGTGCTCCGATTGTTTCCACACATTCCTGCTGTCGTGCCTTGGCTCACCACAGAAGGAATATGTCCGATGAGATGCTGCGCGCGCTTGCTGACAAAGGCGGCGTGATCCAAATCAATTTCTATCCGGTATTCCTTTCGGATGCGTTCGCCAAGACTCTGGCGGATTCCGGACTGGAGTCCAAGAGCTGGACCGAGCAGGACTGGATCAACGATCCGTTGAATCCGGAAAAGGCCGCCGCTTGGAACGCTGTGCTGGATGAGTTTGCCGCTTTGCCAAGACCTTCCTATAAGGACGTGGTGGATCACATCGACCACGCCGTTAAGGTGGCGGGTATAGAAAGTGTCGGAATCGGAACCGACTTCGACGGCATCGAGGTTACTCCAGCCGGACTTGAGAACATCTCAAAAATCGGAGTGATCTTTGACGAGATGTCAAGCCGTGGCTATACCGATGATCAGATAGAGAAGGTCGCTGGCAAGAATTTCCTAAGAGTGTTCAATGACGTGACCTCTTTGACTGCCAATTAGCCTACAAATAGCCATAATAATAGCGATAACAAAAATGTTCGCTTGGTAAACAAATTTGTTACCACTATTCATTTTCAATTATTTGCGGTCGCTGAGCATAAATAACCTGAGTTCATCGAGCGCGGCCGCGGCGAATCTCTCAATATTCCTTTTCCTGTCGTTCTTATAGACCTTTTTGACGGTTTTCGTCCCGTTAGGGCCTGCGATTCCGATCCATACAGTGCCTACTGGATTATGCTCATCGCCTCCGGGCCCTGCCAATCCTGTGGTCGAGACAGCATAAGTGCTCCCGGTCAAATTTCTGGCCCCTTCAGCCATCGCCGCCGCCACTTCGGAACTTACAACTCCATATTCATTGATTGTGGCCTCCGGAACTCCAAGGATTTTTTCCTTGACTGGGATGGCGTAGGATGTGACGGAGCCGAGGTAATATTCAGAAGCCCCGGGAACAGAGGTGATCAAGGAGGAAATCTTGCCTCCGGTGCAGGACTCGGCCGCGCTGAGGGTCATCCCTGAGCCACGGAACAAGGCTCCAACGGCGTTCTCCAGCGTGTCATCATTGTAGGAATATATCTTGTCTCCCAAAATCGGCCTGAGACGCGCGAACTGCTCATCAATGCGCCTTTCCTCCTCATCCTTGTCTCCACCGTAAATTGAAAGCCTGAGACGGACTCCTGTCAAAGGATTAGGCAGGTAGGCAAGGTGCATATCCTCCGGCAGACTGTCCTCCCAAGACTCAATTTCCTTGGAAAGCGCGGATTCAGCCAACCCGAAGACCATCACGCACTTATGGAATATGTCCGTAAGTGGGTTGTGCTCCTTAACGTCCTTGATCACATCAGGAATCGCCCCGACCGCCTCAAACGGAACGCCTGGCAGGGCATAGAGAGAGGCCTGATGTCCGTATCTTTCCTTAGGGAAGCGGAACACCATAATCGGCGCCGTGCCGAGGTGGTTGACAATCACTTCGCAAGTGTCCGGGACGAGCGCCTGAGCCTTGTTGATGTCCAGAACATCAAGTCCCCTTGCGTGAAGGATCTCGTGGACCATCTTGAGCTGGCCTTCATTCACCACATAACCCTTGCTTCCGGAAATCTCCGCCAAAGCCGCTTTCGTGATGTCGTCCTTGGTTGGACCAAGACCTCCGGTAGTTATGACTATCTCGTTGTGAGTGAGTTCGTTTGTTAGATTGCAGACAATCTCGTCGTGGTCATCCCCGAATGAAGTCATTCTTGTGACTTTCACGCCAATCTCCTCAAGCGCCTGGGATATATGCGAGGAATTGGTGTCCACTATCTGGCCGATCAGAATCTCGTCGCCGATAGTACAGATCGATGCGTTTGCCATATTCAGATTTTATTTTGTCAAACTATTGTTTTCAAGGTATTTGTTGATCTTCTTCACTATTGAAGGTCCTTCGTAGATGAAACCGGTGTAGATCTCTATCAGACTCGCTCCGGCGTCCAGCATTTCCTTGGCCTGCTCCGGCGACATTATTCCACCGACACCCACTACCGGCAGCCTTCCGGACGTGAACTGATGAATATGCTTGACCATAGCGAGGCTTTTCTCGTACAAAGGAGCTCCGGAGAGCCCTCCGTTGCCGATTTTCTCTATTCTATCCTTGTTTGTCGTGAGCCCGTCACGGGATCTGGTCGTGTTGCCGGCCACGATTCCGTCGATTCCTGATTGCATACAGTATTTCAGGATTTCGTCAAGTTCCTCTGTCGGAATGTCAGGGGAGACCTTGACCAGAATCGGCTTATAGGCATCGTAGCATATCCTTAAATCCAGCAACGGATCGAGAATATCCGACAGGTATGACACGTCCTGAAGATTCTGCAGGCCGTGAACATTCGGGCAGGAGACATTGATCGTGAACATATCCACAAAGTCGTACATATACGAGAACGCCTTCTTGTAGTCAGCGATGGTGTCCTCGTCCGAGGCGCTGGTGCTGTTCTTCGCTATGCTCGCCGCGATAATCGTCTTTGGCGGATCCTTTTGAATATGTCTGATCGCGTTCTGGATGCCTTTGTTGTTGATCCCCATCCTGTTTATGATAGCGTTGTCCTGCGGGAGCCTGAACAGTCGAGGCTTGGGATTGCCCGGCTGAGCCTCCGGAGTCAGGGAACCGATCTCGATGAACGAGAATCCGAACCACGACAGCTCGTTGTAAAACTCTCCGTTCTTGTCCAAACCGGCGGCCAGACCGACGGGCGACGGGAAATTGATCCCGAACACATTCCTTGACAGCGATGGAGTCTTGTGGCTGTAAATCAGCTTCATCAGTTTTCCGGCGAAAGGAATCCGCCGTAGAAGTCCGAGTCCTTTGAAAGTGAGATTATGCGCCGTTTCCGGTGAGAATTTGAACAAAATCGGCCTGATGAGTTGTCTGTACATATTCATTGATGTTTTTCTGCACTTGCCTTGGTTTTCCACACCAAGGTTTGTGACGACAAATTTAGACAAAATCAGCAGAACACAGAAGGGATTTCTTATCAAACATTCCGTCAATCGATCTCCTTGAACGTTCCGTTGTCATAGAAAACCAGAATCTTTGTGATCCTTGGCGTGTCTGGTTTGGATTCGGCAGGGGAGACTTGCTCTGTTTGAGGCTTATTATCAATGGTTTCCGGCTCTTCTGGAAACAAATCTGGCTCTTGAGAATCGAATAATCGGCCGCTGTCCTTGCCTGTGGTGGACAATCGCGGCTCCTCGGAGAGTTGTGGCGCTTGAGGGGAATTCTGACTCTTGTACATTTTACCCTTTCCTGCGATCAGCCAATCAAGATTCAGGTCGGGATAGTTTTGAGCCATACTTTGTATGAAATCAAACCCCGGCTTGTTCCTTCCCGCAAGAATATGTGATATGCTGGCCTTGGCCACACCTAATCTTTCCGCAAGCTGCGACTGTGTGATATTCTCGGCATCCAAAAATCGCTGCAATCTATTGTTCATTACAAAAGTGATTTGTTTACAAAAATAACATAATAAGTTGTAAAAAACAACTAAAAGATGATTGTTACAAAAGTGAAATGGAATACATATGATACGTAACTTAATTAGAAATAAATTTCGATTAGTGAATATAATTAATTGATAAAGAATATAAATACTCTTGTATTTATATAGAGAATTACTGTAAACTGACGATTAAATCCCGAATTTACACTCAATACCTATATGTGAATTTTATTAAAGTTCAATAAATAATCAGATAATCAATATATTGCAGACAATAATCTATGTTGATTAGTATCCCTTATTGCACAAAAGTAATTTGTTTCACCCTTGTCGGCTATATTTACAAAAGTAAATAACGCTTTGAGTTTTGTAAACCAGTTTTGACTGTTAAAATGTTTAGAAATGTGACTTCTCCGAGAATTTGATATTTCTTATACTTAGGTTAACTTTGTATGGAATTTTAAAATCTCAACGAGATGATACCTTCTATAAAAATTGAGGATTACAACTACCCACTTCCTGACGAGCGGATTGCGAAATATCCGCTTGCGGAGCGGGATGCCTCAAAGCTTCTGCGCTATGAGAACGGCGATGTCTGCGAGTACATATTCAAGGATATTCCCTCTCTCTTGCCTTCCGGCTCTCTTATGATATTCAATGACACCAAGGTTGTGCCAGCCAGGCTTCATTTTCAGCGTGAGACTGGTGCGCACATCGAGATCTTCTGCCTTGAGCCTGTCAATCCTCCTGAATATAACACCGCTTTCGCCGCGACGGAGCGTTGTCGTTGGAAATGTGTGATCGGGAATGCTAAGCGCTGGAAGAATGACGTTCTTTCCTTGTATAATCCGGATAGTGATGAGGCTATTTCCGCGATGGGATTGAAGGCCAGCCTTGTCGAGCGTAACGGTGAGACCGGTATTGTGGAGTTTTTATGGGATGGCGGGATCCCTTTCTCCAGAGTGCTGGAACTGTGCGGCACAGTCCCGATTCCTCCGTATCTCAATCGTGAGACAGAATCGATTGACACAGAGCGCTATCAGACCTTGTATGCTCATATCCGCGGCTCCGTGGCAGCTCCTACGGCCGGACTGCATTTCACGCAGTCTGTATTGGACAATATCGCCGCCAAAGGCATTGACTGTGAGAATGTCTGCCTTCACGTCGGAGCCGGCACTTTCCTTCCGGTCAAGAGTTCGGATGTGGCTGATCATCCGATGCACAGGGAGCCGTTTGTGGTCACTCTTGACCTTCTCAAGCGCATAAAGGCCAATAAAGGCAAGCTGATTGCGGTCGGTACGACTTCCGTACGTACTCTGGAATCATTGTACTATGTCGGTGTAAGCTGCATCGAGAAAGGCAAGCCGGAGGATGTGGGCCAGTGGGCTCCTTATGAGCGTGAATATTCATATTCATTGGAAGAGTCGTTGGACGCCATAATCTCTTATTTGGAGAACAACGGGCTGAATGAGCTTAAGGTTGGCACAAGAATCATCATTGTGCCGGGCTTCCGTTTCAGGCTTGTCGATCTTTTGATAACAAATTTCCACCAACCGGAAAGCACTCTGATTCTGCTGATTTCAGCGTTTGTAGGCGGTGACTGGAAGACCATCTATGACTATGCTCTCGGGCACGGCTTCAGGTTCCTCAGCTACGGCGACAGCTCGCTTCTTTTCCGCCGTACTTCTTAAGTCCTTTGTGGATTGATGGTTACAAGCCTTTGCGAATGTTAAGTAAATTGCTTACATTTGCAAATATTACTAACGATGATTTATTATGGCTGATTCATCTGAATTCGAAAGCATCAGTCCTTACAACGATGCTGAGGCGGTCGAGGCCTTGAACAAGGTCGCGAATCATCCCGCTGTGCTGGCTATTTCCGAATATCTTTTCCCTGACGAGCCGATCTTTTTCCTTCGGAACGCATTGAAGAGTGTGCATAATATCGATGAGTTCCAGGAAATTGTGATGAACAAGGCTGTGTCCTGGGTTATGGATAACACAATCCACAACTTCTCCTATGACGGCATCAGTTATATCAAGGAGATCAAAGGAAAATTCCTTGCGATGTCCAATCACAGGGACATCATCCTTGATCCGGCCATCACCCAACAGGTGCTTTTCAGGAACGGCATCCCGATGACGGAGATCTGTGTCGGTGACAACCTCATCAAGCAGAGCAAGACCGTTGAATATCTGCTCCGTTCCAACAGGATGATCCGGGTGATCCGCGGGATTTCGGCAAGGGAACTCTATCTGTCCTCGCAGATTCTGTCTAAATACATCCGTCAAACCATCACTTCCGGTAAATCTTCTATCTGGTTGGCACAGAGGCAGGGCCGCACAAAAGACGGAATCGACACTACGGAGCAGGGCCTGCTGAAGATGTTGGATATGAGCGGCACGAAATCGTTCAAAGAGAATTTTTCCGAGCTGAACATCGTTCCTCTCAGCATCTCTTATGAATATGAGCCATGCGATGTCCGCAAGGCTCGTGAGATCTTGATTTCCAGGACTCAGAAATATGTCAAGACGCGCACCGAGGATATGCACAGTATTGTTATGGGTATCCGCCAGCAGAAGGGTGACGTGCATCTCAACTTCGGTCTGCCGATAACTCCTGACGAGATCGAGTTGGCTTCGCATTGCGACAAGAATGACCGTTATCAGGCCATCAGACACGCTGTTGACAAGAGGATCATCGCCGGCTATCAGCTTTGGAAGACTAACTACATCGCTTATGACCTTGTAAATCATAGTTATAAGTATGCGGAACTTTATACTCCGGAGGATGTTGAGAAGTTTACGGAATATACTGAGCATCGGTTGGATAAGGTCGAGCGTCGTCTCAATCGTGCCGAACTTCGTGACATCTTCCTTCGCATCTATTCCAATCCGGTTGAGTCTAAGGAGCGTCTTGTTTCTGGTGAGCCGCTTCGCCAGGAATAACTTTAGAAGCGACTCTGTTGTAGAAATCAACGCAATATCACGCCCGAAGAGGGCGTTCAAAAATAGAAAATTCCCAAATTTTGCACGTTACCAAAATTTGGGAATTTTTATTTTCTGAACGCGGCGCGGTTTTTCGTTCATTATGCGATTTGTTTGCTATTTGCTTGTTTTGTAATACTAAAAACAAATTAGTTATTTATGTAAACATTTTTGTAATGTATTGATCGTTGTGTTTAAAGGTCACTTCGGCAGGCTCAGTGACCGATAAGTAGGCAGCTATATAATATTTGGTCGCGGAGTCTGTCGAAGCCTGCCTTTATAGTGTGGCCAATTTATTGGTGCAGTAAACTTTCAAGCAGCAAAAAACTGAATTTCAAATTTTGGTAACGTGCAAAATTTGAAATTCAGTTTTTTGCTGCCTCCATCGAAGCGAAATATCTCACGAATTAAAACCGGGACGCTCAACGTGCTGAAAGAAATGTAACTGCCTCCATCGAGGCGAAATATCTCACGAATTAAAACAGCCGATCCACACTGGCGATGACCTCCTCTGAGGAAAGTTCTGTGCTCAGGATCAGATCTGGCTTCTTCATCTCAAAGCCTTTGCTTGTGGCGTTAAGCATTCCGGCACCTGTGATATTCAGCATAACGGTCTCGTCTTTTTTGACTGTACCCTCGTCAAGAGCTTTCTTCAAAGCTGACACAGCGGAAGCGGCGGCCGGGAATATGTCGTAGCCCTCTTTGTTGAAGAACTGGAGCATCCAATAGACAATGTCATCGTTGGTGACCTTGAAGAAGTCGCCGTTGGACTCCTTGAGTGTGTCAAACAGGCCTCCGGCAAGGCTGTACGGCGGCTTTCTGTTGGAAAGAACCTTCGCGAGGATCACCTCGGCGCTCTTTCTGGACTCTTCCGGAGTGATCGGCACAAGGTCTCTTGATCCAGCTTTCCATGAATCGTACATAAGGGTGAAAGGAGCGTTCTGAGCGCAGTAAACCCTCATCTTGTTCTCGCCGAAACGACCGTCCTTGGCAAGCCTGCATGCGTTTTCCCAAGCGGCGATCGCGCCGGTTCCGCTGCCGACTGCCTGAAAATATGCGTCAGGAATACGTCCGATGGTCTCTACGGCACTTAGGAGGGTAGTTCCCATTCCGTCCCTTCTGGCAATGTTCTTCGCACCGCCTTCGGCCAGATAACGGGAATCCTTGCAAAGCTTCTCTCCAAGGGCGATGGCATCGTAATAGTCTGTGCCGTTTGGGGTTGCGATGACCTTCACGCAAGGTTTGAGCCTTTTCAGGAACCACAGGTCGCTGATGTTGTCGTTAGGGATGCAGATCACGATCGGAATGTCGTTGTCGGAGCAGACACGAGCGAAAGCCCTGGCCGTGTTGCCGGCGGACTGCACCACAAGGATGTGCTTGTCGTTTTTCGGCAGCCTTGCGCAGACAGAGAACGCCTCGGTCTCCTTGAAAGAGCATGTCTCCATCTTGGCACCACGCTTTGGAACGTAGCCGGACAGGGTAATGTACAGGTTCTCCATCCCGAGAAGCTCGGCGAGTCCCTTGCTCCTGTAGGTAACAGGAGCGTGTGAATTTTTCAGCGTTCTGTTGATCGGAAGCCATTCGGCGTATCTGTAAAGCCCTTTGAGGTCGTCACGTGGAGTAAACTTCTCATTCTCATACACGGCCCTTACCAGTGATGGCGCGGAAGCCTCCGGATCAGCCAATGTCCAACCGGCATCCTGGAATATTCTCCCGGAACCGACGTTCACAAGCTGGTAATTTGTTGGTTTGAATTTCATCGTTATTGTGTGTTAATATATTCATTACAGATTTATCAGCAGCCATGTCATATACCCGGCGAAGCAAGCGAGCAGTATGCTCCCTTCGACTCTGTCCAGCTTCCGGCCTTTGCGTGTGAACGCGCTTACCCAGATCAGCAAGGCCCCGAGCAGCAATATTCCGAGATCGACGAATGTCATTCCTGAGAATGACAGACCTGACGGGGAGCCGGGCTGCGGCTTGTAGGCGGCAGCGGAAACGCCCAGAATCATGAGGATATTGCCGATGTTCGAGCCAAGGATATTCCCGAGAGCCAGCTGCCCTTTCTTCTTTGCCGCCGCCACCACACAGGTGACGAGTTCCGGCATCGAAGTACCGCTCGCGAGGATGGTTACCGCGATGAACTTGTCGCTGATGTTCAGCATCCTGGCTATATTTGTAGCGCTGTCCACGAACTTGTCGCCTCCGAAAATCAAAGCCGCCAATCCTCCCAGGACCATCAGGATAGCCACCCATATTTTTCCGCTTTCAGGCTCCGCTGAATCCTTGGTCTCTTCAGCCTTCCCGGACTTGAAGGACCAGTACATATAAGCGGAGAAAAGTATAAGGAAAATAACGCCGTCCAATCTTGACAACGTGTTGTCGTTGCCTATCCCAAACAGCGTGAAGTGCATTCCGAATATGATCAGGAGAACTGTGGTGATGATATTGAGCGGGATATCGGTCTTGACATTGTCACGTGTCATTGAGATCGGCCTTATAAGCGCGGTGAAGCCGAGTATGAAAAGTGTGTTGAATATGTTAGAACCTACTATGTTACCTATCGCAATGTCGGCGTTGCCTTTCAAGGCTCCTGTCAGGCTGACTACAAGTTCCGGTGTCGATGTCCCGATGCCGACTATAGTCAAACCTATCACGAATTCACTCAACCCGGCTTTCCTTGCGATAGTTGATGAGCCGTCCACAAGCCAGTCGGCGCCAAGCACGACCAGTGCAAGCCCGGCGAGCAGAATAAGGATCTCAGTTACCATTATTATTTATATTAACGTGACACAAATTTAGTGAAAAAATAGTAAACTGTATTACTTTTTTGTGTAGTACTTTGGCCAGCAGGCTTCAAGATAGGCTTTCAGCCTGTCTTCCTGAGGGTTAGGCGCCGGCTCGTAGAATACTGTGCCTTCAAGGCCTGTCGGCATAAATTCCAGATCCGCGAAATGACCGGGATAGTCATGGGCATATTTATAACCGTCCGCATATCCAAGTTCCTCCATAAGTTTGGTCGGTGCGTTTCGCAGGTATAGCGGCACGGGTGCCGCCTTGTCTTTGTTTGCGGTTTCAATAGCTTTGTTTATCGCAAGATACGCAGCGTTACTTTTAGGAGAACTTGCAAGGTAGATTGTGGTTTCGGAAAGCGGGATTCTGGCTTCCGGCATACCGATCTGATGGACAATCTGGAAGCACGAGTTCGCAAGCAGCATCGCGTTCGGGTTGGCAAGTCCGACATCCTCGGCGGCCGAGATGCAGAGTCTTCTTGCGATAAACAACGGATCCTCTCCGCCGTTCAGCATCCTTGCCAGATAATAGACAGCGGCGTTCGGGTCAGAGCCTCTGATTGATTTGATGAACGCCGAGATGATGTCGTAGTGCATCTCGCCATCCTTGTCGTAAATCGCCAGATTCTCCTGAATGCAACCGGTAACAGTCTCGTTGTCAATGACTATGTGTGATTCCTTGCCGGCGAAGGAGTCTATGACGATCTCAAGGACGTTGAGCAGTTTCCTGCCGTCGCCTCCACTGTAACGGAACAGAGCCTCGGTTTCCTTGACTTCAATATTCTTTTCCTTCAGCAGCACGTCATTTTTCAAGGCTCTGTCCAAAAGCATCTGAAGGTCGTTGACTTCCAATGATTTCAGGACAAAAACCTGACATCTGGACAGAAGCGGGGTGATCACTTCGAATGACGGGTTCTCGGTCGTGGCTCCTATCAGGACAATCGTGCCGTTCTCGACCGCGCCAAGCAAGGCATCCTGCTGGGCCTTGTTGAAGCGATGTATCTCGTCGATGAACAGGATAGGCGCCGCTCCGTTGGAAAACACGGATGCTCCTCTTGCCTTGTCGATGACATCACGGACATCCTTCACTCCTGCGCTGACCGCCGAGAGGGTGTAGAAGTCCCTTGACAAAGTCTGGGCGATTATCCCGGCCAAAGTGGTTTTCCCGACACCCGGAGGCCCCCATAGGATGAAAGAGGACAGATTCCCGTTCTCGATCATCTTTCTAAGGATGCATCCTTCACCCACAAGATGCCTCTGTCCGACATATTCAGACAGATTTTTTGGTCTCATCCGCTCTGGAAGAGGGGGAAGCATAGCGCTTTGTCCCGTTCTTTGATAAATATCCGACATAATTAGTTAAATATCGTTCAATTAATGTGAAAAACAATAATGTTTAATTGGGTAACATTTGTGTTAATGCGGATTGGCCGCTATTTTTCAGCCTAACCGAACGCAAATTTAAGAAAAAGCGGAATAAGTTTCGTAAATTTGTCTATTACTTGCCAAATGCCACATATAGGCGCAATGGCAGAACATATTTTTGATAAGATGAGACTATCTGAAAGAATCCGTTTTGTTGGCGTGAACGACCGCCAGACCAAACTCTTCGAGCGGCAGTGGCCGCTTCCTTTTGGCGTCAGTTATAATTCCTATCTGGTTGAGGATGAGAAAATTGCCTTGATCGACACAGCTGCTGTGGCGTTTAGGGACGAGTTTCTTGCCAACATCAAGGCCGAGATAGGGGACAGGAAGATCGACTACCTCATAGTCAACCATATGGAGCCGGACCACAGCGCACTCCAAAGCGTGATTAGGGATGAATATCCTGATTGTACGATAGTTACAAACGCCAAAGCTGTGCCGATGATCGAAGGTTACCAAGGTCTGACCGACAATATCAAGGTGATAAAGGAAGGGGAGACCCTTCCGCTCGGGAGCGTGAGCCTCCAGTTCTTTATGGTTCCGATGGTTCACTGGCCGGAAACTATGGTGACTTGGTGCCCTGAGGAGAAAACCTTGTTCTCAGGAGATGCCTTCGGCACGTTCAGAATCTTCCCGGAAGGCGTGATAGACTCGCAGTCAAACATATTCAATGAATATAAAGACGAGATGACAAGGTATTACTCGAACATCGTCGGGAAATATGCCGCCCCGGTTCAGGCCGCACTCAAAAAGCTTTCCGGTTTGGAGATATGCCGGATTTGCAGCACTCACGGCCCGGTTTGGGAGAATCATATTCCTGAAATCGTCTCACTGTACGACAAGTTCAGCCGTTATGAACCTTTGGAGCACGGTGTCTGCCTGGCTTACGGCTCGATGTACGGCAACACCGAGAAGGCTGCTCTGGCGTTGGCTGAATCCTTGAAGAACCATAACATTCCGTTCACGCTCCACAATCTGAATGAGGAAAGTTATTCGTTCGCTTTGCGTGACGTGTTCAAGTATGACACTGTGATTCTTGGCTCACCGACCTATAACAACGGAATATTGCCGTCGGTCCGTCAGTTGATGGAGGCAATCTGTGACAGATTGGTCAAGAACAGACGATTCTTTGCCTTCGGATCGTTTACTTGGGCAGCCGCCAGTGTTCGATTGCTGAACGAGATGGCAACCACGGCCGGATTTGAGATTCTCGGTGACGGAATTACATTCAGACAAGGATTCTCACCAGCCAAATTCGATTCTGAATCAATAGTTTCCCTTGTGTAACGGTACTCGCCTATTCTGTTATACAATTCGGATTATGTTAAGTTGAACGCATTGTAAACACTACCCTATATGATTTTGCAACTACTGACGCTTCTTGGTGCTTTGGCGCTCTTCGTCTTCGGACTAGAGATGCTCAGCACAGGAATTCAGAAATCCTGCGGCGATAGGCTCAGGCGTTTCGAGAAATGGATGACCTCAGGCACGCCGTTCAAGCAGATCCTTTCCGGCGCCGGAATCACCGCTGTCGTCCAGTCGTCAAGCGCCACGACAATATTGGTGGCCAGCCTTGTGAGCGTCGCTACCCTATCGCTTAAACAAGGCATCTGCGTTATAATGGGCGCCAACATCGGTACGACCATAACCTCTTGGATCATAGCGGCTACCGGGTTCTGGCTTGATGTGACGGTTCTGGCGTTTGTGCTGCTTGGAGCCGGTTTCGTGATGACACTTATGAAGAAATCACTGGTCAAGAACATCGGTCAGGCAGTTTTGGGATTGTCACTGGTTTTCGTTGGACTGATTTACATAAAGTCCTCAATACCAGCTATTGACACTGTTCCTCAGATCGCCGGGCCAATCGCCGGACTGGCTTCGCACGGAATCGGTTCCGTGTTGATATTTATGCTTATCGGCGTTGTCGTCACATTCATCCTCCAGTCATCCAGTGTCACGGTTGTCCTTACGATGGTGCTTGCCTACCTTGGTTGGCTGCCGTTCCCGATGGCCGCCGCTATGGTTCTCGGAGAGAACATCGGAACCACTATCGGAGCCAATATCGCCGCCAGCGGAGCTGGTGTCCAGGCGCGAAGGGCCGCGCTCGCCCACACCGTGTTCAATGTGGCCGGCGCTGTCTTTGTGCTGATATTCTTTAATATATTCATAAAGATCAATCTTGGACTGGTTTCTTTGTTTGGTCTTGATTCTCAGATGACCGCGGTATTCGGCATCGCTTGTGTCCACACCCTGTTCAACACCATTTCGACATTGGTTCTGGTCTGGTTCCGCAAGCCGTTCGCTGATTTGCTGACGAAGTGGATCAAGGAGCCGGCGCCTGAGAAAGGGGACTTCCATCTGAAGTTCATCGGCAGCGGCAGACTTTTCGGAACTCCTTCAATCTCAATCGAACAGGCGTACAAGGAGGCTGTGAACTTCGCAGTGACTGCCCAGGATGGCTTCCAGTATGTAAAACTGGCTGTGAATGAAAAGGATCCTGACAAGTTTGAGGAATATCGGCAGAAACTGGTCAAGTGCGAGGAGGTGACGGACAGGTTTGAATATGAGATCGCAGCGTTCCTGAACAGCCTCACGGCAGAGTCTATGAACGATCACGAGGCACGAGAGGTCAAGGTCATCTACCGTGTGATCAGCGAGTTAGAGAGTCTTGGCGACAGTTGTGAGAACATCAGCCGTCTGCTTTCCCGCCTGCGTGTCCACAAGCTTGATTTCGATGATGAGACTATAAGCAAGGTCAACCTGCTGATCGGCAAGGTCAATCAGGCTTTCGCTGTGATGGTCTCGAATATGAGACTTGCTGTGGATGGTGAGCTTAAGGACATCAGCAATGCCTACAATGCCGAGGACAAGATCAACGAGACGAGGGACACTCTTCGTGATGAAGGCATTCTCCAGATTGAGAAAGGAGCGGACAAGTTCCTCTCCATCAACTATTACCTTGATATGTTGGCGGAGCTTGAGGCGATGGGAGACTTTATGATCAACATCTCCCAGTCCTTGTTCCACGAGTTTGACAATTAATATAACGCCGGTTGCGGCTGAGTGGGAATATTTATGGGAAGAAAAAGAGTGGATCTCCTGTTGGAGAACATTACGATCGAGGCCTGTGCAGCTGAAGGCAAGGCACTTACGCATTGGAACGGTGTCGTTGTGTTTGTGCCGTTCGCTGTTCCGGGTGATGTGGTTGACATCCGTGTCACCAAAAAGAGCAAGAATTATTACGAAGGTTTTGTCGAGAGGATCGTGACTCCGTCAAAGGATCGTCTGGAGCCGTTCTGTCAGCATTTCGGGGTTTGCGGTGGCTGTAAATGGCAGCCTCTCCCCTATCCGATGCAGCTTGAGGCCAAGCGTCAACAGGTTTATGACCAGTTGGTACGTATCGGTCATCTTAATGTGCCGGAGATCCGCCCGACAATCCCGTCAGACAAGATCCAGTACTATCGTAACAAGCTGGAATTCACTTTCTCATCGAAAAGATGGCTGCTGAAGGACGAGGACATTGAGAGCGTTCCGGAGAACGACCGTATGGGACTTGGATTCCACGTAGGTAAGTTCTTCGACAAGGTGCTGGACATCAAGCACTGCTACCTTCAGAAGGATCCGTCCAATGACATCAGGCTTTTCATCAAGAAGTATGCTGTCGAAAACGGTCTGGATTTCTTTGACATCCGTCAGAACGTGGGCTATGTCAGGAATATGTTCATCCGCACGACCGACACGGGCGACCTGATGGTGATAATGTGCTTCTTCTACGAGAACCGTGAGGACAGGGAGAAAATGCTGGATGCCATTGCTGAAGCGTTTCCTCAGATCACATCGCTTTACTATATCATCAACAATAAGTTGAATGACTCGATCGGTGATCAGGAGTGCATTCTCTACAAGGGTGAGCCGACAATCCGTGAGACAATGGAAAGCTTGACTTTCCGCATAGGTCCTAAGTCGTTCTACCAGACCAACTCCGAGCAGGCCTACAAGCTTTACTCGGTCGCGAGGGATTTTGCTGAGTTGACCGGCAACGAGATCGTCTATGACCTCTACACAGGGACCGGCACGATCGCGCAGTTCGTCTCCGGCAAGGCCGCTAGAGTTATCGGCATTGAATATGTTCCTGAGGCGATTGAGGATGCGAAGGTGAACGCGGCCGGTAACGGCATCACTAATTGTGAGTTCTTCGCCGGTGATATGAAGGATGTCCTGAGACGTGATTTCATCAATGAGCACGGTCAGCCTGATGTGATAATTCTCGATCCTCCTCGTGCCGGCATCCATCCGGATGTCGCCAAGGTCATCCTTGAGGCCTCCCCTGCCCGTATGGTCTATGTAAGCTGCAACCCGGCCTCCCAGGCCCGTGACTTGGCCCTTTTCGCCGATAAGTACGATATCACCGCTGTCCAGCCGGTCGATATGTTCCCCCACACCCAGCACGTCGAGAACGTCTGCGCATTGAGGTTACGATAGGTGTTGTCATTTGAAGACTATAAACACATAGATCCTTCATAATGAGCGGAGACCTCCGATTCCCGAATTTTGGTAACGTGCAAAATTCGGGAATTGCGAGTGTCTTGCTCATCAAAACAGAGATGTTTATGTTCTAGAACGGATACCCGACACCGAAGTGGAGGGTGTAGCCGTCTTTCTTTAGCCATTGGGACGGGGAGCGCCAGCGGGCGGTGTCGAGGGACGGGTCATAGACTTTCATACCCATATCGAGACGGAGAATCAGGAAGTTAAGGTCCACACGGAGGCCTATGCCCCAGTCGGCGGCAAGGCTGGCGGCGAGGTTCTTGAGGTCGAAATGGGTGTTGGAGCCATCGTCTCCGTCGGTCTCTTTCAGGGTCCAGATGTTGCCGACATCCGTGAAGACGGCACCGCACAACTTCCAGAACATCGGGAAACGGTACTCCAGATTGGCTTCCAACTTCACGTCACCGGTCTGGCTTGGGATCACGAACGTCGTGTCAGCCTTTGAGTTGCCCGGGCCAAGGGAACGGGCCTGCCAGCCACGCATACTGTTCGCGCCGCCGCTGTAGAACTGTTTCTCGAACGGAATTGTGGATGAGTTGCCGTAGGCGTAGCCGACACCTCCGAGAAGGCGTATCGCCAAGGCTTGCCCTCCATTCTTGCCGAACACAAACGTCTTGCCCAACGTCAGTTCCGTGCGGATGTACTGGGAATATGGAGTGTTCCAGATAAGCCTGGAGCCATATTCATCACTTTTCATCGCTTTGTTGAACAGGCTCAGGACATTGCCGGATGCATCGAGTTGCAGACGGGCATATTCATAGGTCTCCTTCGGAACCAAGGCTGTGCTGGTCGTGTAGTAGGCCACGAGACCGGAGCCGACATCGAAGTGGTTCTGGTAGGCGTCCCTCATAAACGGGTTGCCGGAAAGGGTCGTGTAGAAGTTCGGGTCGAGATTCGTCAGCCTGACGATCTTGGCCTGTATCGGGTAGAACTGATAGAAGAACTTTCCGTTACGCAGAGATCCAGAATAACCGTAAGATGTCGAGATCATATTCCTCGTATATTCAGGACGGTTCTGGTAGTTATATGAAGCGTTGATTTCGGTGCGTGGCACGGACGGTCCCTTGAATATGGAATTCGGCAGACCGAGGAACTCCGGGAAGCTCAGACCGGCGGAGACACCGAACTCGTTGGACTTGACGCTCCTGTCATCGTACTTGAACTGGAAATTGCCGAGGAATCCAAGATTCAGCCACTGGGCACCGTGGAATATGTTCTTATGGTAATAATTCAGCTGCGGCGATATGCCGATCAGACCGGTCGAGTTTGTGGAGCCTTCCATATTGACCTTGAAGCCCTGCATCCTTGATCTGGTGAGGTTGATGTCGCAGTCCACTATTCCAGAGTCACGGGGATTAAGTGAGACATTGACCCCGCTGAACATCCTCAATGCGGAAAGCCTGGAATATGTCGTGTTCACCTCATTCTCATCGTACTGGTCTCCGGGATGGAGAGTGCACATATTCCTAAGCACCTTGTCATTGAATCTCAGGTCTTTGTCGTGGGAGATGGAGACTTCGCCCAAGGTATACTTCCGGTGCGGACGGGCATATTCAGGAGTCTGGTTTCTGGTATATTCCTTGACCATCATCAGAAGGCCGGCCGTGTCCGGGGAGTTGAGAGTATCCGCCTCGAACGAGAAGTAGTTCTTCGTGAAGCCGAAGTAGCCTTTGCGTCTCATAGCGGAGGCGCAGCGCTCCGTCTCCTTTTCCAAAGCGTCCTCGGAGAGGTAGTCGCCAGACCGCACTGTGGTCGCGGAAGTGTCGGCAAGGAAATCCTCCTTGAACTCTCCGTCCGGCACCGAATAGGTTATCTCCCCTATCCTGAACCGTTTGCCAAGAGTGATTGAATATGTCACATTAACTTTCCGGCCTTTTACCTCGATGTCGCTCCGCACGTCCGAACCGTAGTAGCCAAGATATTCAAGATGCCTATTGATGTTCTCGATCGAGGCTTCGACCTGAGACGGCTGATAGACCACAGGCGCGGTCCCGATACTTCGGATGAAGCGGTTGATGGCCTTGTCGGGATTCCTGCCGGACCAGTTGTAGAGGTTCAGGAACGGATTCCAGCCGAAGATTATGTACGAGTTCGGCTTCTGTTTGATGTAGGACTCGACTTTCTTTGTGTTGAACTTGCTGTCGCCTATGACTTCCACCTTGTTGGATGCCAGGCGGTACTGTCCCTCTTCAAGAACACGTGTAGTGCTGCACGAGAAACTCAGCGCGGCGGCGGTGGCCAGGGTGGCCATCAAAGAAAAAAACGAGGATTTTGCCATCATATTCTACAAAAATAGCAACCCTTTCCGATTTTTCTTCAAAATTGGGACAAAATATTAATTTTCGTACCTATATTTGCACGCCGAAGCCGGGCAAGGCTCTCTCGGCGGTTCATTACTTATGTCGAACATTAATAGGTTAGTTTTTTAGGATGAAGAACAAGTACATCGACCTTGTGGATCAGACATTCGATTTTCCACAGGACGAATTCAGAGTTGAGGACGGCAATCTTTTTGTCAATGACATTGACATGATGGGAATCATCAAGGAATATGGCACGCCGCTTAAACTCACCTATCTCCCGAAGATCACATCTCAGATCCAGAGGGCCAAGAGAATGTTCCGCAACGCAATGTCAAAGGTCAGCTATGAGGGTGACCATCACTATTGCTACTGCACAAAGAGTTCCCAGTTCAAGTTTGTCATCGAGCAGGCTCTCAAGAGCGATGTCCATCTGGAGACATCCTCGGCATACGACTTGGACCTGATCCGCAAACTGGAGGAGGACAAACTTGTCGATAAAAACCTGATAATCATCTGCAACGGCTTCAAGAGACCACAGTACATCCAGAACATCGCCACGATGCTCAACGAGGGGTGGCACAACATCATCCCGGTGCTGGACAACAAGAACGAGCTTGAGGACCTTGACGACCTGATCGAGGTCCCTACGCAGCTCGGAATCCGCATCGCATCCGAGGAGGAGCCTTCATTCGATTTCTACACTTCCCGTCTGGGAATCAGATACTCGGACATCATTCCGTTCTACCGCAACGGCATCAGCAAGAACCCTAAGTTCAAGCTGAAGATGCTCCACTTCTTCATCAACACCGGCATCAGGGACACCTCCTACTACTGGAACGAACTGGCGCGCTGCCTGAACCTCTACTGCGACCTCAAGCAGATATGTCCGGACCTTGATTCTTTGAATATCGGAGGAGGTCTTCCTATAAAGACTTCATTGGCAGTCGATTATGACTACAAATATATGATCGAGGAGATCGTGTACCAGATCAAGTCCGTGTGCGACTCCCACGGTGTGCAGGTTCCGGACATCTACACGGAGTTCGGCAACTTCACCGTCGGCGAGAGCGGCGCGACAATATTCAAGGTGCTGGATGTCAAGCAGCAGAATGACCGCGAGTGCTGGTATATGATCGACAACTCGTTTATGACGAGTCTCCCTGACACCTGGGGACTGCACCAAAGGTTCATCCTCTTCCCTATCAACAAATGGAATGAGGAATATCACAGGGTGTTCATCGGCGGGCTTACCTGTGACAGCAAGGACTTCTACAACTCCGAGGCGCACTCCAACGCGATTTTCCTCCCTGTGATGAAGAACAGAAGGGATCCGCTCTACATCGGCTTTTTCCACACGGGAGCCTATCAGGAGGCGATTTCCGGTTACGGTGGAGTAAAGCATTGTCTCCAGCCTTCGCCTAAGCACATCCTGATCGACAAGGACAAGGATGGCAAGATCACGACAAGGGTCTTCGCTCCTGAGCAGAGCTCTGAGTCGATGCTTAAGATTCTCGGATTCTAAGCGATGACGTCACCTGTATCCCACAATGAGATAAAGTTCGTCAAGTCTCTTGAACAGAAAAAGTTCAGGGACGAGAACGGACTTTTTATCGTTGAAGGGGAGAAGATGGTGGCCGAGGCTTTGGCGTCTTCTTTCGAGGTCGAGAAGGTCTATCGGGCTGACGAAATCGGCAGTGCGGCCATGGCACGGCTGAGTCTCCTGTCCTCCCCTTCTCCGGCTTTGGCCATTGTCCGAAAACCGGCCGACATTGAAATCGGGAATATTCATAGCGTGCCGTCCAAGGGTTTGTTTCTGGCTCTGGATGGAATCAGGGATCCCGGCAATCTGGGCACGATCATCCGCACGGCCGACTGGTTCGGGATAGATGCGGTCTATGCCTCCAAGGACACTGTTGACATATTCAATCCAAAGGTGGTGCAGTCAACGATGGGAGCCATATTCAGGGTCAAGTTCCATTATTGCGACATTTGCGGCTATTGCGGTGCTGTCGCTGCCGCCGGTGGCAATGTGTACGGTACTTTTCTGGATGGCGAGGATATGTACGCCAAAGAGTTGGCTACAGGAATGGTCTCCCCTTCCGTCATCGTGATCGGCAACGAGGCCAAAGGGATTTCCGCCGAGGTCGGCAAATTTGTGACTGACAGGCTTTTCATACCATCCTGGCCTCGTGACGAGAGAGGATCGGAGTCTCTCAACGCCGCTGTAGCCACCGCAATCACCATAGCTGAGTTCCGCCGCAGGGTGTGAAAAGTGGCTCCTGAGGCAAATCTTGTCCATATATTCCAAGAATATTCAGCGGATTTTTCGTAATTTGCGGTTCGTTAGCAAATACGGAAGCAAATGAACGAAGAATCCTTGATGCGGTCCAGAATCCGGAAGATTCTGATGATCTGCAGCAACTACGACGCATTCGCCCTTGAGGAGGACGGACGCATTGAGAATCAGGTCAAGAACGAGTATCGTGAGCTTAACCTGAGCAATCCTCCTAAATTCATCTGGGCAAACTCATCGGCACAGGCCAGGGATATTATCGGTTCCGAAGAGGATATCGATATGATCATCTGTATGTACAACGAGCAGGACAAGGAGATATTCCCGTTCGCTTCGCGGTTGAAGGATGAGGGGCGAGGGATCCCGTTCATTCTTTTGATCCACTACTCCAAGGCGGTAAGACAGAGGGTGTTGGAGTCTCCGCATCCTGGTGTGGACTTTGTGTTCAGCTGGCACGGGAACGCTGATCTGATTCTGGCCATTGTCAAGTTACTGGAGGATGCGGCCAACGCGGAGAACGATGTGTTCGAGGTCGGTGTCAAAGGCATCCTTCTGGTCGAGGACTCGATCCGTTACTATTCGAACTATCTTCCTGAGCTATACAAGATTGTGCTCACGCAAAGTCGGGAGTTTTTGACTGAATCCTTGAACGATGACCAGAAGAAATACCGAAAAAGATCCAGGCCGAAGATATTCCTGGCCACTTGCCTTGAGGAGGCTATCGCTTATTTTGAGAAGTACAGGAGGAATCTTCTGGGTGTCATTTCTGATGTCGGAATGGTCTTCCATAAGGGGGATGACCCTAAGACTGAGAAACTTGACGCCGGAATCGACCTTGTGAGAATCATCCGTGAATATGATCCTTTGATGCCGGTCCTGCTGCAATCCTCACAGGGAAGCCTTGCGAAAACGGCAGCTGGGCTCGGGGTGGGATTCCTGAAGAAATATTCCAGCACACTGTTCCTGCAACTTGGAGATTATATGAAGGAGGAGTTCGGGTTCGGTGACTTTGTGTTCAGGGATTCGAACGGAGTTGAATGCGGGAGGGCCGCCAGCCTTTCCCAGCTGGAGAAGATCATTTACGATATTCCGGATGCCGTGCTGATGAGCAACACTTCCAGGAATATGTTCTCGAAGTGGCTGTATGCAAGAGGGTTGTTCAATCTTGCGGAGACATTCAGGGCCGAGCATCACACAAATGCCGGAGAGTTCAGAGAGTTCCTTCTGGACAACATACAACGTTACCACAGGAGCATCGGGCAGGGAATCATCACGGAATTCCATAAGGATTCCTATCAGGATTATTACTGGTTCTCCCGCGTCGGCGAAGGCTCACTTGGAGGCAAGGCAAGAGGCTTGGCTTTTCTCAATCATCTTGTCCAGAAATATTCATTGTCAGAGAAATATGATGACTTGCGAGTGTCAATCCCTCGTACCATCGTGCTGACGACGGATTGGTTCGACAAATTCATCGTTGAGAATGGCCTGCAATATGTGATTGACTCGGAACTGTCTGATGATGAGATTCTTTCTGAATTTGTGGCATCCACGCTTCCGGAAGAGTTGACTCAGAACCTCAAGGCTTTTCTGGCCACGGTTGACAGTCCTCTGGCGGTGCGTTCAAGTTCCAAGTTGGAAGACAGCAACTATCAGCCTTTCGCAGGAGTGTACGCAACTTATATGTGCCCTCCGGTGGAAAACAAGGACAGGATGCTGCGTGAACTCGGCAAGGCAATCAAGAGCGTCTATGCCTCGACATTCTTCAAGGGCAGCCGTAACTACATCCAGGCCAGCGGAAACCTGCTTGGAGAGGAGAAGATGGCTGTGATCGTGCAGACAATCTGTGGAGCGGTCCACGGGCACGATTTCTATCCGATGATGTCCGGTGTGGGACGTTCGCTGAACTCCTACCCTATAGGATCCGAAAAAGCCACCGACGGTGTCCTGAACGTTGCTTTCGGTCTGGGAAAGACCGTTGTGGACGGCGGCCGCACCTTGCGTGTTGACCCTCTGCACCCCAAGAAGATTCTCCAGTTGTCCAATCCTAAACTGGCGCAACGGGACACGCAGAACGAAATGTTCGTGCTCGATCTGCGGCCTTCTGCCTTTAAGATTTCCAAAAACGACGGGGTAAATCTAAGGAGGATCCCGGTGGCTGACGCGCTTACAGAATATGACCGTCCGGAACTGGTGGCGTCCACCTATAACGCATTGGATGACAGGATGGTGCCTGGCATAGGAATCAGAGGAGCAAGGGTGGTTTCCTTCGATGGAATATTCCAATACGACCGTTTTCCTCTGGCAAAGGCTCTCTCGGAGATTATGTCAATATGCCGGGATGAGCTGATGAGCGAGGTCGAGATCGAGTTCGCTGTGGATCCGGTCAAGTCTTCGGCGGGAAAAGTAGCTGACCTTAAGCTGCTTCAGGTCCGTCCAGTCTCCAGCGGAATCGGTTCGCAGACTTCCACGATAGAGGATGCCGAGGCGATTGTGTCCAATAAATTGATACGCAGTGACAACGCTTTGGGCAACGGGTATTTCACGGAGTCGTCCCACATTGTGTTAATCCGTCCGGAATCGTTCGACAAGATGCAGACCGCGTTGATGGCGGAGGAGATTTCGGAGATCAACGCCCGGTTCGCCGCCAAGGGAGAGACATATTTCCTGGTAGGTCCCGGACGTTGGGGATCGTCGATTCCAACCCTTGGAGTGCCGGTGGCCTGGACAGATATCTCGGCCGCGAGGATGGTTGTTGAATATGGCATTGATGGATTCCGGATAGACCCAAGTCAAGGCACGCATTTCTTCCAGAACATCACCTCTCTCGGAGTAGGCTACCTTTCGGTCGATCAATATGCTGGCTCGGGAATGATTGATTTTGACGCGCTTGCGAGACTGGATTGTGAATATAACGGCAAGTTCGCCAAGGTAATGAAGGTTGACGGACTCACTGGATTCATTGACAGAAACAAAGGCAAGGCTTTGATCGGATTTTAGTTATGGGTAAAATGATCATCTATCAAGTTCTCCCGAGGCTGTGGGGAAAGGGAAAGTTCTCGGAGTTCGATTCCGAGACGATGTCGTACTTCAAATCGCTGGGAGTCAGCCACGTTTGGTACACAGGTGTGATCCGGCACGCCACAACGGTCTCGGCAGAAGGGTGCCCGGCATCCGACAGCCAGATTGTCAAAGGTGCGGCCGGTTCGCCTTATGCGATTACCGACTACTATGATGTGAACCCATATCTTGCTGACAATCCGACTGAAAGAATGACTGAATTCGAGGCTTTGTTGAAGCGAAGTCACGATGCCGGACTCAAGGTCATCATTGATTTCGTTCCTAACCACGTGTCGCGGGATTACGGCAAGGTCGGTCTGGTTCACCCTGAGATCAAGCCATTGGGTTCCGATGACGATCCGACTGTCCATTGGCGGCCGGAGAACGATTTCTATTACTATCCCGGCCAGCCGTTAAGGCTGCCTTTTGACAGGCAGACATATTACGAGAATCCGGCCAAGGCCTCAGGCAACTGTTTTTCGCCCTCCCCTTCCGTGAATGATTGGTATGAGACCATCCGATTGAATTACTGTGATTTCCACACTGAGACTTGGGACAGGATGTACGAGATTGTGCGCTATTGGTGCGGCAAGGGAGTGGACGGTTTCCGCTGCGATATGGTTGAGATGGTGCCGTGGCAGTTCTTCCAGTGGCTGATCGGGAGGATAAAGACCGAGTTCCCGGATATGATATTCATTGCCGAGGTTTATCAGAAAGAATTGTATGCCAGATACATAAATGAGGTCGGGTTCGATTTTCTCTACGACAAATCCGGCCTTTATGATTCCGTCAGGTCAGTTGTCGAAGGCCACGGAACGGCCAAAAGCCTGACTTGGAACTGGCAGATTCTTGGTGATTTACAGCCTCGGATGCTGAACTTTCTGGAGAACCACGACGAGCAGCGTTTCGCCTCGGATTTCTTCGGCCGTGACGCCCAAAGGACTTTCGCGGCGTTGGGGGCGGGAATATTCCTGAACACGGCTCCGTATATGGTTTATTTCGGGGAGGAGATCGGCGAGCGCGGAATGGATGCCGAAGGGTTCAGCGGACGGGATGGCAGGACGACCATATTCGACTGGTGGAGGATTTCGTCAATCGGAAGGCTGATTGAATATATTCATACAAATGAGGGACTTGCGCCGGAAGAGGCTGAGCTGCTCGAGAAGTGGAGGAGGTTTTTGAATATGGCGGCTTCGGTTCCGGCGGTGGCATCCGGAAAGACGTTTGACCTTTGCTACTGCAACTATGACTCGCCGGGATTTGATCCGGATCGGCATTTCGCGTTCCTTCGTGGGGATGTCTCCGAGACTTGGTTGTTTGTCTGTTCTTTCGCGGATGGAGGGTCGCTTCGACAGGCTCAGCGACCGGAAGTTATATCCATCCGCATACCAAAGGAAGCAATCGATTATCTTGACATAAAAAACCTCGACCCGGAAACCCGGATCGAGGTCGAAGTGTCATCCGACGACTGTGCGATGGTGAGGATCAACTAACTGAACCTCACATATTCATCGCTTACCAGTTAAGGATCTTCTTGAAGTCATACTCCTCAGGATTGGCGATGAAAGCCTTGGCGGCCTCATAGTCGGCAGGAGTGATGTAGTGGCAGATGTGTCCGTAGTAGTTGCGGGCGATTCCACCTTCGATGTCCACGCGGCGAGGAGGAATCTTGCCTTCCTCGTTCTGGAGATCCTTCAGGTAAAGAGGCTGTGCGTTGCCGTTCTCATCGACATAGACCATACATCCGGTCTCACCCTTTGAGAAGAGCTCATAGACTCCGAGAGCGAGTTCGGTGCAGTATGAAAGGTCGTAGGCCACAGGATCCTGGCAACGAACGTCGTAACCGATCTCGACAGGACGGGTCTTAACCTTCATTCCGATCTTCTTGAACTCCTTCTCAAGGATGTCATTGAAGAGGACAGCCTTGGAGATCTTGCCAAGCTCAGGGTGGCCGTGCTCGTCATAGGTCATATGAACGCCGGTGGCCTTGATGTCCTCTGGCTCAAGATCGTGGAACACACCCTCAGCCACAACGACAGTTCCGTAAGGGATGCCGAGAATCTTTCTCTTGATAATCGCTGAGAGGGTGAGCTTGATGATCTTGTCAACGGTGATCGTGGTGTTGTTGAACATCTCTGGGATGATGGTCATAGGGCAGTGTGTGGCCTCGCCGATTCCGAGGGCAAGGTGACCTGCGCTGCGTCCCATCGCTGAGATGAGAAGCCAGTTGCCTGATGTGCGGGCATCCTCGTAAACGGTGCGGGCGATGTGCGCACCCTCGTCCTTCGCGGAGTTGAATCCGAAGGTCGGTGCGTTGTGAGGCAATGGAAGGTCGTCATCGATCGTCTTAGGGACGTGGATGTTGTGGATCGGATAGTTCTTGGCCTCAAGGAACTTGGCGATCCTGTTGGCTGTGGAGGCTGTGTCGTCACCGCCCACGGTCACGAGAAGCTTCACGTTGTTGTTCTGGAAGAGGGCAAGGTTGAAATTCTGCTCGAAATCCTCGTTGGTCGGCTTGAAACGGCTCATCTGGAGGTAGGAACCACCTCTGTTGAAGTAAGCGTCAGCCTTGAAGAAATCGATGTCTTCGGTGCGGGCCTCCTTACGGAAGAGTCCGGTGTAGCCTTCGTGAAGTCCGATGACCCTGTAACCGTTTGAAAGGAAAGTCTTGGCGACTGAGAACACGACGGTGTTCATTCCCGGTGCCGGGCCGCCGCCGCACAGAATGATGATTGAATCTTTCATATACGAATGATTTAGAAATTTGTATGTTCGTAAAACCGGGCACAAATTTAAGAAACAGTTTTAACTTTTCAAAAAAGTAGTTCAAGGTGAAATTTCGGCCAACTTCTTGATTCTTTTGAACGGAAAGCCGACAATTTTCGTTAAATTTGTATTCTTTACAAAGAACTTTGCTGATATGGATCACGAGCAGGCCAAAATACGTGTCGAGGAACTCCGGAACATCCTCAGGGAGAACAGCAGGCGGTACTATGTGGACAACGCTCCGACGATGAGCGATTTTGAATATGACCACCTGATGCGCGAGCTGGAGGATCTGGAGAAGGAATATCCTGACCTCCTAACTCCTGACTCCCCTACCCAGAAGGTCGGCAGCGACCTTGACCAAAGTATGGGGACGAACGCCGAGCCTGCCGTCCGCAAGGAATTCGCCCAGTACACGCACAAGTACCCGATGCTCTCCCTCGGCAACACGTACAACATCGGTGAGATAGAGGATTTCGTGCGCCGGGCCGAAAAGGATCTCGGAGAGGTGAAGTTCACATATTCCTGCGAGCTGAAGTTCGATGGCACGGCTATCTGCCTGACATACCGGAACGGGAAACTGTTCAGGGCTTTGACCAGAGGTGACGGTGTGGTCGGGGATGACGTGACGGCCAACGCTCTTAAAATCAGTAATATTCCCGAAAAATTGAAAGGTACCGGCTGGCCGGAGGAGTTTGAGATCAGGGGCGAGGTGCTGATGCCGTACGATTCATTTGACCGACTGAACAAGGAGCGCGAGGACAATGAGGATCCGCCTTTCGCCAATCCGAGGAACGCGGCCTCTGGTTCGTTGAAACTGCTTGACCCGTCCGAGGTCGCGAGGAGAGGGCTGATGTGCACGCTCTATCATATTCCAAGCCAGAGCGTTTCGTTCGCGACGCATAATGACGCGCTGAATGCGGCGGCATCGTGGGGACTGCCGGTTTCCGACAAGAGGAAGATCGTCCACGGAATAGACGAGATTGAGGAATATATCCATTATTGGGACACCGAAAGGAAGTTCCTGCCGTACGCCACGGATGGAATCGTGATTAAAATCAATGAGTTGGCTTACCAAAGTGCGCTTGGCTACACCGCCAAGTCGCCGCGCTGGGCGGTCGCTTTCAAGTTCCAGGCGGAGGAGGCGCACACGAAACTGCTCTCAATCACCTATCAGGTCGGTCGTACTGGAGCCGTGACTCCGGTCGCCAATCTGGCTCCTGTCCAGCTGGCCGGTACGGTTGTTAAGAGGGCAACCCTTAACAATCAGGACTTTATCTCGCAGATGGACATCAGAGTCGGCGACACAGTGACGATCATCAAAGGCGGTGAGATCATTCCTAAGATCATCGATGTAGATCTCTCGCTCAGGCCGTCGGACGCTGTCAGGCCGGTTTTCCCGGAGGTGTGTCCGGACTGCGGGACGGCGTTGGTCAAGGAAGATGACGAGGCCAAGTGGTTCTGTCCGAACATTGACGGCTGCCCTACCCAGATAAAGGGCAAGCTGGTTCACTTCCTCAGCCGCAAGGCGATGAATGTGCTTGCTGGAGACGCGACGATCGAGCAGATGTACAACCTCGGGCTTGTCAGGACCCCTGCGGACTTCTATTCATTGACCAAAGGGCAGTTGCTCTTGCTGGACGGATGGAAGGAACGCTCGGCCGCACGTTTTCTTAGCAGTCTTGAGGCATCAAAGAAAGTGACGTTTGACCACGTGTTGTTCGCCCTTGGCATCCGTTATGTCGGAGAGACCACGGCAAAGGAGATCGCACGTCATTTCGGGAATATAGACGCGATCGCAACCGCCACAAAGGAACAGTTGCTTGAGGTCCAGGATGTCGGCGAGGTGATCGCTGACAGTGTTTTCGAATATTTCCGAGATTCCAGGCATCTTGCTGACATCGAAAGGCTAAAGGCGGCCGGAATCCGGTTCTCAATGGAGGCGAAGACCGCCGCGTCAGACGCCTTGGCCGGAAAGACGATTGTGATTTCAGGAAACTTCAGCGTCTCAAGGGACGAGATGAAGCGGCTGATCGAGGCCAACGGAGGCAAGAACAGCTCTTCCGTAAGCGGAAAGACCTCATACCTTTTAGCAGGAATCAAACCGGGGCCGGAGAAGATGAAAAAGGCCGGAGACCTTGGCGTCAGAATCATCAGCGAGGAAGAGTTCAGGAATATGCTCCCTCAGGCCGCCGGCGGCACCGCCGCAAAGGAGCAGAATGTTGAACCGGACCTGTTCTCAGGAATGTTTTAATTGAATATTAATGCTTAAGGTTTTGATAAATAACATTGTGCGTTGGTCGCGGAGGACGGTGAAGTTCTTCCGTGAGGACATCTGGGACATCGAGGTGACGGAGTTGTCCAAGGCCAAGGCACGGTTTGTCAACCTGAGCAGGACCGTCACAAAGACGTTCAAGGATTTCGCGGACCACGCCATAGGATTCCAGACCGTGGCTCTGAGCTATTTCTGCACTATGGCTTTCGTGCCTTTCATCGCTGTCGCGTTCGCTGTCACCAACGGTTTCGGTCTCGCGGACAAACTGAAGGAGGTTCTCTATTCGGCCAATGTCAATCAAGGAATCATCGACACCGTGCTCAATTCCGCCGACAAAATCCTTTCTTCGGCCACCAACGACATTTTCGGACTTGTCAGCGCCTTGACTTTCGTCTGGCTCGTCATCTGGATGATGATGCGCGTGGAGACCGTCTTCAACAATGTGTGGAGAGTCAGGAAAAGGCCGTTCATAAAGAGTTTCGGATTTGATCTCGTCCTGCTGTTCCTGACCCCGTTCGTGGTGTTGATCCTATATTCAGGAACGATCGTGTACTCGCACGTTCTGGATCTGATTCCAAACTGGATCGGGGTCACTGCTTCGATAAAGTCTTTCCTTGGCTGGGTCATCACGGGTGTCGTGGCCACTTTGATATTCTCCGCTATGTACAAGTATATTCCTGCCGTGGACGTGAAATATTCCAATGCCTTCAAGGCCGCAGTCATAGCTGGCGTGGCGTTCACGGCGCTGCAATATCTTTACCTTGAGACACAGGTGTTCGTGATGCGCCTCAACGCGGTTTACGGAACAATCGCCGCCATTCCCCTCTTTATGGTTTGGATGAGGTTCGGATGGCTTATAATAATGTACGGAGCACAGTTTTCATACACTTTCCAGACTTTGGAGGAATGCGACGGCACTTCCACAGGTTTGGATTGTGACAAAGATTTGGTTGAAATATGAGTTTCTCACAATTCACAGAACAAGACTACGAACTGATTCGTCAGAGTTACGCACAGCTTAAGGCCGCGGCGGAGAAACGCTGCGCGAACCAGCAGGAGCTGGACGTGGTCCAGAAAGCGTTCGATTTCGCGAATGAAGCCCATAAGAATGTCCGCCGTCGCTCTGGCGGGCCATACATAATCCATCCTATCGAGGTAGCAAAAATTGTCGTGAGCGACATCGGGCTTGGGTACAAGTCCATCGCGGCCGCCTTGCTCCACGATGTCGTGGAAGACACTGACTATACGGTGGATGACATACGCAAGCTCTTCGGTGACAAGATCGCAAGTCTTGTGGACGGCCTGACCAAGATCAAGAACGTGCTCGACAACGAGGACCGCAGCAAGAAACTCAATGATGCCAACGCCAAGAGCCTTCAGGCGGAGAACTTCAAGCGGATCCTGCTGACGTTGAACGATGACGTGCGGGTCGTGCTGATAAAGCTCGCCGACCGCCTCCACAATTGCCGCACGATTGAGTATATGCCTGAATACAAGCGGGATAAGATTCTCAGCGAGACGATGTTCATATTCATTCCCCTCGCCCATCGCCTCGGCCTTTACGAGATAAAGTCCGAGATGGAGAACATCTGGCTGAAGTACAAGGAACCTGACGCTTACAAGGAGATCAGCGGGTTGATCAACAGCAATCTTAGCGGCAGAGGCAAGCAGATAGACGATTTCATAACTCCTATAGACGAGGCCTTGAAAAAAGCCGGATTCAATTTCGAGATCCGCAAGCGGGTCAAGACTCCATATTCGGTCTGGCACAAGATGCAGACAAAGAACATCACCTTTGATCAAGTCTATGACCTTTATGCTCTGAGGATTGTCTTCACACCGCCGGCAGACACCAAGGAAAGCGAGCGCGACCAGTGCTACCACATATTCTCTATAATAACAGGAATATACCGCTACAAGCCGGATCGTGTACGCGATTGGGTGAAGCATCCGAAAAGCAATGGCTATGAGGCGCTTCACTGCACCCTGATGAGCGACAGGGGAATATGGATTGAGGTCCAGATCCGCTCGAAGCGGATGGATGACATCGCCGAGAAGGGCATCGCCGCCCATTGGACCTACAAGCAGGAGGGCTACATCAGCGAGAACGACAGCGAGATGGACAAGTGGCTGGCCAAGGTGAAGGAGATCCTTGTCAATCCGGACGTGAACGCGCTGGAACTGCTTGACATAATACATAATGACCTGACCAGCAGCGAAATCACTGTGTTCACCCCTAAGGGAGACCAGAAATCCATCCTGAAAGGCGCCACAGCGCTTGACTTCGCCTATAGCATCCACACTGAGATCGGTAACAAGGCTATAGCCGCG
Source organism: Alistipes sp. CAG:435 (assembly GCA_000433355.1). Classification (GTDB taxonomy): domain Bacteria; phylum Bacteroidota; class Bacteroidia; order Bacteroidales; family UBA932; genus Cryptobacteroides. The sequence goes on along the minus strand of FR893169.1, from coordinate 26,564 downwards.
AAGGTGAACATGAAGCTTGTGCCCCTTTCCCATGTGCTCAGGAGCGGAGATCAGGTGGAGATCATCACCGCGGAGGTTGAACGTCCAAAACGCGAATGGCTTCAGTTCCTTCAGACCAGACATGCGAGGAACGTTGTCATAGACTATTTCAAGGGACATAAGAAAGAACTTGCCGAACTGGGCAGGAAAATGCTCTCGGAGCAGCTTGAGTCACTTGGCTATAGAATGAACAATGACTCCATAGAGATTCTTTTGGAGCATTTCGCGATACCTGGAGGGAATTCCGAGGAGATGTTTTTCAGGATAGGGGTTGGCATTCTGAAGCTAGGCGACCTTTCGGAGGTTTTGGCTTCAGGCAAGGCGGACAAAAGCCATTCCTGGTCTTTCCCTTGGTTCGGAAAGAGGAAGGAGGCCACGAGAAAGGAGAAGAGTGATTATGTCATCGCATCCTGTTGCCGGCCTATCCCAGGAGACCCGGTCATCGGCATCAAGTCTCCTGACGGAACGGTGACAGTGCACAAGAAATCGTGCCCGGTGGCTGACAGCATCGCCTCCAAGCATGGAGACTGGGTTGTCGCGCCTCAGTGGGAGGATGATGACAGCCAATCTTTTCCGGTGCGCCTCTCCATCAAGGGAGTTGACCGGGTCGGTCTGCTGAACGAGATCTCCCGCTACATCTCTCTGGTCATGGGAGTGAATATGCGCAAGGTCTATCTGAGTACCGATGAAGGAATATTTTCCGGCTACATAGATCTTTATGTCCACGACAAGGCCGCCATGGAGAGGATGATCCGCAGGTTGAATTCCATAGATGGTATAAAAAGTGTGGTCAGAACCGAGATCTGAGCCTGATTTTTGAATATACACGATCCGCGATGAAAAAATTTCTTACAAGATTTTTCCCTTTGGTTCCGGCGATGACGCTTCTGGTGCTTTCCGTTTTCCAGCCGTCATGCGCCAACACGACACAGGCTCCCACAGGTGGACTCAAGGACACTATCCCGCCTGTGGTCAGAAGGGTTGTACCTCAGCCGGGGGCGGTTTCCGTTCCTGTACATGGAACCAAGGTTGCGTTCACATTCGATGAATATGTCACTGTCAAGGATCCGAAAGGCATCTATCTCTCCCCTCCTCAGCAAAAAAGTCCGAAATACAAGATGAGAGGCAAGACGGTGATTGTCTATTTCGAGGAAGACCTGCTTCCGAACACGACATACACCCTTGACTTGACAGGAGCGATCGCCGACAATAATGAAGGGAATATGTTCCCTGGATTCACCACGGTGTTCTCGACAGGAGACTCTATAGATTCAATGTACATTACCGGCCTTGTTCAAGACTGTAACACATTGATGCCGATCAAAGGGGCCACCGTCATGCTTTATAAGGATCAGAGGGATTCAGCGGTCTTTCTTGAACGTCCTGTCGCGGCGGTGAAAACCGATGACTGGGGCTATTTCGCTCTCCAGAATATTCAGGACACTGTGTTCCGCGTCTATGCCATCGTGGACGGCAACGGTAACAACATCTACGACCCCGATGAGGACAGGATAGCGTTTCTGGACACTTTGTTCAGGCCTGTGAATGTGGTGAACGACAGTGTGGCGGAATTGAAAAAGTTTGACATGAAGGACACCGTCGCATGTCAGTCCCGAAAGGCGGAACTCAGGCTTAATGTGTTCAGGGAAAGGCCTTCCAAGCAAATGCTGATGAACAATAAGAGAACAGGCGACAGGGCCGGCTATGTAACATTCATGGCTCCGGACACCAGGATTGATTCCCTTTGGTTCCAAGGATTTCCGGCCAAGGATGTCATCACTGAGTTCAACATCGAGAAAGACAGCCTCCTTCTCTGGCTTAACAATCAGAGACCGATGCCAGACTCCCTTCATCTTTGGGTGAAATATTGGAAGACGGACACTCTTGGTGTTCTGGCTCCTGTGACTGAGAAGGTCAGCCTTGTGGATGAGAACAAACCCAAATCCAGGGCCGCCCGCAAGAAAATCGAGCACAAGGACACGATCTGCGGCCTGAGTCTGAAAGCCACGCCGGAGACCTTCGAGCAAAACGGAATCACGCTGGAATTCGATTATCCACCGATCCTGGGAGCTTTCGACTCGCTGGTTTTCAAATCGATAAATCCAAGACAGAAAGAACAGGTCGAGAAATTCAAGATAGAACGCGATTCGCTGAACCTGAGAAAATACAACATCACCCCTCAAATCAAGATCCAGACGGGCTATGAATATACTTTCAAGGTTCCGGAAAGAGCCTTCAAGGACATCAACGGGTATTGGAACGACAGCACTGAGGTCAAAGTCTCGCTCCCGAACGATGACAATCTGAGCCACTTCAAGCTGACGCTTACAGGTGTGAACGGCAACAAATACATCATAGACCTTCTTGATGAGAGGAAATCCGGCATTATTCGCAGTTATGTTATTGAGTCAGACTCTGTCTTGGAGTTTCCGTACCTAAAGAAAGGAAAGTATTCCCTCAGGATCACTGAGGATCTCAACCGCAACGGTATAGTGGATTCCGGAAACCTTCTTGCCCATAGGCAGCCTGAAAAGGTGAAGTTCCTGATGACGAAGGACAGCGATCTGTTCGATATTCCGGAAAGAAGCGAGATAGAACAGGAACTGGATCTGGCGACATTCTTCAAATAATGACACTTAACATGAGGACAATCAAATATATTCTTACAGCGTTCGCCATCTTGGTCTGTTCAGTGGCCATCGGGCAGAATCCGGTGGATACGGTCAATGTCCAGTCCAAGGTGAAGTCCCGGGGCCGTGTGCGTAAGGTCAAGCCGGAACCTGTGCTTTTGGACAGTCTGAAGGCACCGGCGGAGGCGTATTCAGACGCGTATCTGGACACAGTCAAGCTCAACCGGGTCTTTGAGGTGAACGACTATTCCCTGATCGGAGTGGAGTATGGAGTGTCGTTCAGCCGTATGTCTTTCAATCCGGCGTATTCTCAGACGACATTGTTCTCTCCGAACACTTTCGGAATATTCTACACCCGCTATGGCAAGATGTTCGGGTATATGCCTTATTTTGGTTTCAAGGTAGGCTTGCGGTACAGCCATGAAGGCTATAAGTTCAAGGAAGACAAAGACACAAAGGTCACTCCAAGCATCGAGAATGCGACTCAGGCTATCATGGATGTGGCGGAGATTCCGTTCATGGCTCATCTCCATCTTGACGGCCTTCACTACAAAGTTATGGCGGAGGCTGGAATCTATGGCGGCTATAGACTGAATATCAAACGTACAGGTGATTATGTAAGTGAATCTTTGGTCAATTCATTCAAAGACACCGACCGAAGGCTTGATTACGGAATCTGCGGCGGAATTGGTTTCGGACTTGTCTTCGATCCTGTCGAGTTCCACATAAACGCCAATGTAAGATATTCCTGGGGAACCATCTATGATCCTGATTACTACAGCAAGGATTACTATCGTTTCGCATACCCGTTTGATATCATGGTGACAGCGGGAATGTATTTCCAACTGACAAGAAGAACAGGCCGCGGCAAGGCTCAGCTGAGACGTGAGGCTTATCAACAGGTTTATTATCCAACGCAGAATGAGAACATTGACGGCAAAGGCAGGTAATGTCCTGATCGGAGCGGGCAACCCGATTGTTGTCCAGACGATGTGCAACACCCACACTTCAGATGTGGACGCGACGGTTGCACAGTGTGTCAGACTTTATGAGGCTGGCTCGGAAATGATCCGCATAACCGTGCCGGGACCCGCAGATGTGGAGTGTGTGAAGTCCATTAAATCCCGGTTGAAGGAACTTGGAATCAATGTACCGATAGTGGCGGACATCCATTTTTCCTCACAGACAGCGATTATGGTCGCTCCGTTTGTGGAGAAGGTCAGAATCAATCCCGGAAATTTCCACAGGGACCACAATGAAGCCCGTAAACAGTTCGCCAGACTCATCGAAGTCTGCCGGGAAAATGGAACGGCAATACGTATCGGTGTCAATCACGGATCTTTGGGTGACTACATCACAAATCTATACGGCAACACTCCGGAAGCGATGGCCAAAGCTGCCTTGGAATGGTTGAAGATGTGTGAAGATGCTGATTTCCATAATGTTGTGGTGTCGCTAAAATCGAGTAACACTATTGTTATGGTCGAAGCGTACCGAAAACTTATGGCCGCGATGAAGGAAAAAGGGGTGATTTACCCTCTTCACGTCGGTGTGACCGAGGCTGGCAACGGGGACAGCGGCAGGATCAAGTCTTGTGTCGGGATATCTACCCTGTTGTCTGAAGGAATCGGTGATACGGTGCGCGTCTCTCTGACCGAGGATCCGGAGGATGAACTTCCAGCCGCACGTTATCTTGCCGCGCGTTATGGGCACAAGATTGTCTCCTCTATGACTTCCATAAGCCTTCAGGGACGCAAGGCTGTCGCTGTTTACGACGCCCCATCTCGGGAAACACTTTTGTTAGATGTTGCATGCGATTTCGGCAAGAGGCTGTTGGACAAGACTTTGGACGAGCTCGAACTCACTGGCACGTACGTGGACGATTCCGGCGACAAGATTTCGATTCAGGAATCCGGCCTTGGCGCCTATCTGGTCGATGAATTGATGCAGGCGGCGAGAAGACGCTTCTACAAACCGGAATATGTCGCCTGCCCTGGATGCGGACGCACTATGTACGATCTCCAGAAGGCGTTTGAGGAAGTGAAGTCCAGAACCTCTCATCTTAAGAACACCGTCATCGCCGTGATGGGCTGCATCGTGAACGGTCCCGGCGAGATGGCCGACGCCGATTGGGGATATGTCGGCGAAGGCAACCACAAGGTCACCATCTATAAAGGAAAGACTCCCGTGCTGAAGCATATTCAGGACACGGAAGCCGTGGATCGTCTTGTTGAACTGATCGAGAAAGATCAGTAGTAAATTATTTAAGCTCAGCGATAACCGTTTCGCAGGCTCTGGTGAAATCACCTTCTTTCACCTTGACATCAGCGTCAAGCGGAAGAAATATGTCGATTCGTGAGCCGAACTTGATGATCCCGCACTGCTGCCCCCTCTCAACCTCGTAATTCTCTTTCGAGTAGCAGACAATCCTTCTGGCGAATGTGCCGGCTATCTGCCTGAACAGAATCTCACCGTGCTCATTGCAGATCGCCGTGGACGAATGCTCATTCTTTTCCGAGGCCTTTGGCAGGAAGGCAAGCAGATACTTTCCCGGATGATATTTATAGTAGGAAATCACCCCGTCCATCGGCCAGAAGTTAGTGTGGACATCGAAGAAGTCCATATATATCGACACCTGGATGCGGTCGTCCTTGAAATATTCCTTCTCATAGACCCGGTCCACGATCACAACCTTGCCGTCGGCGACGGAAGTTATCATCTTGCTGTCTCCCTCCGGTATCACCCTTTCCGGAACCCTGTGGAACCAGAAAACGAAGAAAGCAAAGGCGAGCAGGATGACCGTGATCGGGATTGAAATGAACAGATTATGTATGAATATCCACGTGCACGCTATCAGGACCGCTATCACAGCCCAGTTGATGCCTATCGTTCCGTGCGAGTCCTTATCAACTATTATCTTCTTCATATCGCTTGTATATTCATTAATTGATTATCAAGTTATTATTAATTATAGCAGATCAAAGATCGCCAGATAGATCGCCCCGAACGGCATCGCCATCAACGTGCTGTCGAACCTGTCCAGAAAGCCTCCGTGTCCAGGGATGATTTTTCCAGAGTCTTTGACTCCGTACACTCTTTTCCATTGAGACTCAAACAGGTCGCCATAGACTCCGGTCACGGACATTATAAATGACAGGATGAGGCAGTGGATGAGAGGAAACTTCAATATTCCGAACTCATAAAGAGCGAACGCCGCCAGAACCGAACTGACAAGTCCGCCAATGAATCCGATCCAGGTCTTCTTTGGCGACACGGACGGAAAGAGTTTTTGCGGGAATATCTTGCCGAGAGATATTCCGAAGGCGAACGCCCCGACATCCGAGCACCATATTATGATGAAAAAGCAAAGGAGCAGGTTGCCGCTGAAGTTCCCGGCCTTGTCAAAGGCGATGAGGTTTGATAGCGCTATCGGAACCGCGATGTACAAAAGCCCAGTGTAGATGTTCGAGAATTTGCCGTATTCATCCTTGTCCTTGACGTACAGTGAGTTGATCATCACGATGAAGATCGGAACCATCGCGAAGGCCACGAATCTTATCGGAATATGATAGGAAGCCGTGGCGAACAGCAGTCCGAAAAGGAAGATCGCGGCGATGATCGCCAGCACCTTAGAGAAGGTGTAGCTGTTCCCCATCGTGATGTGGTAGAATTCCAGCAGCATCACGGACATTATGAATATTATCAGTCCGGCGAACAGGAACTTATTGAACATCAGGCAGGCCAACATCGCAAGGATGAAGACCACGCCTGAAATGGATCTGACGACAACGTTATTCATTTCCAGCCTCGGTTATCTGTGTGTCACTCTCGGTTGCCTGAGCCTTGGCAGGTTCCGCATCCTCAGCTGGTTTCACCTTCGGACCGAAAATCTTCTCGATGTCCTCGGCGAAGATCACCTCTTTCTCAAGGAGAATCTGAGCCATCTTGACGAAGCCTTCCTTATGCTCGGTCAGAATCCTGTAGGTTCTGTCGTGAATCTCTTTGACAAGATCCTTAACCTCCTGGTCCATAAGCTCGGCGGTCTTCTCGCTGTAAGGCTTGGTGAGGTCGTAGCCCTTTGATCCGGTCGAATCATAGAACGAAACCTCGCCGACCTTTTCGCTCATACCATAGTACTGGACCATATTGTAGGCCATACGGGTAAGCCTTTCAAGATCGTTGAGCGCTCCGGTTGCCGGCTCGCCGTTGATGATCTCTTCGGCCACACGTCCGCCGATCAAGGCGCACATCTTGTCCATAAGGTATGACTTGGACAAGATCTTTCTCTCGTCCGGAAGGTACCAAGTCAAGCCGAGCGCATCCCCTCTCGGGATGAGACTGACCTTGAACACTGGATCTGAATATGGCAGCAGCCATCCCACAGTAGCATGTCCGGCCTCATGGTATGCCGTCGTCCTCTTCTCCGCCGGAGTCATGATAGAGCCCTTGCGCTCAAGTCCTCCTACAATCCTGTCAACAGCGTCAAGGAAATCCTGACGATCAATCTCCTTCTTGTTTCTTCTTGCCGCTGTGAGCGCCGCCTCGTTGCAGACATTGGCGATGTCCGCCCCGGAGAAGCCCGGCGTGTGCTGGGCCATAAATCCGAGGTCGAAGTCCTGAGCGACCTTGAGGTTGCGTGTGTGAACCTTGAATATCTCTTCCCTTTCCTTCAGTTCCGGAAGATCCACGTGAATCTGGCGGTCGAAACGTCCGGCGCGCAGAAGCGCCTTGTCGAGGATGTCAGCCCTGTTTGTGGCCGCAAGGATTATCACACCTGAATTTGTGTCGAATCCGTCCATCTCGGTAAGAAGCTGGTTGAGAGTGTTCTCTCGCTCGTCATTTGAAGAGAATCCGACATTCTTCCCTCTGGCCCTTCCGACAGCGTCGATCTCGTCGATGAACACGATGCAAGGAGCTTTTTCCTTCGCCTGACGGAACAAGTCACGGACCCTGGAAGCACCGACACCGACGAACATCTCTACGAAATCCGAACCGGAAATCGAGAAGAACGGAACGTTGGCTTCCCCTGCCACTGCCTTGGCCAGCAATGTCTTTCCGGTACCCGGAGGGCCAACCAGAAGGGCTCCCTTAGGGATTTTTCCTCCGAGGGCTGTATATTTCTTAGGATTCTTGAGGAAGTCCACGATCTCCATCACCTCTTCCTTGGCTCCGTACAGACCCGCGACATCCTTGAATGTGACGTTGACCTTCTCCTTGTCGGCGAGCTTGCCGGTGGATTTACCGACATTGAACACTCCGCCGGGACCGCCGCTGCCTCCGCCCATATTCCTGCTGCA
>FR893169.1:0-18569 GCA_000433355.1 Alistipes sp. CAG:435 | reverse complement strand
CATATTCCTGCTGAAGCCACGGAACATCCAGATCCACATAACGATGAGCAGGATCGGGAAAATTATCCATTCAAGGACGTTTGACCACATCCTGCTGTCGTTCTCCATCACGATCTTGACCTGACTCTCGTCCGGAGTAAGCTTGGCGTTCAGCTCACCGAACTCCTTCTCGGCGTCGAACTTGTCGGAGACCAGGAATATGAAATGAGGCGAGCTGGCCGGAACCTTGCCGCCAAACTTGTCAGCATATTTGTTGAGCCTGTCCGGGCGCACGGTGATGTTGCCCTTGAAGTCGTTCCTCACGAAATCAATCTCCTTGATGTCGCCCTTGAGGAACATCTCCTGGACCTCGGCCCATTCTATCTTCTGAGGATTGGCCCCGCTGTTGTTGAGCAGCAGCCAACCTATGCCAAGGATAAGAATAAGGTAAAGCCACGAGAAATTGAATCTCACGCGGATAACCTTCCTTCTTGGATCATTGCCTTTCGGCGAATTTGCGTTATTCGGCATCTGTCTCTGTCTTTTTTGTTTTAGGAACGCGTCTCTCCTTGTATTCCTTGTGCGGAGCGTCGGCCCAGAGCTCCTCCAGCCTGTAGAACTGGCGGTATTCCGTAAGGAATATATGAGCGACGATATCCCCATAGTCCAGGATTATCCAGAAATTATTCTCCAGACCCTGGGTACGGAGAGGCTTTCTGCCTTCCTCCCGCATCTTGTCGATGACATTGTCGGCTATGGCGTTGACGTTGGTTGTGGAGTCAGCGTTGCAGATCATAAAATGGTCAGTGATTGCGGTTCCCAGCGGCCTGAGATCTATGTCAATTACGTTTTGTGCTTTCTTGTCGAGCATAGCGTCGGCCATAACCCGCAAATCGTGTGTAATCATATTGAGAATGTTTTATATTTTTGCAATTACAATCAAATATACAAATATACGACAAATTCTGAACCAATGAAAGAGGAAGTTGACATACAATGGCTCGATGAGGTCGATTCGACTAATAATGAAGCCCTAAGAAATATTTCAGGGATTGACAATCTGTCAGTCCTGGCGGCTCTGCATCAGACCTCAGGGCGTGGCCAGCGGGGTAATTCATGGTCCGCACGGCCCGGAGAAAACCTCACATTCTCTCTGGTGATGAAGTTTGGGGACGGAGCCTATCCGCCATTGAAGGCCTCAAGGCAGTTCCCGATAAGCCGGAGCGTCACCTTGGGCGTGCTTGATTACCTTGAATATGAAGGGATTGTGGCCACGGTCAAATGGCCGAACGACATCTATGTCAGGAACAGGAAAATATGCGGAATACTCATTGAGAACACCCTTTGCGGAGACTCCCTGACGGCAAGCGTCATCGGAATCGGCCTGAATGTCAACCAAAAGGAGTTTCCGCCACAACTTTTGAACCCCGTCTCGATGGCGATGCTGACCGGCAGGGAATATGATCTCAAAGACCAGCTTCCCAAACTTTGCCGCTTCCTGAAAAGGAGGCTTGGACACTACGACAACGCTGAGGAATATGTCAGCAGACTCTACCGCGTCGGCACTTTCAATGAATATGTAGTCTGCTCGACAGGCGCGTCAATACGTGCGAGAATCGTTGGTGTCACCGACCGTGGCCTGCTCTGTCTCGAAACAGAAAAAGGCGAACGTTTAGAGTTCGCCTTTAAGGAAATAAGCTATGTTATCTAACGAAGCTCAGCAATAGCCTTGGCAGGATCCTCCGCCTTGAATACCGAACTTCCGGCCACAAGCATTGTCGCTCCGGCTTCGGCCAGAATCCTTGCGTTGGCGGATGACACCCCGCCGTCAACCTCGATGTCCTTCACGACTCCCCTTCTGTCCATCTCTGCCTTCAGAGTTTTGATCCTGTCGATGGATTCCGGGATGAATTTCTGTCCCCCAAATCCGGCGAATACCGACATTATCAGGAAGAAGTCCACATCCTCGATGTATGGGAAAAGCCTTTCGACGGGCACATCCGGGTTGATCGCAAGTCCGGCTTTCGCTCCACAGTCTTTGATCATCCCTATGATCTCCTTTGGATCCTTGCCGGCCTGGTCAGCGGCCTCCAGATGGAAGCTTATCAGGTTCGCTCCGCATTTGGCGAATCTTTCGATGTACTTGTCCGGATTGATGATCATCAGGTGGACGTCCATCGGGACGGTCACGGCCTTGGCGATCGCCTCCATCACCGGAAACCCGAACGAGATGTTCGGTACGAGACTGCCGTCCATCACATCGATGTGGATCAGGTCGGCGTTCCCGTTGACCATCCTGATGTCCGGCTCCAGATTGAGGAAATTGCCGGATAGTATTGAAGGGGCTATCTTTACCATATTATTCAAAATTCGTGACGACATCGACAAGATGCTCGGTGAACTTGTCAAGGGACGCAAGCTCAAGCTTCTCGCCCGGAGCGTGCACACCCCTGAGGGTCGGACCGAAGGAAATCATATCCAGATCCCCGAACTTCTCCCCGAAAAGTCCACACTCAAGTCCGGCGTGAATGGCCTTGACCTCCGGCTCGCATCCGAACAGTTTCTTGTACGAATCCACACACACGCGCAGAATGTGGGAATCGAGGTTCGGCTTCCACCCTGGATATTCAGAAAGATGGGTCACTTCGGCTCCGGCGAGCAGGAAGTTGGCCTCCACCTTGGCGGCCATCATCTTTCTTGCCGAACCGGTCGAGCTGCGCTGGCTTGTGATGACCTCGATCCTTCCCTGCTTGTTCATCCTTACGGCCGCCAGGTTTGTCGAAGTCTCCACGAGTCCCGGAATGTCCTGGCTCATAGTCTCGACTCCGTGCGGGCAGGCGAAGAGAGATGCGATCAGCCTCCTTGCGACATCGCTCTGGATCGGCTTCTCGGTGCATCTGTACGTCTCGCCGCTGAAGCTCAAATCTGGATCCGTCCTGAAATATTCATTCCTCAGATCCTTGCCGAACGAGGTGAGTCTCGCGATTGTGGCGTCCGCATCCGGAACGGTGATGATTGCCTCGCACTCCCTCGCTATCGCGTTCGGCTTGTTGCCGCCTTTCAGCATAACAAGCTGAAGTCCATAAGCCATTTCTGAATATAGGAAACGCGCCATCTGCTGCACCGTGTTCGCGCGGCCCTTGTTGATGTCATCTCCGCTGTGTCCGCCAAGCGCTCCGCCTATCTCCAGTCTTACCGGCTTATAGCCTTCTTTGAAATCTTCTTGTTTGTAATTGAACACGGCTGTCGTGTCAAGGCCGCCGGCGCAACCGATGAACATCTGCCCCTCATCCTCAGAGTCCAGATTGATGAGAGTCCTGCCGGTGAAGAAGCCCGGTTCCATTCCGAAGGCCCCGTCCATTCCGGTCTCCTCAGAGATGGTGAACACGCACTCGATCTTCCCCATCGGAAGGTCACTGTCCAGAAGCGCGAGCATCGCGGCGACACCGATTCCGTCATCGGCCCCGAGCGTGGTGTCCTTGGCGACCATCCAGCCATCCTCGATGACATATTCAATAGGATCCTTGAGGAAGTCGTGCTGAACGCCGCTTCTTTTCTCGCAGACCATATCCTGATGTCCCTGAAGAACGAGCGTAGGCACATTCTCCTTGCCTTTGCTGGCTTCCTTGACTATGCAGACATTGTTTGTCTTGTCGGTTTTGCATTCAAGATGCCTCTCCCCGGCGAAACGCTGAAGAAAGGCAGTCATCGGCTCTTCGTGTCCGGACTCCCTTGGAATCCGTGTGATTTCCTTGAAGATTGAGAGTACTTTTTCTGAATTCATTTGGCACCTTTATTATCTTGCCACAGGCACAAGCATCTTTTCTATGTCGGTCACGTATTGCTTGAACATCTTGTCTGTTGTCATAAGGTCCGACACAGTCGTGCAGGCGTGCAGCACTGTAGCGTGGTCTTTCCCTCCAAGTTCCATACCAATCGTTGACAGGGAGCAGCCGTTTATGTGGTTGCGGCTCATGTACATGGCTATCTGCCTGGCCTGGACGATCTGCCTCTTCCTTGATTTGGAGAGCAGGGTCTCGCGGGTGATGTTGAAATATTCGCAGACAACTTCCTGAACCTTGTCGATGGAGATTTCATTCCGATCCTCGCTTACGATGTTGCCGGTGACCTGTTCGGCCAATTCCTTCGTGACTTCCTCGTGGCAAAGGGTGGCGTTGGCAATCAGAGAGATAAGCGCTCCTTCCAATTCCCTGAAGTTCGAGCGTATCCTGTTCGCAAGAAGCTCCAGCACCTCATCGCTGACGGATACACCCTCGCGGACGCATCTTGCCTTCAGCATGGCCAGCCTTGTGTCGTGGTCAGGCTTGGCCAATTCGATGGACAAGCCCCACTTGAAGCGCGAAAGCAGCCTCTCCTCGAAGTTCTTCAAGTCTGCCGGAGAGCGGTCGGAGGTGAACACCAGCTGCTTGCCGGACTGATGAAGATGATTGAATATGTTGAAGAACGCGTTCTGCGAGGCTGGGCCGTTCAGTTCCTGGATGTCATCCATTATGAGGACATCGATCCTCATGTAGAAGGCCATGAAGTCAGTCAGCTTGTTCTGTACACTGACCGCATTGACGTACTGGGTCCTGAACTCGTTGCCGGTGACATAGAGGACAACAAGATCCGGGTAGGCTTCGTGGATGGCGATACCGATCGCCTGCGCGAGATGGGTCTTGCCAAGTCCCGGGCCACCGAAGATGAACAACGGGTTGAACGGAGTCTTGCCAGGCTTGTCTGAGATGCTTATTCCCGCATTGTAGCCCATCTTGTTGCACTCCCCTTTTATAAGGTTGTCAAAGCAATAGACCGGGTTCAGCCTCGGGTTGATCTTGAGTTTCTGGATCCCCGGAAAGACGAACGGACTCGGATTGCCCGATGGCTGGAACGTGTTGATCGTCACCGGCTTGTTCTCCGGTACGTTGCCGTGCGACGCGGTGAATACCATCGCGCGTTCCTTCTGTACAGGATGGATCTTGTAGAGCAGCCTTGCGTCCTGCCCGATCACTCTTCGGAGTGTCATCTTTATTATTGGTAGGAAAGCGTCTTCAAGATAGCTTCTGAAGAAATCGGTCGGAACCTCGACCGTCAATGTAGAGCCTTCGAGAGAAACGGGAACTATAGTCTTGAACCAGACGTCAAACTGTTTCGGTTCAACGTTCTGCTCAAAAATCCTAAGACACTCATTCCAGACAGAGATATGTCTTTCCAGTTCAGCCATTTCTTTAAATGAATTAATTTGAATTATAAGAGAATTGTTCCCTCTTCGTTTTTGCTTGTGCAAAATTGGGGGAAAATTAATTCATAAAAAATCTTTTTTTGTATTGTTTTTGATTTTTATTTTCCTTATATGAACCTACTTTAGCACTAATTAAATTATGTAATATTAACGTAATCAATATTTTACGACTAAAAATTTTCTTAAATCGGCTATTATCAAGCGAGTTATAAATTAGAATTTATCTAAAATAAAAATCCCGTCCCTCCAACGCTTTGATTAAGTGAAAGAACGGGATTTCAGAAGGGCTATCTCAGACGTTCCGCGGTATGGTTCTCAACCTTTACAAGAAATGAGTCCTTGAAATCGCGGCTCAGTGAGCGGTTCATCTCCTTGGCTGTGTTCAAGTCTGAAGAGTAGCCTATGATATACTTGAAAAGTCTTCCGGCCGGAATCTTGATAACGTCATATCCTTTGAAGAAAGGATCGTTGCCGGGCATTGATTTGGAAGATACCAGAACCTGAGTTCCATAAACAATCGAAGCAGCCTCTTTTACAGACACTTCCGTTACCCCATCTTCAGCCACGCTTGATTCAGAGCCTGTGCTTTTTGCCTTTACGGAGCCTTTGACAGCGTCCGAGCCGTCATATTCCTTCTTGTAGATTTTGAACGCATCGTAGATGTCTGAAGCGATCCGGGCTCGTCCCTTTTCGGTGATCAGGGCCTCGCGGTCGGCGGAGTTGGACAGGAATCCGCATTCTATGAGCACTGATGGCATCGCCGTACGCCACAGGACGTAGAACGCATCCTGGGATATTCCTCGGCTATGCTGGAACGTTCCTCCCTTCATTTCCTTGTCCACTGCCTGGGCGAACTTGAAGCTTTGCTCCAGGTAGGCGTTCTGCATCAGATTCATAAATATGTAGGACTCCGGATCGTTCGGGTCGAAGCCTTCATAGCGGGTGGTGTAGTCGTCCTCAAGCTTTATGACTGAGTTCTCCCTGCGCACCACGTCCATATTCCCGGCGTACATGTCCTTGTTCTTGCTGTTGTATTGGCCGAGGATATGCACAGAATAGCCGTTTGGGCCGTTCTTCTTCCCTGGCACGGAATTCACGTGGACGGAGATGAACAGGTTCGCGTTGTTCGCGTTCGCTATGTCCGCCCTCCCTTGAAGTGTGACAAACGTGTCGTCGCTTCTGGTCATTATGACCTTCACATCCGGGTAGCCTGCCTTGATCATATCGGCCAGTCGTTTGGATATGTCCAGCACCAAGGTCTTCTCCATTGTCTTTCCGCTCGGGCTTATGCAGCCGGAGTCCTTGCCACCGTGACCGGGGTCTATGACCACGGTTGACAAACGTATCGAAGCCGACGGATTCTTTTGTGCATAAGCGAAAAATCCGGCCGTTGAAAGCGACAGTGCCGTAAGTACGGCAAGAAAATTGCGATGTAAATCCAAAATATGTAGTATATTTGTCTTTTGCAAATTTATAAAATAATTGCAATTCAAGAAGCATACATATAATATTATCCTCGTGGCGGCTCTTGCCGCGCTGACTGGACTGACAATGTTCGGGCAGGATGTGAGGAGGAACAGGAGTCTGAAAAAGGCCTCTGTGGCTCAGTTTACGCCGGACTCCATCAGTCCAGCCGCCGGGACCTTGCCACAGGCGAAGGATTCCTTGCCGCCCGCGGAAGACTCAATCGCCCGCAGAAGAGATTCCCTAAGGGTGGCTGACTCAACATCAAGGGCAGACTCGTTGTTTCTTCTTGACAAAAGCTCGCTTACCAGACCGGCATTCTCAGGAGCGAAAGATTCCATAAGGCAGGATTTTTCCAACGGTCAACGCAAGATGTATTACTGGGGAGACGTCGAGGTCTCCTACGAGAACATCAAACTGAAGGCTGACTACATGGAATATGACATGTCCACCGGCACCGTCTATGCCAGAGGCACCTACGACAGCCTTGCCCAAGAGTGGAAGGGGCAGCCGGAGATGACCCAGGGCGGCCAGACATTCAACATGGAAGAGGTCCGGTACAATTTCAACACCCGCAAGGCCAGGATCACGAACATGATAACGAAGGAGGATGACGGCATCCTTCACGGGAAGAACATCAAGATGATGCCGGACAAGTCCATCAACATAACCAAAGGCAAGTACACGGTCTGCGATCTTGAGCATCCGCACTATTACCTTAAGCTGTCTTCGGCGAAAGTTGTCACCAAACCATCCCAGAAGACGGTGTTCGGTCCGGCGCATCTCGTTGTGGAGGATGTGGATCTCCCGATAGGAATCCCGTTCGGATTCATCCCCAAGCGTCCTGACAGAGCCACCGGACTTCTAATGCCGTCTTTCGGAGAGGAGAACGCGCGTGGTTTCTACCTGAGGGACGCCGGCATGTACTTCGTTCTGGGAGACTATTTTGACATGTCGTTGACAGGTGACTATTACACCCTTGGCTCTTGGGCGGCCAATCTTAACTCAAGGTACATGGTGAAGTACAAGTTCACCGGCAACCTGGCCGTCAACTATTCAGTCGACCAGACAGGCGAGAAAGGGAGCACGGACTTCTTCCAGAGCAAGAACTTCGGAGTAAGGTGGTCCCACTCACAGGATTCCAAGGCTCACCCTGGAACATCATTCTCGGCGTCGGTCAATTTCTCCAGCCCTTCCAACAGCCGATACAACTCGCATTCGGTGTCGGAGGCTCTCCAGAACCAGATCTCGTCTTCCATCTCATACTCAAAGAACTGGAACGGAAAGTTCAACCTGTCGGTCAACGCCCTGCACAGCCAGAACTCAAGGGACAGCTCATACACATTCACACTGCCTAACATCACTTTCTCTGTCTCCACATTCTATCCTTTCAAGATCAAGAACAGGGTCGGGAAAGAGCGTTTCTACGAGAAATTCGCCCTGGGTTACAACACATCCATCCAGAACAAGATCAATTTCAAGGCCTCGGAGTTCGGAGAACCTGGCTTTATTGACAAGTTCCAGAATGGCGTGGCTCATAATTTTTCGATAAAACTGCCGGATTTCACTCTTTTCAAATACCTGAATGTGGCCCCTAATGTGAGTTACGGCATGAACTGGTTTTTCCGCAAGAGCGAGGCGTATTTCGATCCAGAGACAAACAGCGTGAAGACCGAGATGGGCAAACAGTTCGGCACCTTCGGCGCCACACACAATTATTCCGGTTCACTTTCGATGAGCACGCGGATCTACGGAATGTACAATTTCGGCAAGTATCATAAGATACAGGCACTTCGTCATGTCGTCTCTCCGAGCGTCAGCATGAGCTTCAGTCCTGAGAAAGGCAAAGCCTTCAACGGATGGCGCACGTTCAATTATGTGGATACTCTCGGCGTGCAGAAATCCTACGACTACAACATTTACCAGGGACAGATCAACTCGGCTCCAGGCAAGGGCAAATCCGCCACCATGAGCATCTCGCTCGGCAACAACCTTGAAGCCAAGGTGCGTGACATGAAAGACACGACAGGCACAGGATCGAAGAAAGTGAAGATCCTTGATCAGTTCAACTTCTCCACAGGCTATAACTTCCTGGCAGATTCCCTCAAGATGAACAATGTGGGACTGTCCATGTCCACCTCTATTTTCGGCAAACTTGGAATCAACGGCAACATGAACTTCGACCCGTATGCCATCAACGAGAGAGGACAGCGGGTCAACAAATATAACCTTCTGGAGACAGGCGTGCCTCTCAGGCTCACCAACGTCAGCACCTCTGTGTCATATTCATTGTCCGGCAAAGGCACTGTCAAAGGCAACGACGGTTCGAAATCTTCAGGCGGGGACGGTGGTGGCTCCGGCAATCCGGCCGACTACTACAGAAGAATATACTATCATCCTTTGACCGGTGAATATATTCCTGGCGGATGGTTGTATTATACGAATCCTAACGTTCCGTGGAGCCTTAACTTCAACTATAGCTTCTCGATGAGCCGGTCGTACAACTACGCCAACAACCAGCTCAGCAAGAAGGATAAATACACCCAGACACTCGGTGTTCAAGGAAATATTCAACTGACCCCTAAGATGTCTGTGCAGGCGCAGTCAGGATGGGATTTCACAGCGATGAAGATGACCACGACGCAGTTCTCTTTCAGGTACGATCTGCATTGCTTCAATATTTCCGTCTCTTGGGTGCCTTCTGGAATGTACCAGTCATATTCATTCCTCATCTCTGCGAACGCGGCGGCTTTGGCTGACTTGCTGAGATTCAAGAAAAGTACGAGTTACTGGGATAAATAGTTGGATGTTTATCATAAATATCTTATATTTGCATGCTGACATTTTCAGCGTAAGCCTTTGGGCTATTATATCCACTATAACTTTTCTGAAATCATATCCGGTTCTTACATCGGATTCATTTTAAATTTATGCCTTATAATTTATTTGAACTCACTCAGATGAGCAGAGAGCAGCTTGAAAAAGTCGCTCAGGAGCATCAGATTAAGAACATCAAGAAATTCACTGATGAGAATCTGTCCTATGCTATACTTGACGCGCAGGCTGCCGCCGCGTCTCTTCAACCGATAGAGAAACCAAAAGCCAAACGTGGAAGGCCTCGCAAGAATCCGCTTCCGGAACAATCCGGCGTTCAGGATACCAAGTCGGCTGACACCAGGAAAGATGAGAAAAAGGCTAAACCGCAGCAGAAGCCGGAGGTCAAGACTGACAAGGCGGAAAATTCAGAACAAAAGGCGGAACCTATCGCCGCTCAAGGAACGGAGGTTAAACCGGCTCCTAAAAAAAGAGGACGTAAGCCTAAATCCGCTATGGTTCAGACTCAGGTTGAGACCGCTGCGTCGGTGGAGGAGAATAAGCCGGAATCTGTGGAGGCTGCCGCCACCGAAGTCACTCAACAGCCCGATGCTCAGACTTCAGCCGACAAGCCGGTAAATGGCAAGGAGTTCATTCATGCGCTTTTTGATGATCTGAAGGATGATCCGGCGGCTCATGCTGATGTTACCCGCAGAAAGCAGAAGAACAAGTTCCAGGGGCAGAACAACGGACAGAACCCGAACCAGCAGCAGAAGCCCCAACAGAATTTCCAGAATCCAAATCAAAGGACGAAAGCTCCGGAAATCGAGTTTGACGGTACTGTGGAGGCGACGGGTGTTCTGGAGATCATGCCGGACGGTTATGGTTTTCTCCGTTCTTCGGACTACAATTATCTCAACTCCCCTGACGACATCTATGTCAGCCAGAGTCAGATAAAGAATAATGCCCTCAAATCCGGTGACACCGTCACCGGTGAGATCCGTCCTCCTAAGGAGGGTGACAAGTACTTCCCTCTCGTGAGGATCAAGTACATCAACGGACGTACTCCTGACTACATCCGTGACAGGGTGCCGTTTGATTTCCTCACCCCGCTGTTCCCGGAGGAAAAGTTCAATCTTCTTGGTCACGGCCATCAGAGCGATCCTTCGTGCCGTATCGTGGATATGTTCACTCCTATCGGAAAAGGCCAGCGTGGCTTGATCGTGTCGCAGCCGAAGACCGGTAAGACAATGCTGCTTAAGTCAATCGCCAACGCGATCGCGGACAATCATCCGGAGGTTTACGAGATCGTGCTTCTTATCGACGAGCGTCCTGAGGAGGTTACCGATATGAGCCGCAGCGTAAAGGCCGAGGTGGTGGCCTCGACTTTCGATGAGCCGGCCGAGAGGCACGTGAAGGTCGCGAATATGGTTCTGGAGAAGGCACGCAGACTTGTGGAGTGTGGTCACGATGTTGTGATCCTGCTTGATTCCATCACCCGTCTGGCCCGTGCGTACAACACAGTGCAGCCGGCTTCCGGTAAGGTTTTGACCGGAGGTGTGGACGCCAATGCCCTGCAGAAGCCTAAGCGTTTCTTCGGTGCGGCGCGTAACATCGAGGGTGGCGGTTCGCTGACAATCCTTGCGACGGCCTTGACTGAGACAGGTTCCAAGATGGATGATGTGATCTTCGAGGAGTTCAAGGGTACCGGCAATATGGAGCTTCAGCTTGACAGGACCCTCGCCAACAGGCGTATATTCCCTGCCGTCAATGTGGTTCTTTCCAGCACGCGTCGTGATGATCTGCTATACAGCCGTGAGGCGGCCAACAGAATCTGGATCCTGCGCAAGCTTCTTGCGGATATGAATCCTACCGAGGCGATGAACTTTATGCTTCAGTTGATGGACGAGTACAAGACCAATGATCTTCTCCTTGAGAATATGAACAAAGTCACCCCTCGTGACGCCAAGTACTACGACACGTTCTAATTGATTCAAGAATATATGAATAAAGGCGATTGAATATTTTTCAGTCGCCTTTTTTAGTATAGATTCCATAGCGGAATATTTGGTACTGCAGACTTCCGCGCTGCGCGCTCCATCCCGTCCCGCCTACAGCGGGCCACCCGTTCATATGGCCACGGGCGGCCATAGTCTGCCGCACCAAATATTCCGCTAAAAGGAACTGATTGAACAAATCATCGCTATTATTTGTTTGTGATATTACTTGAGGCAAAAAACTTCTGATAAACAAATTAAAACGGCTTTCAAATTAATCAGATAATACACTTATTCAACAGAATGGCAGTTGCCGCAAGCGACTTTGGCTCCCGAAGAGGGAGGGGACCCACGGAGTGGGGAGGATCGCTGGAGGTAACTGCCATTCTGTTGAATCATATCATAGAATCAATACTGATCCCAGGACTTGATTTGGATGTCGTTTATGCTGGTGGAGCAGAAAGCGCGGATGAAGGCGGTGGCGAGGCGGGCATTCGTGAAGAGGGTGACGTTGAAGTCTATGGCTGCCCTTCTGATCTGGTAGCCGTTGGAAAGTTCCAGAGCCGAGAAGTTTTTCGGGATATTGATCACCATATCAACTTCTTTGTTCTGAATCATTTCCAAAGCTGGTTTGAATCGTCCCTTGAAATTAGGATTGTCACACTCGCTTGGCCAGAGCACCTTCGTCGCCGGAACACTGTTCTCTACAAGATACTTATACGTGCCACCTGTGGCGTAAAGCTCATAACCCTTCTCGACGAGAAGTCGGCAGGCCCTCAGCATATCAGCCTTCTGGAGCGGATCACCGGTCGAGAGCAGAACCCTCTTCTCCGGAATCCTTTGGCCGACTGAAAGCACTGATTTCAGCAAAGCCTCATTAAGGTCATCGCCCAGACAGCCGACCTCACCGGTCGAAGACATATCGACACCAAGCATCGGATCAGCCTCTTCGAGTCTCGCGAACGAGAACTGCGAGGACTTCACGCCTACATAGTCAAGGTCGAAGGCACTCTTCTGCGGAGCCGCAGGATGGAGACCCAGCATAACCTTGGTAGCCAGCTCGATGAAATCGATCTTCAGCACCTTGGACACGAACGGGAAACTCCTGGATGCCCGCAGGTTACACTCTATGACCTTGATGGCGTTCTCACGAGCGAGGAACTGGATATTGAACGGACCGGAGATGCTGAGCGCGCCGGCGATGGCACGGGCGATCTTCTTGATCCTGCGAACGGTCTCGACATAGAGTTTCTGAGGCGGGAACTGGATGGTGGCGTCACCGGAATGAACACCGGCATATTCAATGTGCTCCGAGATAGCGTAGGCGAGGATTTCGCCATTGTCGGCGACAGCGTCGAACTCGATCTCCTTGCTACGCATATAGAACTTGCTGATGACAACCGGGTGCTCCTGAGATACTTCCGCCGCCAGGCTGAGGAAGTGACGGAGTTTCTCCTCGTCGTGGCAGACATTCATAGCGGCTCCGGAAAGCACGTACGACGGTCTCACCAGCACAGGGAAGCCAACCTTCCTGATGAAATTGTCCACCTCGTCGATGGTCGTAAGCTCACTCCATTCAGGCTGGTCAACCCCGAGGTTGTCCACGATGCTGGAGAATTTGTGGCGGTCCTCGGCCTTGTCGATGTCCTCGGCGGAGGTGCCGAGAATCGGAACGTTGTGCTTGTGAAGCTTGAGGGCGAGATTGTTAGGAATCTGGCCGCCCACGGAGACAACGACACCGTGAGGAGTCTCAAGGTCGATGATGTCCATCACCCTCTCGAAGGTAAGCTCATCGAAATAGAGCCTGTCGCACATATCGTAGTCTGTGGAGACGGTCTCCGGGTTGTAGTTGATCAGCACTCCCCTGTAGCCCTGCTTCTGGATTGTCTGGAGGCAGGTCACCGAGCACCAGTCGAATTCCACGGACGAACCGATCCTGTAGGCTCCCGAACCGAGGACAATCACCGACTTGCCGTCACGCTCATATTCAATGTCACTCTTCGTGCCGTTGTAGGTCAGGTAGAGGTAGTTCGTCTGTGCCGGGAATTCGGCGGCGAGGGTGTCTATCTGCTTCACGACAGGGACGATGCCGTGTGATTTTCGATGTTCACGGACAACATCCATGTTGGCTGTCGAGGTTCCTTTGTCCTTCCAGATGGCTCTCTGGATCTGAAAATCGGAGAAGCCCTCCTGCTTGGCAAGGCGCAGGAGCTCCACCGGCATGTCCTCAAGAGTGTCGTAGGAGTTCATGTCCTCGTAGGTCTTCACGATGTTCTCCAGCTTATTGAGGAACCATTTGTCGATCTTGGTGAGGTCGTGGATCTGATCTACCGTGTAGCCGGCGCGCATAGCCTTGGAGATCACGAATATACGCTTGTCGGTCGGCTCCCGGAGAGCCTCCTCCAAGTCGGCGACCTGGAATTCCTTGTTGCCGACGAATCCGTGCGCCCCCTGGCCGATCATCCTGAGGCCCTTCTGGATGGCCTCCTCGAAGCTGCGGCCGATGGCCATAACCTCGCCCACGGATTTCATCGAGGAGCCGATTTTGCGTGAAACGCCGTGGAATTTGCTAAGGTCCCAACGAGGAATCTTGCAGACGATGTAGTCAAGAGCCGGCTCGAAGAATGCCGGAGTTGTCTTTGTGACAGAGTTCTTAAGGTCGAACAGACCGTAACCCAGGCCGAGTTTCGCGGCCACGAATGCGAGTGGATAGCCAGTTGCTTTAGAGGCCAGGGCCGATGAGCGGCTCAGGCGGGCGTTCACCTCGATGACGCGGTAGTCCATAGCGTCAGGGTCGTAGGCGTACTGGACATTGCACTCACCAACTATTCCGATGTGACGGACGATCTTGATGGAAAGTTCGCGCAGGAAATAGTAGTCGTTGTTGGATAGGGTCTGGGACGGAGCCACGACGATGCTCTCTCCGGTGTGGATTCCGAGCGGGTCGAAGTTTTCCATATTGCAGACCGTGATACAGTTGTCATAACGGTCGCGGACAACTTCATATTCAATCTCCTTCCAGCCTCTAAGTGACTTTTCGACAAGTACTTGCGGGGAGAAAGAGAAGGCTTTTTCGCAGAGTTCGTCGAGCTGCTCATCGTTGTCGCAGAAGCCTGAGCCGAGTCCGCCGAGGGCGTAGGCGGCGCGCACGATGAGTGGGAATCCGAGCTCGTGGGCGGCTTTGCGGGCCTCCTCTATGTTGGAGGCAGGGTGTGACTTGATGGTCTTCACACCGATCTCGTCCAGTTTTTTTATGAAGAGGTCACGGTCCTCTGTGTCCATAATCGCCTGGACCGGAGTTCCGAGAACCTGGACATTGTATTTGTCAAGTATTCCGTTCTCGTACAGTTCCACGCCGCAGTTCAGTGCTGTCTGGCCACCGAACGAGAGGAGAATGCCCTGAGGTTGCTCCTTGGCGATGACCTTCTCGACAAAGAACGGGGTTACCGGCAGGAAGTAGATCTTGTCGGCCACGCCTTCCGAAGTCTGCACGGTGGCGATGTTAGGATTGATCAGGACTGTCTCGATGCCCTCCTCGCGCAGGGCCTTGAGGGCCTGTGAGCCGGAATAGTCAAACTCTCCCGCCTGACCGATCTTGAGTGCGCCTGATCCGAGGATCAAAACCTTCTTTATATTCGTGTTTTTCATAAATTCTTCTTTATCCGAAAGTTACAATTTGCTGATAAACTCGTCAAACAGGAAGTTCGTGTCGGTCGGGCCGCTGGAGGCTTCCGGGTGGAACTGTACCGAGCAGAAAGGCTTGGTCTTGTGGCGGATGCCTTCGTTGGTGCCGTCGTTCATATTCACAAACCAAGGCTCCCAATCAGCTCCGAGGGTCTTGTCGTCAACCGCGAATCCGTGGTTCTGCGAGGTGATGAAGCAGCGGTTCGTGCCGACCATACGTACAGGCTGGTTATGACTGCGGTGCCCGTACTTCAATTTATAGGTGTTGGCCCCGCCGGCTCTGGCGAGCAGCTGGTTGCCCATACATATTCCGAAAATTGGCTTGTCGCCTTCCATCGCCTTGCGCAGGTTAGCTACGGTGACATTGCAGAACTGCGGGTTGCCAGGGCCGTTCGAGATGAAGAGGCCGTCGTAGTCAAGTTTGTTGAAATCGTAGTCCCAAGGCACTCTGACTACTTTCACTCCCCTCTCCATAAAGCATCTGAGGATGTTGTGCTTGACTCCGCAGTCAACCATCACGACAGTCTTGGAGCCGCTGCCATATTCAATGACATCCTTGCAGCTGACGATGGCGATCTGGTTGGCGAGGTTAGGGTCATCGATCGGAAAATCCTTCTCGACGCCGTCCGGAACAATCATTCCAAGCATCGAGCCCTTCTCGCGGAGAAGTTGCGTGACGGCGCGGGTGTCGATCCCGAATATTCCAGGAATCTTCTGCTCTTTCAGCCACTCGTCGAGGCTCTTGACCGCATTCCAGTGGCTGTAGTCGAAGGAATAGTCGCTTATGACGACTCCCCTCACCCAGATCTGTTCCGATTCGAAATTCTTTGAGATTCCCAGTTCATCCGCTCCTTCCTGTGGTACGCCGTAATTACCTATCAATGGGTAGGTAACACAGAGTATCTGCCCTGAATAGGAAGGGTCCGTAAGACTTTCCGGATAGCCTACCATCGCGGTCGAGAAGACGACTTCCCCGTCAGCCGGGCCGTCGTAGCCGAAGGAGAATCCACGGAACTCCGCCCCGTTCTCCAACTTTAATGTCGCGCCTTTTCTTTCTTTCATTTCCTTGTCAATAATTTTTGACTTATAACTAAATCCAACTTTTTCCTAAAAACAGACTTTTCAACTTATTCCACCCCTCAGTCGCTTCGCGCCAGCTCCCGGTGGGAGCGCCATCCTCCACCGCCTCCCTCGCTGGGAGGCCCTGTCGGCACTGCGTGCCTCCTTTTCTTATTCAGGTGGTCGTGAAGAATAACAGGGGGCATTCAAAAAAAACGACCATCTCAAACAGTGATGAAATGGTCGGTGAAAGTCAATGGAAGAACATTCCCACTGTGCATCCTGGGACGCACTGCCGCTCAAAGGTATTAAAGTCACGTCAAGCATAAGGAAGTCCGTTTGTTTTGCAAATGTACGCAAAAAATGGGAATAAGCGGCAAAATATTCAATGAATATAAATTCACCGCTTTGCGGTCTGGCGCTTCCTGAAAAGACTGAAAGAGACAATCGAAAGGAATGTCAGCGCCTCTGTCGCCGGCAGAGCGAGCCAAATTCCGTTCACACCGGCAAAAAGTGGGATGACAAGAAAGCAAGGCACAAGGAATATTACCCCGCGCGAAAGCGAGAAAATGGTCGCCGGAAGCGCGCGTTCCACACTTTGGTAATAGCCTATGGCAGCGACGTTCACAATCGACAACGTGAATCCGATGGCCATCAGAGGCACACCGTGAGCCGCTATTGAATATGCAGGAGCGTCTTTGCTGAGGAACAGTGCCGCCACATAACTGATACCGAACACCAAGGCCAGAGAGACCACAATTCCAAGCGCAAAGGCAGTTAGCAGAGAGAATTTGCGAGCTTCCAGCACACGGTTACGGTTACCGGCACCGTGGTTGAAACTGATAATCGGCTGTGCGGACTGCGAGATCGCGTTTCCGGTCATAAAGATGAACGGCATAATGTAGCAGGCGATGGAAAACGCCGCCACACCGTCTTCTCCTAAATATTTCATAAACACATAGTTTCCCACGAATATAAGTATCGAGATGCTGATCTCGCCAAGGAAAGCAGACAGTCCGAGACGAAACTGGTACCACAGGTTGCGCAACGACAGGCAAAGGCTTTTCCACGACATCTTCAATGGGTAGAGTCTCATTGTCTTGGACAGGAACAGTATGTAAAACAGCACCATAAGGCCTCCGGTCCAGCATCCGATCGAGGTGGCGACGGCGACTCCTTCAAGTCCTTTGTCAAGGATGAACAGGAACACATAGTCCAGCACGACATTCACGATGGATGGAATCGCCGCAGCTGCGGAAGCGTACTTCGGCGAGCCGTCCAGACGGATGATCAACAGTCCGACCGACTGGAGGAACAATGCGCAGAATGCGTAGGAAAGCCATTTCTGATAGTCAAGGACGTACGGCAGAAGTCTGTCCGATGAGCCGAGAAGACAGGCACTCTTGGTGCTGTGGCTCTGGACCAAAATCGTCAGGGCCACAGTGACAAGCACACCGAAAATCAACGTCTGTGTCATATTGATGCGTGCCGCCTTCTCGTTGCCTTGGGATAGATGGACGGAAGAAACGACCGAGCAGCCGATGCCGAACAGCATCCCTAACCCGGTCATAATCATCCAGAAAGGTGCGAATATATTGACGGCGGCGAGCGCGTCGCTCCCCACCCCGTGGCCGACAAACACCCCGTCGATGGTCGTCATCACTGCCATACAGGCCATCCCTATCAATGTAGGAATGAATATTTTTCTGAAGAGTCCCGGAATGCTGTCGGAACCGAAATCGATGGCGTCTCTTTTCATCTTTAAGTTTATTACATTTCCTAATCGGGCTGCAAAGATAGGCCAAATATATTCAGATAAAGAATTTTTGTGAAGTTCGGGAATAAGTGGGCGTTATAGTTTCCCTTTCCGGCGCATCACTATGTAAACAGTGACGCAGATGATGACGGAGAGAAGCGAGCCGGCCGGAGATGCAAGGCCCATCGGGAAGAGCGTGCCGGGATATTCAATGGAAGTCAGATAGGACAAAGGGATGCGGGCGCACGTGATTGATATGACGTTGTGTATGAACGAGATGATGGAATAGCCGCAGGCGGTGAAGAAGCCGCTGAAGCAGAAATGTATGCCGGCGAATATGCAGTCCCACACGTAACCTTTTAGGTACTGGCCTCCAAGGGTGATGACACTGCTGTCGCTCGTGAATATTCTTACGGCATATTCAGGGATGAATTGGAGAATCACTGAGGCCACGGTGCCGAATCCCACCGCGATCGCTATTGAATATTTCATTGTCTTTCTGGCCCTTTCAGGCTTTTTCGCCCCGATGTTCTGCGCCGCCATCGCCGAGACGGTCGCCAGCATCGCTGAAGGG
>FR893168.1 GCA_000433355.1 Alistipes sp. CAG:435 | reverse complement strand
AAAAATAAGTTGAACTAAATTTTGTGTCAGATTTATGAGGATAGATGTCTTTTTGAAGAAGGAGTGTACCGGTGGCACATGACTGATGAGAAAAGATAGCTAGACCGAAAAGAGCGGAAAGCCTCTGTTCTGAATTTTGGTTACGTGCAAAATTCAGGTTAGAGGCTTCCCGCTCTTTCTATGCCATTGAACCTTCAATGTTCCTGCGCTTCAACAAGCCCGGAAACTCAATGGTCTCAGAACCAATAGGTCTAAACAACCAGAGGAACTCAGCGACCGAGACACCGGCGAAGCGACTACCTTCTTTCCAGCTACTATTTGTCGCCGAGATCGAGGATGCGGACGTTGCGGATCTTCAGACCCTCACCGTGACCGCAGAATGAAATGTAGCCTTTCTTGTTGAACATTCCCGGATGGTTCTTGTGGTCAACGGTGTACGGATTCTTCTTGCCGCCGTCAGGAGCCACATTGTGACCCTTGCAGGCCCTGCGGATGTTGCCGTCCACAATCACCTCACCGTTGACGGTCACCTTGATTCTGTCGCCCTCGACACGAATCTCCTCGGTGCTCCACTCCCCAAGAGGCTTGTGGACGATTCTCTTCGCCGGGATCACACCGTAAACCGATCCGTGAACCTGATACTCACGAAGTTTGGCGTACATCGGAGCGTCATGATCAAGGATCTGCACCTCACACATTCCGTCATAGGCAGCGTCAACACCCATAGGAGTCCTCACACCCACACCATTGTTCACACCCTCGCGCAGGAAGCAGAACTCGAAACGATAGACGAAGTTACGGTATTCCTTCTTGGTGTAAAGATTTCCTGTGCTGCCGTAGTTGGCCGACACATAGATTGTTCCGTTGACAGGAGTGTACCCCTCAAGGTCGCCCTGCCACTTGTCCAGATTCGTGCCGTCGAACAGCATCTCGAATCCCTGTCTCTTCTCCTCATCGGTCAGTTGAGAGATCGGTGAAGGCTCGGCCTCGCCGAGAATCTTGTTGATCGCATCGACAGCGTAGCCGTCATCCGCACCACCGGCGGCCTTGAAGATCACGACAGCCTTGTCAAGGTTGGACTTGAGGTCAGCGTAGTTGATCTCCTCCTTGGTCTTGGAGGCGATTGCCCTTACGCACTCAGCAGCGGCATGCCTGACTCCCTTGTCACTGTCATCCAAATACTTGCCGGCAAGCAGGAACGCCTTCATCGTAGGTACGGAAGCAAGAGACTTGAGAATAGACTTCTTCACGTCAGGGGTCTGGGCCAATTCAAGAGCCTTGGCGAAATCCATACGCTTTTTGTCAACGTTGGTCTCGTATTTAGAGACAAGGGAAGAATATCTCTTCACAGCCTTGTCGGCCAGCCCGGCGTCAGAACCGGCAATCTTGATGAGAGTCGGAGCCACCTTGAAATTGTCGATGTCAAGCAATGACGCGAAAGCGGACTTGTCACCGGCCTCGTAGGCGGCGGCAAGATCGTTCACGGCCTCGTCAGTGCCTGTGGCGGCAAGGACCGGATAGTAAGCGGAGACGTTCTTGGACTTCTTCATCAAAGCGCTGACCTTGGCGTACTGCTCGGCGGGGGCAAGAGTGTGCACAGCGGCGATCAAAGCGTTCTGGGCGGCCTTCTGATCAGCGGCGGAAGCGTTGTCAAGCAAAGCGCCGACCTTGTCAATGTCCTGGACGCCAACGATGTCCGCGAGCGCGAGCTTGGCGAGAGACGAAGCCTCGGCATCCTTTGAATCTATCAATGAATATACCTTCGGGGCGGCGGCGGTAATCCTTCTGGCCATCACAAGGCCGAGAATATTTCCAAGAGTCTTGTTGTCCTTGGCTACGTCAAGAGCGGCAAGAAGCTCGTCCTGATAGTTGCCCTTGAATGATTTCAAAGCGGCTATCGCAGCGGCGCTGTTCTCGCCTCCGAGCTGTCCCACGAGTGCCTTCGCGGCCTTGTCACCGCCGATCTTTCCTGCGGCCGCGATAGCGGCGGAGGCAACGTCTCCACCCTCGGAGAACGAACCGAGCACGATATCGGAGACAGACGAGATCTTGTTGTTACCGAACCAGTTGAGAAGATCAACCTTGACCGGAGCAGAGAGTTTCGCGAAATTCTTTGTGAAAAGAGGAACGAGATTTCCCGCGCCAAGGATCAAAGTGGCGTTGTCAATCACGGAGTTCCTATACTTCACATCCTCACTTTTGAGAGCGGCGGCAACGACCTTGACAGCCTTTGCAGGGTCGTTTTTCATCTGAGCCAAAGCACCGGCGGACTTGTAAGCGGACACTTCTGAAGCCATAAGATCCTTGGCGGCCTTGGCGACAGCCTTGCTCTTGGATCCATCCGCAAGTCTCACTGCCAGAGCGGCATAGTCAGGAGTCGAGTTCTCTTTAAGAATATTCAGGGATGACTCTGAGCCGATAGCCGCGAGAGTGGAGAAGTAGGCGTTGTCGTGCATCGTGGAATTCAGGACGGTCGGGATGACCCATTTCTGAATATAAGGCTCGGCAGCGGAGATTCCTTTCTCCGCGGCGGCCGTCGCCAGCAATTTCCTGTCGGCGGTTCCATCCTTCACAAGGTCAAGAATCAAATCCTCTGTTCCCGGAATATCCACGAGAGCGCCGATGGCCGTGGAGGCGAGAGCGGAGTCGCTGACATATTCCTTGAAGAACTGAGCGTCCGCAGGTTTGGCGATCTGACGGAAAAGGTTCAACAAGAAAGCCTTGTTGTTGCTGTCTGTCGTGACCTTGACCGCCTGCGCGAATCCTTCGCGGACCTTGTCCACGCACTGTGGATTGGCCGAAGCATAGCTCGCAAGACCCGTGAGGGCATATTCATAAAGATTGTTCTTCACGCCTTCGCCAGCCGGCTTCATCATTTTGGCGGTCTCCACCACTGATGCCGGAGCGGCGGCCGCGAGGTCGGCAATCTGTGTGTTGAAATCCGATGCGTTGTTGGCCGGCATAGCCGCAAGCACGTCAGCCACAACGGTTTCCACGGTTCTCTGCCTTGCGTCCTGAGCGTTGATCGTAAGGGCGGCCGCAAGGAATAATATAGATGTAAGTAATTTCTTCATATTCAAGAGCATATTAAAGGATCATTGAACCCCAAGGGGCACGCATCGGCTGATTGATGAGCTGGTTGGCGGCATCATCACCTATAAAGAGCTGCTTGTCAGGATCGAAGTTCAGGGTCCTGCCGAGCCTGAGGGCGCAAGCGCCCATGTTGACTATCGTGCAGCTGTGGTGACCGTTGTCCTCGGCCAGCGCGAATTTCTGACGGGTCCTCACGCACTCCAGGAAGTCAGTATTGCGTGGTTCCGGATCCGGAAGCGAGTTGATGACATCCATCACGTTAGGGATCGTGCACTCGAATCCCTTATAAACCTTGCCGTTAGGGCCTTCGATGTAAGGCACCTTGCCCTTGCTCTCGAAGCCTTCGCCCTCAAGGATGATCTTGCAGCCGTCAGCGTAGGTGTAGGTAATGCTACGCCATATTCCCACAGCGTCCGGATGCTGCTGAGGAGCGTCCACCTCGACCTTTACAGGGAAGGTGTCGTCCTTGCCGAGGATGTACTGCACTGGATCGATGTAGTGTTGCCCCATGTCCCCGAGACCGCCGGACTCATAGTCCCAGTAGCCACGGAAGGTCTGGTGCACACGATGAGGGTTGTACGGCTTGTAAGGAGCAGGTCCGAGCCACATATCGTAGTCCAGTTCAGCCGGAACAGGCTGAGGTACAAGGTTTTCCTTGCCCGTCCAGAAGAATTTCCAGGTGAAGCCCGTGGCTCCGGAGATCCTGACTGTCAAAGGCCAACCGAGAAGTCCGCTCTGCACGAGTTTCTTAAGCGGCTCCACCGTTGTTCCAAGGCCGTAGAACGTGTCCTTGAAACGGAACCAGGTGTCCAGACGGAAGATCCTGCCGTATTTATGGACAGCCTCAACCACCTTCTGACCTTCTCCGATCGTCCTTGTCATAGGCTTCTCGCAGAAAATATCCTTCCCTGCTCTGCAGGATTCCACAGCCATGATTCCGTGCCAATGCGATGGAGTGGCTATGTGAACGATGTCCACATTGGAATCATGCACGAGATCTCTCCAATCCGTGTAGGCCTGAAGTTTCGTGCCGAACTTCTCCACACCCTTCTTAAGGGCGTTGTCAAGGTGGTTCCTGTCCACATCACAGACCGAGACCAGCCGGCAGCGCTCGTCACTTACGAAGTGAAGGCCACTCATTCCGATTCCGCCCACTCCGATTATTCCGCGCGTGAGCTGATCGCTCGGAGCGACGTACTTCTTGTCGCCGCCCATGGCGCCGAACACATTACGTGGCAGGATCGTGAACAACGCCAGTCCCGCCGCCGATTTCTTCAAAAAGCTTCTTCTGGATTCACCCATAGTGCTATTGTGATTAATGAATATCCTTACGTGTTAAGTAACCTTCAAAAAAATAACCTGCATCATCTTCTTAATCTGAGGCAACTTATTTTTTCATGTTACTAACCGATTCTACAAATTTACATTTTTTACCGCTAAAACTTTCAATCATGACACGCCAAAACGCAAAAAAAGAGTGGCGGTAAATTCTCCCACCACTCAATCTTGTATTCTATGTCTGAATATTCCTTATTCAGCCTGACGGTCGTTGCGACGTCCGCCACGGCTTCCACGGCCACGACGGTCTCCACGGTCTCCACCTCTGCGCTCGCCACGGTCTCCGCGTGAAGGACGTGAACCGCCCTGCGCGTTGGCTGCCGCAGCTGTGTTAGGAGTGAGATCCTGCTTGCCGTAACGCTCGCCGTTGCAGATCCACACCTTGATTCCGAGGGCGCCGACCTTTGTGCTTGCAACCGCAAGAGCGTAGTCGATGTCAGCACGGAATGTGTGAAGAGGTGTACGGCCTTCCTTGAACATTTCACTTCTGGCCATTTCAGCGCCGCCTACACGACCGCTGATCTGGATTTTGATGCCCTCTGCGCCAACCCTCATGGTTGATGCGATAGCCATCTTGATGGCCCTTCTGTAGGAAACACGTCCCTCGATCTGACGGGCGATGCTGTCAGCTACGATGTGGGCGTCAACCTCAGGCCTCTTGACCTCGAAGATGTTGATCTGAACGTCCTTCTTGGTGACCTTCTTAAGCTCTTCCTTGAGTTTGTCAACCTCGGCCCCGCCCTTACCGATGATGAATCCAGGCCTTGCGGCGTGAATGGTCACGGTGATGAACTTGAGGGTTCTTTCGATGACAATCTTGGAGAGGCTGGCCTTGGCAAGACGGTTGGTCAGATACTTGCGGATCTCATAATCCTCAGCGATCTTCTCAGCATAGTTACCACCACACCAGTTAGAGTCCCAACCACGGGTGATACCGATTCTGTTAGAAATAGGATTTGTCTTCTGTCCCATATTACTTGTTCTCCTCTACTGTTGTTGGTTTCTTGACGTCGAGAATGATGGTGACGTGGTTCGAACGCTTGCGGATCCTTCCGGCGCGGCCCTGAGGGCAAGGACGGATTCTCTTGAGCGTGCGGCCTTCGTTTACCATGATCGTCTTGACATAAACGTTACCGTTGTCCAGCTCTTTGCTCTGATCCGGGTTTTTGGCTTCCCAGTTGGCGATGGCGCTGCGGAGAAGCTTCTCAAGACGGATGGACGGCTGCCTCTTCGAGAAATGAAGAAGGTCAATCGCACGGTTCACCTCCACACCTCTCACAGTGTCAGCGACAAGACGCATCTTGCGAGGGGATGTAGGAACATCATTCAACTTAGCTACTGCTGTATTCTTTTTGGCTTCCTTGAACTTTTCAGCCATTAATCTTTTACGAGCTCCCATAATGAATTCTCCTTAATTACTACTTATTGTTGCCCGAATGGCCTTTGAAAGTTCTGGTCGGCGCGAATTCGCCGAGCTTGTGGCCCACCATGTTCTCAGTGATGTAAACAGGAATGAACTTGTTTCCATTATGAACTGCGACAGTGTGGCCTACGAAGTCAGGGGAGATCATGCTGGCGCGGGACCAGGTCTTCACGACCTCCTTCTTCTTGCTACCATCATTCATAGCAAGAATTCTCTTTTCCAGGGCTTCCTGGATGTATGGACCTTTTCTTAATGAACGACTCATAATCTTAAAGTTTAATTCCGTTTAATTACTTCTTCTTTCTTCTCTCGATGATGAACTTGTTGGAAGTAGCCTTAGGATTACGTGTCTTGTAACCCTTTGCAGGAAGTCCCTTGCGTGAACGCGGGTGACCTCCGGAGGCACGACCTTCACCACCACCCATAGGGTGATCAACAGGGTTCATAACGACACCACGGTTGTGAGGCCTGCGACCGAACCAGCGGGTACGTCCGGCCTTTCCGTAAGACTCAAGATTATGATCTGCGTTAGAAACTGTTCCAACGGTGGCGCGGCAGGTCACGAGCACCATTCTGGTCTCACCCGAAGGCAGACGAAGGATGGCGTAGTTGCCCTCACGGGCGGCAAGCTGCGCGAATGTACCGGCGGAACGTGCCATCGCGGCGCCCTGGCCAGGACGAAGCTCGATGTTGTGCACGAGCGTACCTACAGGGATCTCCGCGAGCGGGAGACAGTTGCCGAGCTCAGGAGCGACTCCTGATCCGGACTCTATGATCTGTCCTACCTTGATTCCGGCAGGAGCGATGATGTACTTCTTAACGCCATCCTCGTACTCTACGAGGGCGATGCGGGCGCTACGGTTCGGATCATACTCGATGGTCTTCACAGTAGCCTTGACGTTGTCCTTGGTGCGGAGGAAGTCGATGATACGATACATTCTCTTGTGTCCGCCGCCACGGTAACGAACGGTCATCTGACCGGTGTTGTTTCTACCGCCTGTGCTCTTAAGAGGTTCCAACAAAGCCTTGTACGGCTTCTTGGCAGTGATTTCATCGAATGCGCTGATAGCCTTGTTCCTGGTACCAGGAGTAGTCGGCTTGAATTTTCTGATTGCCATTGCCTTGTCCCTCCTTAAATGTTACTGTAGAAATCGATCTTGTCATCACCTGCAAGGGTAACGTATGCCTTCTTGAAGTGATTGGCGCGGCCGCGGAGCATACCTGCCTTGCTGTAGCGGGACTTTCTCTTTCCGTGATAGTTCACGGTGTTGACGTCCTTCACAGTCACGTTGTAGAACTGCTCTACAGCGGCCTTTATCTGAAGCTTGTTGGCTTCCCTGTCAACGATGAAGCCGTAACGGTTGTACTTCTCAGTCTCAGCCGTGAGCTTCTCGGTTACTATTGGCTTGATTAAAATTCCCATCTCTTTGCGCTTTTAACGGTTGACCCTGGCTGCGAGGACATCCTGAACACCGTCCACAAGAACCATTGAGTTGGCGTTCATAACGGTGTAGGTGTTGATTTCGTCAACAGTGATGACCTTTACCTCAGGGAGGTTACGTGATGAAAGGAAAATGTTGTTTGAATTCTCCGGAAGCACTACGAGAACCTTTCTCTGGCCAGCCTTGAGAGCGTCAAGGATGCGCATGAGTTCCTTTGTCTTAGGGGCTTCCATCGCGAACGGCTCAACGAGGACAATAGCGTTCTCCTGTGCCTTGTAGGTGAGGGCTGAGCAACGTGCGAGAGACTTCAGCTTCTTGTTAAGCTTGAATCTGTAAAGACGAGGCTTAGGACCGAACACGCGGCCACCGCCAACGAAGATGTTGGACTTCAAGCTACCGTGACGCGCGCCGCCGCCGCCCTTCTGGCGACCGAGCTTCTTGGTGGAATGAGCGTTTTCGCTGCGATCCTTTGTCTTGGAGGTACCCTGACGCTGGTTAGCGAGGTACTGAACGACATCAAGATAGATTGCATGGTCGTTCGGCTCCACACCGAACACCTTCTCGTCAAGAACAACCTTCTTTCCGGATTCTGATCCGTCAATTTTCAATACTGGTAATTCCATAACTAAAACTCTAATGCAAGATAAGAACCCTTGGCTCCAGGAACGGAACCTTTAATGACGAGAAGATTGTTTTCAGGGATAACCTTAACAATCTCGAGGTTGAAGACCTTGACCCTTTCGTTGCCCATGTGGCCGCCCATACGCATTCCAGGGAACACGCGTGAAGGCCAGGATGACGCACCGAGAGAACCCGGCTTACGCAGTCTGTTGTGCTGACCGTGTGTCGCTCCGCCTACACCGGCGAAATGATAACGGTGAACAACACCCTGGAAGCCACGGCCTTTGGAAGTACCGACAACATCAACGTACTTGACATCATCTGTGACGACATCGGTGACGGTGACGGTGTCTCCAAGCTTGAGCTCACCCTGGAAGTCTGCCGGAAACTCGACAAGCTTGCGTTTAGGGGTGGTCCCTGCCTTTTTGAAATGGCCCATAAGAGGCGCGCTGGCGTGTATCTCCTTGATTTCGTCATAGGCAAGCTGTACAGCGGCATAGCCATCTTTTTCTACTGTACGCAGTTGCGTGACAACACACGGACCAGCCTCGATGACGGTGCATGGAATATTTTTTCCATCAGCACCGAAAACGGAAGTCATTCCGATTTTCTTTCCAATTAATCCAGGCATTGGTTTGATTAATTAATTGTAAATAAATATTTTACGTAATCCGCACTATTTTGCGGACTGCAAAGGTAGTGATTTTTTTTCAATTAACAAAGTTTTCCACAGGCCTACTTCCTAATAATCAGAGAAATCGTCATCAGGCCTTGGGGAATAAATCAAGGATTAGTTATCTTTGTACCACGAAAAAGAACAATGATGCTTTTGAATATCTTCGGATTCCTCAACATCTCGTTTGCGGACATCCTGGACATACTAATGGTCGCAATATTCATCTACCTGGCATTCAGGTGGATAAGAGGGTCGGCGGCAATGAATATATTCATCGCCGTCATCCTGCTTTTCGTGCTGCGGGTGGTCGTGGCGGCGTTCAACATGAAGTTGATGAACGCCCTGCTGGGAACTTTCATCGACGTGGGCGTGATCGCGCTCATCGTCATATTCCAGCCCGAGGTGCGGCACTTTCTGATGAAGCTCGGCTCGCGCTATGGGATGGCCGGAAAAAGCCGCGACTTCTTCAACAAGCTTATGGGCATCCAGGACCAGAAGATGGCAGGAGGCACGGTCAACGAGATCGCCGAGGCGTGCAGAGCCATGTCCGCCGACAAAACCGGGGCGCTGATCGTGTTCCCACGCAAGGATTCTCTCGACTTCATCGTCGAGACCGGGGACATCGTGGACGCGAAGGTCACCAGGAGATTGATAATGAACATATTCTTCAAGAATTCCCCTCTGCATGACGGGGCGATGATCATCAGCGCCGACAGGATAGTCGCAGCGCGGTGCACACTGCCGATCACGGGACGTTCCGACATTCCGGCGCACTACGGAATGAGGCACAAGGCGGCGATCGGAATCTCGGAGGAGACCGATGCTGACGTGGTAGTTGTCTCGGAGGAAACCGGAGGAATATCCTTTGTCCGCGGAGGCAACATCAAGAGCATCAACAACATCAATGAACTTAAACTCCTTCTCGGCGCTGGCGAGGGAACCACGGAGGAAAAGCGCGCCACAGAGGGGAAACAATAATTTACGAATATGCGGGAGCACGAATACGAAACAGAGATTGACACCAGATTGGAGGGCAAGTTGGGATTTGACAGGGTCAGAACCTTTGTGGCCGACAGATGTTCCACTGAATATGCAGTCACGAGGGTGACGGAGGAGAGGTTCAGCAACGACCCGAAGGTCATTAGGGAAAGGCTGGCGCTGACCGACGAGATGAGGCTTATAGTGATGTTCGAGGAAAACTTCCCGACCAACGGGTACATTGACTGCCTCGACTTCCTCAAGCCGCTGGAAAAGACCGGTTACACAATCGACATCCTTTCGCTGGGCAAGCTGCGCACCATGGTCGAGACCGTGCGCAAGCTGACCAACTTCTTTATGTCGATAAAGGACGGGGTATATCCCAATCTCAAACGGATGAGCGCCCCGGTGCTGAGTTTCCCTGAAGTACAGAGAAGGATCGACCAGATCCTGGACAAGTTCGGGGATGTCAAGGACACGGCATCGGACAAGCTGCTGGAAATCAGGCGCGCGATAAAGACAAAGGAGGGGGCGATCTCCAAAAGGGCGAACGCCATCCTCAAGCAGGCACAGGCCGACGGGCTTGTGGACGAGGACGCCGGGCTTTCCGTGCGTGACGGCAAGCTGCTGATTCCGGTCAACAGCTCCAGCAAGAAAAAGATCCAGGGATTCGTCTATGACACCTCGGCCACAGGCAAGACAGCCTTTGTCGAGCCGGCCGAGATCATCGAACTGGAAAACGAGATCGTGACCCTCCACGCTGACGAGGCACAGGAGATCCAGCGCATCCTGGCGGCGTTCAGCGACTTCGTAAGACCATACGTACCAGATCTTATCAATTCAGCTGAATATATCGGCGAGATAGATTTTCTGGTGGCCAAGGCACAGGTCGCCCTCGATTTCAAGGCCGGTGCCCCGATCATCTCCGACAACGGGGAGATGAACCTACGTAAGGCGCGTCATCCGCTTCTGGAGAGGGCATTGAGAAAAGAGAAAAAGGAGATTATGCCGGTCTCTATCCGTCTGACCCCGGCCAAGCATATTCTTTTGATCTCAGGTCCTAACGCCGGCGGCAAGTCGGTGTGCCTCAAGACCACGGGGCTTTTGCAGTATATGTTCCAATGGGGAATGCTGATCCCGACTTCCGAGACTTCGGAACTTCCTGTGTTCGACAGGATCATGGTCAGCATCGGTGACGACCAGAACATCGAGAACGACCTCAGCACCTACAGCTCGTTCCTGGACGACATGAAGACGATGCTGGCCAAGGCCGATGACAAGACCTTGATATTAATAGACGAGTTCGGTTCCGGAACCGAGCCTGCCGCCGGAGGAGCCATCGCCGAGGCAATCCTCAGCGAGATGGACAAGAGAGGGGTCTATGGAGTCATCACGACCCACTACACGAACCTCAAGCTCTACGCCTCTGGTTCAGACACCGGGGTCATCAACGGGGCGATGCAGTTCGACGCGGCCAAGATCCAGCCTCTGTTCAAACTGGACATCGGAATGCCTGGGAACTCGTTCGCCTTCGAGCTGGCCCGCAAGATGGGCCTCCCGGAAAGCATTGTGAAGGATGCCGAGGCAAGAGCCGGAGAGGAGTTCGTAGGAATGGAGAGGAACCTGCGCAAGATCGTGCGCAACCGCCGTGCCCTGGACGAGAAGCTCCAAAGGATCAAGAACACAGACAAGACTCTGGAGAACATCACCGAGCGCTACCAGAAAGAGCTTGAAGGGCTGAAGCAGACCAAGAAAGAGATTCTGGACCAGGCCAAGAAAGAGGCTCAGGAGATCGTTCAGGGAGCCAACAAGACGGTGGAGAACACGATCCGCACGATCAAGGAGTCACAGGCGGACAAGGAAAAGACCTCCGATGCCAGAAAAGCTCTTCAGGATTTCGTATCCTCTCTCCAGACCAAGAAGGAGAACGATCGGAAGAACCACGATGACTACATAGAGAAGAAGCTCAAGCAACTGGAAGACAGGAAGATCCGCCGCAACGCCCACAAAGGGAAGCCTCAGGACGATGGACAGGAGCAGGCCACGGAGCAGTTCAGAGGTGGAGCGCTGAAGGTCGGCGAGAAAGTGCGTATCAAGGACAATGGCATGGCCGGTGAGGTCATCCGTGTTTCCAACAAAGCAGTGACCGTCGCCATCGGCAACATCACCAGCAAGATGCCTCTCGACAGGGTCGAGCGGATCTCTTCCAATGAATATAAAGCAGCGGTGCGGGAGAACATCAAGCCTCGGGCCGCCCAGGATGATTCAGGCCTGCGTGAGCGCAGACTGGCGTTCTCTCCTGAACTGGACGTGCGTGGAGAGCGGGTTTCTGACGCTCTGGACATCGTTGTCCACTACATCGATGACGCCATCATGCTGAACATCGGCTCTGTCCGAATCATCCACGGCAAAGGCACTGGAGCGCTGCGGGACGAGTTACAGAAATATCTAAGGACAATTCCGGGAGTCACATCTGTCCACGATGAGCAAGTGCAGTTCGGAGGGTCTGGCGTGACGATCGTGACATTAGGATAAACTCTGGACACAAAACCATGAAAAACACTGAAAAACAGATGACTCCACGGATGGAACTGGGGCGTAGGGGTGAGGATGTGGCCTGTGAGTTTCTGACCGGCAAGGGACACACTATCGTGCAGAGGAATTTCAGGGCCGGTCATCTGGAGATCGACATCATCAGCCTTGACAGGAATGGTGTGCATTTTGTGGAGGTCAAAAGCCGGGTCGCGCCCGTGGCGGTCTCTCCGGAGGAGAATGTGACGGTGAGCAAGCAGAGGAAAGTTGCGGACGCCGCGCTGAGATACTTGAACACGGCGAAAGACAAGCGGATCCCTCCCGATGCAGAGGTGAATTTCGACATCGTGGCCGTGACGTTTGGCGGAGGAAAAGAGATTGTGGAATGGTTCCCGAACGCGTTTTACCCGATGTACCTCTAATGCTTCGGCAAGCTCAGCAACCGAAGCAGGAATACGGTCACTGAGCCTGCCGAAGTGAACGTACAATGAAAGAACATTTGCAAAGCACTAAGAATATGAACAAAGATAACCGATACTGCGTGATAATGGCCGGAGGCACCGCGAACCGCTTCTGGCCGGTCAGCAGAGAATCAAAGCCTAAACAGTTTCTGGACATAACCGGAACAGGGAAGTCCTTCATAAGAAGCACTTACGAGCGCTTCTCAGAAATTGTCCCATCTAAGAACATCTTCGTGGTCACATTGACCAGATTCTCCTACCTCGTCCGCGCGCAGATTCCGGAACTCCCTGAAAGCAACCTGCTTCTGGAACCCTACGCCCGCAACACAGCCCCATGTATCGCCTTCGCGACCTACAGCATCCTCAAGCGGAACCCGGACGCGACGATCATCGCCACGCCGGCGGACCACACCATCACGGATGAGGACCAATTCATGGCCGCAATGCTCAAGGTCATGGAATATGCCGAAAGCAAGCCAGCCCTGATGACTATCGGGATACATCCGACCGAACCGGACACAAGCTACGGCTACATCCAAGCCACAGGAAGCAAGGAATCCGCCGGCTCAGACACACCTCTCAAGGTAAAGACGTTCACCGAGAAGCCGGACAAAGCCCTCGCCGAGGTGCTCTGCAAGACTGGTGAATTTTATTGGAACTCAGGAATATTCGCGTGGAAGGCATCGGTGATCAAGGAGGAGATGGAGAAGTATATTCCCGATGTCACGTCACTGTTCGCGGGTTGGGAAGACGCACTGGGGAGCGACAAGGAGCAGATATTCCTTGAAAAGGCATATTCAGATTGTCCGAAAGTCTCGATTGACTACGGTGTGATGGAGAAGACCGACCGCGCCTGGCTATATTGCGGGAACTTCGGTTGGTCAGACATCGACGGGTGGGATTCCCTCTTCAGGAACATCGGCGACAAGACCAAGGATGGCAATGTAGTGTTCACGGAAAAGATCCTCGGTGAGGGCAACGAGAACAGCATGCTGGTCTGCGGAGACAAGAAGAAGCTCTACGCCATCAAAGGTCTCAAGGACTATGTCGTGGTTGACACAGGTGACGTTCTTCTGATCTGCCCGAAGGACGACAAACAGTTCAAGGACTTCATCTCCGGCCTCGGAATGCCCGAATACGAAAGTTTCCGTTAAGGCAGCCCGTGAGGGGGGGGGCAGCGTGAGCGGCGTGGCAGCCAACCCATTGACAGTCAACCAAATAAGGCAACAGCCTAGTGCCAAATCTGACACCAGACTGTTGTTTTATTCCGCTGATTTACAACACGTTGTCCGCCACGGATCCCACGGCATTCCCCCATCCCCATCCCCATCTCCCCACACTCGCTCTACCTAATGCCACCTTCGGCTACTCAAAGTCATCAGAGCTGTCACGGATCCGCTACAGAGCCGCCATGGAGCCACCACGGGAATCAGATGATGACTCCGCCGTCAACCGGGAGGACGGCACCGGTGATGTACGAGGCCATGTCGCTGGCCAGGAAGAGGAACGCGTCGGCGACCTCATCAGGCTCACCTACCCTGCCGATAGGAATGCGCGCCACCAGAGGCTTTATCAAAGCCTCTGGGAGGTTAGCGACCATGTCGGTGCGGGTCACGCCCGGAGCCACGGCATTGACCCTTATCCCACGGGGAGCCAGTTCCCGGGAAAGGGATTTCGTCAGGCCGTTGACAGCGAACTTGGTGGTCGGGTACAGACAACCGGACGGCTGACCGTAAAGACTCACCACGGAGCTGGTGTTGAGGATGACACCGCCGCCGCTCGCCTCCATCAACCTCGCCGCAGCCCTGCTGCAGACAAACACCGCCTTGAGGTTTATGTCCAGAATCCTGTCCATTTCCTCATCGGTGTAGTCATTGAGAGGAAGCGCCTGCGAGATACCGGCGTTGTTGACAAGGATGTCAAACCTTCCAAACCTTGCTAAAACCTCATTGAACGCATTCTCTACAGAGGAAGAATCTGTGAGATCCGGGGCGATCGCCAAAATCTTGGCCTCAGGCAACTCGAAAAGGAGTTTTCCAAGCGCCGCGTTGGCGGTCGCGGGCTTCGAGCCGCACAGGGCTACGGAAGCGCCAGCCTCAAGGAATTTCTTCACGACCGCGTAACCTATGCCGCGCGTGCCACCTGTGACCACCGCGACCTTGCCTTTTAATGAAAGTTCCATAACTCCGATTCTTGAAAACTCCTACTTGGCAAAGGCGTAGGAGAAGCCTTGGATCTGATCCCAGACACCACGTGTGAAGTCAGGGACCTCTACAGGCGCGTTGCCGTTCTCGATGGAGATTCTACCCAGTTCCGTGAGACAGCACCATTCGGCCATGTCATAGACATCCATGTCAAGCGGAAGGCCGTTCCTCAGACAGTAGACCAAACGGTAGTCCATGATGAAGTCCATACCTCCGTGGCCTCCGACCTGCTTTGCAAGAGCCTCAAGCTCCGGAGTAAGGATCGGATTGCGGTTGTCCTCAAGAATTGCCTTGAGCCTGTCTCCCGAATAGGTGACCTCGCGGCCAAGGTTCTGGTAGTCAGTGGAAGCCTCGGTCAAGGCGTTGTCCCTCAGACAGAGCTGCTGGATCGGATACTTGCCTGCATAGCCCTCGCTGCCCACAATCTGGTACATGCGGTTGTAAGGGCGCGGCGTCATCACGTCGTGTTCCACGAGGATGGTCTTGCCTTTCTCCGTCGTGATCATCGTCATCGTGAGATCGGCGTTCTGGAAGTCCTCACATTTCTCTCCGGTCCTGGCTTCCACATGCTTAGGGCCGTTCACAGCCTTGGTCTCCATCGCGACAAGGGTCTTGAAACGGTCGCCGCGATGGATGTCCATCACCTGGCAGACCGGACCGAGGCCGTGGGTAGGATAGACATCCCCCTTGACCTCCTTGTTGAAATCAAGCCTCCAGTTGTTCCAATAGGAGTCCCAGAACGGATCCAGATTGTGATGATAGGAACCCTCTCCATGGAGAATCTCTCCGAGCAAGCCCTTCTGAGCCATCGTAAGGACGGCCATCTCATAGAAATCATAGCAGCAGTTCTCAAGCATCATGCAATGCTTACGGGTCTTCTCGGACATGTTGATCAAAGCCCAGATGTCCTCCAGAGAAGCCGCGGCCGGAACCTCCACCGCGACATTCTTGCCATGCTCCATCGCATAGAGAGAGATCGGAACGTGATGCTTCCAGTCAGTGCAGATGTAGACAAGGTCGATGTCGTCACGCTCGCAGAGTTCCTTGTAGGCCTCAGTGGATCCGGAATAACCGGCAGCCTTAGGCAACCCCCTGTCCTCCAAGGTCTTCTGTGCGGCCTCAACCCTGTCGGCCTCGACATCACAAAGGGCGTTGATCTTCACGCCCGGAATGTAGGTGTAACGCTCCACGGCGCTTGAGCCGCGCATTCCGACACCGACGAAACCGACACGGACGGTGTCCATCGCCGGCACGGTCAGCATCAACGCGTTCTCCTGACCCGCAGGACGGGCAGGTGTCTCTACCTTGATCGGCCCCTCCTCCTTGGAAGTGGCGCATGATACCGCCAGGACAAGTGACATGGCGGCCAATAAACTTCTGAATCTCATCGCTTATTACTGTTTACAAATCATTCTCTTACAAAGTTATCACAAATCCCGAAAAAACTGACGCTCATTCACGGAATAAATCGCCAAAGTAAACATTAAAAAACAAGTTGGCATTCTTTAAGGATTACTAATCTCGGGAATATTCCTAAAAATCAAATCCCAACGACTTCCGCACGCCCATCGCCCTGGCGGGGACAATCGCGAAGCGGAATGAATAGTCACGGTCGCTCCAGAGGCATCTGTCACCGTCCGGCCTTGACCCCCAACTGTCGTAGCCGCCGACTCCGCTTTGGGCATAGTCCACGCAAACCTCCACGAAGTCTCTCTCGACATAGTCATTTATGTGGGTCTGGCGGCGGAGACGATTCTTCGCCTTGGCCGGATCGTTCTCGGTCAAAGGCCCTTTGTTCTCCCACTGATAGTCACGCTGGACAGCCTCTTCGGAATCGAGATCCTCGACCGCGCACCTGAGAGCGTTGAACTCAAAGCGGTCGGAGCGGATGGCCAGACCTCCGATGGAAAGATATTCACAATCAATGTGATGCCCACATTCCTGCGGACGCACATAGCGGACATATTCCTTGGATGCGGATGATGAATATTCCCCAATCAGCGTCCCTCCGAAGCGGTCGGCATAGTTTTCCTCAGGCCCCCTGCCAAGATAGGTGAACGAATCGGCGGAGGCAGGAAGCCTCATCCGGAATCCTATGCGCGGCACATCGACCGGCTTTGAGGACTTGACACCCTTGAAATCAGACTCGACGGAAAGGATGCCCCCCTCAAGCAGGGTGTAGCGGACCGTGAATATGTTTCCGCTTGCCAATGAATATTCAGCCACTACCGAATCCCCTTCAAGACCCGCCTTCACATCGAACTCCCGGCTGGAGACCTTGAACGCCTGACAGCGGGACGGCATCCCGTTGCCGTAGTCATTATCGGTCGGCGCCCTCCAGAACAGCGGTCTGAGGCCGAAATCCTCATTGAACATATTCTTTCCTTTGAATGAATATTCCTTCAGACATCCCAGTGCCTTGTCAAAGACAAGCGACGCGTCACGGCATTCGAGGGCGATCGCCGTCTCTGTCTCGGTGGCCTTTACTCCCCTCGCCCGCCGAGGTGTCGCAAGTCTTCTGGCATCAGATAGTTTGATTTGATCGCAGGCGATGACGCTACCCTCCGGCAGAAGCCCGGCAGCCTTACTGGTGATAGTCTCGAAGGTTATGAGACATTTCTTGTCGGACGGAAGCTTCGGCAGTCTCACGCGGACTTCCTCCTCGGACTGTGGAGCGGCGGAGAGAGCCACGTTGCCGGAAGCGATCCGGGTGCCGTCGGCAGTCACGGCCCATCTGAGAGCATATTCATTCAAACTCTTGAAATAGAATCTGTTCTGAACCTTGAAAATCCCTTGGGAGGCATCCTCCGGCAAGACTTTCACGTCCTGATAGACGTGCTTTATCTCGGCCATCGCAGGGTGAGGGGTCCGGTCTGGCGCGATGACTCCG
Source organism: Alistipes sp. CAG:435 (assembly GCA_000433355.1). Lineage (GTDB taxonomy): Bacteria > Bacteroidota > Bacteroidia > Bacteroidales > UBA932 > Cryptobacteroides. Next base: position 9,738 of record FR893168.1, on the reverse strand, counting down.
TTGCAGTTGAAATTGCCGTCGCTCGGAGAGTGCTCCCCGTAGTCACCGCCGTACGTCCAGTACATTCTGCCGTCGCTGTCGGTCTCGTAGAGTCCCTGATCGATCCAGTCCCAGATGAAGCCGCCCTGGAGGTTCGGATATTCATAGATGTACTTCCACTGGCGGTCGAGCGAGCCGTTGGAATTGCCCATCGCGTGGGAATATTCAGAAGGCACGACCGGCTTCGGGTAGCCGCTCTTTCCCATCTTGTGAAACCACTCGGCGTCAGGGTATTGCGGCACAAACATGTCCGTGTTCCATTCTAAGACGGCCCTCTCGTAGCAGACCGGTCTGTTCTGGCCGCCACTTTCCAGAGCCTTCAGTTCCCTGTAGGTGTCGTAGAAGTTGCAGCCGTTGCCGGCCTCGTTGCCCAGAGAGAGGATCGTGACGCACGGGTAGTTGCGGGTCCGGTAGTACATGTTGAGGATTCTGTCCCTGTGCTGAGGCAGCCAGTCAGGATTGTTGCCGAGGGTTTTCTCAAGATTATAACCCATCCCGTGGGACTCGATATTGGCCTCGTCATAGACATAGAATCCGTACTCGTCGCAAAGTTCGTAGAAGAGCCGAGGCAAAGGATAGTGGCTGGTGCGGATGGCGTTGATGTTGTGTTTTTTCATCAGCCTGAGGTCGGTGAGCATGTCTTCCTCGGTGATGTAATGACCGGTGAACTGATTGTGTTCGTGGATGTTGACTCCCTTGAACTTGACCGGCATGCCATTGACGAGGAAGCGGTCGCCGACAATTTCCAGACGGCGGAAACCGACATTAGCCTTGGCGTGTTTCCCCTCGACGCAAAGCAGCAGGGTGTATAGCTCCGGTGTCTCGGCAGACCATCTTCTCACATCCTTGATGGCTGATTGCCACTGTTTTACGCCTTTTACCGTTTCTGATTCTCCTTTAGCGGTCTCGTTGCCATTGGCATCCAGAAGGATCCAACTTACATTGATCGGTTTCGAGGATTTGACTTCCAGCCTGAAATCTCCGGTGCAGAGGTCTTCGGACAGCGTCGAGACCACATTCCAGTCAAAATCCTCCGGAACCGTGGCCGGCTCCCTTGACAGATAGACATCCCGCTCGATTCCGCTGATGCGCCAGAAATCCTGACACTCAAGGTAGCTGCCTGTGTTCCATCTGGTCACGACAATGCGCAGATCCGCCTCCATGCCGCTTTCCACATAAGGGGTTATGTCGTAGCGGACCAAATCCTTGGAATCCTCGCTGTAACCGACAAATTTCCCGTTGACAAACACATACGCGCCGCCTTTCACTCCGCAGAGATTCAGGTAGCAATTCTCCCCTTTTCCAAACTCAGGCGTGAATTTCCTTGAATATACCCCCGTGGGAATCCTGTCCGGAAGCTGTGGCGGCTGCGGGTTCCTCGGGCGGAACTCGTACGGGTGGTTCACATAGACGGCGGTCCCGAATCCCTGAACCTCCCAGTTGCCGGGAACCTTGATGGACGTGGGAGCCTTGTCCGGATCCGCCAGCATATCCTGCACGGAATCGTAATAGCGAAAATCCCAGACTCCGTTCAATGAAGAATAGTTCGGGCTCTGTTCCATGTCTTTTGACACAGCGTCTTTCGCCGAGTCGAAAAACACCGTCTCGTGACGGCGAGTCACAGCACCTCCCTTCGAGACAACTTTTTGGTCAAGATGTTCGGTGAAGTCCACGGCCAGCCACTCTGGGGCGGACTCCCGGGCTTCCGTTTCCGGAAAGACCGCCGGCCTCCGCGAAAATGCGGTCTGGCCGGTCAGGCAGATGGCCATCGCGGCCAATGTGATAGATTTCAATTTCATATCCTTTGTCTATAATGTTGCCGAGTGATGAAGATAGGGATTCTTTTTGACTATTTCAAATTCTATGGTGTGACATCCGTCCTTTTGCCTGTGGCGGAGACCGCCATGAGCCTGTAGGACGGATTCCATCCGCCTGGAACGCTGAAGACCGCCTTGGAGGACGGGGCGAGCTTGCCTTCGGAGGCGAAGACCAGACCGCCGTCGGCGTCCCTCACCTCAAAGACAACCACATTCTTCCAGTCCGTCAGGGTGACGGTTCCCGAAGAGCTGACCGACACAGAGCCGGGGATCACCTCCGGCCTCGTCTTGAACAGACCCTTGTTGTTGTCTGTGATGTACTCTATAGGGGAGTCCGGCTTAGGAAGCCCCAGCGCCTCGACCCTTTGGCGGATCTCCTCGATCCGGCTTTCCGTCACTGTCATCCTGCCCGAGCCGTAGTCGTCAATCGACGCGTCCACGGGGGTGAGGAATCCCCATTTGGTGAAGAAGTCCAGCAGATTGTGTCCCGAGGCCTTGGAGCAGGTGAGGACGAACTCCGTCTGCTGCTCCCCGGCGGTTCCGAGGTCAGGGGAGGTCCTGACATATTCAAAGACATCGGGGTAGAACCCTCCTTTGTCCTCCCGCAGCTCGGGTGTCTGCCCCAGAACCTCTCCGAAGTAGAGCTGGAGCTGCCAGAAAGGGACGAGCTTGCAGAACACGTCGCCTTCTGTGGAATGAGGCGCGCCAGCGGCCAGAATGTCCCTCCAGGCTTTGGCGTAGCGGTTCGGCAGTCCCTCTCCCATGTCCTCGGTCTGAAGCCTTGAAGGCTGCCTGAGGATTGTGGTCTGGACATATTCGGACATTATGTTGTTCGTCACTTCCGTGGTGCCCAGCCACTTGAGTCCCGGACGGGTCTGGTTGCAGTGGCCGACCTCGTGGGCGGGTCCCCAGCATGAGCCGGTTGTCAGACTCAGGACATCGCACAGCTGCGGCAGGGTGGAGTCATTGTAGGCCGTATAGTAGCTTGTGGCGTACATGTAGGAGGTGTAGATCACGATGAACCTCATCCTGTTCGGGAATGTCCTGCCGTAGCGGTACAGCCCCATCAGCTCCTGCTCCGCCCTGACGAACGAGTCGAACACGCGGACAAGGGCGGCCCCGTCCGTGGTGTGGGCGCGGAAGCGGGAGGTGGGAAAGGTGAGGTGTGAATATTCCCCCACAACATCAAAGAAAGAATATTCCGCCGCACCCAGAAGCCTCTGCCAGTCTGTGTCCTTGTGCCTTCGCAGGTCAAAGAGTCCGTTGACCCTGCCTCCCGCGAAATGCACCTTGACGGGATCGGCGGTCAGATAGTCGTCGCTTTGAAACACAACGTAGAGAAGTCCCTTGTCCATGGATTTGAACTGGTTCACTCCGTCGCTCAACGGAAAGGAGCGTCCGTGAAAGCCATCCCCGCCTGGTCTGTCCAGATTCTGGACGTAGACCGAAGCCTGACGGTTTCCAAGTCCATCGACGAGCACTACCATATCCTCGCCGCCGGGCGAGAAGATACCAGTGGCTCCGTCCATGAAACTGTAGGGTGAGATCTTGAGATCCCGCGCGACGACTTCCGGATAGGGATAGGCAGAATATTCCTGAACCCTGAATTCCGTAGGATAGCGGCCCGCCTTCATGTAGGCTGCCATATTCCTGAAAAACTCCGAGCCGCAGGAGCGTATGTCCTCGTCCGTGACCCCCGGCCTCAACGCTGAGCAGGCCCTGTCGGTGAACAGGGACAGGGGGTCGAACTTGTCCGGGTTGACCTTGTAGAACTCCATCTCGGAGCAGGAGGCGAATCCTTGTCCGTCCCCGGCTCCGGACCACACCGTGAACCGGATACTCTCCACGTCTTTCAGTGTGGTCCGGAAGTCCACTTTGGACGGATGCCCCGAACCCTTGAAGTCATATTTCCCCGCGGCGGACCATTCCTTGCCCCGGATCTTGTAGTGGATTTCCGTCTCCCTGAAGTTGCCGTTGGAGCCGGATTTCCGGGGATGGTAGACAAGGTAGTCGATGTCCGTTCCCTTGGAGAAGCTGTAGGTCAGGGTGACCGGGAAGTAACCGCCCGCCGAGTTGTCCCAGGAGGAGTGGTAGAGGGTCTCGTAACTTCCGTCGAAGGATTTCTCTATGTTCTCACCCTGCTGCCAAGAGGAGGCGGTTCCGGACAGCACCTTGACCCTGATGTCATCCTTGATGTCCGGCTTGCCGACCGGAACATATTCCCCCTCCGGAACAAGAGGAGGAACTTCCGGTCCGTCAGGAGACTCCTTCTCCCCGCAGGAGAGCGGGAAGAGGAGGCAAACCATGTACACTATGATTCGGAGCGCTTTCATTCCGCCTCTGGATCAACGACCTTCACCTGCCACAGCCGGAACTCGGACATCGTGAAGAACACCTCGCCTGAGTTGACGGCGTTCACGACCATCCTGATGTGGTCGAAAGGCTGTGTGACAGGCAGGTTCGGCGATGTGTAGGCATCGGTTGCCGTAACAGGCAGACCGTCCTCGTCCTTCGTGAACTTCTTGACGAGTGTCCAGTCCGAGCCGCCTGTGCTGACAAGGATGTCGAAGTCCGTCGGTTTCTGCCGTCCGTTGTTTCTCGGAGCGTACCAGAATTTCCAGTGTCCCTCGGTCAAGGCCTCCGGAAGCCGGATCTGGAGCCAGTGCGGCCCCGGGATTGCCACGCTCCACGCCGTGTGGAAGAACGTGGCGGTGTTCCCGTCGATCAGATTGGCGATGGGACCCTCGCTCGGCTCCTGGGCGTTCGTGCCGAGATGCTCGGCCTTGAGGATGATGCGTGTGGCCTGCTCCGTCACGGGAGCCCTGCCCGACCTTGCGGTCACGGTCTGGGTCTTTCCTCCGTTGTCCGTCCTGCTGAACGGCTGGATGGTGAAGCGGTAGTCGCCGAACCTTGCCCTGGTGTCAGGAATAAGGATGGAGTCACAGCTGGAAAGCCGAACCTCGTCTATCCCCAGCAGATGGTCGTGGTAGGACACTTTCACATAGTGGACACTCTTGTCGGCGGGGAGGGTCCAGAAGAGGGCGATCCCGCCGGGACGCTCCTCCGAACGGACATCCTTGATCGGGGACGGGACCGTTCCCTTGTCGTCATCATTGCAGCCGACGGCGAGCAGCGGAAGCAGGAAAAGCAGATTGAATATTCTGTATGGTCTCATATATCTTTGTTGTTTACGATGTTTTCATCAATATCCCGGATTCTGCACAAGATTCAGATTCTTGTTCACATCGCTCAGAGGAATCGGGAGAAGGTACTGGGTCGGTGACTCGAACTTCCGCTCGAACATGATTGTGCTGACGGTGGCGAAACTGTTGATGTCCCTTGCCTCGATGTTGAATCCCTCAGCCTTCACGCTGAAATACTTCTCAGCCATCTTCCATCTTCTGAGATCCCAGAAATTGTGGTTTTCGAGGTAGAATTCGATCTGCCTCTCCTGACGGACGATGTCCCTGAGGAGGGCCTGGTCCAGGGTCTTCCCCGCGATGGTCTCCCACGACTCCTCCACGGAAGGGATGCCCGCCCTTTCCCTGACCTTGTTCAAGTAGGTCTTGGCCTGGGCAAGGTCTCCGGTCTCGACGCAGGCCTCGGCGTAGCCGAGATAGAGTTCGGCAACCCTCATAAGCGGCCACGGATAGTCAATAGGGGCTTTGAGAAAGGTCGCGACTGCATAGCCTGGATTAACGCCCTTTTTGTTGAGATAGCCCGAAGGTGAGTAGTTGTTGGTCCTTAGTCCGCCGTAGTCCCTGGAGCAGTTGCCGCCAAGGACGAAGTCGCAGACAAGCTTGCCTCTGTCCGTCCCGGAATGCCTCTGGTAGGACGGGTCGTTGGCGTACGCTCCGTTGGAGGCCGCCGAGAGAATCTCGTAGTAACCACCCTGGAACGCCACCCAGGCGTAGAAGCGCGGCTCCCTGTCCAGATTGAGCCTGATGGTCTGGGCTCCCACCTCGGCCTCGGAGGCATGATCCTCATCGACGGTCACGACATCGTACATGCTCGACGGGGAGAACAGGCCCTTGTCCTCACTCAGAGGAAGTCCGTTCTTGGTGTAGAACCGCTTCACCATCGCGAGGGTCGGAGCGACCCCGTTCCAGGCCGAGCCGCTGCTATAAGGCGTGGATTTGTTCTGGAGGCCGTAGTATCCTTCGCCGCGGGAGTCCGCCCAGATGATTTCTTCGTTGAGCGGCTCCATTATGTTGTAGCGGAGCCTGTGCTGCACAGGGTCTGCCGGCTCAAGGTTCCCGTTGAAGAAGCTGTCGTTCATGTAAAGCTTGTGGCCGGCCTCCTCCGCGACTCTGATGGCCTCGGCGAATGCCTCCTTCGCCCTCTGCCATTTCGCAGGATCGTACTGTAAAGGCATCAGCGGTGTCCCGTCCTTGCCCTTGAAATCAGAGTAGAACTCGGAATTGCCGTTGAACAGAGGTGAGGCCGCGGTAAGCAGCATCCTGGCCTTCAGGGCTTTGGCGACCACGCTTGTCGCAAGTCCGTAGTACAGCGCAGGACGCTTGGCAGGGAGACCCGCCGCCGCTTCGTCCAGTTTGTCGCAGATGAAATCGACGCACTGGTCGTACGGTGTCCTGGCTTTGTAGTCCGAGGCCACGGTCAGGATACTCGGCTCCTCGTCGATGATGATGATCGGGCCGTAGCACCTTGAAAGCAGGAAATGATAGTAGCCGATGAGGAAGGTCGCCTGCGCCTTGTAGTCCGCGAGTGTGCCTGCGGGTAGATTAGGAACCTTGTCCACATTGTTAAGGAATATGTAAGTCTGCCTCAAGCCCTGGAACAGGGTGTTCCAGTACGATATGACAGGCGAGGAGGCGGTGAAGTTGCCTTTCGGGAACGAGGCGAATGTCTCGTGCTCGAAAGCGGTGATCACCTCGTCACCCGTCATGAAATCCAGAGAGGTAGGTCCCTCGCGCGGATTCGGGAGGTAGCTGTAGCAGGAATACAGATACCGTTCGGCGGCCCTGACATCCTCGAACGCATCCTCGGCCTTCTCCTTCTCGTCGGGAACAATGTCCAGAAAGTCGCAGGAGACAACGCCAGCACAAAGGCAGGCAAGAAAGACTATTTTACTGAATGTTTTCATCGCTGTTATCATTTAAATGTCACTTGCAGACCAAGATTAAATGTCCTCTGGGTAGGGTACTGCATGCCTGCCCCTCCTCCCATCTCCGGATCCCAATGCTTGAACCTGGAGAAGGTCAGGACGTTGACGGCGTTGGCGTAGACTCTTACGTTGCGGATTCTCCAACCCACCTCCACGTTCTTCAGCTTGAGGAACGAAGCGTCCCTGAGCCAGAAGTCAGAAGCTCTGGAGTTGTGGTTGTTCTCGTACTTTGTAAGGCGCGGGTAGGCCGCCCTTATGTTCTGGTTGGTAGGACTCCAATGGTCATCAGCCACGAACTGAAGCACGTTCCTGTTGTACTGCGCTCCGAAAGGATGGAAGCCAGACATCATCAGCGATGTTCTCGCCGCCCCCTGAAGGAAGAACGAGAAGTCAACGTTCCTGTACGTTATCGTCGGCCCGAAACCGTAGACAATCTCCGGGACGGTAGGGTACCCCATCGCCACCACGTCGTCCGTGGTGATTTTCCCGTCAAGCTTGCCGTTCTTGTCGGGCTGGTCGATGTACTTGATGTCACCCGGGGCTATCGCTATGTTGCCCAGAGTGGATTCCGGACTGCGGTCCAGATCCGCCTGGTCGATGTAGAGACCGTCGCTGATGAAACCGTAGATCGTGTTGACCGGATGTCCGATCCTGGAGTTCGCCGGACGCGTGCCGGGGGCTTCGTCATATTCAAGAACCTTGTTGCGCGCGTAGGTGAACGTGCCGAGGAACTGCACGTAGAAGTCCTTGGAGAAAGACTTGCCGAACTCGGCGGAGATGTCGAATCCGTAGTTCTTAACCTTGGCGAGGTTGCCGTAGATGACGGTGTTTGCCGTTCCGAGATAGTTGGGAATCGACAGTTTCTGCTGGAATATGTTGCTCCGGATCTCCCTGAAAGCCTCCATCGTGAGGCTGAGCGACCCGAACAGCTCCATCTCGACCCCCGCGTTCACCTTCCGTCCGATCTCCCAGGTGATGTCATTGTTCTGGAAGCGGTTGTAGGTAGGACCCCGGAGGCTTTGGGTCTGTCCTGTACCATAGCCGGTAGTGAACCACGGTGAGGCCTCAAGGTTCACATCCGCCAGATAGATGAACCGCGTCCCTCCGATCTGGTCGTTGCCGACAAGTCCGTAAGAGCCTCTGAGCTTGAGTCTTGAGATGACCGGCTTGACAGGAGCCCAGAACTTTTCCGAGCTGACGTTCCAGCCCAGGGCGACTGAAGGGAAAAATCCGTACCTGTGGCCTTTGGCGAAGTTCTCGGAGCCGTTGTAGCCGGCGTTGAACTCGAGCAGGTAACGGTGGTCGTAGTCGTAGGACAGCCTGGCAGCGTAGCCGACCTTTCTCCTCGGCAGCGAACTGATGAGGTCTCCGCCGCTGTTGAACGACAGTTCGTCCATGTTGAACAGAAGCATCGCGCTGGCCGAGTGCTTTCCGAAGGTTCTGTTCCAGTCCAAGAAGGTCTGGAAATATATCCGGTGGTCTCCCTCCATTATTCTGTTGGTGGAGAGCACCGGCTTGCCCGGTGTGCCGATCGGCGCCACTTTCAGGTCATAGGTTCCGTCAGGATTGACAGTGTAGCCTTCAAGGGAGTAGCGGTTGACACCCTGCGAACGGTTCGTGGTGGTCTTGCTCCAGTTTTTGAACGAGAGCATCGCCTTGAACCTCAATCCTTTGGTCAGCACGTCGAGTTTCTGCTCGAAGTCAAGGTTGGCGATGACCGTGCTGGCGAAACTGGTGCCGTAGCCTCTGGTGGCCTGCGCCAACGGGTTCGTCGCCCCCTGGTCGTTGCCGCCGCTGAACGCTCCCCACTTTATCCATTTCTCCTCTCCCGCAGGGAAGTAGACAGGGAAGTCCACCGGATTGCAGTCCATTATGGAGGAGTAGATCCTGTTCATCTGTCCGGCGGGACTCGTGTCATTGTTGTTGATTGCCGGAGCGGTGATGTTATTGACCTGCGCGTTGAGGTGAAGCGAGATTGTGGAACTCTTGGACATGTGAAAGTCGATGTTGTTCTGGAAGGCGTACTTCATCACGTTGATTCCGTTGCTGAACGAGAAGAAGTCCTTGCTCCTGTCGCGGAGCATACCCGTCTCGTGATTCACGGTCAGGTTCATGAAGTAGGTGATCTTGCCGGTTCCGCCGCGGATGTTGAAGTTGACCTTCTGGTTGAAGGCGTGGTTGCGGAAGATCTCATCGTACCAGTTCACGTCCGGGTAGACGTAAGGGTTGAGCCTCTTCCTTGTGCCGTCGATCCTCTCCTTGGAGAAGAGCACGTCGCCTGTACCCTGGTTTGTCACGGCCTCGTTGAAGAGTTCCATGTACCTGGCTCCGTCAACGAATTTCGGCAGCCTGGTAGGGGTCGTGACGTTGGTCTCGATCCTGAATCCGATGATCGGCCTGTCAAGGTCGCGCCCGCTCTTGGTCGTGATGATCATCACACCGTTGGCCCCTCTTGTGCCGTACATCGCCGTGGCCGTCGCGTCCTTGAGGATGGAAAAGCCCTCGATGATCTCCGGGTCGATGGCGTTGAGGTCTCCTGCCGAGATCTCCACTCCGTCAAGGATGATCAGAGGTGACGTGACTCCGCTGATGGTGGAGATTCCCCTGATGTAGAAGTCAGACCCGTTCTGTCCCGGCATTCCGCTTCTCTGGAAGGAGACCACTCCGGCGAGTCTTCCCGCGAACGCAGTGGAGAGGTTGGCGGAAGGAACAATCAGGGACTCCGGCCGCACCAGCTGCACGGCTCCCACGACGCTC
>FR893167.1 GCA_000433355.1 Alistipes sp. CAG:435 | reverse complement strand
ATTGGCAGTTTGACTATACATCTCCTCCGTATTGTAGCACTTTTCTGACGACGTTATGCAGAGACGTATATCCGTATGTATATAGATTCCGTTAGCGAGGATAACTATCACAGGATAAAGGACGACATATCAATGACACTCCAGTCGCAAGGAATTGTCGTGGAGGGCGGGGCGGCAGAAGTCTCGACGGATGCAGGTCAACCGCAGGTCCATGAAGAAGATGAGGAGCACCTGGACAAAACCAACCAGTCAAACTGCAGTACGAGAATCATTTCATCTTCTACCTACTCGATTCTGCTATGACTTTATTTCAACAACTCGATAAATGCGAGAGCGTCAGACGGAAGACTGTATTTCAATTTTCCATTGTCCCTGAGACTCATCAACAACTGTCCCATAATATTCGGGCCCACATATTTTTCACCCTTAGTCTTGACACCCCAGCCATTAGGCCTTGAGGAGACCGTATCGGTCTTGTTGTCCTGCAATTCTACGATGTAACTGCCCTTCGTACTATCCAGCTCGTTCCAGAATTCCAGGGACTGCTCGTATTTCAGCTGAAGGCAGAACTTCATGGCATCAATTATCATGGAGCCCCAGTCGGTTCTACGATGATTGCCAAGTTTCTGATAGTGCTTTGCCGTCATCTTCGGGGATTTAGATTGATAAACTGCCTTTCGAAGTGATCGAAGAGGACTGATGTCCCGTGATAGAATATGGCCATGCGTCGTTATATATATCCGCTATCAGAGTTACAAAACTTTCTGCTAACCAGTAAGTGAAACTAAAGATCCGCTACTTGATTATCAATTCCAGACCGCCGCTGGTTTCCACCTTGTCATGATAGCAGCCGCAACTATCCATGAATCCAGGCAGGATCTCCTTGATCTCGTCGTAGATATCCTTATCAAGAGTCAGGCTCTTGGGAATCACTGGACTTTCCTCCGCCTGCTCGTAACAGCAGGTAATTGTCAGGCATGCATCATCAAACACAAGACGATCCATTCTTTCTTGCCGTCTTTTCCATATACATGTTCTTGTCTTCTGGGTGCGGATCGCGAGATGGCAGAACTTGGGATCGCTAGTACCGGAATCCGTATCGACCACGACAATAATGCCTTTATAAAGCTTTTGAAAATTGACCGGATAGGGCCCGTCGAGAAATACACAATGCGGGCTTATTCTATACACGCTATAGGCTACAATATTAAAGACCAATTTTCTTTCTGACAGCACGCAGAATCTCTACCATCGCCCAAGTATCCTGCTGGCAGTAGCGGCAGAGGGCTTCGCGACGCTCTTTCTTGGTATTCATGTCGCGTGTCTTTCCGGGGTCTTCATTATAACTGAGATAAGTTATATACGCCTGCACGCCATTGCCTACTTCATGCTTCTTCATCTCGTCATACGAGAGGCTTGGAACAAGGACTGGAAGAGTCCTCTTGATGGAATAACTTCCACTGAGGTAGGGATGGTAGTAGTTTATGGTTCCTGCCGATTCCTTCCCGAATTCCGCTTCGTACAATTCCAGGTTAGTCCTGAGCAGATGAATCAGGTCCGCCGTCTTGTCAGCAATTGCAAGCAGGTATTTGCTGTATTTGGGGAAAATTGCTGCAAGTTCATTGAGACGACCGATTTCAAAACTGGTATTCTGCGCCAGCATGATGCCATGGAGAGAGCCGTCCTCGTTGAATTCGAAGTTGTCCACGATGGCTTTTACGAGTGCCTCGCGCTCGTCGGTGTCACATTCTTCATTGAGGAAGATGATATTGTCGGAGTTCTTGTCGCATACTCCTGGAGCACGCTCGATATGGAGCGAGAACTCGAACACCGACTGCTGATAGGGAGACTCGCCTTTGAAACGAGGCAGAGGACAAGGGAACGACTCGAAATCAAAATGATAGATGGGACCCTCCCCTAGGTATCTGAACCATGCCGTCATCTTCTCTTTATCGATATGTTCGATTCCATTGTCATAGCATTCTCTCTGAATCTTGTGGTTCTCTTTCTCCAACCACTCAACAGGCACATCATCGAACTTGTAATAACCGTTGTTTATGAGCTGGAACTTGTCGCCGATAGCTTCAGCCTTGAAGCCGCGGAAATTCATGTAGTTGTTCGACCTATTGGCATCAGGAACATCACGGAGCGTCTTGAAGCAGTGGATGTAGAACACACATTCGGTGTTTTTCCCCCAGTCGCACCATGGACCGACCGGAGTCTTGGCATTCACATCATGAGGAGTTGCAATGTAGCTCTCCAGTGTTGCGATTTCTTTGACAATAATCGGCTGATAGTCTTCGACCGTCTCATTCATATCGAGGAAGACAATGAGTTCCTGACCTTCGATATTGTTATAGACGCGCTTGCCGTCAGCATCCTTGGCGCCGTCATAAACATACTCGCTATTGAGTACGGCAAGATAGTAATTCACCTTACGGTTATCGCCGGCATTGCGTAAAGAATGTTCAATCACATACTTCTGGAAGGCAAGATCATGCGGATACTTTCCAAGGTCGGAATAGCGGTCAAGCAAGGCTCTCCTCTTCTGCTCGAAGTTCTTCTCCAAATCGGCATTGGCCTTGCAGCCTGCATGGTTTAGCGTCCAGATGTTGCCTTCTCTGACAAACATAGGGTGCTTTTCAGCTCCGCGTTTCTCCGAGAAACAATAGCCGTCCAGCTTGCCATCCTTGTTCATCTTGAGAAGATACTTGCTGTTGGTCGTGGCCTTTACTTCGATGATGTTGATTTCATCATCATTCTCGTTAAAAATATCCACATAGCAACGGTAGGTATGGCCGTGCTGGACATATTCAAAGAGTTTCTGCTTGTGGACATCTTTCGAATCAGCGACAAACGTGCCCTTGAAATATCTCTTCGCCACCTTCAGGGCCTCATCTTCAACCTGATTGTAATAAGGAAGAAGGGCTTCAAGCTCCTCGCTTGGTTTTGCATCGAACTCTTCTTCATCTTCAGCCCCTTCTGACGAGCCGGTCTCGTTCATCAGTTCGGCGAGCATTTCCTCGCGACGTTCACGTTCGGCGTCGATATCAGTTTTCTTGAGCGGATTGTGTTTCAAATCCCTCGCGAAATACATAGGACAGCGTGTCCAGTTGATAAATCTTGTTTTTGAAATATACATGATCAAGTTAATTTTTCTTTTCAATATATATTACGACAAGACTTGTTATCTGTGACAAAAAAAATAATGCACTTTCTCGAAAAATTTCCCAACACTGTAATTATCGCCTATCGTAATGGAGCGCCAGTAGGCCAATCATGAAACAGAACAGGCATGTTATGCCATAGAGTATATTCTCCCAGAGCGAGTCTCCTGAGGCGGCTACAACTGCCCAGACATTGTAGGCAACCCCGCATAGTGAGAGAATTGTAATAATCAGCAAGGCTCCATATTCAATCTTGCTCTTGCGATTCTCTTTTCTGGCTTTCTCCGCCAGCATCCGTTTTTCCGCCTCCGTAAGCCATCCGGAGCCAGATTCTTTTTCTTCATACTCGCCTATAACTACCCCGTCACAGCAAACACATTCCTCATTTTCATCATAGACGAAGAAACTACCGTCGCCGAATATGGAGAAAGTCATGGACAGGCCGCATGCCTCCATACGCACAATTGCGCTGCCGTCATACATCTCCAGATCCGCGATGAGCATCTCCACTTCAAGGCACCCGCTATCTTCCTCTTCCTCTTCAAAGCCAATGCAGACCTGTCCGTCCCCATCCTGATCAATGCTGACGGCATAACATATTGTTCCATCAGGAATACAGCATGTAACATTCACGTCCGGGTAATCTTTCTCGAATCTCTTCAGCTCCTCAATGAGCTGTGCAACAGCTACTTGTTCAGTTCTTTTCATATCCGCTATTTCACATAAAATCACTGTATATCAGTATTTGAAGCGAGTATTACAGAATATGGGAACACCACACTCTATGCAATTACCCCTGAGCCTGACAAGATAATCACCATCTCGAGAAATCCACTCGATAATAAAACTGCATAGCCGCGTCAAATTGGCCACGATCACGCTCGGAAATCTCACGAACACTCTGCCAGTCAAGCCCATCCAGAACAATCAGGACATAGCCGTTAAAGTGAAATTTATCAGATGGGACGAGACCCTGTCTTTTTGCCTCGGAAATTTTATCCTTTACAAAAGCATTGATTTCGCTCTTGTCTCGGCCAGTCTTCATCAGACGCTCGACCTCTCCAACAAATTCATCTATATCAAAGAATATGGATTTATCAAAAGGGGGCCATGCGACCAAACCAGCTTCCTGTTTTGCCAGTTGCTTGATATGCCACCAGCAATGCTCGAACAGTTTCATATTGCTTACGTTGAGAATGAGGAGTCCGTCATTTGCCTTGTATGCGGCTGCAATAATTTTATTCCAACAGTCGCGGGAAGTTTCATTCCTTGATGAAGGAACAATGCCAGCTGTCCAAGATGCATCAATTGTAAGTTCTGAAACCTTGCCGGCCTTCTCAAGCTCAGACACATTGAGATAATCCTTCACAAAATCAAGTCTTGATTCTGTGTCCGCGTCTTTCTCAACGATGATTCCTTTTCTGCAATGCGGATTTTCCGTTTCAGCCATGCCTGATTTGATATGGGTGTAAATATCACTCAAGCTGCATCTCCAAAAGCCGAAGCGTTCCCAATAATCTTTTTCTGTCATAATTCAAAAATACTCTTCTTACTTTATAATACGGATAGATCACCCTATCGTGACACTTTGTGATTTTATTATTTTCATAATGCGGAGCTATTCAATACTCCAGCTATTCCAGCTATCCCAAACTCATCTATACTTTTGACAATTTCATCCATAACCTGCTTGTAACCGGAATAATACGTCATAGGGATTTCTTTACAAGACGGAGTTTGTGGAAAAGTCTTACCCACCCGTTCCTTCATCATATCCATTATTTCAGTATGATGGTAATAGTGGTGAAGACATAATCCATTATGCTTTTTTAATGCAACAGCTTTCATCTGTCGTTTTAGAACATCTATTGAAACTCCCCAACGTCTTTGAACACGATTATTAGCACCTAATTCAGCAGCAATGTTTAAGGCATGATGTATAGGTAAAGTCAACTGAACGGGCTCTCTTCTACCAGATACGTATCTTTCAATCAAGTTCCTATACATTCCTTCAGTTAAATAAGATCGTTCTTGGGCAAGATCCGAATAATCAAGATGCATTAATGCATTAGACAATAACACATTAATTAAATCATCATTCATTTTTAGGTATGAATAAACGAAATTCACACTAATATATAGATTGTAATTCTCATCTACACATGCAGTTGTCACCCGTTTATCGTTATACACATATATTACCGTGAGTTTTTCCGGGACATCACTACCTGATAGGCAATCCCCTTCCAAAAGTTTTGATATCATAGACGAAATCTTTGATACAAAACCGTTTGTACCGACTCTTGCCCCGTCACTTAAACAGACATACTGTCTTTTTGTAAAAAGCATATTTGCTTCTTGCTGCGTCATAACTTACTCTCCCTGAAACATTTGTTGGTTGACAGCATCTTCATAGCTATCTGCCGGTTTTCTGCCCACATTACCCCAATTAAGATGGAGACGTTTATCCGAGCAATCTTTGCAAAGATTAAAGATTCGTCCACATTTTGTACATCTGAACGAATAAGGATAAGGCTGATCATTCAAATTCTTCCCACAAGAATCACAGTAATCCAATTGAGGCCCTTTTTCTCCTGTCTGCAGAAAATGAAGCATCAGATTTTGTCGCTTCAAAGTTCCCCCACAAACAAGCATTCCTTCAGTATTTGGTATAAATGAAAGTATTTCTTCAGCACAGCGGTTTGATAATGCGCATCCGATAATGTCAGGAAAATTATATCCGCGGCCATATACTGTATGAAAATCCGGGAGCCTATTATAGCCACTCCTTCGTTTGTGCTCAAGATATTCCCTTGGAGCGAATCTGTCGATCTCATCAAACACAATCTGAACGTCTTGTGGCATCGGAATGGTTCTAATCAAATAATTATACTCATGAATCAGCACGAACCAGTAAGTAAAGGATATCAGATCTTTTTCTTCCCGCGATTGTGTCAAATTATTCTCGGCCACCTTGAGGCGATTCAATATTGAGGTTACCGTTTCAATAGCAGCGAGTTTCCCTTCTTCATAAGCACGATCTCTTTTTGGGCCTTCTGCATCATCATTGCCGAAAATATCATCAAGGGCCAAACCATCTTCCAGCGACTTCTCATAAAGATACATACGCAATTTCAATCGCTGAACAGCGGAAAGCGAATTCCAGTCCAGGACAGAAAAGTCCACCTTGTCTTCCGTAGGCGTGGTTGTAAGAAATCCGACATACTCACGATATGCGCCATAATCAAGTCCGCTTTGCCCGGCAGAGGCTATCGCTCTTTTCTTCAGCCTCTCAGCAATCTTTCTTAACGCTGCAGCAGTACGGCCGGTCCGCGCGGCAATCAGATCAGCGTAATTCTTGTCCGAAGTATTATCTCACACCGCAAGTCTACCAAATTCAGATCCGCAAATCATCATTTGCTCCCCAGGAGACAGGGCATCAATGAATTTTCTGAATTCTATAATCAGTTTGTCGGTAAATTCCTTGTTTTTGCGAGCCCTGTCTTTTTCCTCATACAATAACGATCCGCCACATCCCTCCAAATCATCACGAAGAGTTTTGTTCAGTCCAAAAACTTTATCGGAATTTGATGATCTGATCTGTTCTCGAATCTTGTTCCCGACACAAACATTGAAAAACGAACTGAATTCTGCCTTAGACGCATCGTACTTGTCAAGATTTCTCCATAGATGTACGATAGCCTCAAGGGCAAAATCCTCTTTCTCGTCATCATATCTGATTCCGATATTGGCAGCAATACAGCACGCCTTATCCAAGAAGAACCTAAAATACTGAGGTCTTGTTGTCAATGAATCGACAAAATCCTTGTAAGTAACAGAAGGGGTGTGTTTGATGGCTGATATAGATTGCATAATTAACGTGTTATAGGTTGACAAATATAATAAAACATCATGAGTTTGATACACAAGTTACTCAAGATAATCATCGATTAGACTGCTGTCTATCGGTGATTTTTTGTCGGATAAAATTAAAATTCTAAATTTGCAGGAAGGGTGCTCCGCCGGACAAACAAAAAAAGTTGAGCGGGGAGCTAAAAAGGATAGTTTTTCGTACATTTGCCCTGACTTATCAAACAATGGTATATGGAATATCTGTCTAAGGAACGCTACGACCAGATTGTCGCGGAACTTAATCATCTTATTGATGTTGAATATCCTCGGATCAAGGACGATCTGTCGGACGCACGCGCGCAGGGGGATCTGAGCGAGAACGCTGAATATCGCTCGGCGAGAAGGGCTCAGGCCAAGGCCATCAGCAGGATACGTTTCCTGCAGAAAGTCCTGCAATATTCAAGGATCATCGATACTTCGGCATTGCCGAAAGATCAGATTTCATTGCTCAGCAAGGTGGAGTTCACGAATATGGCCTCCAATGCCAGAATGACATATACCATTGTGAGCCCGCACGAGATGAACCTTGAAGAAGGCAAGATTTCCTGCAAGTCCCCGATTGGTGCGGCGCTGATGGGACGGAAAGAGGGCGAGATCGTGGATGTCCAGGCTCCGTCCGGGACTTTCAAGATAAGGATCGAGAGTGTGTCGGTCGGACAGTGACACTCTCCGCTCAAGACCGACGGCCGGCGTGGTTATCCGTCAACGATACGCGACACCCGGCGACCTTCCGAACATAGTCACCTTTTCAAAGGAGGTATGTATAGCCATTTTGCAAACAGCGGCATGCGATAATTCTTCTACACCATTGTGAGGCGCGGCTGTATGACGCCTATGGATGCAGAAACCATAGGCGGCATATCCACAGGCCTATCGTCGCACTCAGGGTTGGTTTACGTGCCGCCATATTCACAAAATGCGGGTGATGCCACCACGTATGTAACCGCTTGGCGACCGCTTGCATGCCACGTTAGTCAACTGCTATATAGTTACCTGAAAAAATGAGGATTTTGGTTGCGAAAACCGGAGAAAGGGCGTATATTGAGTGGAGCGTTTGGCTCGGGTCTGTTTTATGAAAACAATACAATGACTTGCTTATGAGAATTATACACACAAGTGACTGGCATCTGGGACATGTTCTGTACGGATACGACAGGAGTCGGGAGCAGAGGGATATGCTTGTCCGGATCGAGGAGATTGTCGGGAAGGAGAAACCTGACGCGTTGGTGGTCAGCGGGGATGTTTACCATACGGGACAGCCATCGGCGGCGGTGCAGAAGATGTTCACGGAGGCGGTGATGAGGCTGCACGAGGCCTGTCCGGAAATGGAGATCGTCATCACCGCGGGGAACCACGACAGCGCGTCAAAGCACGAGGTCTCACGAATATTATGGGAGACCCAGAAAGTGAATATGATCGGTTCCGTGGACAAGGACAATCCAGACAAGCTGATCGTTGAGGTGGCGGGGAAAGGATTCATAGTCGCCATACCGTACGTGAACGAGAGAAGTATGCCGGAAGGATTCTGTAAGAGCCTGTTGGACAAGGTGGCCGAAAGGAACACTGGAAACCTTCCTGTTGTCATTTCTGCCCACACGACAGTGGCCGGATGCAACTACACCGGACACGAGGATATTCGTGAATTATCTGTGGGAGGGATTGACTCCGTCGGGCTGGAGGAGTTCGGCGAAGGGTACGACTACATCGCGCTCGGACATATTCATAAGCCGCAGACAATCGCTGGTTCCGGGGGAAGGGCGCGCTATTGCGGCACGCCGCTGCCGGTAAGTTTCGACGAGTCTTACGGGCATAGTGTGTCGGTCGTGGAGATCGCCTCGCACGGGGCGGCCCCGCAGATCCGGGAGGTGCCGATAAAGACCGATTGTCCGCTCGTGAATATTCCTTCCTCAGGTTTCGGGAAATGGGATGAGGTTAAGGAACGGCTGAAAGATTTTCCTAAGGACAATCCGGCGTATATCAGGTTGAATGTCGAGGTCGAGGATAGCCTTCCGCCTGATGCGGTGGTCGAGGCCAGGAATATTCTGAGTGGCGGCCTGGGACTTTTCTGCACGATAAACGCTCGCCGGGCAGCCTCTGGAAAGTCAGACCGTAAAACCCTTTCAGTGTCGGAATTCCGGGCTATGGAACCGCTTGAGGTCGCGCGGCTGTACGCCGAGGACACCGGAATAACGTTCACGGACGAACTGGCGGAACTGTTCCGTGAGGCGGAGAAGGAAATCAGGAATGATGTAAATGAATAATTTAGACTGACTTATGAAAATACGAAAACTTACGATTCACAACATCGCGTCCATAGAAGACGCTGTGATTGATTTTGACAGCAAGCCGCTGTCTGACTGTGATGTGTTCCTTATCACCGGCAAGACCGGGGCTGGGAAGAGCACGATTCTGGACGCGGTCTGTCTGGCGTTGTACGGGGACACGCCAAGGCTGGCCAATACGCAGATGGAGGGCAGCTCCGCTGATCAGGGGGATGATGTCAAGGTTGACAGTCCGTCCAGACTTCTTAGGCAAGGGGCAGGGAAAGGTTATGTAAGACTTGAGTTCAAAGGAACCAATGGGGTTGATTATGAGGCTGAATGGTCGGTAGCCCGAGCAAGGGAAAAAGTGAATGGCCGGATACAGAAAAAAGAATGGATCCTCCGAAACTTGGATTCCGGGATGATTTACAAAAAGGATAAGGAGGTGAGCGCGGAGATCGCCTCTGCCGTCGGCCTGAGTTTCAGCCAGTTCTGCCGCACCACGATGCTGGCTCAGGGTGAGTTCACCAGATTCCTGAACAGCAAGGACAACGAGAAGGCCGAGATTCTGGAAAAGATCACCGGTGCGGACATCTACACGAAGATCGGCGCCAAGGTCTTTGAGATCACAAGGCGGAAGGAAAAGGCTTCGGCCGATGCCGAGGAAAGAATCCGGGATATCAGGATCCTTTCTGATGAGGAAAAAGACCAGAAACTCAAAGAGAAGGAGGACAAACTGGCCGAGGCGGAATCCGCCCGCGCGGCAAGGAACGAGTGCGGTAAGAAAGTGGACTGGCTGAAGCAGGAGGCAAGATTGAAGGTTACGATTGAATCTGATTCCAAAGCTGTCGCGGACAAGGAGGCGTTTGTAAGTACTGATGAATATGTCGCCGAGGAGAACCTTGCCGCCTCGTTCAGGACTACGGAGGCGGTGCGTGGAAATCTTGAAAACCAAAGGAGAGAAGAGGCGGCAGCAGCGGAAGCCAGGACAAGGATCTCCGGATTGTCGGAGAGATACCGGTCGGTAAAAGGTGGATTGGCCTTCCTGAGTGACGAGGAGAAGAGGCTTGCCGGGGAAAAAGCCTCCGTTGACGCGGAGTTGGAAAAGGACGCTCCTTCGCAGCCTGTTCTGGAGAAGGAGCAGACCATCGCGGGGAACATCGGTGTCATCGAGAGCGGTCGGGAATATATTCGTGAATCAGAAGCCAAACTTTCGGTTCTGCGGTCGGACTTGACGGAAAGGTCGCTGGCGTTGGAGAAGGCGAAGGAAGCGGAGAATGCCGCAGGAAACGGGCGGAGACTTGCCAAGGAGGCGCAGAAGAAGGCCGAGGATGCCTTGGCCGAGTCGAACGCCGTGATGGTCCGTAAGGAGATCGGAGACCTGAAGGAAAAATCGGTGGACATCAAACTGGCGCAGGATCGGTTGTCGCTTTTGGAGCAACAGATCGTAAAGCGTAATGAGGAAGCGCAGGACATCGCTGAGAAAGAGAAGGCGCTTGATGCCAAGATCGCGGAACGGGACTCTTTGGCCAAGGTCGTGGAGTCAGAACGCATTAAGTCGGAGTTCGCTGATGAGGTCTATAGGATGCAGAGCAGTACGGTTGAAGACACCGTCAAGGCTATCCGCAACAACCTTCAGGTAGGTGACCTCTGTCCTGTCTGTATGCGGGAGATCGAATCGGCGCTGCCGACAGACCTGGATCTTCAGAGACGGCTGGCTCCGCTTGAGAGAGCCCGCGAGGAAGCCAGGATCATATACCGTAATGACAAGGATCGTTACGATCGTCTTGTGGCTGAAATTGTTGCGGAGACAGAGCAGTTGCGCAGACAGAAATCCGCCTTTGAGAATGACCGTAGTGTGGACCAGATGACGGAATCCGTGAGAATGGCTGCCCAGAAGTGTGGTTTGACGGCCGTTGATGATGGCACACGGGCGGCGCTTGAGGCGAGGTACCAAGAAATAGGCCTGCGTTTGCCAGAACTTGCTGAAAAAGAGAAGATCTGCGCCGGCCTTGAAAAGGATGCCGATGATGCTCGCAGAACAAGTCTTGCCGCCAGGGATGCCGTGGATAAGGCTGTTGCAGCCCGTGTCAAAGCGGAAAGCGAAGTCCAGTCCAAGAAATCCGAAATCGAGAGGGTAGAGGCCCTTGTCTCGGACAGAATCAAAGCCGTTTCATCGGCAGAGCAGGCGGTCGGAGACATTCTCTCCGGCTCGCCTTGGGAAGAAAAATGGAGCGCGGACACCGGAATATTCAAAAAAGAGCTTTCTGAGGCGGTTCGTTCGCATCGGAAGCGTGTGGAGCGTTCGGAGAGCCTGGTCAAGTCGGTCGATGAGTTGAGGGCAAGGATGGGCGTGGTGCAAGGAATGGTGGCGGCAATAGAGGAGATGATGCCGTCGTGGAAAGAACTACCGGCGGTGGAGGCAGCGAATATTCCTGGTTTGTCAGGAGAGGCGGATTCGGTCAGGAGCAGCTTGATTCTTGAGAGGCACAAACTTGCGCGGGCCGAGGAAAACGCGAAGGCGGAATCCTCCAAGGTCGAGGCGTTCCTTTCGGAGCATTCTGAATATGACAGGGCTGCGCTGAAGGCTCTTTCTGAATACTCTGTCGCGGTGATTTCCGAGATTGAGCGTAGGCACAGAGAGGCGTCTGAAAAGTTGGCCGCGGCGAAGGTCGCTTTGGAAACGGATCGGAGGAACGAGTCTGAGCATCAGTTGAATAAGCCTTTGCTTGCGGACGATGACACGGTGGATAGTCTGGAAACATTGTACAAGAGTAACGATGAGGCTATGTCAAGAGCCACGACTGAGGCGGCTCTTTTGGCTGAGTCTCTGAGGCAGGATGAAGAGAACCGTGAGAAAGCCGGTAAGTTGAGGGAGGCGGCCGACAGGCTCCGGGAGGAATATGTGAAATGGAACACTCTGAATAACTTGATCGGTGACAGCGCTGGCAAGAATTTCCGCAAGATAGCCCAGAGTTATGTGCTTGACAGCCTTGTGAAGGCGGCGAACATCTACATGAAAGACCTGACCGACAGGTATGTCCTCAAGGTCGTGCCGGGAACGTTCGTCATCGAGGTCGAGGATGCCTATCAAGGCTACGTTTCCCGTCCGGCCAGCACGATTTCCGGCGGAGAGAGTTTCCTTGTGTCCCTTTCTCTGGCCTTGGCTCTGTCCGACATTGGAGATGGCCTTTCTGTCGGTACCCTGTTCATCGACGAGGGCTTCGGCACCCTTTCCGGCGAACCTCTCCAGAATGCCGTAAACACGTTGAAGACCCTCCGTATGAAGTCCGGCAGACAGGTGGGCATAATCAGCCACATCGAGGAGCTTCAGGAGAAGATCCCGGTCCGCATAGAAGTCAACCAGAACGAGCGCACGGCCACGAGCACCGTGACCGTGGTCTCCTGATTGGATTGTGTTTTTAATATTTATAAGGAATATGCCACTGAGCATATTCGTAAGGTTCAACGATGAGCAAAGTACTGACTATGGGCATATCGGCGACAGGGTCAAGTACCTTCCGCAGAATCTCTTCATGCCGCCGAGGATGACCTTGGACGAAGCCTTCAGACTGTATGATGTTGAATATGACGGCTTGGTGTCGTTTGATCCCAAGTTCCATACCTTTCAGAAGAAACAGTTTCGGGAATTATCCGGTGGCGAGGCTCGTGTCGCTGAAATGTTCATCATCATCAAGTCACCCTCTGATTTCTGCATCCTGGACGAACCTTTCTCCAACATCGCCCCTATTCATGTCGAGAAGATGCAGTCGCTGATCCGGGAGGAGAAAGCAAATAAAGGGATCATCGTATCTGACCATTTGTACGAAGCGATCATTCAGGTTTCAGACAACTTGTTCCTGCTCCGTGACGGTTACACATTCCCCGTCAGATCAAGAGAAGACCTGATAAGGCATGGGTATATTCGATAAGCTGTTCACTGATCGGGTCCGTCCCGTTACTTTGCGAAGACCGTCTCGTCCACCAGGTGGCCGGTAGCCATCAGGTAATCCGTCTCGGCGATACGGGACTGCGTGAACGCCTCGATAAGATTACTCCTGGCCTGCTGCCACTGGAACTGCGCATCAAGATAATCCGAGAGAGGACACATAGATGCGTGATAACGATTCTCTGTAACTCTAAGATTCTCATCTGCTTGAGCCTTCCCATCCATGGCCGCTTCGATAAGGTTGTAGCTGTCGGAAAGATTGAATGCCGCCGGCCAAGGCATCCTCTACGAAAGGTTCGGCGATTGCCGCCGCCTGATTTCCGGGCGGACCGCCTTGATGAATGAATATCACGGATTCATCTCGCGCCTTTCCTCTGAGTTGGCTCCCGGCTCGCTCATCATAGACTGCCACTCGTTTCCTTCGGATCTCGCCGACATCGACATCTGCATCGGCTATAATGACGATGCAAGCAAGCCTGAGCAGGAGATGATCGACAAGGCGACGCACCTGTTTGATCGCGCCGGATTTAAGGTAGGCCTGAACAATCCATATTCAAACTCGATAACTCCCAAGAAACCGATTGATTACAAATCCTTGATGATCGAAGTCAACAAGCGTTGCTATATGAATGAGGGCACTTTGGCGCGGACGGTAGGCTATGACATCATTTCTGGACTTGTCAACGACTTCTATCGCCTGGTATTGGCATAAAAGAATATCACCGTGCGTGAAAAGCGGCGTTTCGTTCACAAAATCCCTTTGGGGCGTGAGTGGAAAAGCGCTTTTTGCGCACAGTGATGATGAAGAATACGTCAGTCGGCCTTTTACCTCCTGCTGCCTATCGGCCTTTCCTTGGTGAAGCCAGGGAACACCCTGACGAGAACCACTCCGTGCGGAGGTACATCAGCATCGAAACGATCCCTGTCGTTGGTGATTTCGGCGACATCTTTCTGCCTCCAGACATCCCGGACGATGATTTTGTCCCCGATAATTCCGATGGCTCTCGGCTTGAAACCGATCTTCTGGGTTGTCTCGCTGAGGTTGAACATGGCGATTGCCAGCGAACCGTCCTCCAAAGGCTTGAAGTATGTGGCATAGGAACTGTTGCCGTAAATCTTTGTGGCCGCGTAACCGAGCGGATCCTGATTGATGTCGATCACCTCGTTGTTGCACAGAAGGCTCTTTGTGAATTTGTCGGCGACCGCCATGTCGCAGCCGATCAGGAGCGGGGACGCCTGCATTGCCCAAAGGGTGACGTGGGTATATTGCTCGTCCGGAGTCAGGTTGGTGTAGTGGTATTTCCTGCCCCAGCCGACGTTTCCGATGACCATCATGTCTCCGTCAGGCCAATGTCCAGGGCCTGAATATGGCGCCCAGCTGCTGTTCCTGCCGAAACCGATGCCGGAGATGCTTTTCCAGTTGTCGCGGATGTCCCCGGTCGTCCTCCAACAGTTGGCGTATTTGACATATTCATCGGCCAAAGGAAGGAGGGCGGAGTTGGAAAGGCTATAGACGATGTCCCTGCCGCATTTCTCCAGCTCATCGTGCATCTCTTTCATGCTGTACCAGTCGTGCGGGTTCCAGTCGTATTTGAGATAGTCGAAGCCCCATTCCGCCCACTGGCGCGCGTCCTGGGCGGCGAATGAATATTTCCCGCTGTACCAAAGCTTCTCTCTGGTCAGCTCGCCGGACGGATCCACCATCCTGTAGTTCTCGTTGACGAGCCCTTTCTTGACCCATTCGTAGGTGCCGTCGGCGTTGTCGCACTGTGTTCCGATGTGCGCCGCGTAGGTCGCAACCCACGGACCGGAATAGATGCCGACCTTGAATCCCATGGTGTGCAGCGAGTCCACAAGACCTTTCATGTCAGGGAATTTCACGTTCGGCTGGATCGCGTTCTCCTTTCCGCCGCGGAGTCCCTGCCAGCCATCGTCTATGTTGATGTACGACCAACCATAGTCCGCCAGTCCGCTTTCAAGGATCGCCTTCGCGGAAGCCATCACTTTCTCATGGCTTACCGTGTTGCCCCAGCAGTTCCAGCTGTTCCAACCCATCGGAGGAGTCAGCGCGATCTTCTCTCCGATGACGATCCTGAACTCCCTTGTCGCCTCGCCGAGGCTGTTGGCGGCCTTCAACGTAACATTATAGGTGCCGGCTTTCTTGACCTTCCCGGTGATCACACCTGTTCCGGAGTCGATTTTCAGGCCTTTTGGCAGGTTCTCGGCCGAGAATGTCATCGGTCTGTCACCTGTCGCCGCCACCTTGTACAGGAAATCTGAGCCTGGACGGGCGCCATAGATCTTGGCTCCGTTGATCCGGGGAGTGTGTGGAGCCTCCGGAGTAAGGATATAGCCGGAATAGTCCGGAACCTTCACCTCGTCCGATGGCTCTGATTGGGCTGATGCTGTGGCACTTGCCAAAATGGCCAGCGCGCCTGTCAACAGAAAGGAAATTTTTCTCATGATCTGAATTTTGTGTTATTAGTATTGAATATTCTGCATTATAAAACGCAGCGACTCCGATTTACCCTACCTCGCATGATTCCGGAATATGTATTATTACGTCCGAAAAGTCACTTCGTGCAAAAAAATACGTACCGATCATCGCGGAGCAAGAGGCAGTGGAATCTTTTGAAATATTCATTTGAAAACAAAGGTAGGGTAAAAGTCCGGTTAAACGTTAAATATCTATATGAAATAATTAAAGTCATTATGAGTAAAGACGACAGAAGGATTTCAGATGATCGGATCAAAGAGAAATGCTTCAGATATTTCCGTGGCGAATCCACTTATGAGGATGAGGTTTCCATCCGCGAGAGCCTTTCGGACGGTAAGCTGTCGATGGATGATTTCAGGACGATGGAGAAGGATTGGTGTGACAGCGAGAGGCCGACTGCGGGGCAGAGGATGGCTTACGCCAGGCTTACGGGGAAAATCAAGGCACGCCGGTGGAAACGCTTGCTGCTGAGGATTTCCGTCCCGGCGGCAGCGGCGGTGGCTGTCATCGTGGCGTTGTTCTTCAATCTGTTCAATGACAAGGAGAATCCGGTCTCCACTTTCTCGACAGCCTATCTGGAGACGAGACTGGTCGTGCTTCCGGACTCGTCCAAAGTTTGGCTGAACTCAGCTACGACCCTGACCTACGATTCTGATTTCAACAAGAAGGGCAGGGAAGTGACGCTGTCCGGTGAGGCGTTCTTCGATGTCTCGAAGAATCCGGCCAAGCCATTCATCGTCAGAATGGACGATGCCATCATCACTGTCAAAGGCACCTCGTTCAACGTCTCTGCCTACAACGGTGAGAACGGAATCCAGGCGGCCCTCCTCACGGGACAGATTCAGTTCCAGACCGGCAAGGACTACATTTATCTCAGCCCGGGCGAGGTCATCTCCTACAACCGTATCGACCGTTCCATGAGCAAGTCCAGGCGGGATGTGAGCCAGTACCGCTCATGGCTTGACGGCAAGCTGGACTGCGAGTCAGTCACGCTTGACTGGCTGTTTTCCAGACTGACATCCTTGTACGGAACGCGGATTCATTACAATCCGGTGAAATACAGGAACAAGACTTTCCGTGTCATACTCGACACCCGTGAGTCCATCGATGATGTGCTTGGGGCGGTGGCCGTAATTGTGCCGATCTCGTGGGCATGGCAGGATGACAGCAGCATCGCGATCACAGAAAAATGACATACAATCAAAACTAATAACGTTAACTAAACCCACTGTTCAACAAAAATGAAGAGACAACTTGTTTTCAAGAGCGCGCTTCTTGTTTTGCTTCTCGTGATGACCGGGCAGTTCATCTCCGCCCAGTCGTTCACAAAGCGGTTCAAGAACGAGCCTCTGACTGGTGTCATCAAGGAACTTGAGCGCCAGACCGGCTATTCTTTCATCTACGAGACAGGAATTCTTCGGGATGCCCCGGCTGTCACGGCCGACTTCAACTCGGCGTCCGTGCAGACTGTCTTGCGGCAGATAGTCAAACCACCTTTCAAGTATGAGCTGAAAGGCAAGATCATCACGATCACCAAAACCGAGGCAAAGACCTCAGGCAAGACAACCGGCGATGACAAATCTACGGAGGTCAGCGGAACCGTCAAGGACGCCAAGACCGGCGAGCCGCTTGTCGGAGTGGCGGTTTGGGTCAAGGACACTCCGATTGGAGTCTCCACCGACCTTGATGGCCGCTATAACCTTTCATTCAAAGGCAATTACGGCTACATCAGCGTGTCCTGCATAGGCTATGTGGCCCAGGATGTCCAGATAAAGAAGGGATCACAGGTCATCAACGTGGCCCTTGAGCAGGATGGAAACACTTTGGAGGAGGCTGTGGCTGTCGGCTACGGCCACCAGAAGAAGGCCAGTATCGTGGGCGCCATCGCCACAATCGCTCCGGACGCGGTGAAGATTCCGGTGTCCAAGATCAGCAACGCTCTCGCCGGAAGGCTTTCCGGAGTCGTGTCGGTGCAGAGGAGCGGCGAGCCTGGCGCGGGATCCACTTTCTGGATCCGAGGCATCAGCACCTTCGGAGCCAACGCCAACCCTCTCGTCCTGATCGACGGAGTCGAGCGTGAGCTTGACCTTGTGGATGTCGAGGACATCAAGGAATTCTCCGTCCTCAAGGACGCCGCCGCGACGGCCGTTTACGGAGTGCGAGGAGCCAACGGCGTGGTGCTCATCACGACACGCAGCGGAGAGGAGGGCAAACCAAAGGTCAGCATCAAATTCGAGAACGGTGTGACCAGCCCAGTCAAGGTGCCGGAGATGGCGAGCGCGACACAGTACATGGAAATGTACAATGTGGCTTCCGGGACTGAATATTTCGATGCGGAGAGGGTACGCAAGACCTTGAGCGGAGAGGATCCGGACCTTTACCCTAATGTCGATTGGGTCAACAGCATATTCAAGAACCTCAGCAACAACACCAGGGCGAACGTCAACGTCTCCGGTGGAACCAGCTCCGTGAAATATTACATCTCCGGAGGTTTCTACAACGAGAACGGGCTCTTCAAGACTGATCCTACGGCCGGTTACAACACGGGAATATATTACCGCCGCTTCAATTTCAGGGCGAACGTGGATGTGAAACTCACTCGCCACACGTCCATGAACGTCAATCTCGCCACGACTTTCGAGCAGAAGAACGAGAGCGGAACGAGCAGCAGCTCGATCTGGTCGGCCGCGCTGAAGACACCGTCTGTGATCTTCCCGATGGTCTATTCGGACGGCCATTATCCAGGACCGGGTACTAACATGGGCTACAACCCGTACGCCCTTCTGACACAGACCGGTTACAAGCAGGCGTTCTACAACACGGCTCAGTCTCTCGTGTCCCTCACCCACGATTTCTCGTGGCTCACCGATGGACTTACAGCCACAGTCAAAGGCTCTTTCGACGCCAAGAACAACGCTTACCAGAACCGCACCAGGACTCCTGAGCAATACGGTCAGGCGTACAGGGACGAGAACGGAGAACTGCACCTTACTGAGCTTGTGCAGGGCTCGCAGACACTGGATTTCTCATATTCCAACACCGGATGGCGTTCCCTCTATCTGGAGGCCAGCCTGAACTACGCAAGGTCATTCGGAAACCACAGCGTCACAGGTCTCCTTCTCTATCAGCAGTCACAGAAGAACTATATCGGCTCCAGTGCCACCTCCAGCAATGCGGCCCTGCCGTACAGACATCAGGGAGTGGCCTTCAGGGCTACCTACAATTATGATTCACGGTATTTCGCCGAGTTCAACGCCGGCTACAACGGATCCGAGAACTTCTCGCCTGGACACAGGTTCGGATTCTTCCCGTCAGTGGCCGGTGGCTGGCTGGTCTCCAACGAGAAATTCTGGACAGGACGCTTGGCTGATGTCATCAGCTTGCTGAAAATCAAGGGCTCCTATGGAATTGTCGGAAACGACCAGATCGGAGGCAACCGTCGTTTCATCTACCTGGAGACAATCAACTCCGGTGATAAGTGGAGTTTCGGCGAGACGGTGACCTCCTACCCGTCCTACCGGCGCGGCGAATGGGCCAACGACAATGTCGGCTGGGAGAAATCACGCAAACTGGATGTCGGCGTGGATGTCTCGTTCTTCGACAAACTCCGCGTGCAGGTGGACTGGTTCAAGGAAAAGCGTTCGGGAATATTCCTTCAGAGGTCTTCCATTCCTGAATATATCGGAATCACCACGAAGCCTTACGTCAACATCGGCCGGATGAGGAACTCCGGATGGGACAGCTCCCTGCAGTACGACCAGAAGATCGGCCAGGTGAACTTCTCGGCGATGGGTAACTTCACTTTCGCCCGTAACGTCATCGAGGATCAGGACCAGCCGGACTACATCGAGAAGTACATGAACCGTACCGGCCAGGCCAGATGGCAGACATTCGGCTATGTGTCCGACGGACTGTTCAAGGACGAGGCTGACATCGCTACGTCTCCGGACCAGAGCGCTCTCGGCGAGGTACGTCCTGGCGACATCAAGTACAAGGATCTCAACAACGACGGTGTGATCGACAGCAAGGACGTCAAGGCCATAGGGTACACCGACGTGCCTGAGATCGTGTACGGTTTCGGTGTGTCCGCCCAATGGAAGGGATTCGATGTGTCGGTTTTCTTCCAGGGCAACGCCCACGTAAGTTTCTCGATAAACTCCTCTATGGTACGCGGATTCACCGAGCCGAAGATGGCCGCGAACAACGTGTTCTCAGATATCTACGGGAACTACTGGACCGAAAGCAATACCGACGCGAAATACCCGCGTCTTACCACGACCGAGGCGACGAACAACAACCAGTCATCTGACTTCTGGCTCGTCAACGGCCGCTACATCAGGCTCAAGAACGCTGAGTTCGGCTACACTTTCCCTAAGAGATTGATCCAGAAGATGCGCCTGAGCCAGCTGCGTGTCTTCGTGTCCGGAACGAATCTGCTTACCTTCGCTCCGTTCAAGCTCTGGGATCCGGATCTCCAGACGGGAGCGTCGAACTACCCTAACACCAGAGTGGCCAACATCGGTCTGAACATCGGTTTCTAATAATCAAGAAGTACTATGAAGAAGAATATATCAGCAATAATCCTGATGATTGCGCTGGCGGTCTGCGGCTGTGACAGTTACCTGGACAGGCAGCCTGACGACCAGCTGACCTCAAAGAACATATTCGACAAGAAGACGACCACGCTGCAATATCTTGTCAATGTCTATACCTACATTCCGAGCGAATGGTCCCCGGAAGGTTACGGTTCCACATCCGGCATCGCGATCACTGCCAGCGACGAGGCTTCCTGCGTCTACACCGGCTCACGTTTCTTCGCTTTGCTGAACCATAACCAGCTTTCCCCTCTGTCAAACCACGGCGGTTACCGTCATGCGGTTTACAGACTTTTGTATCAGGGAATAAGCGAGGCGACATATTTCATGTCCAAGGTCCAGGACTGCCCTCAGCTCACGGATGATGAGAAAGTGATGTGGCGGGGCGAGGCCCGTTTCCTCAGGGCGTTCTACTATACCGAGCTGCTCAAATGGAACGGCCCTGTCATTTGGCTCGGGGACAGGCAGTCGGACTATTCCGACCCGGATGTGTCAAAGGTGGACAGGTCCCCTTGGAGCACGATAGTCGATTGGCTTTGTGATGAATATGACAAAGCGGCCACCGAGCTCCCTGACACGAGAAGCTCCTACGAGATCGGACGTGCCACGAAAGGCTCTTCCCTTGCGATGAAGGCCAGGCTCCTTATGTTCAACGCCAGCCCTCTTTTCAACGGGCAGAACGGCACCGGCATTTATGACGGCATCGTGAACAAGGACGGAGAGAAACTCTTCAACACAGAATATGACGAAAACCGTTGGAGACAGGCGGCCGAGGCGGCGAAGGCTGTCATAGACATGAACACGTACAATCTTGTGGATGACGAGAACGCCACTCCGCTTGAGAATATTCATAACGCTGCGGTGCTGCTCAATTCCCCTGAGAACATATTCACGGTGCAGTGCGGCGGACGCAGCTGGAGAGTCGGGGAGACTCCGGTCTCGGCGAGCGGATACGGCGGAATCGGTCTGACCCAGAAGCTTGTGGACGCTTTCGCGATGGACAACGGCTACTATCCGATCACCAACATGGAAGACGAATCCTACGACAACGGCGCGGGTGTCATTGAGGTGGATCCACGTTCCGGCTACACTGAGACCGGGTCTCAGAAGTTCGTCAACCCGTTCTTCTCCACCATCCCTAAGAACCTGAAGTCCAACGACGCCATCGAGACCATGAACATGTACATCGGCCGCGAGCCGAGGTTCTACGCCAATGTGTTCTGGAGCGGCCAGACATGGATCATGGGCACGAACAAGCTGGCCAACATCCAGTTCTACAAGAACGGAAACTCCGGACCTATCACATCGAACAACTACAGCCCGACCGGTTACCTTTGCCTCAAGTTCATCGATCCGGATCTGGACACGAAGTCAAGCCGGTGGGGGAACCTCTCGTGGCCGATCATCAGATATGCCGATGTGCTGCTGATGTACATCGAGGCTCTCAATGAATATGACCCGGCGAATCCGGACATCCTCACTTACTGGAACATGATACGCCACAGGGCCGGGGTCCCGGCGATCGGAACCGGCGAGGACGAGGTCTATCCTGAGATCATAGGCGACAAGGATCTCCAGAGAAAGTACATCCGCAGGGAGCGTATGGTCGAGCTTTGCTTCGAGGGAAAACGTTACTTCGACACCCGCCGCTGGATGATAGCCGAAAGGGAGGATAACGGCAAGGTTGTAGGATGCAACATCGGAGCGTCTGACCATAAGATTTCCGGTGATTATTGGAGGCGCACGTCCATTTTCGACACTTTCGGAGAGGCCGGCACCAAGTCCGAGAGGGTGTTCACCAAGAAATACTATGTCCTTCCTATGAATCAGGCCGAGCTTGACAGGGTTCCGGAATTGACTCAGAACTACGGATGGTAGAACTGGAAACGACTTCTAAAAAAGAATCATTATGAAACGAAAATATACTCTTATAGGCTTGGCCGCGCTTCTGTCCGCCGCGGCCTGCGAGCCGAGCCACCTGGAGGACAATCTTTACGACCCTTCCGTGTACATCCTCAACAACGGATACCAGAAGACAGAAACAATCTATGACGTGCAGTCCTCGTTCACGGCTGAGGTGAACGCCTACTGTGGCAGCTATTACGACCAGAATCCAAAGGTGAGGCTGTCGGAGGATGCCGCCGTGCTGGTAAAGTACAATGAGGAGAACTCTGCGTCGCTTCTGGCTCTGCCTTCGGACTGCTGGTCTCTGGAATCGTCTGACCTTCAGATGAAGGACAAGAAGGCTACGTTCAAGGTGGATTTCAACATCGAGGCCTTGAAAAGACTTTCAACGGAAGCGGACTATTCCGATCTGAGTAACTACGCTGTGGCGTTGAGGCTGAAAAGCCTCACCGATGGCGTGAATGACGCCCAGACCGATGAACTTGGCAGCACTGTCATCGTCCCGGACATGAGCATGATGGCGTTCAGTCTGGACAAATCCGGAGTGTCCGAGACCGATCTTGACAAACTGGAGGACAATGACGGATTCGTCACTGTTGAATACAAGGTCCGCACAAGCATCGAGAACAATTGGGACAACGGCGTGAAGTTCACTTTCAACGTCCCGTCGGACAAGGCGGAATATTCGCTTCTTCCGGAGGGATCATATTCAGTGACATCCTCTTCTGAGCAAGGTTTCACCCCGGGTGTCTCCGAGATTGTCTATACTGTGCGCATCGACAAGTCCAAGGCACAGGATAGGTATTATTCCCTTGTGGCTGGTGTCGAGTCGGAAGGCGGCTTCAAGGTGGAAGGCGAGTCGGAGTCAGTGATGAATATGTTCAACAGGCATCATTACAGCCAGTCCGACATCTCGGTGCGTGACTGCAACTCCTATAAGATCGGAGCCGGCCCGGAGCTGACGATCGACGGGAAGATCAACACGAAATGGGAATCCGGCTACCAAAATACCGACGTGGCGGTGTTGAATCTGCCGTATTTCATTGAATATGAACTCGCCTCTCCGGTGCGTATTTCGGACTTCGACCTGTACCGGCGTCAGGACCGTTATGCCTCCGACCTTAAAGGCGGGCATCTGGAAGTGTCTTTGGATGGAGAGAATTACACCAAGGTCTGCGATTTCGACTATACCGGCGTGAGCGCATACCGTAACGTTCACGCGGCGGAGATCGAGCCGGAGGCGAAGTACGTCAAGTTTGTCGTGACGGCGTCAGGACGAAAGGGCGGAGCCTTGAAGGTTCCCCTGTGCAGTCTGGCCGAGTTCAGCATCTGCTATAGATAGTGGTGATGACATAATATTAAAGGGAGGTGGCTAAAAAGTCACCTCCTTTTTATTTTACCCCCAGTCACTTCGTGACAGCCCCGGTGGGGCACGGGGAAGGGATTCCCCGAGACCCCTTCGGTCGCTTCGCTCCGAGTCTGGTGATTTTTGGATTAGCTCCTTTAATATTCAGGAAATTGTCTATTCATAAATATATCCGTGATCAATCCACCATGCAGGTGAGGATGAACAGCAGCCAGAAATGAGCGGCTCCGCTCTGGAGATCCGCGTTCCCGTTGCCGGCGAGGCCGTCCAATTCTTTCCTGAACACCGTCAGGGCTTTGTGGATGTGCTTTTCCACAGCCTTCTCAGAGATTTTCAAAGCCGCCGCGATTTCCTTGTTCTTCATGTTTTGGAACCTGCTCATCATGAACACTTCGCGGCATCTGTCAGGAAGCTTGCCCATGATGCTGTGGATGTTCGCCGTGAGTTCATCGTAGATTGTCTTCCGGTCGGAGTCGTTGACCGCGAAATCCATCTGATAGAGACCTTCGTCGCATACGTTTCTGAAAGAATCCGTGAGACTGACAATCCTGAGTGATGACTGGTGGCGCAGTGTGTCAATCGACCGGTTCCGTACAATGCGGAACAGAAGAGCCTGCCATGCGTCGCTTTCCTTTCCTTCGAATTTCTCCCAAAGCGTGCCATAGGCCTCGTGCACGATGTCTTGCGCTGTGTGCTCGTCCGACACGAACCTGAACGCGAAGTTGTAAAGCCTGTCACTGTACTTGTAGTACAGCCCTTCGAATATCGTTTCATCCAGAATCATCTTTTCTTATCCTTTGACATGGCTTTATATCATACAAATATAGCCTTTTTTAAGGATTACCTGATAAAAGTCTTGATCGTTTTTTAGCATATAGGGCATCGAAGGTGTCTTACCTTATATAAAACATTTTTATACTCCATGAAACTAAAACTCATAACAAAACTCATTCTGGTCGTTCCGCTGCTTCTTGGCGGGACCGCTTGCCAGAAACAGACTGTGTCCGAGGTGCACGACACTGTCGTCATCAAGACTACGTTGGCCGCCAAGACACCTGCTACGTTGGTGGGAGGCGGAACCGATCAGATCACGATCAGCGCCACGAGTGACTGGTCGCTTGAAGGTGAGGACTGGTTCACGATCGAACCTGCTTCCGGCACCAAGGGCGTCAGTGAATCAACCATCACCACCCAACCTAACACGACAGGTGCAGACCGTATCGGAACGATCCGTCTCAATGCCGGATCTTACACAAGTACCTACACATTCACCCAGGCGGGCAAATAATGAAGGGCGAAGACTACAGACGCATCCTGGATTTCTTCTTCAGCGGTGTGGAGGTCTCCGAGGAACTGAAACAACGGTACCTCGGGTGGCTTGCCGCGTATGGAGATGAACCGGAGGTGAAGGCTTTGCTGGAGGAATATTGGGACTCTGTCTCTTCGGACTCTCCTGATTTCGACTTGACGGCCGGACTGGAGAGGCTTATGGCTTCGTTGGGAGAGGATGGCGCTTCGACAAGCTCAGCGAGCATCGAAGGGACTGCCCCAACGGCTCAAAGACTCGGATGGCTGTCCAATCTGCTGCACAGCAAGCCATTA
Source organism: Alistipes sp. CAG:435 (assembly GCA_000433355.1). GTDB lineage: Bacteria > Bacteroidota > Bacteroidia > Bacteroidales > UBA932 > Cryptobacteroides. The sequence continues at coordinate 16,981 of FR893167.1, read as the reverse complement.
CGTTACTGTGTCACCGCCGCCGCAGCCGTGGCGATATTCATAGGAGGCGCGACAGTCGCGAGAATGAATATGGCTCCCGAAAGGGAGACCGTGCTCATCGCTTCGTCCGACAACGTCGGCTCCTACACCTTGCCTGACGGCACGCGCGTATGGCTCAACCGGGACAGCCGGCTGTCCTACAACCAGGATTTCGGCAAGAGCGCAAGGAATGTCTCCATCGACGGCGAAGGCTACTTTGAGGTCACCAGAAACGAGGCCTGCCCGTTCATCGTGAATATGCACGACAACCTTCAGGTCAAGGTTCTCGGAACGACTTTCAACATTGTCAGCGATCCTGTCGGACATTCCGCCGAGGTGATCCTCCGCAGCGGTTCCGTGCAGGTCTCCGACACCGATAGCAAGGAACTCGTCATCCTCAGGCCTGACCAGAAATATTCCTGGGACAGGGGAAGGACTGAGGTGACGGCGGTGAACGCCGATGACTGCTGCCGCTGGTACGAGCATCGCCTCGCATTCGACAATGTGAAGCTCGGCGACATTCTGGAAAGCCTGTCGCACAAGTACCAGATGAAGATCGCGGCTGACCTCGGCAACCTTAAGGACAAACGTATGTCATTGACGGTCAAGGATGAATCCATCGATGAGATTATGGAGATCCTCTCAACCCTCCTTCCGGTCCGCTGGGAGCGTCAAGGAAAGACAATCACAATTGATAACAAAACCAAAAACACTAATTATTAATGAAAGGAATATCTAACATTCTTCCTTCATTCACCAGAACCGTGCTTTGCGTGCTGTGCGCCCTCGGGCTTTCGCTCGGTGCGTACGCTCAGAGCAGGACGGCGACCGTGAATGTCAAGGATGTGACAGTCAAGGAACTCCTGAAGGCTATCGAGGCTGGTAGTTCCTACACTTTCGCCTATGTGGACACCGACATTGACCTTGCCGGCAAGGTTTCGGTCACGGCGAAGAACGAGGACATCGAAGCTATCCTGAAGAAGGTGCTTCCAGGTGTCAAGGTCGAATTCAAGGACCAGAAGATCCTTTTGAGCAAAAAGGCTCCGGAAGCCAGACCTAAGGCTTCGGGGACCGTAGGCCCGAAAATCATTACCGGAAAGGTCGTTGACAAGTCCGGACAGCCGGTGATCGGCGCTATGGTCATCGAGCGTGGCACCAACAACGGAACCGGAACAGACATCGATGGAAACTACGAGCTCAAGGTCAAGAGCGAGGACGCTGTCCTGGACGTTTCCATCATCGGCTACAACAGCGCCTCCGCTACATTGACCGCTGGCCAGTCCAAGGCCGATTTCGTGCTTGAGGAAGAGGCTATCAAGCTGGATGACGTTGTGGTCATCGGTTACGGCGCGCAGAACAAGAGGGATGTCACGACATCCATCGCGTCCATCAAGGCCGAGGACTTCGCCAACACTCCGACCACGGACTTCCGTGAGTCGATGGCTGCCAAGATGCCTGGTGTTCAGGTCATCAACCTGGGCGGTCAGCCTTCCGGCAACGTCTCCGTCAGGGTCAGGGGTGTCCAGTCCGCCACATCAGGCAACGACCCCCTCTATGTAATCGACGGAATCCCTTGTGACTCAAGAGCTTTTGCTAACCTTGACGGCAGCGACATCGAGAGCCTTGAGGTCCTGAAGGATGCCTCCGCGGCCGCCATCTACGGTTCGAGAGGATCCTGCGGTGTCATCCTTGTCACCACAAAGCGTGGCGCCAACTCAGAGACTCCGGTCATCTCCTACGACGGACAGTTCAGCGTCTCCAATGTCTCCAAGAAGATCGATATGCTCGATGCCTACGAGTTCGCGGAGATATTCAAAGAAGCCAGGGACGGCGCCTATCTTTTTGAAGTTCCCACAGGCTCCATCGGAGATCCGTATAGCGGTCGTCCGAAGAGTTATCATAATGTCGATCCTCTCATCACTTCTTATCTTCAGGACAAGACCGGAACTTTGACAAACACCGATTGGCAGGACGAGATCTTCCGCACGGCGCTCTCGCACAAGCACGCCCTCAGCGTCTCCGCCAGAACGAAGAACTACAACTACTATATTGGCCTGAACTACCTCAACCGCGAGGGAACCATCATCGGATCGGACTTCGAGAGGTACGGACTCAGGGCCAACCTTGACGGCAGGAAAGGTAAGCTGAAATATGGCGTAAGCTTCTCTCCTTCATATTCAAAGACCAATTATGTGAACTCCGATGGCCAGTACGGCAGCGACGGTGTGATCGCGTCCGCTTTGATGGCACCGCCGGTATTCCCGGTTTACAACTCCGACGGGTCCTATAACTGGGATATGAACGGTTATATGAGGTTCAACACTTGGGACACCCAGATCAACGAGGTGCTGAACCCTGTCGCCCTTGCCCTTGAGATCGATGATGTCAGGGAGAAACTGAACCTTGTTGGTAACGTCCACGCTTCCTACGAGTTCATCAAGGGACTTGAATATAAGGTCACGGTCGGTGGTGACTATTATTCCTACATCAGGAACTACTACCGTCCGTCCTACATTCCGCTCAAGAACCTGAAGTACTACGACAAGCCTTCGGCTCCTACCGCGGCCAACTACACCCAGTCATATTTCCACTGGAACGTCACCAACCAGATCTCGTTCAACAGAAAGTTCGGCGAGCACTCAATAAACGCCGTGGCTGTCTATGAGGCTGAGAAACAGGCTATCCAGACCTCCGCCATCAAGGGTACCGGTGTAGAGGGTGACGACAAGATCAGGACCACCAAGAGCAAGACCATTTCAATTGATGACACATTCAACGACAAGTACGCCTACACATTCGCGTCTTGGCTTGTCCGCGCGCAATATTCCTACAAGGGACGTTATATGTTCTCAGCCTCGATCAGAGGTGACGCCTCCTCTCGTTTCGCTCCGAACACAAGGTGGGGATATTTCCCTGCCGCGTCAGCCGGTTGGCGAATCAGTGACGAGAATTTCATGAGGAACACGAAGAACTGGCTGAACGACCTCAAGATGCGCGCCAGCATCGGTCAGACAGGTAACGCCCAGATCGGTAACTCGGCTTATCTGGCCCTTTACGGATCCAACACTCTCGATCTTGGCAACGGACTCGTCACTTCTATGTACCCGTCGCAGATAGCCAACAACGAGCTTGGATGGGAGAAGAACACCCAGACAAACATCGGCTTCGACGCTAACCTCTGGAACGGCCTTCTCGGCATCAACGCCGACTTCTACTATTCCAAGACCACGGATATGCTCTTTAATATTCCGGTGTCATCTGTGTCCGGTCTGACGAAGTCCAATGTCAACATCGGATCGATGCAGAACAAGGGTGTCGAGATCACCTTGACCTCTCACAAGTCGTTCGGTGACTTCTCGATGGACTGGAACGCCAACTGGTCGCTGAACAGGAACAAGGTTCTGTCGCTTGGTGACGAGGACGCTCCGCTCATCGTCGCCTCTTCATATTCAGGTGCCAACTACATCACGAAAGTCGGCTATCCGGTAGGTTGCTACTACCTGCTCGTGCAGGACGGTGTGTTCCACAACCAGGAGGAACTTGACACATACCCTCATTTCCCGACAACCACTGTCGGCGACTTCCGTTTTGTGGACGCCAACGGCGACGGCAATCTCGACAAGGATTCCGACCGTGTGATCGTCGGCAACTATATGCCTGATTTCTACTACGGATTCGGTGTTCAGTTCGGCTGGAAGGGACTTGATCTCTCAGCCAACTTCCAGGGTGTCTATGGCAACGAGATCCTGAACCTTGAGAGACGTTACCTTCTGAATATGGAAGCGTCATCGAATATGATGAAGGAGGCTTTGAACCGATTCCCTTACGGCAACCTCAACAGGGCCACCAGAAAATCATCTGGAAACAACGGTTCATGCACCTCGACCTTCCATCTGGAGGACGGATCCTACCTGAGGCTCCAGAACCTGTCCCTCGGCTACACGATGCCGGACAAGTGGTTCCGCGGCACTACCATCTCAAAGATGAGGGTTTACATCCAGGGCACGAACCTGTTCACCTTGACTCATTATTCAGGCTACAACCCAGAGGTCAACAAGAGGTCAACCAACGCCCTCAGCCCGGGCGAGGACTATTGCTCCTACCCTCTTTCAAGAACCTTCAGTGTGGGTATCAACTTTAATCTGTAATGAATATGAAGAATATCATAAAATCAGCTTTGATCGGCCTTGCGGCTCTTAGCCTTGCTTCCTGTGGCGATAGCTTCTTCGAGCAGTACCCGGCGAACACCGTGACCGAAGGCAACTATTACAAGACCGATGATGATTTCAACCAGGGCGTTTACTGCTGCTACGACAAGCTGAAGACCCAGATGGGCTTTTTCATCAACGAACTGGCTTATAGAAGTGACGAGTGTGAGCTCACCGCAATGGCGGTCTCCACTCAGGACAGGTACGATCTCGATCATTTCCAGGAGAGATCCAACAATGCCATACTCTCGAATATCTGGAACGCCTGGTACAACGGAATATACCGCTGCAACGATGTTCTCGACCATATGGCCGGCAAGACTCTCGCGAACGGGGACAAGTACCGTGGCGAGTGCCTGTTTATGAGGTCATGGTGGTATTTCAGCCTTTACAGGGTGTTCGGAGTCGTGCCGGTGACACGCACCGTCGTGACACCTGTCCAGGCCAAGACCATCCCGAGATGCACTGAGGAGGAGATGTACAACCTTCTTGTCGAGGATCTCAAGGAAGCGATTGATCTTCTTCCCGCCAACCGTTCCGCCGAGGTTGCGAGAGTGACGAAGATCGCCGCGCAGGCCCTTCTCGGCAAGGTCTATCTGACTTTCGGCAAATACGCCGAGGCGCAGACCGTGCTGGAGGACGCGATGAAGGACACGAACTTCGGCCTTATGGCGACTACCGGAGCCGCTTTCGATGTGGCCGACAAGATGAACAAGGAGATCCTCTTCGCCATATACTACAACAAGACAAACGACAACGGTCACGGCTACTGGCACAGCACCAACATCGCTGACCCTAAGCTGAGGCCTAATCCGACCGGCGTGTTCAAGTCTGTTTATCCAGCGGATGACAACAGGTACGCCCTTATTGGTGAGTATCAGGAGATAACGCCGGGTAAACTTTACGCGATCAACAAGTATATGGACACCTACGATGCCACATATACCACGCTGGTTGGCAATGATTTCCCGTTCCTCCGTTATGCTGACGTCGTTCTGATGTACGCCGAGGCTTTGGGACAGCAGGGAAACATCTCCGAGGCTCTTACGTATCTCAACAAGACCCGTACCCGCGCCGATCTTCCTGAACTGACCGAGGCCGAGGTCTCCGGCAAGGATGCCTTCATCAAGGAACTGGCCGATGAAAGAGGAAGGGAGTTCGCCCTTGAGGGACAGAGATGGTTCGACCTTGTCCGTCTTGGACTGGCCGTGGATTTGTTCAAGAGCCTTGGCTACTCGCTTGACTCCCACAACCTTCTCTTCCCGATTCCTCACGATCAGATCGAGATTGTGAACGATGATTCCATCCTTTGGCAGAATCCTGGATTCTGATGATAACACTAAGATATTGATAAACATAGAAAAGAAATGAAACGAATATTATATTGCATCATTGCGGCGATCGCTTGTCTGGCGATGAGCTCCTGCTGGCAGGAGGATATTCCCGAGACAGGAGGACCGCGCCATCAGGTGACTGATTTGAAGGCCGTTCCAGGTGATGAGGAGGTTCAGTTGTCGTGGTCGGTCCCTGAAGGATGGAATCCGACTGAGTACATCATCACTTACACGAAAGGCTTTGAGCAGACCATCCGCACCGACGGTCAGAACTACACTGTGACCGATCTTGCGAACGGAGACGACTATGTGTTCTCCGTCCAGGCGGTTTATGGCAATCTGATTTCCAATCCAGTCGAGGTTTCGGCGAGGCCGAGCACCTCAAGGCTCCCTGTGACTGACCTTGACGCGGACGCTTCCGACGCCACGGTTACCTTGACTTGGACCCGTCCGTCCCGATTGCTTACTTCCTACACCTTGACTTGGTTTATGGAAGGAGCCGAGACCGACGTTCAGAAAGCCGAGATCGAGGCCGACAAGGAAAGTTATGACGTGACCGGCCTGACCAACGACAAGAACTATACGTTCACCCTTGTGGCTAATTATGCCAAAGGTCCTGCCGAGGCCGCGCAGGTAAAGGCGATGCCTACTCTGGCGATTCCTTACACCCTTGACAGGAGCAAGGCTGCCATTAACCAACCGATCAAGTTCACGTTCAACGCCGAAGGTTATCCTGGCGTGACGAATGTCAAGTGGACATTCCCTGACGGAAAGGTTCTCGAAGGTGTCGAGGTTTCCAAGGGCTTCACCGCGACCGGAGCGCAGCAGGTTACTCTGAGTGCTGACATCAAGGGCAAGGCAAAGACCTGGACCCTTGAGGTGGAAATCCGTCCGTATGTCGTATTCTTCAACGATTGGGAGATGTCCGGCACAAACTACGAGGGCTTCAAGGGCAGTTGCCCGGTCTTCTCGCCTGACGGAAAGACCGTCTATGATATCACCTTCAACAAGAAGGCTGTTCTCTACGCATTCGATGTCATCAGCGGGGATATCAAGTGGAAATATGTCCCTGAAACCAATTCGGGCAGTTACAACCCTCTGACCGTCAACCCTAAGACAGGTGACATCTATTATGGTACCACATCCTCAGGTCAGTTCTATGCTGTCACCGCTGATGGACAGCTCAAATGGAAGTTCACCGAGGCCGGCTCAATGCAGAGCGCCGCGCCAGCTGTCAATGCCGCCGGTACGGAAGTCTATATCGGTGACAAGGCCGGAAATGTGTTCGCCCTCGACGCCGCTTCCGGCGCGAAGAAATGGCAGGCGGCCATTGGCACGGCGGTCGCTGGTCTCCTCGTGAACGGAACTGAGCTTGTCGTTGGCGCCGGAGCGACCATAACGTTCCTGAACATTTCGGACGGCTCGCTGCTCAAGGCATTGACGATGAGCGCGAATATGGTCGGGATCTCCGGCTTTGCCGTGGCCGCTGACAAGAACACAATGTACGTTCCTGTCGCAAACGGCCTTAGCTCGATTGATCTAGCCAAGAAGGAGATAATCGTTGACAACTTCGTGTTCGCCGGCAATAACCCTTACGAGCCGGTTGTGGCTCCGAACGGAACCGTCTTCGTCGGCTGCAAGGACAACCACGTCTATAACATCGACAAGGATCTGACTAAGGTGAACTGGAGCTACGAGCATGTCCTCTCCAATGGAGGCAAGGCCAACGCTTTCAACTTCTCACACCCTTGCGTTGACACAGAGAACCATTTCTACATCACTTCAGGACAGTACGGCAACACTTCCTATATTTTCAACAGTGATGGAACGATCAAGGAATCCTGGAGCGAGAACGCTGATGACACAAACCAGAAGCAGATGGGGGGCAACAACCTTCTTGACGGTGTGTTCTATTCAGCCTTCATCGGATCCAAGACGGCCAACGGTCTGATGGTCGGCAAATATGTCGGTGGCCAGAGAGCCTCAGGATGGAGCACCCACGGTGGTGACATCTGCGGTTCCTGCTGCCTAAGGTAATCATTTCCGGCCCGGCCCGTGGGAAAAAGTCCTGCGGCCGGGTCGGGATATTCATTAAAAATGAAGAAAATGAATAAGATAAGGTTTATATCCATTGTGTCGGCCGCGCTTGCCTTGTGTGCCGCCGGCGCTTGCTCGGAGGACAAGGATTCCGAGATCAGGGATCTTGCGGTCAAGGCCAAGATAACCTTGAGCCCGTATTATGAGGCGAGCAAGGACTTCAAGACCGCGGGAGCTATTGTCACACCGGCTTGGGGAGCCGATGACAAAGGTGTCATAATGCTGGAGCCGGACGGAATCGCGAAGAGAGCCGAGGCTTCTCCGATCATCACGGGAAGCAGCTCATCGTATTTCCTGTTCAATGTCCAGGCTTCCCGGCTTGAGACCACGGTGTTGAGTTGGTACCCTTCCAAGGCGGATGTGCGTTTGTCCGGGAAAAACGTGAAATATACCATTCCGACCAACCAGAACGGAACCGAGGTTCCCGTTATGCTGGACGTGGTGAGCGCCAATGTCAATTCCTACGAAGGCTGTGACTTCAAACTGAAGCCTGCCGGATGTATGGTGTTCGTGAACGTCGCGATGGGGGACTACGATGTCGCTTCGCTTGAGCTGACCGCCAACGGCGGAGAGAATCTTGCCGGCGAGGTCACCGCTGACATCGCCGAGGGCACATTCACCGCAAACTCAGCGTCCGTCAAGATGACTCCGATCACTCCGGTGGACTGCCGATCGAACTCTGTGTTCATCCCTGTCTATTGCGCTCCTGTCATCCTTTCAAAGGGCTTCACCGCTAAGATAACAACTTCTTCCGGCCAGACGATCACAGCCACAAACCACAGCGAGATCGTCCTTGAGGCGGGCGAGAGGATCAGCACCGAGAAGCTGGCAGAGGACGAATCGACCGAACTTGTTTTCTGCGGAGACAACCACGTGTTCGTCATCAACGCGGCAGTCGCCAAGGATTCCTACAAGGAAGGTCTTATCTGGTCGTGGGATGCCAGAACAGCTGCCTCTGAACTCGGACTCGCTGCCGATCGTTGCGACCATCTGGACGAGTGCAAGTTCGTGGACAACGGCACCAAACTGCTGCTGACAAGTTCCTACGGATGGTGCATCCTTTTGGACTACGCCACCTCAAAGGTGCTTTTCCACGCGACCGGACTGCCTAACGCCCATTCCGCTGAATATCTCCCTGGAGGCTACATCGCTGTGGCCACATCCACAGGATCGACCGCCAACCACAACAAGGTGCATATCTATAATTCGGCCAGGTCAGAGGTCTCATTGGCGAACGCCGACCTTTATTCCGGCCACGGAGTTGTCTGGGACTACAAGAGGAACGTGCTGTACGCCGCCGGCGGAAATGTCATCAAGATATTCAAGATCAACGGCCTCGGCACCGACAAGCCTTCGTTTGAGCTCGTCAAGAGCATCACGGCTCCTCAGGGTGGAATCCACGACATCAACCGTGTGGACGACAACACCATCACAGTGGCCGGCAGCAAGGCTTACCTGTTCAATGTCGAGACGGAACAGTTCACGGAGATGTCATTGTTCTCAGGCTCCACCGCTCTGAAGTCCCTGAACTACAACGCCGAGACCGGCGAGGTTTGGTACACGGACGCGACCATCCCGGAGGGAGATGAGAGCTGGTCTTCCCACAAGATCCGCTACAGCAGGAACACCAGCGCCTCCGCCCCGGACAGAATCATCAATGTTGACATTGATATGTACAAGGTCCGTGTAAGAAAGTGGTAAATAATCGTTATATTTGTCATGTGAAATGCTTAATGAAGACAAGCAGTTACTTGAGCAGATAGCAGGAGGGGATGTCAAGGCTCTTGGCATCCTCTATGTTCTGTATGCCGGGCGCATCCGAAATTTCGCGTTCAGTATGCTTCAGAACTCCTCGGAGGCGGAGGACATCACGCAGGATATGTTCCTCAAGATCTGGAACTCCCGTGAAGCTCTCCGTGAGGTTGATTCGCTCAAGTCCTACCTGTTCAGTATGGCGCACAACGCCGTCCTGAATTTCATTAAGCGCAAGGGCGTGCGCGACAGGTACCAGAAGGCCACTGTCGGAGTCAGCACGGAGCGGTATGAGCCGTCGTTCCAAATGGACACGTTCGAGTTGCTGAAAAGCATAGACGAGGCTTTGGAAGATATGTCTGTCCTAAGGAAGACAATCTTCAGGATGAACCGCTACGAACACAAGACTTACCAAGAGATTGCCGACGCGCTGATGATAAGTCCCAAGACGGTCCAGTACCACATCTCCTGCGCCCTCGCTGAACTAAGGAAGCTTCTTTAGACATTGACTGACAAAATTTTAAAAATTAATGAATATATGAAAGCAAGAATTTTGTACCTGATCGCCGCCGCTGTGTGCCTCTGCTCCTGCGGGACGGCAAAGAAGAATGTGGTTGATGCGGCCAAGTACCCTAACAGGGCCGAGATGATCGTGGCGCAGATGCACGACCCGGCCTCAAAGTATGTGGTCGTGGCCTGCCACAGAGGCGACTGGCGCAACTATCCGGAGAACTCCATCCCTGCCATCGAGTCCATCATCAGGATGGGCGCTGACATAATGGAGCTTGACCTCAAGCTCACCAAGGACAGCGTTCTCGTGCTCTCTCACGACAGGACGATCGACCGCTGCACCACCGGAAAGGGCCTTGTAAGCGATTACACCTTGGATGAGCTCAAGAAGTTCCGTCTCAAGCGCGCGCACGGCGTTGCCACCGACTCCCTGCACATCTGCACCCTCCGCGAGGCGCTGGAGTGCTGCAAGGACCGCATCTGCGTGAACGTGGATCAGGGTTATGAATATTACGACTTGGTTCTCGCCCTCACCGAGGAACTTGGAGTCACCGACCAGATCCTGATCAAGGGCAAGAAGCCTGTAGCCGAGGTGGCCGGGAGGATGGCCGCCCACGAGCACAATATGATGTATATGCCTATCATTGACATCCAGAAAGAGGCCGGAAAGGCTCTTTTCAATGAATATATGGAGACCGGCACCGTTCCTCTCGCCTACGAGGTTTGCTGGAAGAAGATGACCCCTGAGGTTGAGGACTGCTTCAAGAAGATTATCGACTCAGGCTCAAAGCTTTGGATCAACACTATCTGGGGAAGCCTCTGCGGCTATCTGGACGATGACAAGGCTCTTGACTGCGGCGATCCTGCCCTCATCTACGACCAGGTGATCGGCTACGGCGCGTCACTCATCCAGACCGACCGTCCTGAGCAGCTGCTCAAGTACCTCCGCGAAAAGGGATTGCACGATTAGGAAGCCGTCTGGATAGTCATAATATTCATTTAAGATGGCTTCATTTCTCGATTTTTTCAGGATAAGTTCTCCGTCCGCCGCCAAGGTGGCTCCGGAGAACACTGACAAGGTCTGGAAACGTTCCCGCTTCCAGTCCTTCATCGCCATCACGTTCGGCTACGCGCTCTATTACGTGTGCCGTATGTCGATGGGCGTGATGAAGCAGCCGCTGATTGACGCCGGCCTGCTCAACGCCACGCAGCTTGGTATCATTGGCGCCTGCCTTTACTGGACCTATGCCGTGGGCAAGTTCGTCAACGGATTCCTGGCCGACGGCTCGAATGTCAAAAGGTTTATGGCCACCGGTCTGGTGCTGTCGGCCGCCGCCAACCTGATTATGGGAGTGCTTGGCGCCACAGCGGTCAGCGCTGGCATCAGCGGCTCTATCATATTCATAGTGTTCGCGATAATGTGGGGCATCAACGGCTGGGCTCAGTCTATGGGCTCTCCGCCTTCCATCGTCACACTTTCGAGGTGGTTCCCGCTGCGGATACGTGGCACGTACTATGGATTTTTCAGCGCCTCGCACAACATCGGCGAAGGCCTCTCGTTCATATTCGTAGGTTCCATTGTGGCCGCCTTCGGTTGGAAATGGGGCTTCTTCGGAGCGGCCTGCGCCGGCCTTCTGGGAGTGCTTTTGATCTTGTTCTGGCTGCACGACACGCCTGAGAGCAAGGGACTTCCGTCCATTGAGGAACTTTCCGGCGAGGAGACAAAGAAGCCGGCCGCGCAGGAGTCCGCTGAGTCCGCCGAGGCCAGGGCCGCCGAGACCAGAAAGATCCAGAAAGCCGTTCTCCGCAATTCCGGAGTATGGATTCTGGCCCTGTCCAGCGCCTTTATGTATATGAGCCGCTACGCCATCAACGAGTGGGGCACGATCTTCCTTCAAGAGACTTATGAATATGACCTCAAAGCCGCCGCCGCGATCATCGGCATCAACCCGATCTTCGGAGTGCTGGGAACGGTGTTCTCAGGCTGGCTGTCCGACAAGGTGTTCAAGGGAGACAGGAAATATCCCGCCTTCACCGCAGGTGTCCTTGAGGCGATTTCCCTCTACCTGTTCCTGTTCGGAAACGGCAGTCATTTCACGCTCATCCTGTCAATGGTTCTGTTCGGAATCGCCATCGGTGTTCTGATCAGTTTCCTTGGCGGTCTGATGGCCATTGACCTCGTTCCGAGAAAAGCCTCCGGAGCCGCCCTCGGCATCGTAGGAGTGGCCTCCTACGCCGCCGCCGGCTTGCAGAACGTAGTCACCGGCCTCCTTCTGGACAACAATACGGTCGAGGTGGTGAACAAACTCGGCGAGACCGTGACCAAACACGATTTCACCTACGTCAGCTGGTTCTGGCTAGGCGCCGCCGTCATCTCCTTCCTCCTCCCGATGCTCAACTGGCGTCGCAAGCGGCAGGAGATATAAAAGACTTTGTTCGGATCAACATAAAAGAAGGGTGGCCAATATTTGGTCACTCTTTTTTTTATCTTGATTGTTTTTGGACACTTGCCAAGATAGTAATAATGTGCGGATGATAGCAATGACACTTGAATATCTTTAAGAGATTGCTAACTTTGCCATATATTGTCTTTTGGAATATAATATGCCTGTACAAAGTGAACAGATTCTGGAGGAAGGGTTGGTCAAAACCTTGATTGAGAACAGTTATGAACGTGTCATTCTCAATGATGAGAATGAACTTAAGTCCAATTTCAAAGCTCAGCTTGAGAAGCATAACACAGACGAGCTCAAGCGACACGGCCGCACGTCTTTCACTGAGTCTGAATTTGACAAGATTCTGCTTTATCTTGAAGGTGGAACGCGCTTCGAGAAGGCCAAGAAGCTTCGTGACTTGAAGGAATTTGAACTCGAAAACGGAGAGCGTGTCTGGATTAATTTCTTCGATTCCAAGAATTGGTGCAAGAACGAGTTTCAGGTGGCGAACCAGATAACAGTTGAGGCTAAGAGGAAGAACCGCTTTGACGTTACTATCATTATAAATGGTCTTCCGCTTGTGCAGATTGAGCTGAAGAAAAGGGGCGTTGAACTGAAGCAGGCATATAATCAGGTTCAGAGATACCAGAAGACCGCATTCAATGGACTCTTTGACTACATTCAGCTTTTCATCATCTCCAACGGGGTAAACACCAGATACTTCGCGAATAATCCTAATGGCGGCTATAAGTTCACATTCAATTGGACGACTCCAAACAACGAACCGATAAACAACCTTGAACTCTTCGCCGATGACTTTTTGGCGAAATGCACTCTTGGCAAGATTATAGGCAAGTACATAGTCCTTCACGAAGGAGACAAGATGTTGATGGTATTGCGCCCGTACCAGTATTATGCCGTGGAGGAGATTCTGAAGAAAGTGCAGGAGTCCAATGATAACGGGTATGTATGGCATACAACAGGAGCTGGAAAGACGTTGACCTCGTTCAAGGCTGCGCAGCTGGTTTCGGAAGTCGATGGCGTTGACAAGGTGCTGTTCGTGGTGGACAGACACGACCTTGACACTCAGACACAAGCGGAATATGAAGCGTTCGAGCCAGGGGCTGTTGACAATACTGACAACACAGGCGAACTCATCAAGAGACTAAGCGGAAATTCCAAGATCATCATCACCACCATACAGAAATTGAACTGTGCGGTCACGAAAGACTACTACAACAAGCACCTGCAAGACATTCGTGACAAGAAGGTCGTGATGATTTTCGATGAATGTCACCGCTCTCACTTCGGTGACTGCCATAAGAATATAGTCGGTTTCTTTCACAATCTCCAGATTTTCGGATTTACCGGAACACCGATTTTTCGGGAAAACGCCAGACAGGAACATACCACAGCGGAAGTATTCGGGAAATGTCTGCATAGATACCTGATAAAAGATGCCATAGCTGATGATAATGTGCTTGGTTTCCTTGTTGAATATTATAAAGGACAAGAAGATGTGGACTTGGAATCGGAAACAAGGATGCGGGAGATCGCGCGGTTCATATTGAACAACTTCAATCATTCTACCTTTGACGGTGAGTTCAATGCGATGTTCGCTGTCCAGTCTGTCCCGATGCTCCTTGAATATTACAGGATATTCAAGGAACTGAAACCGTCGATCCGCATCGGCGCGATATTCACTTATTCGGCGAACGAGAGCCAGGATGACAATCTTACTGGAATGGGACAAGGCTTTGAGGATGAGAAAGTGACCGCCGACAAGCTGCAGGAGATAATGGATGACTACAACAGAATGTTCGGCACTGCATACGATGTGCCTCATTTCAGTCTCTATTACGATGACATTAACGAGCGTATGAAGAAGCGCAGGCCTGATATGGAGCCTCTTGACCTGCTGATTGTCGTGGGTATGTTCCTGACCGGATTTGATGCCAAGAAGCTGAACACCTTGTATGTGGACAAGAATCTGGAATGGCACGGTCTCCTTCAGGCGTTCAGCCGTACCAACCGCGTGCTCAACGAGAAGAAGCGTTTCGGCAAGATAATCTGTTTCCGCAACCTGAAATCCAAGGTGGACGCCGCCATCAAACTTTTCAGTAACAATGAGCCGAATGAATATATCGTCAGAAAACCTTATCTGGAAGTCCGTAAGGATCTCAATCAGAAGATGATTGATTTCCTGAAGAAATATCCGGATCCGGCTTTCATCGACTCTCTGAAGAGCGAGCTTGACAAGAAAGACTTTATACTTGCTTTCAGGGACATCATCAAAGGAAAGACCGAGATCCAGATTTATGAGGATTATACCTCGGAAGATAAGTATTTTGCTATGTCTGAGCAGGAGTATATGGACTTCCGCAGCAAGTACCTTGACATCACAGTCGGTGTTGTGGACAAAGACGATGCTCGGACCGGAACTTTAGAAGAGCCCGAAATCCCTTATGGCGATTCCAAACTTGAAGACATAGACTTCTGCCTTGAGCTGCTGCACAGCGATGTCATCAATGTCGCATATATCCTTGCCCTCATTGAGGATCTGAATCCAGAGAACGAGGATTATGAATCCAGACGTCAGCATATTCTGGACACTATGATAAGGGATGCCGCGATGCGTAACAAGACAAAACTCATTGACGGCTTCATCAAGCAGAACATCGACAATGACAAAAGCGGCTTCATCAGAGCCAAGGCGGACGGGAACATTGACCTCGAAGGCCGCCTGAACGACTATATTTCAAAAGAGAAGTCGAAAGCCATCGCCAATCTGGCCGATGATGAGGGACTTGACAAGGAGTCGTTGCAGAGTTTCTTCAAGGAATACGACTACCTTCAGCGCGAGAAGCCGGAGATCATACAGGATGCCATAATGAGAAAAAAGGTTGGCCTTATCGAACGTAGGAACATCTTCAAACGGGTTATGGCCAGACTTCGTGGCATTATAGACACTTTCAGTTGGGATTAAAAGACAAACACGATATGAGCGAAGAATTACAGCAGAAACTGCGCACACAGCTTTGGACAGTTGCAAACACACTCAGAGGCAATATGTCCGCCGGTGATTTTATGTACTTCACCCTTGGATTCATATTCTACAAGTATCTTTCGGAGAAAATCGAGCTTCGCGCCAATGAGATACTACAATACGACAACATAGACTTCAAGACTGCCTGGGAAAGCGGTGATGAAGAATTGAAGGAGGAACTGAAAGCGCAGTGCATCCAGGACTTGGGATATTTCGTTGAGCCTGAATACCTGTTCTCCACCATCATATCTATGATTCAGGGAAAAGAGAATATCCTTCCGGCTCTTGAGCGCTCTCTGAAGAAGATTGAAGACAGCACCATCGGACAGGAAAGTGAGGATGACTTTGGTGGCCTGTTCTCCGACATTGACCTGGCTTCGCCGAAGCTTGGAAAGACGGCTGAAGACAAGAACAGGCTCATCAGTGATGTCCTTGTCGCGCTCGACGGCATTGATTTCGGTCTTGAGGATGCGCAAGATATTGACATATTGGGCGATGCGTATGAATATATGATCGGGCAATTCGCCGCCGGAGCAGGCAAGAAAGCCGGTGAGTTCTATACTCCGCAGGAGGTCAGCCAGATTCTGTCGGAAATCGTCATCACCGGAAAGAACAGGCTGAAGACCGTCTATGACCCGACTTGCGGTTCCGGTTCTCTGCTCCTTCGTACCGCCCGCGAAGGCAATGCCGACGAGATATTCGGCCAAGAGAAGAATCCTACCACATTCAACCTTGCAAGAATGAATATGCTTCTTCACGGGGTTAAGTATAGGGATTTCGACATACATAATGGGGATACGCTTGAGGACGATGAGTTCGGAGACAGACAATTTGATGCGGTGGTGGCGAATCCTCCGTTCTCAGCCGAGTGGTCCGCCGCCGCGAAGTTCAATAACGATGACCGTTTCAGCAAGGCCGGAGTTCTGGCTCCGAAATCCAAGGCCGACTACGCTTTTATCCTGCATATGGTCTATCACCTCAACGATGGCGGCACAATGGCTTGCGTGGCTCCTCACGGCGTGCTTTTCCGAGGCGCGTCCGAGGGCAAGATCCGTGAATATCTGATCGAGAAGAAGAACTACATCGATGCTATTATCGGTCTCCCGGCGAACATCTTCTACGGCACAAGCATCCCGACCTGTATCCTCGTGATGAAGAAATGCCGCAAGGAGGATGAGAATATTCTGTTCATTGATGCCAGCAAGGAGTTCGAGAAAGTCAAGACCCAGAACAAACTAAGGCCTGAGCACATCAAGAAGATTGTCGATACCTACCGTGAACGCAAAGAGATTGAGAAATACAGCCACTGCGCGACCCTTCAGGAAGTCCGTGACAACGACTATAACCTGAATATTCCCCGCTATGTTGATACATTTGAAGAGGAGGAAGAGATTGACATCAAGGCCGTGATGAGTGAGATCAAGGATTTGGAGGCAAAGCGTGCCGAACTTGACAAGGAGATCGATGTTTACCTGAAGGAGTTGGGAATATTGTAGTTTTTTTATTTTGATGAATGACTAATATGAAAATTGACGATAAAACGAGCCATAAAAGCCCGTCTATCAGATTCCCGGAGTTCAC
>FR893166.1:25921-78514 GCA_000433355.1 Alistipes sp. CAG:435 | reverse complement strand
CCTCCTATATCCCTTGTGCTTCACCGCCAAAAATCTGTGTCAGTTCAGAAATATCCGTCTTGTACTGCTTGTCCAACAAAAAATCTATCAGGTTTGTATCAACATAGCACTCAGGCATTACGTTCAAGATTTTCAGCTTCATACATACATCTCGAAATTGAAGAACATATCTACACCATCCTTAATTCTTTATGACCAAGTGTCTCATATTGTTGGGCATTTTAATCAATTAATACTTCTGAACTACTCGTTACAATCCCCTGAACTTACTTACAAAAATAACAAAAAAAGTTCCAGCCCTACCATCTAGTAGTTCATCCCGAATGCCCAGAGAGGAATGACGTTGCCTTGGGCGAACTCGATGTCATCTTTCACATCATTCCTTACTCGCATCTGATTATAGAAGAACGTTGCCCGCAAATATAACGAATTTTCACTCCTTGAGTGCAGGTTCTATATTAAAATTGCACTATTTGAGTGCACTATTCCAGACATAACCATTTCCATATAGGCATTACATTGATGTGATGCCCATTGATGTCGATAGTTTGCTCATTGTCTCTAGTGATGACTATTGCGGTAAAATCCGGATAAACGTTCAAGAACTTTTCCAGCGCACCTGTTTCTCGCCTATAGGTCGCATCGTCTCCCAAACTGTAAGATACTTGGATAGCCATTTTGGCAGACGGAATACAAAAATCTATCTCTACGTTTTTATTATAATAGTAAACCTGCGTTTCTTCGGGGGTGTTTCTGTATTTTCTGATCAATTTGCAAGCTACTATATTCTCCAACAGCTTCGTTTCTCCACTGAAAAGAAACAAGTTAAGCAATCCATTATCCACAATGTATCTTTTCCGGATTGTGGACTGCTCCGATATGGATGAACTCATATTCGGGATAGAGAAAAACAGGTAGGACTCTTCCAAATACTCCAAATAATCTTTCAATATAGGCAGGCTTATGCTATCTCCGCTGGAATCAATAATATGTTTTAACCTGCTGAGGGATGACGGTTGCATCACACTGTCTGCCAATTTTCTTGTGAGAAGACGAAAAGCACGTGCATTGCGCACTTTATTCCGCTCCACTATATCGCCAAGCAGTATCTTCTGACATAATGAATTCAGATACTCCCTCTTATCTTCAAGATTGAAAGATTCTGCAAGGCCGCCATTAGTGAAATAATGATCGAAAGTATTTGATATCTGAGAGCAAGCACCTTGGTCATATATCCAATTTCTGTCCAATTCTATGCCTTTGTACTCTAGATACTCTCTAAAAGAAAATGGAAAAACTTCCTTTGGAATATATCTGCCACCAAGTGTAGTCGCTATTTCACTGCTGAGCATCTTGGCATTGCTGCCAGTAATCATAACTCTATACTTAGAATCTGCAAGTCTTCTTGCAAATTTTTCCCACCCGTAAACAACCTGTATTTCATCAAGGTATATCAGTGGCTTTTTTTCTGGATATAACTCGAAATAGGCATCCAATATTTCTCCCAAACTGTCTGAAGAAATATCTGACAACCTTTCATCCTCGAAATTTATGTAGAGTATGTTTTCTTGTGTCAGCCCTGGACTCTTCATCATATTCTGGGCATCCTGATACATCATAAAGGATTTTCCAGCACGCCTTAAACCGACAAGCACATAGTTTGCATGAGTATCAAACTGGATTTCCCTTCGAATAATAAAGAATTCCGGAATGGCCTTTTGCTTCTCTATTATTAGTTTTTTTATAATCTGTTTATCCATAAGAGCAAAGTTTACTTTGCAAATATAAGAAAAAACACTAAAGTATACTTAATGGTTTAAAATATCATTTCAAAGTCGTAATGTTTTTTAATACAATTCCAAATTGCTTATTGAAACAATATCCATGGCACACAGAGCCAAACTCACGCCTTGTGGTCAAGGACGGTGTACTTGGAGTGGTTGGAGATGTACTCCGGCACGAGGCGCTTCATGGAGGCTACCACGGCCATGTCGTCGTAGGTGTGGGACAGGGCGATCAGGGCGTCTATCTCGCGGCTCACATCGGACCAGTCATATTCACGGACACAGGCGATGCGGATCTTTTCGTGGAACGACGGCTTCGTCGCCTCCGACTCGCTCAGGACCTCCTCGTAGAGCTTCTCCCCGTCCCTCAGGCCGGTGTACTTGATCTCCACGCCCTTCGCCCCGCTCAGCTCGATCATGCGACGCGCCAGGTCGGCGATGCGCACCGGTTTGCCCATGTCGAAGACGAAGATCTCGCCGCCCTCGCCCTTCGTGCCGGCCTCAAGGACCAGCTCGCAGGCCTCGGGAATCAGCATAAAGTACCTTATGATGTTGGGGTCCGTCACCGTCACCGGGCCGCCGGCCTTGATCTGGCGCTCGAAAATCGGAATCACGGAGCCGTGGAGCCTAAGACGTTGCCGAAGCGGGTGGTGATGAACTGGGTCTGCCCCTTCACCACGCCGTCACGCTCCGCCTTGTTGAGGCTCTGCACATAGACCTCGCATATTCGTTTGCTGCATCCCATCACGTTCGTCGGGTTCACAGCCTTGTCGGTGGACACCATCACGAAGCGGCGAACGCCGTATTTGACCGAAAGGTCGGCCAGGATCTTCGTGCCGAGGACGTTGTTCTGGATGCTCTCGCAAGGGTTGTCCTCCATCATCGGAACGTGCTTGTACGCCGCGGCGTGGAAGACATATTCAGGAAGGAACGTTTTGAATATGTTCTCCATCCTGTCAGCCTTGGTGATCGACGTCACCACGGTGGCGCATGGCACAGACGGGAAGTCATGCGCCATCATCCGGCGGATGTCGTGCTGCGGAGTCTCCGCGGAGTCGATCAGCATCATCTTCGAAGGTGCGAACGACGCGACCTGGCGCACTATCTCGCTGCCGATGCTTCCGGCGGAACCGGTGATCAGGACGCGCTTCCCACGGAGGGACTCGGCCACGGATTCCAGGTCGACGCAGATCTCGTCACGAGGCAAAAGATCCTCGATGCTGACCTCCTTCAAGGTCGGCGCTCCCTTGATCGCATCATGCTCGGTGTCAACGACATTGTTGGCCGAGAATATTCTTGCGCCGCTTTGCAGGATGTAGTCCTGAAGAGCCGTGTCGTTGCGGAACCTGTCGATCCTGCCCGGAGCGACCAGCACGGCGGCGATCCCCTCGCGGCGGATCAGATCCGGCAGACTGGCGTTAACCTCGTAGACCGGCTCGCCCATCAGGCGCGTGCCGTTTGCTCCAAGCGCCGGATCGTGGGAGATGAAGCCTCGGAGACGGTAGTGCATCGGTTTCTCGCTGCGGATCGCCTTCGCGAGTCCAATGCCGCCGTCGCGGATGCCATAGATGAAGACATTCTTCGCAGCCTCCGTCCGGAAATAGGTGTCATAGACCCATTTGATAGAAACGCGAAGCAGCCACATCAAACCGGTCGCGATGGCTTCCGCAATCAGGATTTGCCGCACCTGGACGTGGGCGAACACCCGAGACGGGCAGCTGTTCGTGAAGAAATGGACGGCTATCACCGCCAATGCGGAGCATCCCATCGCCTGCGCCACACGGATGAGGTCGTTGAACGATGAGTAGCGGATGATTTCCGAATATGTCCGGAAGATGGCAAAGAATATGAAGTGGACGCCGACGCACAGCAGCATCAGGTGGGTCAACGGCCAGAAGTTCAGCTGAAGGGCGGTGCCACGGTTGAAGCACCAGTAGACGAACACTCCGGACAAAAACAGAATGGCACTGTCCAGAAGCAGCACGCACCAGTACGGGAACGTGCGCTTCGAGAAGTACGAGTCAACTATCTTGCGGATCGACAGCATTATGGAAAATAATTTTGATTAATAGGTATTACGGTGAAGTAGGCGGCTAGTCTCTCTCAAAGAGGTCGCGGGTATAGACCTTGGCCCGGACATCGTCCAGGGCGCGGTCGTAGCGGTTGGCGATGATGGAGTCGGCGCGGCACTTGAACTCGGCGATGTCGTTGACCACCTTGCTGCCGAAGAAGGACGTGCCGTCCTCCAGCGTAGGCTCGTAGACAATGACCTCGGCGCCCTTGGCCTTGATCCTCTTCATGATGCCCTGGATGGCGCTCTGGCGGAAATTGTCGCTGTTGGACTTCATCGTGAGACGGTAAACCCCGATCACGCATTTCTTCTCGCGGGCGCTGTCGTACTGGCTGTTCTCGGAATAATAGCCGGCCCTCTGGAGCACCTGGTCGGCGATGAAGTCCTTCCTGGTGCGGTTGGACTCCACAATGGCCTGGATAAGGTTCTCCGGCACGTCGGCGTAGTTCGCCAACAGCTGTTTGGTGTCCTTCGGGAGGCAATAGCCGCCGTAGCCGAAGGACGGATTGTTGTAGTGCGAGCCGATGCGAGGATCCAGACACACGCCGTCGATGATGGACCTCGTGTCGAGTCCCTTCATCTCCGCATAGGTGTCCAGCTCGTTGAAATAGCTGACACGGAGGGCAAGGTAGGTGTTGGCGAATAGCTTCACCGCCTCCGCCTCCGTGGAACCCATGAACAGCACCGGAACATCCTCTTTCAGAGAGCCTTCCTTGATGAGTGCGGCAAAAGTGCCGGCAGCCTCTTCGAGAGCGGAGTCTCCCCTTTCGTAGCCGACGATGATGCGGCTCGGATAGAGGTTGTCATAGAGCGCCTTGGACTCACGCAGGAACTCAGGAGCGAATATGATGTTTGGCACCACCACCCTCATCGTGCCGTCGGCGAGGCGTTCCCTGTACGAGAACCTTTCCCGCACAGAGGCGGTGTAGCCCACAGGGACGGTGGACTTGATGACCATCACTGCATCGGGATTAACCTTCAGCACGAGGTCGATCACCTCCTCCACGTGCGACGTGTCGAAGAAGTTCTTCTTCGGGTCGTAGTTAGTGGGAGCGGCGATCACCACGAAATCCGCGTCCCTGTAGGCGGCCTCACCGTCAAGCGTGGCGGTGAGGTCGAGTGGCTTCTCGCGGAGAAACCTCTCGATGTACTCGTCCTGGATCGGGGACTCGCGACGGTTTATCCTATCGACCTTGTCGGCGATCACATCAACGGCAGTCACCTTGTGGCGCTGGGACAGCAGGGTGGATATGGAGAGGCCGACGTAGCCAGTACCGGCCACGGCGATCCTCAACTCTTTCAGATTTCGCATAAGATATGTTTTTTGGGTTATGGTTTTGCCGGCGCGCCGGAGGAACCGGCGTGCCGGCGGAGTCAGCAGGCGGATTTACCTGGCTTTGTTGTCGGAGCTGTAGTAGGAGCCGCCATTGTGGCCGTAGTAACCGTAATGGCCATAGGTGCCGTAGTTCCCGTAGTAGCCGTCGGAGGATGCGGTCCCGTTGAGGACGCAGCAGAGTCCCTTGTACTCCCCGTCGCGGTAGAGCGCGTCCAGGTCCGGGAGCATGGCCTTGTCGAACTGCCCGGCCCTGACGACAAAGAGCGTCCTGTCCACATAGTCGTTGATGACGCGCGCGTCGGTGACGATCTCCACCGGCGGGCAGTCGATGATGATCACATCGTACTCATTCCTGAGGACGGCGATCGCATCGGCGAGGCGCCTGTCGGCGAGCAGCTCAACCGGGTTCGGAGGGATGGATCCCGCCGGAAGAGTGTCAGGTACCGTCATCGCGTCCTTCGAACGGACAATCACATCGTGCACATCAGCGACGATCCCAGCGAGATAGTCGCTAAGGCCAGGCTTCGGCGAGCCGACAAACTCGGAGAGCGTGCCGTGACGCAGGTCACCGTCGATGGCCAGCACACGCTTACCCTTGATGGCAAAGCAGACGGCCAGGTTGGACGACACGAATGACTTGCCTGCCCCCGGGCTGAATGACGTGACGGCGATGACCTTGCTTCCAGGTTCGCGCATCATGAACTCAAAGTTGGTACGCAGCACCCTGAACGCCTCGTTGACCACATTGCGGTTGCCATGACGGACCACGATGGAATCGGCTACACTGAGGGTTTTCCGCTTTCCGAACGCCTTGGTGGCAGTCTCGGCAGAGAGCGGAATCTCGCCGGCGAAAGGCACGGAGACTCCCTTGAGGTCGCGGCGGGAGCGCACCTTCGTGTCGGTCGCCATCAGCAGATAGATGATCCCGGCAGGAATCATCAGACCCAGGAGAAACGCCATCATCATGATCTTCATGGACTGCGGGGAGACCGGGAATATTCCTGAAATAGGATGCTTGATGATCCTTGTGTTGTAGGCGGTGAACGCCTGCGAGAGCTCGTTCTCCTCGCGTTTCTGCAGGAGGAAGAGGTACAGAGCCTGCTTCACGGTCTGCTGACGCTCGACCGAGAGGAGCTGCTTCGCCTGATTAGGATTCGCGGCGATGCGCGCGGTGTTCTGGCGGACGGTGCCCTTGAGATTCTCGTATTTCGTGTTGAGGGCAAGGATCTCGTTGTCTATGGACCGGGAGATCGACCCCCTCATCGAGGCCAGAGCCTGGTCGAGATCCTTCACGAGCACGTTCTCCTCGCCGGAGTTCGCCACAAGGTTGTTCCTCTGCAGGATCTTGGAGTTGTACTCGGAGATGCCGTTCTCGATCGTCTGGCTGCTCAATCCCATGTTGGCGGGAAGCGGCTGGTTGCGGTTGTCCTCCTTGCCGATGTAGTCCTTGATGTAGCGCGCCATGTAGAGCTGGTTGCTCACGTCCTGGAGCTGCTGGTTCAGCACCGTGCTCTGCTGCATGTACATCGTCGCTGCGGCACCCACGTCAGGGATCATGTTCTCCGACTTGTAGGCGGAGATGTCGGAGTCCACGCCCGCCAGCTCGCCCTCGATCACCCTGAGACGGTCGTTGATGAACACAGAAGTGGAGTTCGCTATCTGGTTCTTGTCACGCACCCAGTTCTCGTTATAGACGGCGATCAGGGTGTTCAGGATGTCCTGGGCACGCTGGGTGGACACGTCCTTGATAGAGAGCGAGATGACGTCGGCGTTCTTGTCGGCGAGGTTCACCTGGAGTCTGTTCAGGTAAGACTGTGTCACGCCGCGCTGGCCCGACTTTCTGACGTTGACCGGCTTTTTCATCGCCTCCCCGGAGTAGTCCTTCGTCTTCTGAACGATGATCCTTCCGACAGGAGTCTGGAGCGTGTCGCCGTAGTGTCCCACGACCGGCTTGCCGCCGACCTTCTCGTTCTTATGGATGAAGTCGTTCAGGGTGACTTTCCCGCCGTTCTCGCTGACGGTGAATCCGGCTCCCACGTTCTCATCCACATCGAGCAGGTCGGCGGAGATCGGCAGCGACGTGCCGTAGAGCACGTTCCTGTGGAAGGTGCCGTCCACCGTGTAGCTCATGTACAGGCGAAGCCTGGCCACCACCTCGCTCATGATGTCCGGGGATCCGAAGGCGTGCAGCTCGTTGTTGACGTTTGACTTGACGGCGAAGAGGCCCATGTTGCCGAACTCGCCGACGTCCCCCGGCATGGACGCGCCCTTGGTGTTTGACTTGATCTGGATGTCAGCGGAGGTGTTGTACGTAGGGGTTGACCTGAGGATGTACAGGACACCTAAAGCCAGGCAGACCGCCAGGCTCAGGGCGAACCAGTACCATCTGGACAGGCAGCGGCGCACAAGCTGGCCGATCTGCACGGTCTCCTCCTGCTGCCGGGTATTGTTATCCGTGTTGATGTTGTTCTCCATTGTTTTGAATCGCTTTGATGTTATAGTGTTTCTTCACAAGGTTCCAAGGCGGATCACTTCCCCGACCCGCTCCTCGTGGCGATGATCACGATCGTGTTGGTGATGGACGCCGCGAGCGAAGTCAGCGAGATCCAGAACGAGGTGGAGCGGACATTGTTGCCGTTCACCGTGGACTGCCTTGCCCGCACGTCGTTCGGATCGACGTAGATCACGTCGTTCTGGCGGATGTAGTAGGCCGGCGAGGCTATCAGGTCGGCGGCTGAGCAGAGGTTCACCTCGTAGGTCAGCATCTTGCCGTTCTCGTTGCGCAGCACCTTCACGTTCTCGCGCTTTCCGTAGATGGTCAAGTCACCGGCGGTTCCGATGGCGTCGAGAATCGTCACGGCATCCTTGTCGATGGCGTAGCGCCCCGGCTTCTCAACCTCGCCAAGCACCTGATAGTACAGGTTCATGAAGTCAACGGTCACCACGGCGTCCGTCGCCTGCCCCTGCTCATTGAGCTCCTTCTTGATCACGGAGGCGATCTCATCACGCGTCAGCCCCGCCACGGCCACCTCGCCGAGGACAGGGAAGTCGATGCAGCCCCGGTCGTCCACCGTGTAACCAGAGATGTAGCCCTGACTGTAACCGGAAGTGATGGTGCTGCGGGTGTTCTCACCGAGACGCTGCGTCACGTACGGCAGGTTGAAAAGGGCTGTCAGCTCGGGACTCTTGCAGTTCACGATGATCGAGATCTTGTCCTTCGGGCGCACCGTGATCCCCTTCGCGCCACCGATCCGCTGGCCCTCCACCGACTCGAGGTCCTGGAAGTAACTGATCTCCTTCGGCGTAGAACAGGATGGAACTGCCAAAATGCCTATGGCCAGAAGCCATAACAGTAGTGATATTCTTTTCATATTCATATTCTTATTCTTATGAAAGATTATAATTCGACTATTACTTATCTGTCTCCACTTTCTCCAAAAAAGCGGGAGGAATGAATTTGGTTGCGAAAGCGGCAACACCCTCAATGGTAACTATAAGGCGCCTGTCGTGTTTGATGCGCTTGATGTGACCCTCATAACCTTTGAATATGCCGTCAATGACTCTCACGCGGTCACCTTTGTGGAACTGCGGGCCATCCTCTCCCAGATACTCAAGACCCGAGTCCTTAATGTCGCAGAGCTTTATGAACGGTTCCATTTGTTCATCCGGAATGATCAATGGCTTTCGGGTCCGATGGTCAAAATACGGAGACACGCTGCCTACATGTTTCAGTCGGATCATGTCCAGACTCTCACAAGTTGATCTTATGAAAATCAACGACTTGATAATTGGCTCCTGAACATAATCAAGACCACCATCCGAACATTTCTCCACCAAATGATGAGGGTAGAAATAGCGGATCGCGGCAACGTCCAAGGTTTGTCTCAGCTGTTCAATCCGATTGTAAAAAATGCGAAGCGCATACCAATTAGGAATCGAACTATACGCAAGTCTGATGTCATCTAATGGATTAGACCCATCAAAAGCCAATTGTGTCATTGGTTAAAAACAAGATGCATAAGCAGTTACATTATGAATACGAAAATTATCCTCTCAGCCTATGAGCAAGGGTTAGCCCTACGGTTGTCAGCATCTTCATACCTGATCTCGAAGAACTCCAATCCAAGAGTGTCATTCGTAACCTGCTTATGAAGCTCAAATATAACACTTCCCCGAATAAAAAACAACATACTGAATAAGTATTATAAGTATTCTATTCCCTCGCAGGCGATGCCTCTACCCCCCCCCATTATCACCTAATAGATTGATAATCAATGAATTATTAATCTATACGATCAAATACTGTCCAATTTCACCGGTGTAAATGGACCAAAATGAACCAGTCAGGCTCCGAGGATCACACGGGAGAGTTCCTCCGGGGTGTCAACTATGGCGGAAGGAGAGTAGGCTGCGAGTTCCTCACGGGTTCTGAAACCCCAGCTCACACCCACAGTCCTGACCCCGGCGTTCGCTCCGGTCTGCATGTCCACATTCGAGTCTCCGACATAGACAACCTGCTCTTTCGCGACCTTTGGAACATCAGCCAGAATCTGATCCACAATCGCGGGATCGGGTTTGATCGGTTGGCCGTCGCGTTGGCCGAGAATCTTCACGAAGTCATATTCACCGAAAAAGTGACTGACGAGTTTCTCCGCGCCGTCCTGATACTTGTTGGAGGCGACAGCGAGGCGCACTCCCCTGTCAGTTATTGTCTTCAACATTTCGGGGATGCCGTCATAGGGTCTGGTGCAATCGCATTTGTGAGTGTCGTAATAGGGAATGAAATATGATGCCATCCTCTGTACGTTGTCTTCAGTGGCATATTCAGAAGGAATGGCGGCGCGGAAGAGGTTGTAGATTCCGCGGCCTACCATCTGGTAATATGCGTCCGTCGGGTGGATTGGGAAGCCACACTGCGTCAAGGCGTAGTTGGTGGCGTTGCCCAGATCCTCGACGGTGTTCAGCAACGTGCCGTCAAGGTCGAAAATCGCTAGTTTTGTCATATCCTATTCCGCATTCTCGAAGCCGAAATATTCACCTTTATCCTCATAAGGGACACCGGTCTTCATCCAGGCTGGCATCGGAGCACCTTTCAGGTAGTAGTCGAAGAACTGCTGAAGCCTGATGGACAAGTCCTTGCAGTTGCGTCTCTGGACGAGGTTGTGGGCTTCCTTGTTGTACTGGAGCAGCCATGCCGGCTTGTCGAGCCTGCGGAGATCCGAGAAGAACTCGATGCCCTGGTACCACGGAACAGCGCCGTCCGCGTCGTTGTGCATGATGAGGACAGGAGTCTGCACCTTATCGACGTGGAACACAGGAGAGTTCTCGATGTAGAGGTCGAGTGCGCCCGGCTCCCACATACTCTTGCCGATCCTGCTCTGACCGTGCTCATACTGTCCGGCGCGGGTGATGCCCGAGCCCCAACGGATGCCACCGTAGGCCGATGTCATATTCCCGACCGGTGCTCCGGAACCGGCGGCGGCGAACATATTCGTACGTGTTATGAGCCAGGCTGTCTGGTAGCCGCCCCAGCTCTGGCCCTGGATCGCCATCCTGCTCTTGTCGGCGATGGAATATTTCTCGCAAAGGGCCTCGGCTCCGGCGCAGATGCAGTTGTAGGCGCTCTCGCCAGGGTGTCCTACCTTATATACTATGTCCGGAACGAACACGATGTACCCCCTTGATGTGTAGAACGGAATATTCACGATCGAGCGTGAAGGGGCAGGTGTCCAGAACGAGTAGAGATTGTTGGCGTTCTTCTCGTAGAAATAGATCATCACAGGAAGCTTCTCGCCTTCCTTCACTCCGTCAGGAACGAAGACAAGGCCCTTGAGCGGTGTGCCGTCGTAGGCGTTCCAGTGGAAAAGCTCGGCGCGGCCCCAACGGTAGTCCGCCATCTGAGGGTTGATTGCAGAGACCTTTGTGGATGTCTTGAAATTGTCGTCAGTATAATAAAGGTCATAGCAGTTGCGGAAGTTGCCCTTCTGATAGAAAAGCCTGTCAGTGGTCATGGTTCCGGCTACATACTTGAAGCTGACTGTGTCAGTGAAATACTCAAGAGTCTTTGCCGGCTTGGCAAGGTTAACACGTCCGAATCCATTCTCCTGGCTTTCCTCGTTGAACACACTGAGATAGACAGTCTGCTTAGGATCGAGCGGCCTGGCCACTCCGCAACGGCGTGCGTTAGGCTTCCTGGTGTCCGGTTTCGGATCCATGATCTTGAAGCGGTTGTGGGTCTGACGGCCCACTCCCCCTGTGAGATTGACGGCTGTCTTGCCGTCCGGAGAGAACTTCCAGATGTCGTAGCGGTCGATGATCAGCACGGCGTCCTCGTCCTTGTACCATTTCGGGGAGAACTCGTGCGCCGGCGCGGCGGTCGGATGATCGTCCTCCTCATCGTAGAACGGAACTCCGGTCCGGGCGGTAAGGTTGACCTTCTCACCGGTCTGGGTATTGTAGGTGAACCAGTTCATCTCATCGTTATCGAACCAGACAAGGTACTTCCCGCTCGGCGACATGTCGAAACGTCCGACGTCAAGCCCCTCCGCGACAACCTTCCTGGAACCGTCCTTGACATTCACAAGGGTGAAGTCGTAACGGTTGTTATAGTCCCAGACAGTGGTGCGGGCATACTTAGCGTTATCGCTGGCAAGCACCCATTCGGAGAGTCCACCGTTCATCAGGCGGATGCCGGCGAACTTAGAGGTGGTCAACGGCACGATCCTTCCCGGCTCGGCGAGATCGATGGTGGCTGAATATGTCTTCTTGAGAGTCTTGTTCACATTAAGCCTCTGCTGCGGAGGAGTATAGACCGCGTCCCAGTTCCAGATGTCCAGCTGCGCGGTCTCGAAGTCCACGATCGTGGTGTCCTTAGGAGGACGGATCGCGCCGATTCCGAGGAAGAGACGTTTCCCGTCAGGTGTAAAGTAAAACTCTGTGTTCTCGTTAAGAGTCCAACCCGGGGTGCCTTCAACCTTCGTTCCCTCGGCGATGATCTCTTTTGTTGAATATGCCCATCTGCCGTCCTTGCTGATGACGGTCGTGCTGTCTGTAGCCTCCACAATCGGTCGGTGAGCCTGTCGAACCGTCTTTCCTGTCTTGATCGCTTGAATGCTTGTCAGGTAGAGGGCCTGGCACTTGTTGCGGTTCTTGCTCTTGTCCTTGGAACCGAGGAAAACCAGCTGGTCCTCAGCGTCGTTCAGAGTCAGGCGGCTGTAGGACTCAGCCCCTTTGGCCAAAGTGTCAAGACAAGCAGGAGCGTGCGCGATCATCACAGCCGTGACGGAAAGCGAATCTTTCTTGTCCTTCTTCGAGGTCATCAGAAGCACGGTGCCGTCCTGGTTGAACGAATAGGCATCGATGTACTTGAGAGTGTCCTTCCTGTCTGTGGCCGGGTTAAGGATGATGAGCCCGGACTTGTCTGTGCCCTTCTTGTCCGAAGTGTCCTTGTAGTGCTTCCAGGTGGACTTATAGGCAACGTAAGGCTTGGCCAGGGCGCCTGTGGTGTAGGAATCCACACGGCCGTATTTCTTGACGGTCATAGTCGTGAGATCAACGGCGGCGAGTGTGTCCTTCGTCATATCCGCGGCCTTCTTCTTGTCGATCTTTTCCTGACGTGTCTTGGCGAACTGAGGCTTGACGCGCAGGTAAAGCCACTTGCCCTTAGGGTCAAGGGACGGCTGCGATCCACGAGGTATGCTGATCTCACGGCATTCCGGCTTGCCTTTCCGCCCCGGGGTCATATTCCTGACATAAAGGGTTCCGTCCCCTTCCTGAGGGTTGACGCACCAGACCAGAACGTTGCCGTCATCACTTTTCTGGATGTCCGAAACGCTCTGCCACGAATCATAGACACTGTGGTCCATCTCTTTCTTCTGAGCCGACGCTTCTGTCACTCCAGACAGGAGAGCGGCAATCGCCAGTAATGGCAATGGTTTGAAATTCATAATATTCTTAAATTTGTTTTTACTTGTTGGATTGATTTGTCACTTCGACAGGCTCAGTGACCTGACTTGCGGATCCTCTCATAGTAATCATGGCGGGCCGGATTCTCAGGGAACCACCCCTTCAACACGCGTTTTTCCTGCTCGAAAACCTCCAGGATGCCCCAGAAGCAGGAAAAGGCGGCGGCGCCAAGAACTGTGGACGCGACTTCATGATTCACGAATATCGAAGCGGCGGAAAAGGCCAGTCCTGCCACGAGCAGGATCCACCAGCTGCCCTTGCCCCAATGATATTCCATTTTGATGACAATAGGATGACATATCCCTGTTATAAGAAAGGTCGCCGCACCGACGATTATTCCACTGAAGTTCATGCTTGCTTACGTTTTCAAAACAACAAATTTACAAAATAATATTGACTTCCAAGTCCGGTACCTACGATTCACGATAGGGACAAGACAGTTTACCTACATGTTGGTATTGTGAGAGAAGGCGTCTGGCGGTAACTTTGCGGTCGGATAGTGATTATCGTCACAAAACAAGAATCTTTTAAGCCAAATGAAATGAAAAAGGCCCGCGGTCGAGAGACTCCGGGCTTTTTTTTGAAATTTTCTGTAACAATCAACGGAAATATTCGTTTATATTGTGAAACGAAAAAGAAACGATGACAAGAGAAGAGTCCATAACATTCTACAAGGAGCACGCCCGGAGGCTATACAACACCAGCCTGCGAATAGTCCGCGACAGCGGCGAGGCCGAGGAGATTATGCAGGACA
The DNA here is from genome assembly GCA_000433355.1 of Alistipes sp. CAG:435. Lineage (GTDB taxonomy): Bacteria > Bacteroidota > Bacteroidia > Bacteroidales > UBA932 > Cryptobacteroides. The sequence continues at coordinate 64,604 of FR893166.1, read as the reverse complement.
CCATCCTCAAGTTCATCTCATCCGACATCGCTCCCAAAGATCAGGCGCAAGTGGCGATGTGGCTCAGCCGCACCTGCATCAGGAAATCCATCGACGCAGTCAGACGGAAAAAGCGCGAGAGGCTCTTCCTTGATGAATATGCCGCCGACGCTTCTGAATATGACAGCGACACTCCGTTCGAGCTTCCCGGGACTATGGCCGCCGTCGCCCAAGTACGCAAGGCCATAGAGGAATTGCCGGACAACTACAGGCTGGTTTTGAATCTTGTGCTTCTGGAAGGCCTTGACTACGAGGAGATCGCCAATCTGACAGGAGAACGGGAAGGCACTATCAGGACGCAGTACTCAAGAGGCAGGGTGAAACTGGCCGAAAAATTAAAGAAATATGAATATGACAGACTTTAAAGAATATATCGACAATAATCCGGAGATCCTGAATGATCAGGAACTGCCGGCCGGACACGAGGCCCGGTTCGAGGCAAGACTGTACGCGATGCTGGACTCCAGACGCAAGACCTGCCATCGGAAGAGGCTGTTCACGGGCATATTCAGTGCGATTACAGCCGTGGCGGCAGCCGTTGTGGCCGCTGTGATATTCATAGACCGCCCGGCAGAAGGTGAGGTTGATTGGTTCGCCGGAGTGGCTGATGACCCTGTCGCGGTGTATATGGCATATTCAGAGAAAATCGCGGTGATGTACGAAGAGATATTCACAAAGGATCTGGATGAGAGGTGGGAGACGACGGTGGGAAGCATCACCAATGAGAATGTGGCGATGATTGACCAGCTGCCGGATGAGCTTGACGACAAGACCAAGGCGCATATTCTGAAGGAATACTATGGAGAGCTACTTAATGGATTAGATAAAATCAACAAAATAAAAGAGTTATGAAAAAGTTTATGTTTATCGGAGCCGCCGCGCTCGCAATGTTCACCGCGACCGGCTTTACCGCCCCCGTGGGGTATCCGGCCGAATCAATGTATCTGACAACAACCTCAAAGGTTGATGCGGAATACACCACTTGTAAGTTCAACTGCAATTATTTCAGCGGGTTGGAATTAAGCGGGATAGTCGAGGTCAACCTTGTCAAATCAGACTCGTACAAAGTGGAGATCACTCTGCCGAACGTGCTTCAGGAATATCTTCAAGTGTATGTCAATCACGGTATTCTGAAGATCGGGTGGAACAAGAATATTCCGGCAAATCTTCAGAAAAAGTTGGGAAACTGGACGTGCAAGGCAGAAATCGCGATGCCGGAACTAAGAAAGTTGGATATGTCAGGAATCACAAGCTTAAAATGCGATGACACTTTTGATCTTGGGAACGAGGAGCTTTCGTTGGACATCAGCGGGGCAAGCAAGATCAAATCACTGAGTGTCAATGCAAGGAAGTTGGACGCTGAGATCAGTGGAGTGTGCACCTGCAAGTTGTCCGGAAACTTTCCCGAAAAGGCTGAACTCGATCTATCCGGAACGTCCAAAACCAGTTTCCAGATCAACGCCGACAAACTTGAGGTTGACATCAGTGGAGCCACCAAGACCAACATTGACGGGAAGTTCGGTAAAGTCGAACTTGACGCATCCGGGACAAGCGAGGTCAACCTGAACGGGAAAGTCGGCACACTGGAGGTTGACGCTTCAGGAGTATCCAAGGTAAAGGCTATGGACGCCGAGACCGAGAACGCTATCCTTGAGACATCCGGAACGGCGAATTGCAGTGTGAACGTAACCCGTTCCATAATGATCGAGGACGCGACCGGTGTGTCCAGCATCAACTACAAGGCTCCTAAGGACCTTGGTGTGATGATTAAATCGATCGGAAGATCCGCTTCGGTTCAGAGGGTCAATTAATTTCAGCCTGTCGAAGTGACCGCTAAAGGGCTTGCAGGGAGGCGTGGCAAAGTGTCGCGTCTCCCGTTTTTGCCATAAAGAGGTACTCCTCGTCACTGGCCTTGCGGATTCCGAACGACACATCATCGCCGCGATGAACCTCACGCCGGAAATTGATGTCTATCCTGGTGAACAGCCCGCTTGACAACACGCTCTCCGGCAGGAGGTTATAGAACATCTCTATGTAATGGGTGTTGTTCAGATGCCCGTTGAAGTCACACTCACTGTAACCGACCTCCTTGTGCTTGATGAAATCCGGCAGGAAATCGATTATACGCCTTGGACTTTTGCAAGGAATAGGAATATCCACGTCCGTAAGCCCGAGCTCAGGGAAAATCGGCTTTCTGGTGTGTATGTCGATCACGCACCACTCAGTTGTCCCTCGGCCGATCTCCTCTCCTTCCGCGTCCGTCAACTTGACGCATCTGTTATATGTAAGACCTTTGCCTTTCACCGGCCAAACCTTGACGTTATAGTTGTCGTAAAGGCTTGGCCGGTCATCTATCTCGAAAGCCGAGCGGAGCAGGACCCACGAACGCCCCGCTTTTCTCATCACATCGATTCCGCAGCCTTCCTTGCGGATGTTCTGTCCGATCGCGTTGATGATGCTGCCACAGATGGAAGGCACGGTGGCTTGACCCTGATAGTCTATGTTCTCCGGAGCCACGGAATATTCAAAAGTGTTTATGATCTGTTCCATAATCATTGTGTTTGATTTCTCGTCTGCAAAAGTACCGTATTTGCTCCTTGTGACGAAGAAAGTGTTTTCAGAGGTATGAAAAATGTCACAAAACCCTTGTTTGGCGGAAAAATTGCAGTATTTTAGGGACGAAAATCCAGACTCGGGAATTTCGTCCCGGCATATCACGGGACGGTTTTGACGGGATTGGGACAAGTTTTAAGGCTATGAACACACCATTGAGGGTCTCGAAAGGCTACGCCAGCCAAGTAAAATACGCGGTGCTGATGCCGCTGTTCTTCTTCGTGTTTTGCTTTGTCTATAATCCGTTCTCTTTGTCGGATTTTTACGAAATCGGAGGAAAATCGTGGACATTCCATCTGCTGATGCTGTCCTGCATTATGATCGGTGTACTGGCCCTGACACGGCTTGTTTTCTCGTTCCTCTACAAGTATATTCCTTTCAGATGGTGGCATTATGCGGTCTGGTGCTTCGGAGAAGTGCTGGTAACGTCGTTCTTCTTCGCGCTCTACACCTCGCTGTTCTACAAGAAAGCCGGAGGTATGCCATATTTCACGGCACTTTCCTACTGTTTTGAAGTCGTGTGCCTGACGCTGGTCTATCCATACCTGCTCTGCATTCTGCTGAGGATCATATCCAACAAGAACTACGATCTGGCCAACGCCGGGCAGGCTCCGGAGGAGTCTCTGGTAAAGTTCTACGATGAGCACAAAAGGCTGAAACTGACGATAGACCCTTCGGCCGTGCTTTATGTCAGCGCGGAAGCCAATTATATCAACATCCACTATCTGGAGAACGACCGTGTCAAGACATACCAGCTGAGGAACTCGATGAAAAGCCTTGAGACTGACGCCCTCAAGCACGGATTCGTGCGCTGCCACAGGTCATATTACGTCAATCCTCGCCACATCAAGGTACTGAGCAGAGACAAGGACGGTGTCATCTACACGGAGTTCATCCGCGACGGAGTCGGGCATATTCCCGTCAGCAAGCAGTATTACGACAATCTAGCCAAATTACTGTAAATAACCAAGAATCCTGACATTAGGGTCACGGGAAAGCTGGCCGGGGTTCGTCCCGGGCTCTCCCTCAGGAACCGTCAATCCACGCACCTCATAGAATTTTGTCCAGAATTCAGTCACCCTTCCGGCGCTGTCGTGAAAGGACATCGGAATCGTGCCGAAAACAAAATGCTTATCCCCGCTCCCTGTTACTTTCGGATTCATATCTTTCACATCATCACGCACCACCGCCATTCCTTTCACATTATGGTCACGTTCTTTTAACCTGTCTTTGAAAACAAACGACTTCTGCACGAGTTCCGAACAATAGATCGCGCTGTCACTCGGCATAAATATGTCATCGTAGGGCCTTCCGAGGAACTTTCTCGCATTCGCCACACTCTCTTCAACGTCCACCCCTTCAATCCTCCCCACAAGCACTGACTCCCTATCACTCAATCGGACCAGAAAACTGTCCAACGGGTTTTCCACAACTCCATATTCCGGAATAGCCTCAACGACGTTCCCGTCTGAGAAAACCGCGATATGATCGATTCCAAGTCCATCCACCCCGTCAGTCACATCCGTGATGTTGTTCCCTTGGCCATTGACCACGAACAACAGGTCCCCATTCCTCAAATCAGTGATTGTAATGCCTTCTGAGCATGCGACAAAGCCAAAGGCAAGCACCAAAAGAAGTGCTTTTTCCAATATCTTATGAAGATAATTCAACATCATTACATTTTTCCGGACACAAAAATAACGAAAACACCCCACACATAAATCATAATCAGATAAATTCATACTGTGAAGAAACTCCACACTCTAAAAGCGGGATGAGGACCGAAAGACGCTTGAGAAGTGATAATTGTCCCTCTGAAAGCGGAATTTCCACAAAAATACGCCCGTAGAAGAAGCATTATTGATCCGACAAACTTGCCGATACGCTCTTGTGTGGAAAATATCGTGCAAAACAATGATACTCAATAATGAAAACAAATATTTTTAAGGTCGTGGACACTAAAGAAACACAAACTTATGTTTCTTTATGTAAATATTTATGTTTCTGAATATTAGATAATGAACAAAGTGTTATTTTAGACGAAAAAAAGTATGAACAAGAAGCAACGCAATGAACTTTGGAAAGAGTATCGAACATTGCCCAAGTGGTACTACCATATGGTGTTCGACGCTATTGAGACCGGGCAACTGTTCAATGATGAGGAAGAATATGCAAACGGAATGAACATAATTGCGATCGGGCAATATATTCATAGAATATCAATCCTTATCTTCAACCTGATGGTCAATCACGGACATATTCTCGCGTCAGCGACTGGAAACGACCTTGTCAACTTCTTCTTTTACGTCAAAAAGCGTCTCAATGCCAGACTTGTCGCAGATGGTCATAAACCTCTTCCCGAAAATTATGGATTCAAGCTTGTACGAGTAGAGGACGAAAGACAACTTGCCGACACGATTGTCTATATCGCAAGGAATCCGTTCAAGACCTGCTCGAACCTGACAGCATCAGGCTATCTTTGGGGATCCGGGAATTTGGTTTTCAGCGAGATAAACAGATTGTTTGACAAAGTCCAGATCAAGGATCTTACCGATAAGTTTTGCAGAGACACATTCAAGACAAGGATCAAACTTCCTGACCGATACTATTTTAACAGGGAGTTAGGCTTTATTCTTCCTGAATCATATGTGGTCAAAGGCAAGGTTGACAAAGTTCTGAAGTCATCTTGGAACTATTGCCACAGGATAATAAGGGACATAGATGCTTACGTTAATATTTCGGAAGGCCTTGGAGAGAGTGTCAATCTGTCCGAAGAGGAGGTGAATATGATCATCAAGAAACTCATAAAGGATGAATATAAGGTTGATTCAATTTTAGATTTAGGAGTAGATGATAGATGCCGATTGGCTATCGTTCTCAAAAAGAAATACAGACTTGACACAAAAAGGATTTCAAGAAAAGTGCGGATTGAGTACGACATATTGAAAAAGCTCTTTGGATGATTAAACGTATCGCTAAAGCGGTTCTCCAGAAGCAAGATTAACGGCGAAGGGCGCCTGTGGAAGAATGATTTGCACGCTACGAGCGTGATTAATAGTGAAAAACGCTTGTGGCGGACGTGTAAATCCTCCACGGGCGGTTTTAATGGGGAAACACGCCTGGCGAGAATGGGAAGAGATGATAAGGGAAAGGATACAGAAATGGCCTGAAATCCTACTGGAATCCAGGCCTTAAATTGTTATAAACTATATTCCTGACTATTCAGCGGAATCGTCATCTCCGCCGTATTGAGAGATGTTGTCATCCGGAAGGGTGGTGTCGGCCGGAGCGTCAGCTGAAGATCCTGCAACATCCTCGTTCTCGGCGTCCTCCTCTCCCCCAAGCCATCTCTCAAGAGCCTCGGCATCATCGGTTTTCACCTTGATCTTCACAAGGTTGATGGAATCATCCGTCTCGACGGTGACAGCATAGAAACTGGTGCCGTCAGGTTTTGGATACTTGACAAGGTCAGGGAGATAGTCGCTGAAACCTCTTGGATATTTCTCATTGAACGCTGCGGCAAGCGCTTCGGACATATTCTCGTAGCTTACCACGTGTCTTTTCTTCTGATCTGGTGCCATACTCATATAAACCAAATAAAGTTTTCGGGTGCAATATTAAGACATTTTTCCGAATTGAGAAGCAATCCGCGAACTATTTTCTGAAAAAAAATGATTTCTGCCTCTTCTTCTTCTCCGGATCACGCTCCACAAAGACCGGCTTCATCGTTCGAGGATCGATTCCGGTGTAGTACATCACGGATGAGGTGGTCATCGGAGTCGGTGTGAAATCCTGCACCTGATCCATATATATTCCTTTCAAAGCAGGATTTTTGGACAGGTTCTCCATATCCTTCATCGTGCAGCCTGGGTGCGAGGAGATGAAATATGGAACGATTCCGGTGCGCCGTCCGTTCTGGGCGCAGATCTTGTCGAACTCATAGCGCAATCTCTCAAAGAGCTTGAAAGACGGCTTGGCGATGTACTGGAGCACCTTGTCCTCGGTATGTTCCGGAGCCACCTTCATTCGGCCGGAAGTGTGGTCAAGAATCAAAGTCTTGAGGTAAGGCTTGGATGTCTCGTCCACAAAGCCTTTCTCATCGAGGAACAAATCGTAACGGATCCCGCTGCCGATGTAGGAATGGCGTATTCCCGGCACGGCATCGACCTTCCGGTACAACTCAAGCACCTGTTTGTGAGAGCGGTTCATATTCGGACACGGAGCCGGAAACAGACAGGATTTCCTGCGGCATTTGTCGCAAAGGTCCGGGTTCTTGCCACGCATCATATACATATTGGCCGTAGGGGCCCCGAGATCGGAGATATTCCCCGCAAAGCCTGGCATCTTGGCCAATTTCTTAACCTCAGCGACTATGGACTCCTGCGAACGGGACTGGATGAACTTACCCTGATGCGCGGCGATGGTGCAGAAATTACATCCTCCGAAGCACCCTCGGTGAGTGATGATGGAATCCTTGATCATGTCATAGGCCGGGATCCTCTTCCCCTTGTAGCGCGGATGCGGCAACTTGGTGAAAGGCAGGTCCCAGAACGAATCCATCTCCTCGGTAGTGGACGGTGAATATGGCGGATTGATCTGCACATATCCATTCCCGACAGGCTCGACGATCGTCGCAGGATGCATCATATTGGCGTGAGTCTCAATCAGATGAAAGTTCTCGGCGAACGCCTTCTTATCCTTCTTGCACTCCTCGAACGAATGAAGCACCAACGGCTCCTTGACCTTCCACTTTCCGCTCATAAGGAAAGCGATCTGCGGGATCCTATGGATTTCGTGAATATTCCTCTGCGCCTCTATGGCTCTCGTCAGCTCGATCATCGGCTTCTCCCCCATCCCGTAACAGAGATAGTCAGCCTTGCACCACTGCAATATGGACGGAACAAGTTCATCTTTCCAATAGTCATAATGGGTAAGCCGACGGAGCGAAGCCTCGACTCCCCCGATGATGACCGGAACATCGGGATAGAGTTTTTTTAATATGTTCGTATAGACACTGACCGCATAATCCGGCCTCTGTCCGGCCTTGCCTTCCGGCGTGTAGGCGTCATCGTGACGGAGACGCTTGCCGGCAGTGTAATGGTTCACCATCGAATCCATAGCACCGGCGTTCACTCCGAAATAGAGCCTCGGAGCGCCTAACTTCTTAAAATCCCTGAGGTCATCCCTCCAGTTAGGCTGCGGAACGACAGCGACCCGGTAGCCGAAATGCTGAAGCCAGCGGGCTATGCAGGCCGTGCCGAAAGAAGGGTGGTCCACAAAGGCATCACCCGTGAAAAGGATGATGTCGATGTAGTCCCACCCTAAGGCTTCAACCTCCTTTTTGGAGGTCGGGAACATATAATCCGTTTCGGACATCGGAAATATTCCTACATTCTTTCAGGCAGTTCGATTCCGAGGATGCCCATCGCCTTGCGTAGGACGGCGGAAAGCGTGTCGATCAGCACCAGACGCATCTTGAGCACATCCTCGTTCTCCTCCTTGAGGATCGGCGTGTCGTGGTAGTACTGGTTGAACTCCTTGGCGATGTCGTAGGCATAGTTGGCGATGACGGCCGGTGAATATGCCTGCGCGCCTTCGGCTATCTTGGCCGGGAAGGCGTTCAGCAACTTTATCAAACGGATCTCCTTGGCGCTGAGCTCAACCTTCGGCAGAGGAGAGGCGGCATATTCAATGCCCTTCTCCGCGGCCTTGCGCAGGATGGAGCGGATTCGCGCGTGGGTATATTGGATGAACGGGCCGGTGTTGCCGTTGAAGTCGATGGACTCCTTCGGGTTGAAGAGCATCGTTTTCTTCGGATCCACCTTGATGATGAAGTACTTAAGGGCACCAAGACCTATCATGTGATAGAGCTTCGCCTTGTCCTCCTCGCTCATGTCGGCCAGCTTGCCGGACTCGTCGGAAGTGGCTCTCGCCTCCTCGTACATCTTCTGGATGAGGTCATCGGCATCCACAACTGTTCCCTCGCGGGACTTCATCTTGCCCTCAGGCAGCTCGACCATTCCGTAGGAAAGATGGAATATGTTGTCGGACCATTCGAATCCCAACTTCTTGAGGATCAGTTTCAACACCTGGAAGTGGTAGTTCTGCTCGTTGCCGACCACATAGACGTGAGAGTCAAGGTGATATTCAGCGAAACGCCTTTCGGCCGTTCCCAGATCCTGGGTGATGTAAACCGACGTTCCGTCAGAACGGATGAGCAGTTTCCTGTCAAGTCCGTCGGCCGTGAGGTCGCACCAGACGGAGCCGTCCGGATCCTTCACGAACACGCCCATATCCAGTCCCTTCTGAACCAACTCCTTACCAAGAAGATAGGTCTGGGACTCGTAGTAAACCTTGTCGAATGTGATTCCGAGAGCCTTGTAGGACTCGTCGAAGCCCTTGAGCACCCAGCCGTTCATCCTGGCCCAAAGGTCGCGGACCTCCTTGTCGCCGGCCTCCCATTTTTGGAGCATCTCGTGGGCTTCCTTGAGGCAAGGGGCCTCCTTCTTGGCGGTCTCCTCGTCCATTCCCCCGGCAATCAAATCCTCGACTTCCTTCTTGTAGATGTCGTTGAAAGCCACGTACATATCCCCGACAAGATGGTCGCCCTTAATCCCCGTGGACTCCGGAGTCGCGCCGTTGCCGACCTTCAGCCATGCAAGCATGGACTTGCAGATGTGCACTCCCCTGTCGTTGACAAGGGTGGTCTTGATCACGTTGTTGCCGCTGGCCTTCAGAAGCCTTGACACCGAGTCACCCAGAAGGTTGTTCCTGATGTGGCCGAGGTGCAGAGGCTTGTTGGTGTTCGGCGACGAGAACTCGACCATGATGTTCTTGCCGGTCGTCGGCAGGTCACCGAAGTCCTTGTCCGCAACGATCTCTCCGAAAAGTTCGTTCCAGAAGAGATTGGAGAACAGAAGGTTAAGGAAACCTTTGACGCAGTTATATTCAGAGATTTCCGGTACGTTCGCCTTCAGCCATTCTCCGATGGCGTTGCCCGTGTTCTCCGGAGTGGAGTGCGACAGACGCAGGAGCGGGAAGACGACGAGCGTGAAGTCTCCGGTGAATTCCTTCCTTGTGACGGAGACCTGAAGCGCCGACGGTTCGATGTCGGCGTTATAGAGTGCCTTGATGGCTTCTGAAGCCTTAGAGGCGATAAAAAGTTCCGGGGTCATTAACCGAGATAGGTTTTAAGAAGTTTGCTTGCGGATGGTTTCTTTAGCTTGCGGATCGCCTTCTCCTTGATCTGGCGGACTCTCTCTCTTGTGAGGTCAAGCCTCTCGCCGATCTCCTCAAGGGTCATCTCCTGACAGCCGATGCCGAAGAACGACTTGATGATCTCGCGCTCACGGGTCGTCAGGATCTGGAGAGACCTTTCGATCTCGGTGCTGAGGGACTCGTTCACAAGGCCTCTGTCGGCCATCGGCGAGTCGTCGTTAGGAATCACATCCAGAAGGCTGTTGTCCTCGCCCTCTACGAACGGGGCATCCACGGACACATGCCTTCCGGACACCCTGAGGGTGTCGGAGATCTTGTCCTGCGGGATGTCTATCATCTCGGAGAGTTCCTCATTGGAAGGGCTTCTCTCGTTCTTTTGCTCGAACTGTGAGAGGGCCTTGTTGATCTTGTTCAAGGATCCTACCTGGTTGAGCGGAAGCCTGACGATCCTGGACTGCTCGGCGAGAGCCTGAAGGATTGACTGGCGGATCCACCACACGGCGTATGAAATGAACTTGAAACCTCTGGTCTCATCGAACTTCTCGGCGGCCTTGATCAGGCCGAGGTTACCCTCATTAATCAAATCCGGAAGGCTAAGCCCCTGATTCTGATACTGCTTCGCAACAGAAACCACAAATCTAAGGTTGGCCCTTGTGAGTTTCTCCAAAGCTTTCTGGTCACCCTTGCGGATTCTCTGGGAAAGCTCTACCTCCTCTTCCGGAGACACCAACTCCTCGCGGCCGATCTCCTGGAGGTACTTGTCCAGGGACGCGCTCTCGCGGTTGGTGATTGACTTTGTAATCTTTAATTGCCTCATATCTTGTAATACACAAATTTCCCTGACGGAAGGCGCGGAGCCGTTTCCGTCAGGGAAACACTATCCTATAACCTTCATCAACTACTCTTTACTGAATCCGAAGAAGGCTTTTCTACCGTTGGCTGTGACACCTTCGATATAAACCGCCCTCTTTGCGGACTTGGCGATGTTCAAAACATCCTGAGGTGTGCCGACCGGCTGATCGTTGACGTAGGTGATGACCATTCCTTCCGAAGCGCCTGCCTCAAGCATCTTGCCGCTTCCGACGGATGTGACCTCGACACCTTTCTTCAGACCGAACTTCGCAAGAGTCTCCTTGGAAGCCTCCTTCAGAGTCGTACCGAAGAAAGCGATCTCTCCGTCACCGACCACAGTACCGTTCTCGGTGCTGATGCCCTGGAATGTGACCTCAAGTTCCTTCTCCTTGCCGTCACGGATGATCTTGACCTTAGCCTTGTCACCCGGGTGGAAGGTATTGACCTTGACCTGAACTGCGGAGCCACTCTTCACATCGGTTCCGTCAATGGCCACAATCACATCCCCTTCCTTCATTCCGGCCTTGTCAGCGGAGCTGCCTTTCGCAACCTCTCTGATATATACGCCTTCCGGAGAAGAAAGTTTCAATTTTTTCAACATATCATCGACAGAATCATATTTCAGATTCTTGGCAAGACCTTCGCTGAGATCAGACATAGCGATTCCAAGAACGGCTCTCTTCACTGACCCAAAGTCAATCAAGTCTTCTACAACCTTCTTCACAATATTCACCGGCACAGCGAATGAATATCCTGAATATGCTCCCGTCTGTGAAACAATAGCGGTGTTGATGCCGACCAGTTCGCCGGTCTTGTTGACCAACGCTCCACCTGAGTTGCCAGGGTTGACAGCCGCGTCGGTCTGTATGAACGACTCGATCTGGATTCCGCCATTGTTTCTCTCACGAGGATCGTGCGCCATCGAACGTCCCTTGGCGCTGACGATGCCGGCCGTGATGGTGGACCTGAGCTGGTAGCCAAGAGGACTGCCGACAGCCAGAACCCACTCACCGAGCCTCAACTGGTCGGAATCCCCGAACGGAAGCGTCGGAAGTCCCTGAGCGTCAATCTTTATCAAAGCGACATCCGTAGCCGGGTCAGTACCGATGACCTTGGCGTCATATACCTTGTTGTTATTCAGGGTGACCTGTACCTTCGTCGCGTTGGCGACCACGTGGTTGTTGGTCACGATGTAGCCGTCAGGACGGATGATCACTCCAGAGCCGCTTCCCTGCTGCTCCCTGGTCTGAGGGCCTTCATCCCCGAAGAAGAAACGGAAGAACGGATCCGTCATCTGATATTGCTGAGTCACCGTCACCTCCACATAAACAACAGCATCAACCGCAGCCTCCGCGGCGTAAGTCAGATCCGGATAGTCCGACTGTGCCAGATTGACAGTCTTTGTGACTGTTCCGTTCTCTGTTCTTGTCACATTGTCTCCCTCATTCACGGTGGCCGCCTTGACGACACCGTATGCCGCCAGCACGCTGAACAATACTGACAGCACCACTGTTAACAAACCTTTTTTCATTTCTGACATATTAATTAAATTTATCAATATTCAATCACAAGCATCCGGATGGTGTTTCCGAAGCCTTAGGCAAAAAATCAAATATGATGCCATAATATTAAGGGAATATTCGTATATTTGCCTTTTACAGAGGCCACCCTCCGGCGGCCGGAAAACAATGAATTAAAAAACACACGAATATGAAACTCAACGTATCAAGCTCCGAGCTTCTGAAAGGACTGATGGACATCTCCAAGGCCATCCCGGCCAAGTCCGCCCTTCCGATTCTGGAAAACTTCCTGTTTGACCTCAAAGGCAACATCCTTGAGGTCACCGCATCGGATTCGGAGCTCACCCTCAGGACTGAAATCGAAGTGGACACCACCGAAGAGGAAGGCAGGATCGCCGTTCCCGCAAGGCACATCATCGACCTTCTCAAGGAACTTCCTGACCAGCCTGTATCGATCTGCACCGCCAGCGACAGCTCAATCGAGTGCAAGTGGACGAGCGGTAACTCCGTGCTTCCTTTCTTCCCTGCCGAGGACTATCCTGAGATCAAGGGGACGAGCGACGACGCGGAGAAACTTGAATTCCCGGCCGAGAGCCTGATCGAAGGCATCAACAGCACGATCTATGCGACCGCCGACGATGAGATCAGACCCGCGATGAACGGAATATTCTTTGATTTCGGACCGGAATCCACCACTCTCGTGGCCTCAGACTCGCACAAACTCATCTGCTACACGGCCAAGGAAGTGAAGACCCCGGAGAAATGCTCGTTCATTCTTCACAAGAAGCCGGCCGCCGTCCTGAAGTCCATCCTCGGGAAAGACGACGGAACTGTTGAGATCGCGTTCGACTCCAGCACCGTCCTCTTCACCTTCGGGAAGACTACCATGGTGTGCAGGCTGATTGTCGGCAAGTACCCTAAGTACCGCGATGTGATCCCTCAGAACAACTCCAGCGTGCTGAAGATCGACAGGGCGATGTTCTTGAACACGGTAAGGCGTGTGGCCGTCTGCGCCAACAAGGCTTCCAACCACATCAAGCTGGATCTCAAGCCGGGACAGATGGAGATCACCGCACAGGATCTCGGTTTCGCCATCGCAGCCTACGAGAAGATCAACTGCGACTACAGCGGTGACGAGCTGACCATCGGATTCAAGTCAACATTCCTCACGGAGATCCTCGCCAACATGAGCTGCGAGACAGTCGTGATGAAGTTCGCCGACGCGCGCAGGGCTGCCCTCATCATTCCTTCAGAAGAGGATGATGAGAGCGGAAAGATCTGCGGAATCCTGATGCCTATCATGGTTTAACCTTCGGAGAATCAAAGCTATGGAACTTTCTCTTGAAAGGCCTCTGCTTTTCTTTGACATTGAGAGCACGGGGCTTAATATTGTCAATGACTGCATTGTCGAACTGAGTTTTGTCAAGGTGTTTCCCGACGGCCACCACGAGGTGAAGACCTGGAGGGTCTGTCCTTGGGACTACACTCTCCGCAAACAGCATCCGATCAATCCCGAGGCCAGTCAGGTGAACGGGATCAAGGATGAGGATGTCGCAAAGGAGAAGAAATTCATCGAGATTGCGGCCGAAGTCGTGGATTGGCTGAGAGACAGTGATCTGGCAGGGTATAATTCCACAAAGTTCGACCTGCCGATGCTGTCCGAGGAACTTGAGAGGGTACGTGCCTATTGTATGCGCAGGCTTGCGGATCCAAGGAACACTCCTGAGAACAAGGCCAAGGCCAAGGCAACCCTTGAGGCTACGGACATCGACCTGCACTCCAAGCAGATGATCGACGTGCAGACGATCTACCATTATATGGAGCCACGCAACCTCAAGGCCGCATACCGTTTCTATTGCGGCGGAGAGGATTTCGAGAACGCCCATTCAGCCGAGGCTGACACTATGGCTACATATGAAGTGCTTAAGGGCCAACTGGATATGTACCAGACTCCGACAAAGTACCACGAGCAGGTGCTCAAGAACGATGTCGAGTTCCTGGCCGGAGTCGCCGGCCGTCCACGCACCGTTGACTATGCCGGCAGACTGATTCTCGGCAAGAACGACGAGCCGACCATCAGTTTCGGAAAGCACAAGGGCCACACGGCCAGGGAGGTATATGAGACCGAGCCGGCCTACTTCGCCTGGATCGAGAACGGTGAGTTCACGATGGACACCAAGCGACAGTTCGCACGCCTGAAGGAGCAGTTCGACAAGGAGAAAAAGGAAGCCGCCAAAGCCAGAGAGGCCGAAATGAGCAAGCCACTTGAGGGTGAAGCGTTTGACAGTGCAGTAGCCGGTCTGAAGGACAAATTCTCCGGCAAACTCTTTTAACTGTCGGCGGAATGCGGCATTTCCTGCGGGAAATTGATTTATGAATATAATAGTAAAGACATCATCCGGCCACATCACCGTTCGCCCGGACACAACGTGGGAGAAAGACAACGAGGACTTTTACCCTCCAGAGTTCGTGGACGAGTTGACATATTCCCCCGTCCTTTTCGCCCGCATCCTGAAGCCAGGCCGCAGCGTCGGGAGGAAATTCGCGTCAAGGTACTATGACTCAATCGGTTTCGGAGTCCTCCTCTACCCGGAGAATATGCTTGACGGCACCCCGGAAGGCTACGCCCAGGCCATCAGCCTCGACCACACCTCCTTCCTCCCGTCACCAATGTTTCCTCCAGAAAGATTGGAGAGAAACGGTCATTTCCGCCTGTTCCGGAACGAACATGACCTTTTTGTTTTTGACCAACCATCGTTGAATATGATCGAGGATGCCATCGTTGAAGCCACAAAGCTACTCTACATCCGCACCGGCGACCTCATCGCCATAGAACTTGCACCCCGCAAGCCGCTGACAATCCGCCCCGATGTAAGCTCTCACATCACCGGCACTTTCGACAACAACGAAATCATTGATTTTCAGATTATTTTCTGAACGACGTTTCGTGATGGCCAGGGTTCAGTGAAGTGTCACCACAAACCCTCCGCGCTTCGCGCTCCGTCCCTCCCAGCCTATGGCTGGGTCCCTCCCGCTTATAGCCGCGGGTGGCTAAGGTTCGTGATGGCACTTCACTGAACCACAGTAGCAAAGTTTAGTAGCGACACCTCAATGAACAATGGCAACCAATAATATAGGGCTGGTCGTGATGGCCAGGAGATGCCAAGTACATAATCTCAATAGCCACCGAAAAATCAAAAGTAAAATTTTGGTAACGTGCAAAATTTGACTTTTGCCTTTTTTCGGTGGCTCATTTCAGCGGTTATTTTTAGACGGCAAATTGATATTTATCGCTTCGACAAGCTCAGCGACCATTTATTTCATCAGGCGGTGAAAGCCGGTTGCGATGCGGTCAAGGCCTTGCTGGAGACGGGCACGAGGGCAGGCGATGTTGATGCGCATAAAGCCATCAAGGCCGTACATCACGCCGGAGTTGATCCAGACCTTCTCATTGAGCAAGAGGCTGTTCTCTATGTCGTTAGCGGACATATCCAAAGCTCTGACATCCACCCACACAAGGTAGGTTCCTTCCAGTTTGCTGACAGGGAACTCCGGAAGGTTCTCCTCAAAGAACGACAGCAACGTGCGGTAATTCCCGTAAAGATATTCATTAAGCTCCTTGAGCCACGGCTCACCCTCGTTGTAGGCGGCCTGAAGCGCAAGCACACCGAAAGGATTCACCTCACACAACTCGTTGATATTGATTACCCTGTCGATGATTTTCTTCCAGTCAGGATTGTTGGTGATGATGTTGGATATTCCCAAACCGGCGATGTTGAACGACTTGCTTGGAGAGTTCATCGTGACGGTATTGTCCTGGGCTACCTGTGAGATAGAAGCCATCGGAGTGAAGTGATAGCCAGGCATTTCCAGTTCGCAATGGATCTCGTCGCTTATGACGATCACACCGTTTCTGCGGCAGATGTCGGCTACCCTCTCAAGGTCCTCACGAGGCCAGACACGTCCGCAAGGGTTGTGAGGATTGCAGAACAGCAGCACCTTGGCCATCGGGTCGGCGGCACGTCTCTCAAGATCCTCGAAATCAATGTACCAAGTGGCCTGATCACCTTCCGTGTCGTAGATCAGTTTGTTGATTGAGAGTTCACAAAGATTGTTCTTCGCGGTGGAGAAGAAACAGTTGTACGCCGGACTCTGGATGATCATCTTCGGCAATTCACCGTGAGGGCCACGTCCACGGTTCGGCTTCTCGACCACCTCGCCGTCCACAATCTCGTACTGCGTCAAAGCCTTGACAACCACCGACATCGCCGGAACCACCCCTGCAATGTAGAGGTACCAATCCTTCTCCGTGTGCCACCCTCTGCGGCGCTCCCACCAGTTGACGGCAGCCTCGTAGTAGGAATCCGGCACGTGGGTGTAGCCGAAAATCTCTTGATCCACACGATCTTTCAGCACGTTCACGATCTCCGGAGCCACCTTGAAGTCCATATCCGCCACCCAAAGCGGAATCACATCCTCCGAAATCGGCCCGACCGGACTCTCCGCATCCCATTTGACGCAGTTCGTGCCGCGCCTTATCGTCATCTCGTCAAAGTTATATTTTCCCATAATATTACAAATTTTCAAATTTCATTTCCTACCCTCACGATCATCTTGTCAGAAAAGCCAAGTCGGCATATTCATAAAATCCGGCATTATCTTGACACCAGCAAGTGATTTCCACCGAACAGACTTCGAAGATAGCAAAAAACAATTAAATTTGCGATGATATGAGATTCTACGAATATATTTTCTTGGCCACCGCGTTTGCCGCAAGTGTCTGCGGATGCGCGCGGAATGTCAGCGGAGACTTGCCGCAGGACGTTATCGAACCGCAATTTATGAATATAATCCCGGAAGCTGATGGGGGATATTCATTGGTCTCGATCTCGCCGTTTGACGGGAGCCGGGACACGATATCCATCAGCCAACCTCTTGGCAGATTGATAGTTACGAGCACTTCCTACATCGGTTTTCTGGATGCCGTCGGGGCGGACTCGGTGATTGTCGGGGTGTCGGGCGGTGAATATGTCTGCGACTCTTCAGTGACAGCCGGCCTAAGCAACGGAACGGTGGTGGACATCGGTTATGACGCAAGCCCTGACTACGAGAAGATAATGGCCCTGAAGCCGGACCTGCTCCTGACATATTCAGTCTCCCCTGTGAAGTCGCAGTTCTTCTCGAAACTTGAGTCGCTGGGAATAAAGACTTTCATTGTCAATGAGCATCTTGAGCGACACCCTCTGGCCAGAGCCGCCTACATACGCCTTTTTGGAGCGTTGACAGGGAATATGGCTGCGGCTGACTCGGTGCTTAAGATCGTTTCGGAGAACTACATAAACTTACGTGATTCAGTTCAAAGTAATCTGAACAGAAATATTGAACTGGATTCCAAAGGAACGACTCACAAACAAAGAAAGATTCTGGTCAACATCCCGTACAAGGACCAATGGTTCATTCCCGGACAGGAAAGTTATCTCACCACCCTGTTCAAGGATGCCGGCGGGGAGATTCTCGGAGCCAAATCCGGAAGCTCAGTCTCGGGCCAGATTTCGGTCGAGACGGCATATTCATTGTCAAAGGAAGCGGATCTTTGGATGAATGTCGGTTGGTGCCAGACTCTGGAACAACTCCTTTCCGTCAATCCCCTGTTCGACGACTTCTTGATGGATATTCAGGGAAACGCCTCGGCCAGAGGATACTCCAATGCCGAAGGATGCGCCACGAACTCCAGTGACACCTCCGCAAGCGTGGTCTGGAACGACAACAACCGCCTCAACCCCAAGGGTGGCAACGATTTCTGGGAAAGTGGTGTGGTACACCCCGACCTCCTTCTCCGCGACCTCATCGGAATATTCCGCGGCGAAGACAACCGTACTCCTATCTATTACAAATCAATCAAGTAGCCAAACGCATCCCGCCTTCAATAACATCTTCCTTTCTTAGGTGCGCAAATATATTCACACCCTGAACACCAAGAGGCATATTCCTGAATTATATTGCCAGAGTCTGTATTAGTCTTTCGAAGGCTTAGCCGTTTATCACAAGGTGAACATCTGGGAGGCGCGGGTGCGGGGAAGGGTCTGGAGGTTGGTGATTTCCTTAGCGGTGAGGTGACCGTCAAGGCGAATCGACCTAAGGGCATCGGCGGCGGAGTCGAAGGCGAGAGACGGTGTGTTGTTGTTCTCACTTAGATGGCAGAGAAAGATGTTCTTGAGGCCGGGATGCCAGAAACGGCGGATGGCCGAGGCGCACTCATCGTTGCTCAGGTGACCGTTGCCTTGACATATACGCATCTTGAGTTCGTGTGGGTAAGGGCCCCCGATCAGCATTCCGGAATCGTAGTTCGACTCGAAGACAACCGCGTCGGCCTTCCGGGCATATTCAATAGCCTCGTCAGTCACCCTGCCGGCATCGGTCATCAGGAAGAACCTTACCCCTGACCACTCGATGAAATAACCTACGGTCTGGGTCGCGTCGTGCGGCACCACAAAATGACTGACCAACGGGAGTTCCTCTTCCGGAATATCCCCACGCAGTCTGATCCTGACAGGACCTTCATCCGGAAGGACACAACGGTAATCCGAGATGTAGTCCCTTGTGAATGTGTGATGCGAAAGAGCCTCGTGCAGCACGGCGGTCGCATATACAGGCTTTTTCAGATGCTTGCAATACGAACCCAGCTGTCTGATGTGATCAAGATGATCATGTGTCACAAGCACTGCCTGAAAGGAATCCACACCTAAGCCGTGCTCCATCAAAGTCTTCTTCAAACGCCGCTGGCTGACTCCAGCGTCGATGAGAAGCCCCGATCTACCGTCGGAAAGGAAATAGCAATTGCCGCAGCTGCCGCTGGAAAGACTAAAAAACTTCAGCATCACTTCTTCTCCTCTTCGCAATATTTCGAGATCACGCTGTAGGCATCACCGACACCGAGCTCACCGGCCCTCGAAAGGTCGATGCAACCTTTCTCCTTGTCTTTCAGATAGATGAGTACAAGGCCTCGGTTATAGTACGCGTCTCCCATATAAGGATAGACATTGATCGCCTTAGTGTAGCTGTCAACCGACTCCACGAACTTCGAGGACAGGCAGTAAAGATTGCCAAGGTTGAAATAGACGTACGGGATTCCAGGAAGGATCCTGTCAGCAGCCAGCATATCCTCGATGGCCTCCGAATAGTCATACGTCCGGCTCACCTGATCACGAACACGGGCTCTGGTGGTACCCTTGTCATCCATGGTCAAGGTCTGCACGTTGTTCTCGATGGATGAGATGAAATCGATCATCTCGGCGCGGAGCACACCCCTGTTCAAATAATAGAAAGCCTTGTAATATTCTGAATATTTTCCCTTGCTCTCGGAATTCACAGCGGCGTCGAACTGGTTCAAGGCTGAAGTGAATTGCTTTGACTGCACATCGTAGAGTCCTTTGATGAAAGCCCTGTCAGCATCTGTCAAGGACTTAGGATCCCCGGCGGCAAGATAGGAATCACCATAGAGCGACGCGTCGATTCCGTGCGCGAATTCAGGTTTGACAAGCGAGTCGGAATTGGAGACCGTCATCACGATCGGAGAGTCCGAGATGAACTTGTCGATCAGCGGGTTCTCGTAGCGGTGTCTCAGAGCGATGTTCTGGTTGTCACGCCGTGCCGCAAGGCTGAACTTGTAGAGTGATTTCAGACGGATGTTGATGTCCCTGTTCTGAAGAAGTTCGTTGTCGAAATCCTTTTTGGCGAAATCCGCGTCCAACGCGATCAGGGAACTGTACTTCTTGGTCGTGTCGGCGAACGACCCCTCGTCCGCGGCATTCTTCGCGCGGTACTCCTGAACTTTCTTCTGAGCCGTGTCGTAATCCTGCTTCGAGGACTTTGTACGGCCGAGCATATTCTTCACATACGAGCGGTGCAGATAGGCCTTGGCGAAGTCAGGGTACAGTTCGATGGCCTTGTCGTAGTCGTCAAGGGCATCCATCCAGCGTCCCATCCGGACAAAGTACGAGGCACGGTTGTAGTACGCGAGCACGTTCTCCGGATTGATGTTGATGACGTGGTCCATATCCGCGAGCGCATCCTCCATATTTCCGACCTGCGCGTTGATAAGGCTTCGGTTGTAAAGGGTAAGCGCGTTGCCCGGCTCATCCCTCAAAACTCTGTTCAGGTCGCTCATCGCGGCGTTGTAGTTGTTCTGGTCGTAGTACATCAACGCCCTGTTGAAATAGGCGAAAGTGTTGGTCGTGTCCAGGCCGATCGCCTTGTCCATGTCGGCTATCGCATCATTGTAGTCTTTCCTCAAGGCATAGACGCGGCCACGACGGATATATCCTTCCGGATCGAAGCGATCCAGCCTGATGGCTCTGTTGTAGTCCTCCAAAGCCTTTGTCGTGTCATTGAGGAAAAGATAGGAGGCTCCCCTGTTCAGATATGCGGACGGATCTTTCGGCTCCTTTCTGATATAGCGGTCAAAATCGGCCACAGCCTTGTCGAACTGCTGGGCAAGGAAATATGTCACTCCCCTGCTGAAATACAATCCGTCAAGCCCGGGCCTTAGTTCCATTGCCCTTTCCAGATCTTTCAAGGCCTCGTCGTACTTCCCGAAACGGCTGAGGGTTATGGCTCTGAAATGGTAGCCGTTGGTGAACACTGGATTGAGCCTTACTGAAGTGTTGAAATCAGCCTGCGCGCCACGAAGGTCACCAAGGTTGTATTTCGCGATGCCTCTGTAGAAAAAAGTCCAGCAGTCTGTCGTGTCCAGATGCGCAAGGATGTTGAAATGGCTGATTGCCTCTGAATATTTTCCGTCAGCAAGAGCCGCGCGGCCTCTGAAATTAAACACGTCCTTATCGTACTGCGCGTTGGAGACCAAAGCGAGGCACAACAGGAAAAATAGAGTCAGCGCGAATCTTTTCATATAAATATATTTCACTTTAATCCTTAAAATTCCTAATTTTGTCGTTTGCAAAGATAAACATTTATCGTGCCTTGAAGACGCTTTTAAGTAAAATTTTCGCATTGATTCTCCTCACGGTCACCGCCGGGGAGCTTTTCGCGCAGCAATCGGAGGTCAAGATGGTGCCCTCTGGACGCAACGCCGAGAAAGTCATCAACTCAGACAACCTCAGGATGCAGGTTGAATTCCTCACGGACACCACATTCAAAGGCAGGGCGACAGGCTCACGCGGAGCCGCCGAGGTGGCCCTTTGGATTTCCAGACGCTACGAGAACGCCGGGCTCATGCCGTTTGACGGCAGTTGGAGCCGATCGTTCAAAGTCGGGGATGCCGTGGGACGTAACATTCTCGGTTTCCTGCCTGGAAAGAGAGAGGCATCCAAAGAAATGTACGTCATCATCGCCGCCCATTATGACAGTCATGGGATCATCGACGGAAATCTCTACCCAGGTGCTGACAACAACGCGTCCGGGGTTGTGGCCATGCTCAGCGTGGCGGACATGTTCCGCAAGATGAAAGATCTTGGACGTTCATACGGAAAGAATATAATCTTCGTGGCGACCGACGCGAAGGAAAAGAACTCTGCCGGTGCGGAGGCCCTGATGGACGACATCAGGAACGGCAGACTGAAAGATCCTGTGGACGGCGAGACGATCACGATGGACAGGATTCGCGCCACCGTTGTGCTCGACATTCTCGGAAGCACCCTTGAGCCTATCCACAAGGACAGAAAGGATTTCCTGATCATGCTCAGTGACGGGCAATATACTTTTGACCTCACAAGGGCGAACGAAGGACAGGGAATGGGGCTTGACATATCAACCAACTACTACGGCAGCAAGAGTTTCACCGAGATGTTCCACAGCCGGTTCGGCGACCAGAAGATATTCGTCCAGAACGGTCTGGTCTGCGCCGTGTTCACCTCTGGCATCACGATGCTGACCAACAAGGTCACTGACACCGCCGACACCCTCGACTACGAAGTTTTACGCAAAAGAATATTCCTGATCTTCCACTGGTTGGAAAAAATACTCTGACAATGAAAGAATTCTGGTCAATGATAAAGCGCTATGTCGCGCCTTTCAAGAAATATCTCGCCGGCTCGATAATTCTGAATATCCTGTCGGCGGTGTTCAACATCTTCTCGTTCGCGATCATCGTGCCGATCCTGCGCATCCTGTTCAAGATCAACGAGACGGTATATTCATTCACCCCGTGGAACGAGGTTTGGAATATGCCGTTCAAGGATCTCGGGGACGCGTTTATGGCGAACGTCTATTGGATGCTGGAGCAGCAGATCTCCGCGCTCGGAGCGTCAACCGTGCTGCTGTTCCTGTGCATATTCCTGGTTGTGATGACCGCGCTGAAGACCGCCTGCTACTTCGGCTCATCCGCTGTGATGGTTCCAATCAGGACCGGAGTGGTGAAGAACATCAGGATGGACATCTACAACAAGATCCTCGCCCTTCCGCTCGGCTTCTTCTCGGAGGAGAAGAAAGGAGACATCATCGCCAGGATGAGCGGTGACGTGCAGGAGGTCGAGAACTCAATCACGGGGTCGATCGAGATGCTGATCAAGAACCCGATTCTCATCCTTTTTTATTTCGTCGCCCTTCTTGTCATCAGTTGGCAGATGACAGCGTTCACGATCCTGTTCGCCCCGCTGATGATGTGGGTGATGGGAGTCGTGGGCAAGAACCTGAAGAGAAAATCACTTGAGGTACAGCAACTTTGGAGTGACGTGATGGCGCAGGTGGAGGAGACCCTCGGAGGACTCCGCATCATCAAGGCGTTCATCGCCGAGAAGAAGATGTCCGACAGGTTCGACAACGTCACTGAGGCGATGAGGAGAAAGAACAACCGGGTGACCATCCGCCAGTCCCTCGCCCACCCGATGAGCGAGTTCCTCGGCACCGTGCTTATTATGATCGTGCTGTGGTTCGGAGGAGCGTTGATCCTCGGAGGAAAATCGACAATCGACGCGCCTATATTCATTTATTATATGGTGATCCTCTACAGCATCATCAACCCTATCAAGGATTTCGCGAAGGCTGGGTACGCCATCCCTAAGGGTATGGCCTCGATGGAGAGGATCAACAAGATTCTGGACGCGGAGAACGACATCATCGAGCCGAAGGAGCCGAAAGCATTGGACGGATTCAACGGGAAACTTTCGTTCGAGCACGTTAACTTCCGCTATCCGGACGGGCACAGGATGATTCTGGATGATGTGAGTCTGGATATTCCTAAAGGCAAGACAATAGCGATCGTGGGTGCCTCCGGCGCGGGAAAATCCACCTTGGTGGACCTCATTCCGAGATTCTATGACCCGACCGGCGGAGCCATCACGATTGACGGGACGGACATCAGGGACATCAGGATCGCGGATCTTAGAAGCCTCATCGGTAACGTCAATCAGGAATCGATTCTGTTCAACGACACGATTTTCAACAACATAGCCTTCGGTGTCGAGAACGCCACGATGGAAAGCGTGATCGAGGCGGCGAAGATCGCCAACGCCCACGACTTCATTATGGAGAAGGAAGGCGGCTACGATTTCAACATCGGAGACCGCGGCATCAAACTGTCCGGTGGCCAGAGGCAGAGAATCAGCATCGCAAGGGCAATCCTCAAGAACCCGCCTATCCTGATCCTGGACGAGGCAACCGCATCGCTTGACACTGAGTCTGAGAAGATTGTGCAGGAGGCTCTTGACAGACTGATGTCAACCAGAACCACAATAGCCATCGCCCACAGGCTCTCGACCATCCGAAACGCGGACGAGATCATCGTTATGGACGAAGGTCGGATCGTGGAGCGTGGCAGACACGAGGACTTGCTGGCGCTGAACGGATATTATAGGAAACTCAATGATATGCAGGCACTTTAATGCCTCGCAGGAATATTCATAACACACCGCGATGAAAAATGTTGTCAGACAGATAAGGGTCCCGCTGATTGAAGGACTTGAGATGATGAATATGCAGGAACTGGATCTTGCGATGGAGAAAGGTGCGTCAAAGTTCGCCGTCTGCGAGCGGAACTGGCCCAAGGACGCCCCGTACGCTCCGGATTGCAACGGTTCCATAGCCCGCACAAAGACCCATCTTGCGGTCATGTTCCACGTGAGGGGGCTTGACCTCAGGGCAACCGCGATGGAGGACAACGGAAACAGTTGGGAGGACAGCTGCTGCGAGTTCTTCGTCACGGATCCGTACGACGGGACATACTACAATTTCGAGATGACCTGTGTCGGCTCGCTGCTTGCGTCCAAGAGGACGAGCAGGATCAACAAGACACTCATCCGGCCGGAACTCTTGGCAAGTGTCATAAGGCATAGTTCCCTGGAGCGCAAGCCTGTCACGATCAACGACAGGATATTCAGCTGGACGGTTGCTATGCTGATCCCGTTCGAGCTGATAGGAATCGACAGGGACAACCTTCCGGTCAGCCTGCGGGGGAATTTCTACAAATGCGGAGACCTTACCGCTCATCCGCACTTCCTCAGCTGGAACCCGATCAAGACCCCGAAACCCGACTTTCACAGACCCGAATTCTTCGGAGAACTGATTCTGAAATAAATCTATGAATATGAGAAAACAACGGATTCTGGCTATACTGCTGTTCATCCTGTACCTCTGCGCCGTGGCGTATTGCTGCTTCGGTCGTTTCAAAGACTTACCGCAGATCGGACAGGACAGTCTGTGGGGAATCCCGATGGACAAGGTTGTCCATTTCATAATATTCTTCCCGTTCCCGATCCTTTGCTATGCGGCGTTCCGCCCTAAAAGCGAGAAAGGATGGAGGATAGCCCTGGCCGTGGCCATCATTTTTGCCATAGGTTGCGCCGTGGCGGCCGGAACGGAGATCGGACAGTCTTTCACCACCTACAGAAGCGGGGATCCGATGGATTTTCTGGCGGATTTCACCGCACTCGCCAGCACGTCGGTGATCACGTTGCTGGCCGAATTGCTGATATTCAAGAACAAACGATAGTATGATCAAACGATTAATAACCCTATTCGCTGTCGCCGGGGCATTTTCCACAGGCCTTGCGGCGCAGTCTGTAAAGGAATTCAAGGATGCGGTTGACTCACTCCAGACCCTTGTTGTCGAAAGGACAGGTGTGTCATCGCAGGTCAAGGCCAACAAGGTCGTCAGACGAGGCTATGATCTTGACTTTTATTTCACACCGGCTATGGGGGATTTCCCTTGGCGGTCAAAGGACGTGAAGTGGCTCAGGAAGACACTCACGGATCTGATGCCGGAATCTTGTTCCAAGTACGGGATCGGGAATCTGTTCGTGGGCAAGAACAGGCTGGAATCATACGTTGTGCCGCAGGTCGGCAATGACGGGAAATCCATTGACAACAAATTCAGGACAAAGGACTTACGTAACGCCCATCCGTTTGTCACCAAAATGGATGAGGAAGACTTTTCCCAAGGTCTGGCAGGACGTAACATAGCCCTCTGGCAGAGCCACGGCCGCTATTTCGAGGAGAAGACCGACCGTTGGGAATGGCAGCGCGCGCCGACGTTCCAGACCGTCGAGGATATGTACACCCAAAGCTATGTGCTTCCGTTCCTGATTCCGATGCTGGAGAACGCCGGAGCCTACGTTATGACTCCTCGCGAGAGGGATCCGCAGACCAACGAGATCATCTCAGACAACGATCCAGCTTTCGAGGATGGACGTGGAGAGGGTGTCAGAATCGAGGGAAGATATTCAGAGACAGGAACTTGGTCGGACGCTGGAATTGGATTCGCGGATGCCAGGGCGACATATTCATTGCTGGAGAATCCGTTTCAGATGGGAACGGCCCGCCAAGCGGAATGCCGTGAGAACCATAGGGGAAAGGCGGCCGAGGCACGCTGGACCCCTGAGATTCCGGAACGCGGGGAATATTCAGTCTATATTTCCTATAAGAGTCTGCCGCACAGCACTCCTTGCGCCCATTACACAGTCAGGCATCTGGGCGGCGAGAGTGAGTTCATCGTCAACCAGAAGATGGGCGGCGGCACCTGGATCTACATTGGCACATTCGAGTTCGACAAAG
Source organism: Alistipes sp. CAG:435 (assembly GCA_000433355.1). GTDB lineage: Bacteria > Bacteroidota > Bacteroidia > Bacteroidales > UBA932 > Cryptobacteroides. The sequence continues at coordinate 38,358 of FR893166.1, read as the reverse complement.
GTTCAGAAGGTTGCGTGATCCTTGACAACAGCGTCCCGAAAGGCTACAACGTCACCCGCAACGCTGTGATCACAGCGGACGCAGTGCGTTTCGGCGGCGGAATGGGCAAGATCGCAAGAGGCCTCAAAGACCAGCCGGTCAATGAATATACCACCTCAGGGATGCCGTCCTTCACGGAAGGAGCGCTCTACTGGATGCAATGGGCCGGGGCCGATTCCACAATCCTGAGCAAATACGACAATGACTACACGTCCGACTACGGCAACCGTGGCGCGTGGGTCGGCTGGATGTCCGGTGGTTCAAGGACAAATCCAAAGGCCGAAGGACTGAATATTCCGATAGACCTTTCGTTCGCGTTCCACACGGACGCCGGTACGACTCCGAATGACTCGATCATCGGCACGCTGTCCATATACACCTTGCTGTGCGACGGCAGCGACAAGTTCGCCAACGGAGAGGACAGGCTTCAGCAGAGGATGTACGCTGACTTTGTCCAGACAGAGATCGTGAACGACATCCGCAAGGAATTCAATCCGGAATGGAGCAGAAGGGGCTTGTGGGACCGATCCTACAGCGAATCCCGCACGGCGACAGTTCCTGCGATGCTGCTCGAATTACTGTCTCACCAGAATTTCGCGGATATGAAATTCGGACTTGATCCGTCTTTCCGCTTCACTGTCAGCCGCGCGGTCTATAAAGGAATGCTTAAATACCTGAGCGCCCGCTATGGTTGCGAATATGCAGTGCAGCCGCTTCCGGTCAACTCTTTCGCTACTTCATTCACTGGTTCCAAATCCGTGAGGCTCAGCTGGAAAGCCACCGTGGACTCGCTTGAGGCTACCGCCGTCCCTACCGGATATATTCTTCAGACAAGGATTGACGACGGGGCCTTTGACAACGGCCGTGTGCTGGATGGATGCAAAGTCTCAGGAAACGAGATCTCAACCGAGGTCTCCATCGTCCCTGGGCACATCTACAGCTATCGTGTGACCGCATTCAACAAGGGTGGGAAAAGCTTCCCTTCCGAGACCCTCAGCGTCGGCATCCCGGAATCAGGCAACGGCAAAAACGTCCTGGTGGTCAACAACTTCACCAGAGTCTCGGCTCCGGCGTGGTTCGACACCAATGAATATGCCGGATTCGACGCGAGCCTCGATGCCGGTGTCCCATACGTAAAAGAAATCAATTTCATCGGCCCTCAGTACCAGTTCCGCCGCGAGCTGCCTTGGCTGGACGATGACAATCCTGGATTCGGAGCGGCCTGGACCAATGAGGCCGGAAAGGTCTTCGCCGGGAACACGTTCGACTACTGCGGAATCCACGGCAAGGCTCTCATGGCGGCCGGATATGCTTTCCACTCTTCGAGTGTGGCGGCGTTCTCCGCCGACAGGACCTTGGCTAAAAACGATGTGGCCTTGGACCTCATCTGCGGAAAACAGATCACCACCGTTGTCGGCACCGGCAAGGTGCCGGACAGGTTCCAGGTGTTCCCTACTGGCCTACAACAAGCCATCAGACGCTACACTGAGGATGGCGGGAACGTGCTCGTCTCCGGAGCGAACATCGGCACGGATGTCTGGGACGGGATCTACCCAGTGCACAAGGACAGCTTATACACGTCTTCAACAAAGGAATTTGTGGAGAAGACGCTTGGCTACAGATGGATGACAAACTACGCCAGCCGCAACGCCACTGTCAAGGTTAAGAAGAACGGCCCAATCAGTCTGAGCGTGCCGGAATTCCAATTCCACAAGGAGCGCAACCCGTTCATCTACTGCGTGGAGACCCCTGACGGAATCGTGCCATCATCTGATAAGTCGAAATCATTCCTTCGCTACTCAGACACGAACATCTCGGCCGGAACCTGCTTTGAGGGGAATGGTTACAGGACCGTCTGCATCGGCTTCCCTATCGAGGTCATCAGCGGGGAGGCCGCTATTGAACCACTGATTAAGGACATAATGAAATTTCTTGACAAATAACCAGTTATGACTACAAGAGAATCCGAACTCATCGAACTCCTGCACAAGGAAGTCAAGCCAGCCTTGGGCTGCACCGAACCGATCGCCGTCGCGCTGGCCGCCGCCAAAGCCACGGAAACCTTGAAAACAGAAGTCCCCGTACTCTCTGAATATGAAGTTGACGTGGAGGTCAGCGGAAATATTCTCAAGAACGGAATGGGAGTCGGAATCCCCGGGACCGGGATGGTCGGGCTTTACATCGCCTCCGCCCTCGGAGCGGTCTGCGGGAAAAGCGAGTATGGTCTTGAGGTGCTTAAGGACCTGACCGACAAGGATGTGGATACAGCGAAAGGATTGGTGGACGCAGGCAAGGTACGGATCAAGGTCGCTGAGAGTCCAAAGATCCTTTACGTCAAGGTCATGGTTAGTTCAGCCGGCCACAAGTCCTGGACTGTCATTGAGGACGACCACGACAGGATTGTCGAGACAGGACTCGACTCATCTGTCTCCGATTTCAGGAAAGGCGGGGACGGGGAGACAACACCGGTGAAATGCACGCTGGACTACAACCTGACTGTCAAGGAAATATATTCATTCGCCCAAAGCGCCACATTCGAGGACATCAAGTTCATTCTTGCGGACAGAGACTTGAACCTTGCGCTCGCGCGGGAAGGTTTGAGCGGAGACTATGGCCTCAACGTCGGCAAGGCCATCAGGGAGAACCAACAGGAGGTTTTCGGGGATGATTTCATCAGCTTTGCGATGGGGATGACCGCCGCGGCCTCGGATGCCAGAATGGCAGGATGCAAGCTTCCGGCGATGAGCAATTCCGGCAGCGGCAACCAAGGGATCACGGTGAGTATGCCCGTGATCGCTTACGCCTTGAAATACGACGTAGATGACGAGTGGCTGGCCAGGGCGCTCATCCTCAGCAATTTGGTCGCCATTCACATTAAAGGATATCTTGGAAAGTTGTCAGCCCTGTGCGGCTGCGTGATTGCTTCGACCGGATCAGCCTGCGGAATCGTGTTCCTCCGCGGAGGAAGCTACGACCAAGTCTGCTCGGCGATCAAGAATATGATCGGAAACATCACCGGTATGGTCTGTGACGGTGCCAAGGTCGGATGTGCGATGAAAGTGGCCTCCGGAGTGGCCTGCGCCGTCCAGTCCTGTGTCTTGGCCCTGAGGGGGACCTGCATCAAGGAGACCGACGGCATCATCGACAAAGACATCGAGAAGACAATCCGGAATCTCGGCCGTATCGGCTCCGCCGGTATGCAGTCCACCGATCACCTCATCCAGCAGATAATGCTCTGCAAAGAGTAGTTTAAGTCCAAATCAAGCAGCGGGGCTACGTATAACATAATCCCGCCGCCCGAAAACCTTGCATCAATCTTCAGAAAATATTTTCCTAATATTCACTCACAGATCGGCTTGTCCGGTAAAAGCTCTACATACCGGACAAGTTGCCCGAATCGTGCACTTCGTCCGGCAAAACCACTATTCCACCGGATGAGCTGAACGAATATTGAAATGTGAATATTAGAAACTATCCTTTTTCATTTCCTGCTCTCTTAATTTAAGGGAACTATATAGGAGTTGACTAACTTAATCTTATAGGAACGTTGTCCCTGGTGTGGTGTTCCTGACCTCCAAGGTGCGTAAAACCCTACGCACCTGAAACGTCATCCGTTTGACAGTCAGCGAGTTTGTGTCCCAGGTGCGGAGATGTTCACGCACCTAAGAGTAGTCGTCCCCGGTACAGGGCATCCTGTTGGTGTTCCTGACCTCCAAGGTGCGTAAAACCCTACGCACCTGAAACGTCATCCGTTTGACAGTCAGCGAGTTTGTGTCCCAGGTGCGGAGATGTTCACGCACCTAAGAGTCGTCGTCCCCGGTACAGGGCATCCTGTTGGTGTTCCCGACTTCCAGGTGCGTGAAACCTTACGCACCTGAAACGCTTGACTTCCAGGTGCGTAAAACCCTACGCACCTGAAACGCCATCCGTTTGACAGTACACAAACCGTACTGAACTATTACGAGTTGGCGACACCAGCATTTTGTGAATATGGCGGCACGCAAACACGCCCTAAGTGCGACGAGATGCCCGCGGATATGCCGCCTACCGATCTGGAAACCATAGGCGGCATACTACCGTGTCTCACTATGGCGTAGAAGCGTGATCGTATGCCGCTATTTTACAAAATGGCAATACATTAGTCATTTGAAAAGGCAACCATGCTCGGAGCGCTTGCCGGGTGTTGCGACTGACAGGAACGGACAGCGAAATGCGATCAAACTTCAATGGGAACAGACGTAATGTGTAAGAGTAGTCAACTCGTATATAATTACCTTAATTTTTCCTAAACGAGGTATCATTTCAGCTCCACAACCAACGCAATAGTAAGAATGCTTTGATCGTTCAATAGAAGACACATCGTTAATATTTATGACCTGCTTACTTTCATCATACGCATAGTGATATTTGATTAGTGCCATCTCTGCCATATACTTAAATTAAACAAACATAAGCATATATGTCATATATTCATCAATTGTGATGCAAGAAAAAAATTCAATAATACCATATGCTTTATCATTCGGATGCATAAAGAAAAATATTTCTGTTTTTTAAGACGAATTTTCTGTTTCTTTTCAATTTTTACGTTTAGTGTGCCGATATTGCAGACGTGTCTCTGAACGGTTCGGAGACGAATGTATTTAACTTCAACATATCAAACTATGAAAGATTCAGACAAACTATGCGTTGTTAATGACACGGCTGCTGAGACAACAGCTGTTGATGGCAGCAAGGGAAGCGGCACAGACTTAAGCGCCGAGGAGATTTCAGGATGAGGTATGTCCTTTGTCGTGAGCTGATGGAAGAAAAAGAGCGGTACAGGAACCTTCCTGAGGTGGAGAAGGATGCGATCGCACAGCGGCTCTCACAATCACAATACCTCAATCTCACCAGTGATTGGGCTTTCAAACACCTGTTCTACAATCACAAAGATCTGTTGGTTCTGCTGCTTAATGACATTCTTGACGAGACTATAACCAACGTTGAGTTTCGCGAGTCTGAGCTAACGAAAGTGTTTGAGAACGACAAGACTGTTGTATTCGATCTGTGGTGCAGGACAAGCGATGGCAGAGAACTGATTGTTGAAATGCAGAAGACATATAGAAAGGATCAGCGGGATCGTCTGTTCTACTATGGGGCTTCATTGATCCGCAATCTGTTGAAATCAGGGGGTAAGACGTATCACGTTAACCCGGTCAAGATCATTTGCATAATGAACTATGAGGAACCTCATACAACGGTACCGGATGGCAAGATCATATTCCAATATCGCACAACAGAAGTTGAGACCGGAGAATTGTATGGGAATCAAATGTCAATCTATTTCTTTGAACTTCCAAGAGTTATGCGACTTACGAAAAATTTTGAAAGTCCGGTGGCAGGATGGTGCGGAATATTCAGAAATATAACTAACTTTGTCACATTGAGAAACGGAGACTACGGTCATTTCCAACGAGTTGTGGAGGCGATGACTATCCGCTCACTCAGCGAACAGGAAATTAAAGAATATTTCAGCGATATGATGACTCTTGAAGATATGGAGCCTTACATCGAAGGCGGACACGAACTTGGCTACCGTAAAGGTCTGGCCGAAGGGCTTGAGAAAGGCGAGAAAGAAAAAGTCGCATTTATCAAAGGTTTGCATAAGGCCGGAGTTTCAGCGGAAGTCATCGCATCCGCCGCCGGACAGAGTATTGAATATATTCAGAAAATACTTGAAGTAAGCGAGTAACGAAATACCAATACCAGTCACAATAAAGAACCTTTGGGCACAGAAGACATATTCTGTTATCCCAAAGGTTTGAAGTTTTTACTGGTGATAACGCCGCATCACAAGAAAAAAGCATCCACTTTCCAAAATAGGATAATGTCTCTTAATTCACCACTATCTCGTCGATGAAGATGAAGGCGTGGTTGCGGTTCTTGGTCACGTCGTCGCGGACGGCTTTGTACTTGATGTAGCGGGCCTTGGCGGTGACGGTAGTGCCTAAGGTGTGCAGGAGGGCGCAGGAATCGTTGTCCGGGATCTCCAACAGGCAGACGACAGGATCGCTGAAATTGACGCCGTCCTCCGAGAATGAGACCTCGGTCCTTACCGGGAAACCGACCTCGGCGGAAGTGTGCGAAAGGAACGTGGCCCCTACATAATGAATATCCTTGACCGCTCCGAGGTCTATCGTGACATCGACATCACACAGGAATCCCTGCCAGCGGCTGTCCTTGTAGAACCAGCCTCCGCGAAGGCCGTCCACAAGGGCGTTGTCACCTCCGGCGGGATAGCCGGCGGAATATTTCCGGCCATTGTAGGCGATCCTCGCTCCGGCGGCAAGATGCTCAAGCGGAACCAGGGACTCCGGCCTCGGGCCGATCTCGTTCCTCAAATCAAAAGCGTTGTAGCCTTTTGAGCGAAGGCACTCCGCAAGCCTCACGGCATTCTCCCTGAAACGAGGATAGTCCTTGCTTCCGGCCGGACTCCAGCCGATCTCCGCGATGGCGAACGCACGGGGATACAGCAGGTACTCCATATACTCCCCTGTCGGAACGAACTCAGACCAGAGATTGGCCTGAAGACCGAGAAGATGCCTGACATATTCATCAGCTATTCCATCGGTCGGCTCGAACGAATAGACCTGCTCCAAAGGACGGTAGCCGCTGAACGACTTTGGCTGGGAGAACGGAGCGTCCTGGCTGGAATCGAAGTAGCAGTAGTCTCCCGGAGACATAATCACATCGTGGCCCATACTTGCCGCCGTTATGCCTCCTTGCGTGCCTCTCCAGGACATCACAGCCGCGCCTTCCGCCAGACCTCCGTCCAGGATCTCGTCCCAACCGATGGCGTGACGGCCTCTTGACTCCAGAAATCTTGTGATTCGGTTCACGAGATAGCTTTGCAGTTCATCCACATCCTTAAGATGTTCGGTTTCCATACGGTGGCGGCAGTCCGGACACTCTTTCCATCGCTCTTCGAAGCCTCATCGCCCCCGACCGGACCCTCTTTCCATCCGCTCTTCGAAGCCTCATCGCCCCCGATGTGGACATATTCATAAGGGAACATCTCTATCACTTCATCAAGAATCCTCTCGAACATCTCGAAGGTCTTGTCCTTGCCAGGGCAAAGGTCGCCGGAAATCCGCCGCCCGCCGTCATGGCGAAGGCAGGCCAGTTCCGGATATGCGGCCAGAACCTCACCGGAATGCCCGGGAAGTTCTATCTCCGGAATGATGTCAATATGCCTTGCGGCGGCATATTCAACAATCTCCTTCACATCGGCTTTGGTCAGATAGCCTCCGGATGCGAGCGGAGAGCCTTCCTCTGAATATTGCCTCCCCAGTTCCCTCCATTCCTCGAAGTTCCTTCCTACCCTCCAGGCCGCCTTGCGGGTCAATTCAGGGTATGCGTCGATCTGGATCCTCCACCCCGCATCATCGGTCAGATGCAGATGCAAGGTGCTCATCTTGACCGCGGCCATAGCGTCCAACTGCTTCAGGATAAAATCCTTGTCCCGAAAGTTCCTGGAGATGTCCAGCATCAGTCCCCTGTGGCGGAACCGTGGATAGTCCAGAATGACGCATCGCGTCAAGATGGAATCCTTATCCATCATCATCCCAAGGCTTGTCTTCGCGCGATAAACACCAGCTTCGGAAACGGCGAAAATATCTATGCCCTTCTTTCCTACAGCCAGCTTATAAGCCTCATTCCTGGCAAACTCCGGAATATTCAAAGAATTGATTTCCTTGAGGAAACGCTTGTCGCCAAGATGGACACGCACGTCACTGCCATCCACCTTTGGGAAATATTCCTCCATGAATATCTCGTACTTGACCGGAACCGGAATGATGTCCTGTGGCCCCGAAGCGGCGAATGCCGACGGCACGATGGCCATCAGCGTCGCAAGCACTATAAGTTTCTTTTTCATAAGCTGGTTGATGTAAGTAGAACTACTTGTCAATCAAGACACTTTTGATTTCCTTGAATATGTCCGTGTTGTCCATCACGCCGCCGAACCTCCAGGCGGAAGCGCCATAGGAATAAAGGATAACCGGGGACGCGGTGTGGCTTGTGGCCGAATAGTTCACCTCAAGTCCGCTCTCCCCTTTCGTGAAATCCTTGCTGCCAGGCACAAGAGTGATTCCACCTGTCTCATGGTCGGCCGTGACAATCACAAGGGTTCCTTTGTGAGTGTCAGCGTAGTCAAACGCGGAGTTGACCAGTTTGTCAAATTCCTCCATCCACCAAAGCACCTCGTCAGTATTGTTGGCGTGTGCCGCATGGTCAATGTGTGATCCTTCGATCATGGCGAAGAACCCTTTCTTGTTCTTTTCCAGAATCTCAAACGTGTGCCCGGCCAGATCAGTCAGAAGATCAGAGTTGATCTCCGCCTCATCCAACTGCTTTCCCTCGTCCAACAGGCCAAGGATCGGGGGCGTCCATGTGGAATAGAACTTCTCGGGAGTCTCCACGTAGGTGAATCCGGCGTTCACAGCCTTTTCGATAAGATTCTCATCGGTATATTTCTTTTCCGTGAAATACTTCCTGCCCCCGCCGACTATCACATCTGGTTTGAATTCAATCAGATCCTCTGCTATTTTCTTCCTTTTTCCACGTTTGTCCACATGGGCATAAAATCCAGCCGGTGTGGCGTCAAGAACGTAGGATGTCACAACGATTCCTGTCGAAAGCCCTTTATTCTGAGCTAATTCAGCGATACTCTCCGGCTTGGTGCCATCCGGAAGCATTCCAAGCATGCTGTTGTTTGTCTTGTACCCGGTGGCCATCGCAGTGGCGGCGGCCGCGGAATCCGTTGTCCTGTTGTTAGCCGAATATGTCTTGACCACGGCGGCGTACTGAGCCCTGTCAAAACAGGTAGGCTCATAATTCTGGTTTATCATCCATGAGGCTGTGGCACCGAGCCCCATTCCGTCCCCGATAATCAGAATGACATTCTTAACCTTTTCATTCTTAGGGGCCTTATCTCTTGCCACCGATGGAGTCGCCATCAAGGCAACCAACAAGATAAACGCTAGTGACTTTTTCATTCTGCTGATCTTATGTGTTATTCTTTCCTGCAAAGTTAAATTAAATTCAGCAATATTCGTAAATTTGTCGTATTATGGCAAATGGCAGACTTTATCTGATTCCTTCCCCTCTTGGGGAATATGATCCCGCGGAAGTCATCCCGCGACCGGTCCTTGACAGGCTCAAGGGTATCCGGAAATATGTCGTGGAAGAGGCGCGCACCGTGCGAAGGTACCTTTCCGCGGCCGGTCTGAAAGGGCACATAGGAGAACTTGAGCTGAGGGAACTCAACGAGCATTCCTCCGTCAAGGATGTGGAGGCCTTGCTTGATATGTTCTCTGACCCTGACGGGATACCGACCGATGTGGGGTTGATTTCAGAGGCCGGTCTTCCGGCCGTTGCGGATCCGGGGGCCCAGCTGGTGGCACTCTGTCATATTCGTGGAATACAGGTTGTTCCGCTTGTCGGGCCGTCATCTCTGATGCTGGCGCTGATGGGGTCGGGACTCAACGGCCAGAGTTTCGCGTTTTGCGGGTATCTTCCGGCGAAGACCGATGAACGCCGTAAAGCGGTCAGGGAGATTGAAAGGCGTTCCGCACAGCTGGACCAGACGGAGATATTCATAGAGACTCCATACCGGAACGATTCGATGATGGCGGATCTGCTGGCCACACTCCAGCCTCAGACGAGGCTTTGCGTCGCGGCGGACATCACCCTGCCGGAGGAGACGGTCCTGACGAAAAGCGTCAAGGAATGGAAGCGGTCGCCCATCTCCATCGGAAAACGGCCATGCGTCTTCCTGCTGCTGGCCAGCAGCGGTCACTGAGCCTGCCGAAGTGACCTACAGAATGGCAAGATTAACGCGAATAGCCCGGCGGACGCAGAAGATCCTCCGGGCGGGTTGTTTATGGGTATTTATTTATGAAAAAAGTGGCGCCGACTATTTAACTTTATAGACAAGTTGGACATCGGCTGTCTGGTGCGACCACATACGCTCCTGCGTAAAGCCGGCTGGTGGAAAATTGGCATCGAAACCAGACCAGACATAAATGGTGAAGATCCTGTCATGTTCATCTCCGGACCCAGGATTGCCGGACACCTCCAGGGTAGTGACCTTAGTATTCTTGCTGATGTCTATATATTCCAAATAATTATTGTAAGCATCAATATAATACAAATTAGGACACATGCTGACATCCAATTTGTCGAGACCACTATCAGGGAATGAGAGCCTCTTCAAGGCCACGCAGGAAGAGAGATCTATTTGATTAAGATGGCTGCAGTGTCCAAAAGAAAGACTTTCCAGCTTTGTCAACCCTGAAACCTTTATCTCATTAAGTTTCTCGTTGAACTCGCAGTCCAGTTCGACAAGGTCGGTGTTGGATGTAAGATCCAGTTTCTGGATTTTGTTGTAGGAGCATTTCAGTGTGGTCAAAGACTTGAACAGTTCGATTCCCTTCAAGGAAGTCAACTCTCCCTGCACGGACTTGGATCCAGAGACATCGATCAACTTGACAGAAGCGATCTCGTCAGCGGTGATGTACTTGGCATCCTTCACGATCTTCTCCGCCTGAAGAGCGGCAGCGAATCCTGCATCGAACTTAGGGGACAGATTCTCCGCCTTAGGAGTATCCGGCTCCTTGTCATCCTTCTTGCAACCTGTCGAAACGGAGGCGATCAAAAGCGCCGCCGCTGTGGCGAAAAACATGTTTCGCAATGTGTGAGTGTTTGTGAACATCGTTTAATAAAATTTGTGTCAGTATTAAAATATGTCGGCAAAATTAGGAGGAAAAACCAAAAAAAAATATGGCAAAAGAGGCTTTTTGCGTCTCATTCGCCATGTTTTCAGAAAAAACGACACCCGTCTCGTTCCGCAAGACGCATTTTTTACAGTTTTATGCCTAACTTCGCAGATGTTTAAACCAAAGGATCTTGAACATGGACTACGACGGTATAATTGAACTTGAAGGGATGGAATTCCACGCCTTTCACGGATGCCTGGAGAAAGAACGGCGGGATGGCAACACGTTTCTGGTTGACTTCCACGCCGAGACGGAGTTGAAGAAGGCTGTGAAGACCGACGACCTTAGGGAGACGGCTGACTATGGGAGGATCTACGACATAGTGGCGGAGCAGATGGCGGTGCCGTCCAACCTGCTTGAGAATGTCGCCGGCAGGATACTGGACGCCGTCCAGAAGGAGTTCAAGGACTTCCTTTTCATCAAGATAAGGGTTTCAAAGATGAATCCGCCGGTGAACGGGCCGTGCGCCTGGTCCCGCGTCACTGTGATGTACGGTGAGCCAATATGGAAATTTTAGGATGAGGATAGCGTTTCTGACACTCGGCTGCAAGCTCAACTACGCCGAGACATCGACTTACGAGAGAGGTTTCACGGCGAACGGCCTTGAGGTCGTCCCGTGGGAGGAGCAGGCTGATGTTTACCTGATCAACACTTGCTCTGTCACGGAGAGGGCCGAGAAGAAGTGCCGCAATGTGATCCGGAAGATGCACAGGACCTCCCCCGGAGCCAGGATCATCGTCACAGGCTGCTACGCCGAGCTCCGCCGGAACGATCTGCTGGCCATAGACGGTGTGTCGCTTGTGTTCGGCGCCAAGGAGAAGTCCCGTGTGGTTCCTGACACAATGGAACTGATACTAAACAGCGGCAGTGATGGCACAGCCATCCCTTCCGCGCTTCGCGCTCCATCCCGTCCCGCCTGCGGCGGTCCACCCGTTCACGAGGCCACGGGCGGCCACGGGGCTGGCAATGCCATCACTGCCGCCTCCACGGCCACCAAGACTGTGACTCATCATGGTTCACAAACCAATGAAGCAATTGACATCAATACCGTCCTTGAACAGCCCCTGCCATCGATGAATGGTTCTTCTGATCTGGAACCGATGAGCGCGGCGGAATACAAGGAGATCTCGAAGGAGACGATGGCGGCGTTCTCGTCGGAGGAAAGGACGAGGTCGTTCCTCAAGGTGCAGGACGGATGCAACAACTTCTGCGCCTACTGCACAGTGCCTTATGCGAGAGGAAACTCAAGGAATATCCCGATTTCGGAAGTGCTGGAGCAGGCCCGCAGGATAGCAGGAGCCGGAATCAAGGAGATTGTCATCACCGGAGTCAACACCGGGGACTTCGGCAGGACGACCGGCGAGAGTTTCCTCGATCTGCTGAAACGCCTCAACGACGTGGAAGGCATCGAACGCTACAGGATCTCGTCAATCGAGCCGAATCTCATAACGGAGGACATCGTGGACTGGATAGCCTCCGGCACCAAGTTCCAGCCACACTTCCATATTCCTTTACAGTCAGGGTCGGACACGATCCTCAAAAGGGTGGGCCGCCGCTACACGACGGAATTCTTATCCG
>FR893166.1:0-25900 GCA_000433355.1 Alistipes sp. CAG:435 | reverse complement strand
ACACGACGGAATTCTTCGCCGACAGGATCGACTACATCCGCTCCAGGATGGATCCGAAGGCCGGGCAGGACGACAAACCCTTCGTGTTCTTCGGGATAGATGTCATCGCCGGACTGCCCGGAGAGACAGAGGAACTGTTCGAGGAGACATATTCATTCCTCAAGGACCGCGTCAGACCGGCGTTCATCCACGTGTTCCCCTATTCCCGCCGCCCCGGAACCGTCGCCGCCGGGTGGAAGGATCAGGTCAAGGATGCCGTCAAGACGGAAAGGGTGGCAAGGCTGGAGGCGCTGTGCGGCGGGCTGCACACGGCGTTCGTGGAAAGGAACAGGGGCCGACGCTCGCAGGTGCTGTGGGAATCCGACGAGAAGGACGGGATGATGGGCGGCTACACCGGCAACTACATCCGCGTTGAGAGACCTTACGACCCGGTGCTTGTGAATATGGTGGAGGACATCACGATCTGACTGGCGATCCGGTTTATATAACACGGGTTTATAAAACAATAGAACAATATTCCAAGATTATTTTACGGAAACAAGAATAATTATATGCGCAAGGCTAGACTTACATTTCTGGGCACCGGGACTTCACAAGGAGTCCCTATCATCGGCTGCAAGTGCGATGTGTGCACATCACCGGACACAAGGGACAAGCGGTTCCGCTCATCCGTGTTCGTTGAATATGAGGGGCTTGGCATCCTCGTGGACGCCGGGCCGGACTTCAGGATGCAAATGCTCGCCCATGATCTCTGCCACCTTGACTCCATCCTGCTGACACACAACCACAAGGACCACACTGGAGGCCTTGATGACGTGCGCTCGCTCAACTACATCGACAAGCGCGCCGCCGAGATCTATTGCGAGCGGAACGTCCTCGACGATCTTATCAAGGAATATCCCTACGTCTTCGCTTTCCCGAAATACCCCGGAGCCCCGGAGTGGCATCTGCATGTCATTGACGAGAATCCGTTTCTGGTCTATCCGAACGCAAAGGACATGGAGCTGGTCTGGGTGCACGATGTCGGCTACCATTACAAGACTCTGGACGGAAGGCTGATCCCTACCGGCCGGAAACTGGAGGACATCATCGACAAGGCGGATCCCGCATCGATGGCCGCCTCGACGGGCGGCGTGGAGATCATCCCGATCCGGGGACTCCACGACAGGCTCCCGGTGCTCGGATTCCGCTTCGGGGACATCGCCTACATCACCGACATGAGCTTCATCCCGGAGAGTGAGTTTGAAAAGTTAAAGGGTCTCAGGCACGTGACTCTCAACACGGTAGGCTACAAGAAGCACCACTCGCATTTCAGTCTCGACGAGGCCCTTTCGCTTGCTGACCGCATCGGCGCCGAACACACGTGGCTCACCCACCTGTCACACACCTTCCCACGCCACGGACAGTTCGCCAAAGACCTTGAGGATCTTTGCCGCCGGCGACACATACACTCAATAGTCAGCCCGGCCTACGATGGACTCACTATCGAATAGGATCCCCGCATCCGGGCTGGCTCGTAAATGACTCGTAAACGAGACTAATGCTGAATATTCATTAATCGGATATATTTCAGAATCAGATCGTTCCATCTGGCGTCACCCGGCTTCTGGTAGCGGCAGTTGCCGTTAGGATCCGGCGTGAAGATGGTCTCGCCCTTAGGTGTCAGCTCGACCCAGCCGCGCTCAGACATGTAGAACGCGCTGTCGCCCTCAACCGCGTTGATGACGGCGAGCGGATCCCACATCTTCTGCCCCGTGTCGCACTGCGTGAACTTATAGATCCACTTGATCGGATGGGAGTCTGTCCAGCTGATGTCCTGCAGCACGACCTCCGGCTTGTAGTCCAACGGGTCGCCGACCTCGCCAGGAGAGAAGATCACGTTGACCGACTTAGGCAGCAGCTTGAAGAACCGGAGGGAATAGTCGATGGCCTGGGTGAAGTTGTAGTCAGGCTCGACGGACTCTCCGAACACACCGCCCATCGCATAGACATCGGTCACCTTCTTCGCCACAAGTTCCACACCAGTGAGCGGTGAGAACTCGTCCGGTCCGGACTCGAGCAGGCGCGCGAGCGTGGTCACGAAGCCCACTGAACAGATCTTCACCGAGCTGTCAGGCTGCGCCGCCAGTATCTTACGGTACAGCTTGTAGCCCTCCATGTAGTCATCCGTACTCTTTACGGTCTGCTTGAAAAGAGGTCTGGCATCAGTGTCGCGCGCGTAAGGGAAATTGTGGTAGGAGATGAACACCACCGGACGCTCGATGCCGGAGCGCTCAAGCCCGATCGGAATGTCAGGATAGCCGTAGAAGTTGTTCAGCGCGTCCACCGCGTCGGCGTTGGCGGCCCCCATACGGTCGATAATCACGCCCAGAAGGTTGCAGCGCCCCATATCCATGTAGCGGTAGAGCATCATCAGCGCGAAGAGGTCATCGGTAGAGCTGCCCATGTCGCAGTCGTAGATGATGCGGTTCTCCGGCATGTCGTAGTTCGACTTGACATTGATGTCCTTCGAGCAAATGTACACCGTGTGCTGTCCGTTCTCGCGGGCGAACTTCACAGCGGCGGCCAGACTGTCCTCCGGGAATATCCTGTTGCTGTCGAAATAGTACTTCTTGTTCTCGGGATTGTACCATCCGCCCACAAAGCCCTCATGCTCGCGGGCATGCTTGATGACCGCCGGCAGACTCTTTTTGTCGAAGCTGTTCTGCGTGGCCGCGTAAGAGACCACAATACCTTCCCTCGGTTGGTCAAAGGTGTCGATTCCGATCGTGAAACCATCCGGATGGGCCTGGGCGAAACCCCATAAGAAATTGACAAGTTCCTTGTCACTAAGATTCACCTTGTTCCTGTTCGTCTGAGCGAAGGTGAACAAGCTGCTGGTTAATAAAGCCAATAGGATAAATAATCTCTTCATAACTCATAAAATTATAGTTTCGTAAAAATACGAAAAGAATTCTAATAAACAAGAATATATCCACGCCTCAAACTTTCATTCCGCATCCCCGCAGCCGATAAAAGGATCATTCTGACACTTTATGAGTTGAAACAACTATTGGTTATATTTCAAGATATATACATCGGAACGTCGCCATTGTCAATGAGTTGACGGAGAATGTCGAGATAGTCCGGCGAATGGTTTCCGGAAGGATTGCCGAATTCGGCGACGATTTCCTCAAGGGAATATTCACCATCCTTTTCATCAATATATTCAATAAGTTTCCGCCTCGTCATCTGCTGAAGGGTCCGCGCGGGAAGGGCGGCGCGGCGGGCGCGGCACACATCGCAGGTGCCGCAGTCGGCTGCCTTGGTCTGGCCGAAATAGCGGAGAAGGTAGCGGGAACGGCACTCTGAGGTCTCGCTGACATATTCAAGCATCGCCTCCGCGCGCGCATGGAAACTCTCCCTGAGCATCGCATAGCGGGACGGCATCAGATTGACGTTGCCGGGATGCAGACGGTCATGATGAAGCACCACCACATCGGAGTGATCAGTCGGCACATAGCTGATGACATGAGCGAGCGAGAGACCATAGAGCGACTGCCGGAGCTGCGGAACGGTCTGGCCGGCGCGGCGGGCGACATATTCCTCGTCAATCTGCTGAAGGAATGAGAATATTCCCGTGTAGCTCCGCATCAGCGCCTCCAGCACATTCGCCTGCCCCTGATCCGCCAACTCAACGTCGTAGAGCGACTTCCTGTCCACATTGATCCGCACTTTAGTCGGAATGTCAACCTCCTCTGAATATGTCAGATGATCCGTCCGCTCAAGGTATTTGAGCGCATAGAACGCCGGAGCTCTCTGCAAACCGAACCGCTTGCAGAAATCCTCGATCTTGAACTTCAGCTGACGTCCCATTCCAGTGTCGTAGGGAATCTCGAAAAACGCATGAAGTTTCTGGTACACATCCTCTATATATTCAAGAGAAGGAAATGAGACATCCTCTATCTGCTTCGCCCGCCGCACATCGACACTGTTCCAAAGCTGCACGGCGAAGGAGCGCTTTCCGTCACGTCCGGCGCGCCCAGCCTCCTGAAAATACGCCTCCGGACTCTCCGGAAGGTCGTAATGCACCACGAAGCGCACGTCCGGCTTGTCTATTCCCATGCCGAAAGCATTCGTGCACACCATCACCCTGACCGCGCCGCTTTTCCATGCAGCCTGACGCTCCGCCCTCGCCTGACCACCAAGCCCGGCATGGTAGAACGATGCCGAAACTCCCTGAGCCATCAGGAACGCCGAAAGTTCCTCGCATTTGCGCCGGTTGCGGGCATAGACTATTCCCGTTCCCGGCACACCGTTGCAGACGTTCAGTATCTGGGAATATTTATCCTCGACCTGACGTACTATGTAACTGAGGTTAGGTCTCTCGAAACCACTCTTGAGCAGCAGCTTCTCCTTGAAACCAAGACGCTCCATGATGTCCTGAGCGACTGACGGAGTGGCAGTGGCCGTGACAGCGATGACAGGAGCGTCGATCCTTTCCCGGAGTTCGCCTATGCGCAGGTAATCCGGACGGAAATCGTAGCCCCACTGGGAGATGCAGTGAGCCTCATCAACAACAATGAAGCTTACGTCCAAAACGTCAATATACGACCTGAACAGTTGCGTTCCAAGCCTTTCCGGAGACAGATAGAGAAATTTGTAGTCCCCGTAGGCCGCGTTGTTCAGAGCCAGATCCACCTCGTGGCGGCTCATTCCGGCATGGATCGCAAGGGCTCTCACTCCCCTGTCGTTCAGATTCTGGACCTGATCCTTCATGAGGGCGATGAGCGGAGTGACGACCAGAGTGATACCGTCCCTCATCAAACCAGGAACCTGGAAACAGATTGACTTGCCGCCACCCGTAGGCATGATGGCCAGCACATCCTTTCCCTCCAACGCGGCCGTGATGATCTCCTCCTGCATCGGACGGAAGCCATCGTAGCCCCAATATTCTTTCAACACTTCTGACGGCGACATGTTCAAAAATCGTTAAACCGTTTTATCTCAACCTTTTGCGCATTTTGCTGGCAAACTAATTGCAGTGAAGCACTGCCGGCGAAGCAAATGTACGAAATTAATCGCTTACTCATTTGAGTAATGGATAAAAATTCCTTAAATTTGCCGCGCCTTTTGTAAGGGTTCTAAAATAAGTTGCCGCTGATTCGGTGAAAATTTGCTGCAGGTTGTTTTTAAGAACTGATTAGGGAATAAGTTTAACTTTATAAAAACACATTTTACTATGCCTAAGATGGATTTAAGCAAGTACGGAATCAAGAGCGTGAAGGAAGTCCTTTACAATCCGACTTACGAAGTTCTCTACAACGAGGAGACAAAGCCTGAGCTTGAGGGCTATGAGAAAGGTCAGGTGACCGAGCTCGGAGCCATCAACGTGATGACCGGCATCTACACCGGACGTTCTCCTAAGGACAAGTACATCGTTATGGACAAGAACTCCAAGGAGACTGTTTGGTGGAACACCCCTGAGTACCCTAACGACAACCACCCGATGTCCGAGAAGGTTTGGAAGGTTGTGAAGAAGACCGCCCAGCAGGAGCTCTCCGGAAAGAGGCTTTTCGTTGTCGATGGCTTCTGCGGAACCCACAAGGACACCCGCATGAAGGTACGCTTCATCATGGAGGTGGCATGGCAGGCACACTTCGTGACCAACATGTTCATCCGTCCGAAGAACCAGGAAGAGTTCGATCAGGAGCCTGATTTCGTAGTTTTCTGCGCTTCAAAGGCTAAGGTCGCCAACTTCGAGGAGCTCGGACTCCGCAGCGACACCTGCGTCGCCTTCAACGTAAGCAGCAAGGAGCAGGTTATCCTCAACACCTGGTACGGCGGCGAGATGAAGAAGGGTATGTTCTCCATGATGAACTACTACCTCCCTCTTAAGGGCATCGCAGCCATGCACTGCTCGGCCAACACCGACATGAACGGCGAGAACACCGCCATCTTCTTCGGTCTCTCCGGAACCGGCAAGACAACTCTCTCCACCGATCCTAAGCGTAAGCTCATCGGCGACGACGAGCACGGCTGGGACAACAAGGGTGTGTTCAACTTCGAGGGCGGCTGCTACGCCAAGGTCATCAAACTCGACAAGGAGTCTGAACCGGACATCTACAACGCCATCCGCCGCGACGCCCTTCTTGAGAACGTGACCGTAGACGCACAGGGCAAGATCGACTTCAACGACAAGAGCGTGACCGAGAACACCCGTGTGTCCTACCCTATCTACCACATCAACAACATCGTACGTCCTGAGTCACAGGGTCCTGCCGCAAAGCAGGTCATCTTCCTCTCAGCCGACGCCTTCGGTGTCCTTCCTCCGGTTTCCATCCTTGATCCTGAGCAGACCAAGTACTACTTCCTCTCAGGCTTCACCGCCAAACTGGCCGGAACAGAGCGTGGTATCACCGAGCCTACCCCAACCTTCTCAGCATGCTTCGGACAGGCATTCCTTGAGCTTCACCCTACAAAGTACGCCGAGGAACTCGTCAAGAAGATGAAGAAGAGCGGTGCCAAGGCTTACCTCGTGAACACTGGCTGGAACGGAACGGGCAAGAGAATCTCCATCCGTGACACCCGCGGAATCATCGACGCTATCCTCAACCATAGCATCGACTCGGCTCCAACCAAGACCATCCCTTACTTCAACTTCGTGGTTCCTACAAAGCTCGAAGGTGTTGACACCCACATCCTCGACCCTCGCGACACCTACGCCGACGCCTCACAGTGGGAGGAGAAGGCAAAGGATCTCGCCGCAAGGTTCATCAAGAACTTCAAGAAGTACGAGTCCAACAGGGCCGGCAAGGCTCTTGTAAAGGCTGGTCCTCAGCTCTAATCGACAATTTGTCTTACATGAATATGGCTGGTCAGGGTTCCTGGCCAGCTTTTTTTTTGCAAGTCACTGGAAGGTTAGATACCTGTTATAGGAAACAAAGGAATATCCCCCTTCCCGCAATTTTTGTAACGTGAAAAATTCGGGAAGGGGGATATTCCTTTGTTTATTGCGGTCATTGAACTTAGGCTTGCTGAAGCAGCTGAAGCATCGAAGCTCCGAAGTGTTCTCTCAGCAAATTCAAAAAACGCGGGAAGACAGGGTGCCAAGGTAAAGGAAGACCAGGCCGAGGACAAGACTGAGGACGGCAAGCCTCCTCTTCATTAAACTCTTATTCAATGAATATCCAGTCTTTCCTCTTCATAAAATCTCTCGAATATACTCCTAAGGCGCTCTGGATCGTGAATTATGTCCCTTAATGCCTGAAGACCGACGGCATTGCTGGATTCGGGAATATACAGTTTGAGATAACCTCCGTAGTCATACTTCTCGGCGAGATGCTCCAGCATTCGTTTCCAATGGCCTTCCTTGTCCAACTCCGGATAGTGTTCCATTCCGAACTGGACGGTACGGCGCAGAATCCTCATCGGTTCTATATCACGGTCAGCCTCGGCGACGATCTTACCGTAGATGCTTCTGGGCTCGCAGCCTGACGAGGCACGATGATCCTCCGCTGCCTGAGCGATCGTCTCTATCTTGTCAGGGGTAAACCATTCTTTCAGGCGCGGATCCTCCCGGATTATCCTGCCGGAAGACATATGGTGCACTTCCCTGCCGTCAACCAGACCGGTGTCGTGGAAAGCGGCGGCGGCATAGAGAACGTCCTTGTCAACGTCATAGTGAACTGACATATGCATAGCCTCCTCTATCACCTTGCGGACGTGATCCTCCCTGTGCGCCTTGTCAAAAGACGCATAACGAGGAATTATTTCACTCTCGACATATTGAACAAGCCCTGGATTCAGCATATTCCTGAATGATCTTGACATTTTCATTCTTGGATCAGCCTCTTCGCTCAGCCGACTGTCGAGATTGGTTCCGCTTGTGAGAGCGACTCCAGAAGCCCGGCGCAGCCTTCGGTGATGTCCCTGTAGGTCTTCTCGAAATCTCCGGTGTACCAAGGATCGGAGACATCTGAATCCTTCCCGGCATATTCCATCATCAGATGCACCTTGGACATATTCATCGGGCTGATGATCCGGGACAGAAGCCGCCTGTTCGAGGCATCCATCACGATGATGACATCATATTCAGAGGCTTCGGCATCCGTCACCCTGTGGGCACTATGCCTCCCGAAAGGGATTCCGTGCCCATGCAGCGTCCGTTTCGCCGGAGGATAGATGTCGTTCCCCTCCTCTTCGTAGGACACAGCCGCCGAATCAATCCGCACCTCCTCAAGCCCAGCCTTCCGGACCATATCCTTAAAGATAAACTCCGCCATCGGGCTCCTGCAGATGTTCCCGTGACAGATGAAAAGTACACTCTTCATATAGCGTTAAACCAACTTCCTTGTTAAACTTGTCATTGAAGCCACTATTGGCAGAACAAAAGAAAAAACCTCACAAGCTGTTGAACTCCAACATTCTTGTGAGGCTTTCTGCGGTGCGGAAGGGACTCGAACCCTCGACCTCCGGCGTGACAGGCCGGCATTCTAACCAGCTGAACTACCGCACCCTGCGACTTTGCATCCATCGTTTCTGGTTGTTTTCCTGAATGCGGATGCAAAGATAGGCATTTTTTCTTAACCTGCAAACTTTTTTACTTGATTTCTATGATTTTTTTCGCCTGAGAAACTTCCTGCTTCTGAAGCTTAGGGATGTTGACCTTGAGGACACCATTGACCACAGAGGCATTAATCTTCTCTCTTTCAACATCATCCGGAAGAACCATCGTCTGCTGGAACTTAGAATATGAGAACTCACGTCTCAGATAGTGTCCGTGCTTCTTTTCTTCATTGTTCTCCTCTTTCTTCTCCATGTTGATGACAAGATCACCATTGTCATCGAGGCTGACCTTGAAATCGTCCTTGGTCATTCCTGGAGCGGCGAGTTCGATGTCGTAGCTCTTCTCGTTTTCTAATACATTGATCGCTGGTGCCGTGGCGTTTGTCCTGGCCATCCAATCGTTGTCAAAGAAATCATTGAAAAAGTTTGGTAACCAATTCTGGTTGTTGTACTTTTTTGATACTGGTAACATAATCAAATCTCCTATTTTTATATATTCTTTATCTTTTCTTTTCCCCGTTCTTTCGAGCGGGACATCTGAGATTCAATCAATCGGCATGCCGATGCCGAAAAGGTATCAAAAGGGCGACACTATGTCACTATTCCATGACAAAGTGTCGCCTCCGGCTGTCATTATGTCGAATTTACGACATATTCAAGGACTAGAAAGGCTTCTTGAAATCCTTGAAGTTTTTCGCAAGTCCGCCTGTACTGGTCTCCTTGTAAAGGGACGGAAGGTCCTTTCCGGTCTGCTTCATCACCTCGACCACATGATCAAAGGACACGCGGTGCTTTCCATCGGAGAAAGCGGCGTAGAGATTCGAGTCAAGGGCACGGGTGGCGGCGAAAGCGTTTCTCTCGATACATGGGATCTGTACCAAGCCGCAGATCGGATCGCAGGTCATTCCCAAATGGTGTTCCAACCCCATCTCGGCGGCATATTCAATCTGTGAAGGACTGCCACCGAAAAGTTGGCACGCGGCGGCGGAAGCCATCGCGCACGCCACCCCCACCTCACCTTGACAGCCGACCTCGGCACCCGAGATGGAGGCGTTCCGCTTGACTACATTCCCGATGATCCCGGCTGTAGCCAAAGCGTGAAGCACACGAATATCCTTGAATTCATGCCCCTTCGCCAAATGGTAGAGGACTCCCGGCATGACTCCGCTCGATCCGCAGGTAGGCGCCGTCACGATGACTCCGCCGGAAGCGTTCTCCTCACTGACGGCAAGGGCATAGGCATAGACCAGTCCACGGGTCTGAAGAGTCTGCTTGTAGCCGGTAGCCTTGACGTAATACGTCGGAGCCTTCCTCGGAAGGTTGAGCGGTCCCGGAAGGACACCCTCATGGTCTATGCCCCTTTCCACGGACGCTTTCATGGCCTCCCAGACCTCCTGCAGATAATCCCAGATGTCCGGCCCTTCGCAAAGGTCAACATATTCCCAATAGCTGCGTCCTTTGTCCTCGCACCATTTCTGGATCTCCGCAAGGCGGTTCATCTCATAGACATCCGGAGTCAAGAACCTGTCGTCCGGCCTGCCCTCGGACAACGCTCCGCCGCCGACACTGTACACCGTCCACTCATCCGTCTGGTGGCCTTCGGTGTCAAACGACTTGAAGCACATCCCGTTGGGATGATAAGGAAGGAACACCTCCGGCTTCCACACAATGCTCACCGGGGCGATGCGTTCCAGCACTTCGATGATCGCCACATCCGTCATGTGTCCCTTGCCGGTGGCGGCGAGGCTTCCATAAAGCGTCACCTCGAACGAAGCCGCGTCCAAATGCCGCTCGGCAAAATCCTTAGCGGCCTTGTTCGGTCCCATGGTATGGCTGCTGGACGGTCCCTTGCCGATTCTGTAAAGTTCTTTAAGTGATTTCATAATTCTCGTTCCTATTTCTTTGAATATCCCGATGTCCCTTACCAAGCCCTCACCGCCTGAACGGCGCATTTCTGGCAAAGACGGGCATCCTTAGAATTTATGCTGTACTCCGTGTCACGCATAAGGTAGCCGTTGCCAAGGACAGATTTGCCGAGCGTCGGCCTGATCAGAGCCTCGAACCATGTGCACGCGGCCACGTAACGCCCGTACTGACGAGTCAGATGATAACCGTCACGGGTAAGCTGATAGACCTTACATGTCTGCGGGACATCATCCTGATTATTCAGGCGGGTCCCTCTGGCGATCTGTATGGCGTCTCCGCACGGAATCACGACAGGAAGGTCAAATTCCTGTGACGCACGCCTCACACAAGCCACTATGCCGGAATACATACGTTCCTGATCGTTGTCGTACAGTTTGAACATTCCATGCGACGAGTTGGCGGCATAGGCCCAGGTCTCGTGCCAGACAATGGACGCGTGAGGATTCAGAGCCTCTTTCCTTATGATGTCAACCAATCCGGGAATCCACTCCTGATACGTGTCGTATATTCCCGTGCGCCCGGATGTCTCCTGAATGGTGATTATGTCCCACGGCTCATCCTTCAGTCCGTCAAGCAATGTGGCGTTCTTGCTGACGGTCTCCCATTTGTTCCGCGTTGACTTGTAGTAGATGTAATTGGCCAGGCCCTCCGCATACTCCTTGCAGTGTCTCTCCAACGAGCAGCCTCCGATATAGAGCCTCGCCACAATCACATTATGGATTCCGGCCGCCTCCAGAAGCCCTGGCAGGTATTCAGTACCGTCATCGGAAAAGCTGTTGCCTACAGCAAGGATCCTTAATGTGTCCGGTCTGGACGGAAGAGGATAATTCTCCATGCGTTCCCGGGCACCCATGGTGAACAGTGCCAGAAACATCAGGGCAAAACAAAAAAATCGTCTCATTTTGTGTAATTTTGATCGCTAATTTACGACATTCCTTAGGAATATTACTAATTTTGTCATTCATTTAAGGATTTAGACAATGAAAAGAACAATCACAATCATAGGTTCGGGCATGATGGGTTCAGCCCTCGCGTTCCCGGCATTTGAAAACGGCAATGAAGTCAGGCTTGTCGGCACTCCGCTTGACAAGGAAATCATAGAAGAATGTAAACGTTCCGGCAAGCATCCGAAATTCGACAGGCCTTTCCCGAAAGGTGTTGAATATTTCCAGTTCGAGGACTGGCAGGAGGCCGTGAAAGGAGCGGACTTCGTCATCGGCGGAGTGTCATCGTTCGGTGTGGACTGGTTCCTGAACGAGGTACTGGCGTATCTGGATCCAGCCATGCCGGTTCTCTCCGTGACCAAAGGTCTGATCAATCTTGAGGACGGGACATTGATCTCCTATCCTGCTTATTGGAAGACCGAGCTTCTCAAGAAAGGCATACGCAGGGAGGTCAACGCCATCGGCGGCCCGTGCACATCCTACGAGCTCGTATTCCACGACCAGACAGAAGTGGCTTTCTGCGGCAAGGACACCGCCGCCATCAAGATGATGAAAGAGGCCATGCAGACCTCCTACTATCACATCTCCACGACCAACGACGTGATCGGCCTTGAGAGCGCTGTGGCGCTGAAGAACGCCTACGCCCTCGGGATAGCCCTCACGATCGGTCTTGTGAACAGACAGCACGGAGCCGAGGCCGGTCTCCACTACAACTCACAGGCCGGGGCATTCTATCAGGCCACAAAGGAGATGACCAAGCTTCTGAGACTCCAAGGAGCCGACGAGGACAGCACGGTCCTCGGAATCGGAGACCTCTACGTCACGGTGTACGGTGGAAGGACCAGAAAGATCGGCATTCTTCTGGGTGAGGGCAAAACCTACGAGGAGGCACTGGATATCCTCGCCGGGGTCACTCTCGAATCTCTGGTTGTGGCACGCCGTGTGGCCAAGGCCATCTACCGCAAGGCCGAACTCGGAATGGTCGATCTGACTGACTTCCCGCTCATGACTCATGTCAATGACGTGCTCGATCACGGCAAGGACGCCGAGCTGCCTTGGGATTCGTTCACGTTCGACAACACGAAATAACAGCTCCATTACCCGAGATACGGGCGGAGATTCCGCACGATCTCGGGAGCCCTCAGGCGGCGGAGAGATTTCTCACGGATCTGACGCACCCTTTCACGCGTCAGACCGTATCTCTCCCCTATCTCGTCAATCGTCATCTCGCGGCAACCTATTCCATAGATGGCTTTGAGAATATTCCTGGCACGTTCCGGAAGTACTTCCAAAAGCCGTCCTATCTCTATTTTGATAGACTCGGCCTCGACCCGGCTGTCGGCAGGGAGCGCATCCTTGTCCGGAATGATGTCAAGAAGAGCCCCGTCCTCGTCTTCGGAGAAGCGGGCATCGGCTGACACCGTGTTCTCCGACACTACCATCGACTCGATGATCTTGTCCGATGACAGACCTGTCATCTCAGCCAATTCCTCCGTTGTGGCCTGACGACAGTTCTTCTGTCGGTTATCGATTTAGTGATCTTGAATTGTCTCATCGCTTAAAGTTTTTCAGTAATATTCATCTGTAATACTGCCCGACAAGCGATTCCGCAACCATTTTTAAAGAAATATATCAAAAAAAAGAGTGTGGCTGAAAGACCTTCGGCCACACTCCGCTTATTCAGTCTGCTTCGGACTACTCCTCCGGAAGGAACATCGGGTCCCAGGCCGGGAGGAGGGTCGGCTTCTGGTTGAGCATATTCATAACGTCCGAAGGAACGTACTTCTTCTCGACCACGAGACGGAACATATAGTTGTCGAACCACTCGTCGGTCATAATGAGGTTGCCCTTGTAGCCGGAATCAGCCCCCCAGCTGTTCTCAACCATCCACTTCACAGGCTTTCCATCCTTGAGATCCACAGCGATGAGGGTCATCGCGTGGGACGACCCGCTGGCGTGAGTCTGCACCCTCTGGCGCTTGTCCATCGGGAATGTCGTCCCGAAAAGAGAACCGTAATCGAAGTTGTTCAGATCCAGGGTACCTTTCTGGCGATCCATGAACTTGGCCACATCGCAGGAGAAGTACATCGCCGTGTTGTCCTTGATGGAAGCGATGGCCATCTCCTTGATCCTCTCGATAGGAAGGTTGATGTAGAGCCAGTTCTGTCCGTCATAGACGTGACGGTCATAGTCGATCTCATAGACCTTGCCATATTCACGGGTAGGATCGTTCATCACCATAATGTAGTTGTTCTCAAGATCCGCTCCGACATATTCATTGTAGAAGGACTTTGGGGTATAGGTCTTGGTGCTGACGAAGTTGCCCTTTGAGTCGTAGCGTGTCCACTCGAACTCAACCGGTGGCTCACCGAGGCAGAGGACAAGCATCCTGTAGATCTCCTTGAGCATCTCGGTCTTAATCGCCGGACAGTCCTTGGCGGCCGCGTCACGCAGTTTGAGGCCGTCCTCACGAAGTTTGGTGGCGATCTGGGCGCGCATCTGGGAAGTGCTGTTGGCGCAGTAGGTCTCAGGCATCACATCGGACGGAACGACACCGTATTTCATAATGAGGTTGGACACTCCGGTGAACTGACCACCGTCCCCGATCGGGTTGCGGAACAGCCAGTCAACCTTGCGGTCGTCAAAGCTCAGTTCCTTCGTGTCGATCACTCCCTGAAGGAAAAGGTTGGCCTTCTCAAGCTGGTCGTAAAAGAACACATAGTTCTGCGAGAATGTGAACGCTCCAAGGTCATATTTGTCGATCATCCTGGATCTGAGCACATTGAGACCGGTGAACAGCCAGCAACGGCCGGAGGATTTCTGGTTGGTGCGCCCCTTGGTCTTCACCTCGTCGGAGAAATGGGTGTCGATCATCGCGATGTTCTCGGAATTGGCGGCGAGGACATTGATGGCGGCGGCGTTGAGGGCGTTGCGGACAGCCTTGTCCGAGGCCGTGCCTTCATAACCTTTACGGATTTCGGTCAGCATCTCGGCTGAGATGCCCCCGTTCTTAGACTGTTTCTGGGCGAAAGCGCCGGTTCCGCAGAGAACCAGAAGTGCAGACGCAAGGATAAATGTTCTTTTATTCATAAATATTCAAAGATTTGGGGTAAATTTAACGAAATTTTTCGGGAAAAGCCGAAGAATTGTAAGTAATTTGCAATCACAAAGCCGATTTGACGATGAAAGCCAGTCCGAAAATATTCATGTTGGCAACCGCCACACTGCTGCTCGCCTGCGCCGATCTGTTGACCGGAGGCACTGGCCTGACCGGACTGGATGCGGGCATATTCCTGAAACTCAGGCTGCCGAGGATGCTGACCGCTGTTCTTGCCGGAGCGTGTCTTTCCCTGGCTGGGCTTCAGATGCAGAGCGTGTTCCGCAATCCGCTTGCCGACCCGCACATAATGGGCGTGAGCGCGGGAGCCGGAACCGGAGCGGCGATGGCCACCCTACTCATCGGAACATCGCTCCCGGCGGCTTTATCGGGATTGACAGTGGCCACCGCGGCTTTTCTGGGCGCGCTGCTGACCTCCATGCTGGTTGTCACCGTGGCCTCAAAATTCCAGAGTACCACCACATTGCTCATCTTCGGCGTGATGCTGGGGTTCATATTCAGCGCATTGACATCTATACTTGAATATTCCGCCAACGCCGAGAGCCTGAAAGTCTTCTACAGCTGGTCGGCGGGAAGTTTCTCCGGGAGCCGGCCGGGCGAAGTGGCGGTCATCGCAAGTGCACTCCTCATCGGAGTGACGCTTACCTATATTAACAATAAAGGGCTGGACATCGCTCTTTTCGGAGATGAATATGCCAGCTTGGCCGGCGCGGACATCTCCCGGATCCGCGGCATCGCGATGATCGGGAGCTGCCTGATGGCCGGGGCGGTGACGGCGTTCTGCGGGCCGCTTGGTTTTGTCGGAATCGTGGCTCCACACATCGCCAGAGGCTTTCTCGGCACGTCCGTGCACATGAAGGTCATCCCGGCGGTGATGCTCACAGGGGCGGGACTGACCCTCGTCGCCGACATCCTTTCAAACGCCTTCCCCACTCCCCTGCCGGTCGGAAGCACGATGGCGCTGATCGGCATCCCGATCATTCTGACAATCCTGATGAAAAGGAGGTGAAAAATGCTGAAAGCAATTGAATTGACAATCGGCCACAGAGGCCAAGCAGTCAGCGGACCACTGACTTTTGAATATCCAGACGGACAGTCCGTGATGCTCCAAGGACCGAACGGCAGCGGGAAAAGCACGCTTATGAAGACGATATCGGGACTTCTTCATCCCCTTTCGGGCGGATTCTCGGCCGGAGGCCCGGTCGTGATGGTGCCCACACATATTCCTAAAGTCAAAGGATTCTCTGTCAGAGAGTTCATCCGCACGAGCCTGTTCTCGGCATCGGGAATATTCAGGAAACTGGACTCCGGGGCGGAAACGGTGATGGAGGATGCGATCCGGACGCTCGGACTCGGCTCATTGGCCGACAAGGACATCAGCCTCATCTCCGACGGGGAGTTCCAGAAAGCCTGCATCGCCACGGCGTTGACCCGCAAGGCCAACGTTATCCTTCTTGACGAGCCCACGGCCTTTCTGGATGTGGACAACCGGATCATGGTCCTGCGCACTCTTCAAGAACTGGCGCACGGCACTGGAGCCACGGTGATCTTCTCCACGCACGACATTTACGATGGCGCGCGGTTCTCCGACGCGACACTCTCGCTCGGAGATTTTCTCTACAAGGGATAATTTTCCAAGGGCCAATCAGCTTGTGCGCAATCCTATGTCGAGCTAATTAACAAATTATATTTCAGCAAGTTGTCAAATCCTGCCAGTCAAAATCAGAGGGCAGCGTTTCAGAATTGATTGACTATCAGAATGTGGCATTCCACATTCCGATTATCTATATATTAACATTTTGCCTCAGGGAGAAGTTTTGAAACCACGAAACAATTACGTATCTTTGTACAAACACGTGGCCATTGGGATTGCGGCCACGCTTAGATAAAACCGGGAAGGATAATGACGGGAAAGATTTTCTTCATAGACGGACACGCGTTGATATTCAAAATGTATTACGCGTTTCTCCGTAGGCCGATGATCAACTCCAAAGGGGCTGACATGTCTATCCTTTACGGATTCACCAAATATATTCTTGAACTTTTAGGGCGTGAAAAACCGGACTATCTGGCCGTGGCTTTCGACCCGCCGGGCGGCACGTTCAGGAATAAGATGTACCCCGAGTACAAGGCGAACCGCAAAGAGACACCGCAGCTGGTCATCGATGCCCTTGAGCCGTTGATGGAGCTATGCAAGGCGATGAATATCCCGACCTTGATGCTGAAGGGGTTCGAGGCCGACGATGTGATCGGATCTATGGCCAAACGCTGCGCCGGAGAGGGGTTGGATGTCTTTATGGTGACCCCGGACAAGGATTACGGGCAGCTTATCGAACCGCACATCTGGCAGTACAAGCCGGGGAAGGCCGGCAACGACAACGAAATCATCGGAGTCAAGGAAATCTGTGAGAAGTACGGAATCAATTCTCCGGAACAGGTCATCGATATGCTGACAATCTGCGGGGACACGGCCGACAATGTGCCAGGAGTGAAGGGTGTCGGCGAGGTCGGTGCCGGCAAGCTGGTCGCCAAGTACGGTTCCGTCAAGGAGATATACGAGCATCTGGACGAACTGACACCTCGGCAGAAGGCCCAGTTTGAGGATGCCCGGGACCACATCGGGCTCAGCCACGAGCTTGTCACCATCAAGACAGACATCGAGGTTGACATCCCGACCGAGAGAATGAAGGTCAATCAGGAATACGGCCCTGAATTGGCGGATCTCTTTGAGAAATACGAGTTCAATTCCCTTAACAGATTCATAGGCCACGTCGGCGCGGCGGAGAAAAAGCCTGACGCCGAGCTGCCTGAAATCGCCAAGGTGCGTCCGACGGAGGCGGTCAAGGCCGCCGTGAAGGCCGGAATGTGCTCGGTAATCACGGAAGGAGCCGACGGGGGCATATTCACAAAAACAAGAAGGATCATTGTCGGGGCTCGCTCCGGGAAGAGGATTGTCGCGGCGGAAGGTGGGGTTCAGGAGTTCAAGGCGCTGCTTGAGAATGACGCGGTGGCGAAATGCGGCGATGACCTTAAAAGGCAGATGAATATTCTGGCGGCGGGCGGAGTGACGCTTCAAGGCAGGCTTCACGACATCGCCTTGATGCACTATCTGCTTGACCCTGAGAAGAGTCACAAGATTGAAGTGCTGGCGCAAGGCATTCTGGGAGTTTCTCTTGAGGGTGTCTCCGGGAAAGATTCAGCTCCGGCCACCGGCTCACTGTTCGATGACATTCCTTCGGACGAGGTCTTAGCGGACAGGAGCAGAGAAGCAGCAGTTCTGCTGTCGCTTCAGGAAAGAATACGCGAGGATCTGGTAAAAGCGTCGGCCGCGGACCTGTATGACACTATGGAAGAGCCTCTGCTGAAGGTTCTCTCCAAGATGGAGCGCAACGGGGTCAAGGTCGATCTTGATTCCTTGAAGGATTTCACGGTGCATCTTCGTGAGGAGGTCGCGTCCCGGGAGTCCAAAGTCCGTGAGATGGCCGGGGAACCGAACCTCAACGTGTCTTCTCCGAAACAGATCGGCGAGCTATTGTTCGAACGGCTGCACCTTTCCGACAAGCCCAAGAAGAACGCCAACGGGACATATTCAACGGAGGAATCCACCTTGCTTGATCTGGCGGAGAAGCATCCTGTCATCGATGAGATTCTTGAGTATCGCGCTGCCCGCAAACTGCTCTCGACCTACATAGAGCCGTTCCCAGGGTACATCGACCCTTCCGATGGCAAGATCCACACGACTTTCAACCAGGCCTTGACGGCGACAGGACGGCTGAGTTCCTCAAATCCGAATCTCCAGAATATTCCTATAAGGTCAGAGCAGGGCAAGGAAATCCGCAAGGCATTCGTGCCGAGCGCCCCGGACGGTCTGATCCTTTCGGCGGACTATTCACAGATCGAGCTGAGGATCATGGCGCACCTGAGCTGCGACCAGCATCTGATCACAGCCTTCAAGCAAGGTGTGGACATCCATGCGGCCACGGCGGAGAAGATTTTCGGCATCCCTCACGAGCAGGTCACGGCCGACCAGAGACGCATCGCCAAGACCGCCAACTTCGGCATCATGTACGGAATCTCGGCGTTCGGCCTGGCGCAAAGGCTGCGGATCGGCCGCAAGGAGGCCCAGAAAATCATAGACGATTACTTTGCCGGTTTCCCGTCCATCCTCTCGTTCATTGAGGACACGAAGGCCTCGGCCCGCGAGGCCGGCTATGTCGAGACCATCTTCGGAAGAAGAAGGTATATTCCTGACATCAATTCCAAGAACGGAACGTTGAGGACACTCGCCGAGAGGAACGCCGTCAACGCTCCGATCCAAGGCACATCCGCGGACATCATCAAGATGGCGATGATCGAGGTTGACAAGGCGATGGCCGAAGCCGGCATGAAGAGCCGGATGGTTCTCCAGATTCACGACGAGCTTGTGTTCGACGCGATCCCTGAGGAGATTGAGGATCTGAAGCGGATTGTGATTGACAGGATGGAAAATGTTGTAAAACTTTCAGTACCACTAACAGTAGAATGCAATTATGGGAAAAACTGGCTCGAAGCCCACTGATGAACTGATCATCTTGGCACAAAGAGGAAACGGTCTGGCCTTCACAGCTCTCTGGGATCGTCACATAGAACAGCTTAGGTCTTACATCAAGGCCCGTTTCAAGAATATAGACGACTACGCGGCGGATGACATCTGCAGCCGCAGTTTCGAGAAAGCCTTCAGGCAGATCATGTCCTACGACCAGTACAAGAGCCGTTTTTTGACATGGCTCTGCACTATCGCCAAGAACACCGCCTTGGACACTCTGGAGCAAGAGCAGAGAGTTCATCCAAAGAACCAAATCGTCTATCTTGACGACGAGAGCAAGCCGTCCGGAGTGGAGGTCATCCCGGACCAGACGGAGGATGCGCTCAACACCTTGATCAAGACTGAGAACGAGGAGGAGCACGCGAAATATGTCGAGCGTCTTCCGGAATTATACCGTGAGATAGCCCGCAAGAGGCTCATCGAGGGAATGAAATACAACGAGATCGCCGAGGCGCTTGACATGGAGCTCAACACAGTCAAGACTCGCATCCGCCGCGCCAAGAAGATGATCGATGATCTGAGGAAGCAGGAGGAAGGCGCATGATAGGGTTCGCCGACTTCGAGGCATTTCTGAAGGCGTCGTTCCCGGACATGACTGACGGGATGGTGGAGCGTTTCCGTCTTATGGACGCAGGCTACCGCGACTGGAACGCCAAGATCAACGTCATCTCCCGCAAGGACATCGACAGTCTCTATGACCACCACGTCCTCCACTCCCTCGCGATTGCTGAATATCTCCGCACACAGCGTCCGGAGGTATATTCAATGTTCACCGCGCCACACCCGAAAGGCTCTGTGGCATCCGCCTCACAGAAAGGATCTTATTCTACGGTCATAGATCCCATCACCTCGCCAGATAACGCCGCACAGGCCGGATTAAGGGTTCTGGACCTCGGCACCGGTGGCGGCTTTCCCGGCATCCCTCTCGCTGTGATGTTCCCGAACGTGAGGTTCACCCTCTGCGACTCGGTCGGCAAGAAAACAATCGTCGCCAGAGAGATTGCGAATATGCTCGGCCTTGACAACGTGGAGATCGTCAACGCCCGCGCGGAAAGTCTTCCTGGCCGTTTCGACTTCGTGGTCTCCCGTGCCGTGGCCTCCCTGACCGACTTCTATCCTTGGGTGAAAGGGAAATATTCCCAGTCCATCCTCTACCTCAAAGGCGGCGACATCAACGAGGAGATCTGCGCCCTGATGTCCCGTGAGCGCCTCCGCAAAGGCTCCGTCTCTACCTGGCCCGTCACCACCTGGCTCTCCGACCCATATTTCGCCGGCAAGTTTGTGATCGACATCCGCCGATAATTCCACAGAAATAGCCGAGCATCACCAAAGTGCCGGTCAAGAACGACTAGACTGGATTTCATCGAAAGAAAAATGATTACAATGAAAAGGATATTATTGGCATTGGCGCTGCTTGCGAACGCGCTCAATGCCTTCGCACAGGCACCGGAGTATCTGCCGGAATGGAAGGAAGGGTATCTTGACATCCACACGATTGCCACGGGAAGGGGTGACGCGGCGTTGATTGTGATGCCAGACGGGACATCGATGATGATCGACGCGGGCGACAACGCCAAGGCTAAGGACACCCAACATCCGAACGGGACAAAAAAGCCCGGAGAGTGGCAGGCGATCTACATAAAGCATTTTCTCTCACAGCTTCCGGACAAGGAAAACCTTGACTATGCGATGGTAACCCATCTTCACAATGACCACATCGGCACGATAAAGGATGCTATTCCGGGCACGCACGGCTATGCGCTTTCCGGAATCACACTCGTGGGTGAGCATATTCATTTCAACAAGTTGGTTGACAGGGACTATCCTGACTACGATTTTCCATCCAGAGACAATGTCCTCAACGCGAACAAGGGATTTATCGAGCATTACATCAACTTCGTCAACTATTCCGCGGAGCACGGCACAACGGTGGAGAAATTCGCCATCGGGAGCAAGAGGCAGTTCACGATGGTACACAACCCGAAAAAGTTCGCCAAAGACTTTGAGATCAGGAATTTAGCCGCAAACAGCGAGGTCTGGACCGGCCGTGGCAAGAAATCCGTGAAGATGTACAGCGGGGATCCGACCCTGTTCGATGAGAATATGAATTCCTGCGCGATTCGTCTGCGCTACGGTAAATTCTCATATTTCAACGGAGGCGACCTTTCCGGTGGGAACTGGCCCATCTTCAAGTCGCTGGAAAGGGATTTCGAGACTCCTGTCGCCAAGGTCTGCGGCAAGGTCACGGTGATGAAAGCCAACCACCACGGCTATTTCGACACCTGCAACGCATTCTTTATGCAGACTTTGTCGCCCCAGGTCATCATAATCGACGCCCGAAGCCAGAATCATCCCGTGCCTACCACGATGACAAGAATATCCGATCCTCTGGTCTGGAAAGGAGACCGCGACTACTACATAACCGTGGATCAAGCCCGCAAGAAGCTCGGTGAGGAACTCTGGAGCAAATTCAAGCCGTGGGGCCACATTGTCGTCCGTGTCTATCCGGAAGGAAACAACTACCAGGTCTTCGTCCTCGATGCGGACTCAACGGACTACCGCATAAAGTACAAGTCCGAGATTGTCAATTTGTAAACGTCCCTTTTTATACTTTAGATATCGGCATAAATTTACTACTTTTGTTGTCCCGGATTTGAACTATGCCACAAGTCCAAGGCTTGGACCGGGACGAGAGGCACGTGACAGAATTGAGCCTGACGGCAATGGGCCGTGTGCCTCCGGAATGGACACTGAAATATTCAAAACTGTAATATTCAATGAATATGAAAAAGATCGTTAAAGTTGCGGCGGTGGGTGCATTGGTTGCGCTGGCCGCTTCGTGCGCTCCGCAGAAGATCGCGGTGACGGCGCACAGAGGATTTTGGAACTGCGAGGAGGCCGGGTACGCCGAGAACTCCATCAAATCGCTTGAACTGGCGCAGCAGAACGGGTTGTGGGGCAGCGAGTTCGATGTTCACATCACTTCCGACCTCGTTATGCTCGTGCATCACGATCCGGACATCGACGGGATGCGCATCTGGAATCACGACTACGCTGATTTCAAGGACTGCCGCCTGAAGAACGGCGAGAAGATCCCGACTCTGGACGAGTATCTGGCACAGGGAGAGAAGAGCAAGAAGACCGTGCTGGTGTTCGAGCTCAAGAAGCAGATTGACAAGGCTCACGAGGACTATATGGTCGACCAGAGCGTCAAGGCTCTCAAGGAGCACGGTTTGTACAACCCTAAGCGTGTGATTTTCATCTCATTCAGTCTGAATATGTGCGAGAGGCTCGCCGCCCTCTGCCCTGGATTCACGGTTCAGTACCTGGACAAGGACAAGAGCCCTGAGGAACTCGCCAAGCTCGGAATCAACGGTGTTGACTACCAGTACAAGGTCTTCGGAAAGAACCCGACATGGTTCAAGCAGGCCCGCGACAACAAGATGAGCATCAACTGCTGGACCGTCAACAAGGAGAAGGACATCCAGGATATGATCGATCTCGGTGTCGATTGCATCACGACCAACGAGCCGCTCCTCGTCCGCGAGAAGCTCGGCAAGAGGGAAAAGGTGAAGTAATCCTATTTCTCGACGTACGACAGACAGCCTGTTTCAGTAATATGAAGCAGGCTATTTGATTTCCAGGAGTTCTGACCAGGAGGTGGAGTAGAGGCGGGAGCAGAATTCGCGGCGGATGCCATCGGAGTAGTGGCCGGGGCGCTGGGTGGCAAGCCTTAGGAGGTTCTTGCCGGAGGTGTTGACCAGATCCATCACTTTGGATATGCGGTCGTCACGGTCACGGGCCTCCTGATCGAAATCGAACAGGGTGGTCTGGATCGCATCGGCCTCAACGATGTCGGAGACGGTCACGCCGGCCCTTTTATATTCAAAGCCATTGCGGAAGACCATCCTCAACGCGCGCAGGGCGGCGGCAACGACCTCCTGGGTGCTGTTGGCGGGGACATCGAGCCTCACGCTGGCGTTCGGGAAATACTGCGGAAGGTCGTCCCGGAAGCGGTTGGTCTGGATGAATACGCCCACTGAATATGCCGCAGTGCCTTCCGAGCGGAGTTTCTCGGCGCATTTTCCGGCGAAATCGGAGACTCTTAAAGTCATCTCCTCCAGGTCCGTCACCATCTTGTCGAACGAACGGGATGTGCAGATGCTCTTGCGCTTCTCGTCACGCTCATCCTCGACCATCCGTCTGCCCTGAAGCTCGGACCAAGTCCTCACTCCGCCTATTCCCATCATCCCACGAACCCACTCGCATGGCCTCTTAATAAAGTCCAAGGCCGTCTTGACCCCGACGGACTCCAGCTTCGGAGCGCCTCGCCGACCTATTCCCCAAACCTCTTTTATCGGAGTCAAAGCCAATGCCTTGAGGATCTTCTCTTCGGAATCGATGACACAGACGCCGCGGTACCCTTTGTACTTTTTTGCGAAATGGTTGGCGACCTTGGCAAGGGTCTTTGTGTCGGCTATTCCGATGCTGACAGGAATGCCCGTCCAGCGACGGATCCTCGTCACCAAAGCCGAGCATATTCCCGGAATACGCTCCTGCGCGACACCGTCCATATCCATATACGCCTCATCGATTGAATAAACTTCCAGCCGCGGGGCCGCCTCCGCAAGGATCGACATCACCCGCGCGGAAAGGTCGCCATAGAGGGTGTAGTTGGACGAGCGCACAACGAGTCTCCCCTGCTCCACCAGATAGCGGACCTTAAAGAACGGAGTCCCCATCTTGATGCCCATCGCCTTGCTCTCGTTGCTGCGGGCCACCACGCATCCGTCATTGTTGGACAGCACCACGACCGGACGGCCTTCCAACTCCGGCTGGAAAGCCCTCTCGCAGGACACGAAAAAATTGTTGCAGTCAACTAACGCGTACACACCTTCTTGATGACGTAGGTCACAACTCCCCAGACCGTAAAATCATTGGACTCAGTCACTTCGATGGGAGGATATTTCTCATTGGCCGGAAGCAGCCATATTCTTTGATGCTTAAGAATATCATAGGACACGCCCGGCTTGGAGGCCTTGACAGAGCGCGATGCATCGGCCGGATCCCTGAAGGAGATGAACTTCAAGGCGAATTCCCCGTCGATGAAGCAGACGGCCATATCCCCTTCCCTCGGCTCGATCGACTTGTCCACTACCAGCACGTCACCCTCGTTCACATCGGCGTCCACCATCGAATCGCCGACCACACGGGCGAAAAAAGTCGCCGCCGGATGCCGCACCAACTCCTTGTTGAGGTCGATGAACGAATTGATGTAGTCCTGCGCCGGCGACGGAAACCCAGCGTGCACGCCGCTTTCCATCATCGGAGCGAATGCCCCTTTCTTATCCTCTTCCGCAGCCATTTATGAATATATTCTCAAGTTTTTATGAATATGCCTGTTCAGCTTTCTCAAATAGTCCATGACTAAAGCTCCGGCACAATGTACTTCCAGGCCAGTTCGAGCGGCTTCACACTGGAATCAAGATCACCATTGAGGAGCGCCATAACCTTTGACAGATCCTTAAGGATGTTGTCAGCGTCAAACGGCATCGCAGAGGTCATCACGATCACGGCCTTCTTATCAGGAATCACAACGATATATTGTCCGAAAAGTCCTACGGCCATATAAAGTGACCC
Organism: Alistipes sp. CAG:435; assembly: GCA_000433355.1. GTDB lineage: Bacteria > Bacteroidota > Bacteroidia > Bacteroidales > UBA932 > Cryptobacteroides. The sequence goes on along the minus strand of FR893166.1, from coordinate 1,140 downwards.
GTCGGAACGGGTTCTGATCTGGTAGCCGTAACCGGTCGTGGAGTAGTTCTGACCATTATTCATCCGGTCCTTGATCTGATCTTTGACGGCCTCCTTGAGATAGTCCTCAGGGATGATCTGCTGCCCGTCCCATTTCCCGCCGTCCAGCAGGAGACGGCCGAACGCCAGCATCTCGTCAGTGCTAAGATGCAGTCCCCAGCCACCGGCTGTCACTCCATGGATATCCTCCCACTCAGGTCTGTCCAGTCCCATCGGCTTGAACATCCTTTTGTAGAGATAGTCGGCCATCGTCTCCCCGGTCTTTTTTGTGATGATCTCCGAAAGCATACAGGAAGAGAAACTGTCGTAGCAGAATTTCTCTCCCGGAGCCGCGTCGAATGGATATCCAAAGAAAAGTTCCGGCAGCGTGGAGTCATATTTTGTCAGCAGCCCGGAGACATCAACCCATTCATTATGAATATACTTGAGTGAGCCGAACGGATCCTTTTTGAAATATTCAGTGGCATATTCAACCGTCGGATCCTTTTTGTGGCCGTTCGCCATAATCAGCAGATGCCTGACTGTCAAGGCCTCAAGGTTTGCCTTCTGCGCGTCCGTCATATTCTTTTCCGCCTCGGCGACTTCCTCGGGGAACATCGGCGCGACCTTTTCGGACAGGCTCAGCTTGCCCTCCCCGACCGCTATCCCGACAGCCATTGAGGTGAACGTCTTGGTAACCGACCACATCTGTCGCCGTGTGTCATTCTCAGAGCCCTTGGGCCATTCTCCCGAAGACGCATACCCCTCCTGCCAGACCGCCACGCCATTCAAGGTTGACTCCGTCCTGGCCGCCTCCGACATCATAGTCCTAACGGCCGCCCTGACCTTAGGATTCTCGACAAGTTGCTCTCCCGTACCCGGATCGGGCACCGGATCCGTATTATCCTTCGAACACCCAGCCGCCAGCAGTGCCACCGCCGCCAGCACCCCATAGAAAAATCTCTTGTTCAGTTTCATAACGTAATTCTCCTCTCGTACCCACAAATATACTCATCTTTTCGCACAAAATCACCGCACCGCCTCCGTCACCACTTCCGGTCGGTACACCCAAAGTCACTTTCCTGTACGAAACGGCAGCAAGACGGAGGTTGGTACACCAGA
>FR893165.1:23554-75218 GCA_000433355.1 Alistipes sp. CAG:435 | reverse complement strand
CCACAACCAGTGTTGATGGCAAAAAGAAAAGGGAATGACCAGAGTTGGCCATCCCCCTTGTGAATATCAGCGTGTTCGGATTATTTGCCGAAGACAGCGTTGATTACATGTACACCCTCTGTGTAGTTTGTGGTTCCATGTACAAAATTAGCGAAGTTGCCGGCGTCAATCTTGGTCCCTTCAACAGATCCGGATACTTTGATCGGGCTGGTCTCTCCAAGAGTGATGTTCTTCGTCTTACCGTTGAATTTACCAATCACAAGACCTCTTGTGTCCTCGGCTCCGCCGGAAATCACGCAATCCACGACACAACCGTTTCCTGTGTTGTGAGCGGCGTTTCCGATGTTTCCGATAAGGCCTCCGATGCCATCAACAGTTGCCATGGCGGTCACTTTTCCGAAAGCCTTGCAGGTCTCTATGGTGTTGCCTTGAGAGTGGAAACCGCAGAGGCTGCCGATAACGCTGGCCTTGTCGCCGGATTCGAAGATGATCTCACCTTCGTTTGTACAGTTGTCCATGTTGCCGGTACCTCCCTGAACTCCACCTGCGCGAACCTTAACAGTTCCGCTAATGGTAATGTCACCCTTGTTGACACAGTCTTTCGTGCATGTGCTTTGCTTAGCCTCTTTTCCTGGCCAGCCCACGATTCCGCCTACTGCTGAATTGGACTTTGACGCATCAGAGAACACGTTGATCGGACCTTCGTTGGTACAGCCTGTGATGTTCGACTTGATCTGTCCCACGGCGAAGTAATCTCCTCCTGTGATGCCACCTGCTAGAACAATCGCCTCATTTCCGGACATGGCAGAACCATTGCTGGAAGCAAGTTTCGCGTAAACCTCGCCGTAGTTGTGACAATTAGTGATGTCACCGTTGGACGCTCCGGCAATACCTCCGACATCCTGTCTCTTCACGTTTTCCGTTACTGAGTCAATAGATGTGTTCACAAGAGATACCTTGCCTTTGTTCACGCAATTCGTCACAGCGAACTGTCCGTTTTCATCATTGCCGCCGTAAGCGACAAGACCGCCTACTGAAGGTGCGCAGTTCTTCACATCGACAATAGTCGAAGCGCCGTTGACAAAGGCGCATGAGGCACTTATCGTCCCTTCGTTTGAGCAGTCTTTCATTGTCGCCTTGAGATATCCGGCGATGCCGGCGACGGCCGCACCCTTCATTGATGTCTGAGCTGTCACTGTGATGTTGCCGGTGTTGTGGCAATCGGTGATGTCGGCCAGACCTTCAGCGACAAGGGCTCCACAGATGACGGCGTCGTCAAAGGCGTCGGCGCTCATTGTGATGTTCGCCTTGTTTGTCACGTTGGTGAGCTCACCCTTGTTCCTTATGGCAATGATTCCGAATTCGGAAGCCGTCGGAACGAACGAGCATGACGCGTCAATGACAAGATCCTTGACGGTGCCGACTTCAGTGAACAAAGGAGCGGTTCCCTTCCAGTTCTTGATGCTGTGGTTGTTACCGTTGAAGATTCCAGGGAATGTCGCGCAAGTCGGGATTGTCTTCCCCGTAAGGTCGATGTCTGCGGTCAGGTTGACAACACTCGTGGCATCAGCTGTGGTTAGTTCCTTTCCGTTAAAGAGTTTGACGAACTCATCGGCTGTCGCTATGTCCTTAGGGAATGCAGCCTTTTCAAGTGTGGTGATGTCAAGAGTCTCGGAATATTCGGATTCCTTGCCGTCCTTATTGAGAGACTTGGCTCTCACGTTATACTTTGTCTTGTCTGTAAGGTCTGAAATCTTAAGCGCTGTCTCCTCTGTCTCTATTGTTGTCCAGTCAGAAGCGGAAGCGAGTTTGTATTCCACGACATATTTGACAGCGTTCACGCAAGGGTCCCATTTCAAAGTAATGGCGTCAGCAAGCGGAGTCGCCGCAAGATTAGGAATGCCGACAAAATCAGGCTTTACGAACCCGTAGCCGAGAACAAGTTGGACAGGCTCGTTGTCTTGAGCGATATATACCCAGTCAGAGAATACGGATCTTGGATAGTTGGCTCTGATTCTGATGTAATACTGGCTGAACTTTTTCAGGCCTGTGAAAGTCGTGGCGTTTTTGACCTTTACCTTTTCGTCGCTGTAAACGATGGTGTGGGTGACGCTGTTGTTGTAATTGTCGCCGTTGTTGAGTTCTGTGGTAAGCTGGACGGTCGCGCTGGTCGCTCCAGCCTCAATCATGCTGGCGTCGTCCCAGTAGACTGAAATGGATGTTTCCGATGAATTGTCTTCATCATAAGTGAATTCCTTCGGTGCCGGTTTGGATGAGTCTATGCCAAAGTGCTCTTCTTCTTCACATCCTATAAAAAGAGAAGATGCCAAGGCTACGGCCGCGAGGGCTTTAATGGATTTCATATTTTCTTTAGTGATTGTTAGTTGGAAACTGTAAATACTAAAATTAAGGCTATGCTTCTTAAGCACCCTTAACAACCATCAGAAAGATGTAAGATGTCACTCGAAAGTGAACTTTATTTCAGTTTGCCTGAGACAAAGATATTCAAGTTAAATGAAAAATGCAAGGCGGAGACTGATTTTTTTTGTATTTTTGTGAATCCTTTCAATCGTTTTTAGTCGTAAGTCTGAAATTCGCTGTGGAAGGTTACCCGGTAGGGTATCATGGTATATGCGAACTTATTTATGTCAAGTTATGAGGAAGGTATTAAGGTTTTTATTTGTTATTGTGCTGTCTGTGTGGGCGGTGGACTTGTCCGCACAGTCTCAGACCGTACAGTTTTTCGCTCATCGCGCCAGCCGTTTCGAGTATGATGAGAACACGCTCCCGGCATTCAAGGCTTGCTATGAACAAGGAATAAGGGGCTTTGAGACCGACATCAGAATGAGCAAGGACGGACAGCTTGTTGTGAACCACGATGAGACGTTCGCCAGATTGACTCCGTGCACCGGTGCGGTCGAGTCGATGACATCTGATGAGATCCGCAAGTTGACAACATTCCAGGGCAACAAGATTCTTTTCCTTGATGAGCTTGTGGGCTTCCTTTCGGACAAGGATGACCTCTACGTTGAGTTTGAAATGAAGGTCAGTCCGACATCAAGTTATCCGGAGGATCGCCTTCGCGAGTATTGCGACAAACTCTACAAGGCGGTCATGTCCAAGAAGCCGGAGCATTCCACTTATCTGTTCACGTCCAGCAGCAGAGATGCCTTGAATATGATGAGAAAACTTCATCCGGACGCTGACATGCTCATGATTTTCAGCAAGCCGGTTTGTGATGAGACCATCCAGATGGCGGAGGCTATGGGAATCAAGCGGATCGGGTGCAACATGAATGGTACTACGCGCTCCATGGTGAAAAAGGCAAAGGAAGCCGGTCTGGCCGTTTCCCTTTGGCCTTCAAGGACTCCTGAGGACATCATGCTGGGCGTGTATCTCGGTGCGGAGTATCTGTGCTGCGACAGGGCCATCGAGGTGAAGAAATTTTTGGACGAAAAGGCCACGTTTGTGAAATACAAATAGTTTTTTTGCTAAAGGGGCGCTTTAACAAAATCATTGAAGTTTAATAGTACTAAATATTCATTATTTAAAAACATTGATGCGAGGATAAAGAACCATAATAACCTTGTAAACCATTAGAAATAATAACCAAGGATTTCAGTTTGCCGCAGAATCTTGAACCTTGCTATAGGTTCTGGTAATTATTTTTATTGAAAATTTATTACGATTGAAATGAATCACATAATAACCAGTTCTTCTCCCGAAAAGGGGAAGAGTAGACAATTGTTATTGCTTACGAAAGGTTTGATGACGACCGTTATGGCGATTCTTTTGTTTCTGGTGCCATCTGAAGTGTTTGCTCAGAAACTCACTGTATCAGGTTTTGTCAAAGAGGCCGCTACCAATGAGCCTGTTCCGGGGGCGGTTGTAATGGTTAAGGGCACATCTGTGGGTACATCGACTGATGCGAACGGAGCGTACACCCTCAAGGCTGACGCCAACGCTGTCCTTGTATGCCAGCTTTTCGGTTATAAGACTGTAGAGGTTAATGTCAGCAAGAGAACAAAATTGGACATCCTTCTTCAGGAAGACACCCAGATGCTTGACGCGACTGTTGTGGTCGGTTATGGTACTCTCAAGAAGACTCAGTTGGTGGGAGCCGTCGAGAACCTGTCGGGTGAGGAACTTGAAGGCAGGACCAACTCCAATGTGACAAGGTCTCTTCAGGGACAGATCCCGGGGTTGAACATCGTTCAGGCTGACGGTAAGCCTACCCATCAAGGGTCTATCACCATCCGTGGCAATGGCACTTCATATCAGTCCAGAAAAAAGGTCGGTGGTGGCGCAGGCAACCAGAAGCACTCGATCGGCCAGGGCAGCAGCGCCCTTGTCCTCATCGACGGAGTCGAGGGAGACCTCACTACAGTGAATCCAGAGGACATCGAAACTGTCGCTGTCCTTAAGGATGCTGCCTCCGCTGCCGTATACGGTGCCAGAGGTGCTTTCGGTGTCATCCTCGTGACAACCAAGGCTCCGAAGACCGACAAGATTTCCGTGAACTACAACGGCTCTGTCTCATTGAACAGAAGAAACATCATGTGGGAGGACGAGCTTGTCACAGATGGCCTTCAGTGGCTTGATACCTTTGTTGAGTTCTTCAGGAACGACAAACGCACTCCGACTTCCTCCGGTTCTTTGCCTGGTAATGTCAATAACAGGTCCAATACCTATTCTGAGGCTTATCATGAGGAGTTCCGTCGTCGTAAAACTGATCCTACCTATGAGAATTACGGTAAGATTTATGGTGACGGAAAGGATGTCGGTTTCGGCGGCAACTATGCTTACTATGGAAGCACCAACTGGCTTGACATGTTCTACAAGGACATGAACATGACACAGAACCATAACCTCAGCATCAATGGCGCGTCAGAGAAGGTTAGCTATGCCATCAGTGGGCGTTATTATGGACAGGACGGTATCTATAAGCTTGGCAATGAGGACTTCAACCAGTTCAATCTTCGCGCCAAGGGTTCCATAAAGATTACTGATTGGTTGAAATTGACCAATAACACCTCGGTGTTCAAGCGTAAATATCACCAGCCGATGGTGTCAGGTGGTTCACAGCCGCTTCTCCGCCAGTTCGAGCATAGAGGACAGCCAATCTATCCGGCATTTAATGAAGACGGTACGCTTACGTTCTATGGCGCTTCTTGTATGTACGGTGCGTTTGAAGACGGTAATACTTATCAGGAAAATAACAAACTGGATATTATCACATCCACCACTCTTGATTTCGAGCCGATCAAGAACGTCCTGAAATTCACAGGCGACTTTACTTACAAAGCCATCCGTTCCACTCAGGCAAGAGTCTCTTGCATCCAGAGTGGTTATAGTGCCCCAGGTGCTTTGGAGACTTACAATAGTTCCTCTTATAAGTCAGACTGGCGTTTCAACACTGATTACATCTCCTCAAACATCGTCGGGACATACACTCCGAAACTTGGTGACAACCATGATTTGAATATCGTGGCTGGATGGAATCTTGAGAAGACGAACTATCGCCGTTTTTATCTTACCAGAAAAGACCTTCTGTATCCTTCCATCCCTTCATTTGAACTTATGGCGTCTGACGAGTATGGTGTGGAGGATCGTGGTCACGACAAGAGCATGGTCGGTTTCTTCGGGCGTGTGAACTACACTCTTCTCAACAGGTATATTGTCGAGGTGGCCGCACGTTACGATGGTTCCTCATTGTTCCCTTCATATTCACAATGGGGTTTCTTCCCTTCAGCGTCCGTAGGTTGGAGACTGTCCGAGGAGCCTTGGATGAAATGGGCCAAGTCTTGGATGAACAACTTTAAACTCCGCGCCAATGTGGGTTCCCTCGGTAACGCGACCATCGACCCTTACTCATTCCTGGAGCTTATGGGTGTGTCAAAATCCACAAAACTCATCAACGGGGAAAAAGTTCCTTACACAACGGCCGCCGCGATCATTCCTGACAACCTTACCTGGGAGACTGTCACCACTTATGACGTGGGACTTGACGCTGATTTCCTGAAGAGCCGTCTCTCGATCTCGGCTGACTACTATGTGCGTGATGTCAAGGATATGTTCATTCAGGGTCCGGATCTTCCTGAGGTGCTTGGTGATTCCACCCCTAAGGGTAACTACGGCGCTATCCAGACAAAGGGTTGGGAAGCCACGATCGGCTGGAGAGACTCGTTCAAACTCGCCGGTAAGGATTTCAATTATAACATCAAGGCCAGTGTCTGGGATTCACGCACTTGGGTGAAGACGTACTATAACATCAACGGTGACATCCTCAACTACTATGAGGGTAAGGAACTTGGTGAGATCTGGGGATTCAGGACCGACGGGTACTTCCTCAGCAATGAGGAGGCCAACAACTGGGCGACCGATAAATTCCACAAGAACGGATCCAACTTCAGGGCGTATGCCGGAGACCTTAAATTCATAGACATCAACGGTGACGGAAAGATTGACTACGGCAAAGGTACTCTTGATGACCATGGCGACCTTGAGCGCATCGGCAATCAGAGCCCTCGCTATTATTTTGGTATCAACCTTGGCGCCAACTGGAACGGAATCGGCGTCAGTGTCTTCCTGCAAGGCGTAGGCAAGCGTGACTGGTATCCAAGCTGCGAGTCCGGATTCTTCTGGGGAATGTACAACCGTCCTTATGGCTATCTGCCGAAGATTCATACTCAGGACGCTGTGGAAGTTGATTACTCTACTTCCAACTGGGTGGTCACCAACGCCGCAAGCAAGCCTTACTTCACACGTCAGGTGGCATACGCCGCGAACAGAAATGACGGCCCTCTTACGTTCGAGAATGACTACTACATGCAGAATGCCGCTTATGTAAGACTTAAGAACCTCACTGTGGACTATACTTTCCCAAGCAAGCTTACCAAGAAGATCCGCGTCGAGAAGCTTAAGGTTTACTTCTCCGGTGAGAATCTGCTGACTTTCTCTCCGATTTACAAGCATACCAAGATGTTTGACCCTGAGACCCTTGGTTTCGGTGATTCTGACTTCGGTGACAATGTTGGAGGTCTTAGCGGTGTGGGACAGGGATATACCTATCCTATGCTCAAGACATACACCTTCGGTCTGAACATTACTTTCTAATTTGAAGGAAGATAAACTCTAATGAATTTTAATATGAAATCAAGTATAGCAGTTAAATTACTTTTGGGAGCCGCGTCTGTTCTCGCGTTGTCTTCATGTCAGGATTTTCTCACAGCTGATCCGGTCAATAAAATATCAGCCGAGAATTTCTTCAGGACAGAAAGTGATTTGGAGATATATTCCAACGGACTGATTGAGGAATATCGCCCAAGCGGAGAGACTGTCGGCAAGGGTGATAATTATACGGATCTCATCTGCACCCAGACCTCGACGGATTTTTATCGTCCCGGCATTTGGAACTCTGTAAAGCAGACCGGTTGGGCTGTAGGGGACTGGAAAGGCATCCGCAGGGTCAACAAGATGATCGAAGGCATTGAAAAGAACAGAAGTCTCTTTAAGGATGAGGTCGCCAATCATTATCTTGGTGTCGCCCGGTTCTGGAGAGCCTATTTCTACTTCTCGAAAGTGAAGACTTTCAGCAATGTTCCGTGGATTGATCATGTCGTGAATGTTGATGATCCTATCCTTACCGCCGGCAGGGATGACCGTGAGCTTGTAATGCACAATGTTCTGGAGGATTTGAAATTCGCAAGCGAGAACATGTCCGCCGATCTGAAGACTTACAGTGGCGTGATCAACAAATATGTCGCATTGGCATTCATGTCAAGAGTCTGCCTGTATGAGGGCTCTTTCCGTAAGTACCATACGGTGAACCCGGCTACAAACAACGCATGGTCAGGACAGTATGAGTCTTCTGATGATTTCTTCAACGCCGCCGCCACAGCCGCCAAGTCTGTGATTGATTCCAAGGAGTTCTCTCTTGTTACCGGATCACCTGTCTCGGTTGCCGATGGTAAGGAGGTCGCTTCCTTGTATGACAACATTTGGAGGAGCACTGATTTCGGCAAGTCCCAAGAGGCCATCTGGACCGCGGAATATGAAGGTGGTGACCTTAACGTGTATAACGAGCTTACTTGGGTTGTGAACTCAAGTACGTACGATCAGAAGGCCGCCCCTACCAAGAACCTTGTGCGTATGTTCCTTAACCTTGACGGAACACCGGCAAAGCCGGATGTGTCTGTGACGAAGGAGTTTGACAATAAGGATTGGCGTCTTTTCAACACTGTTCACGGCCCGGGACACTTGTACACGACGTTAGCAGGGGAATCCGTCCCAAAGAAACTGAACTTTACATATACATTCAGCGGGTATCAGTTCAGGAAATGGAGTCAGGAAAAGGAGGAGAATTATTCTAAAGGAAGGAATGATAATGATATTCCTATCCTGCGTTACGCGGAGGTTCTTTTGAACTACGCCGAGGCCAAGGCTGAGCTCGGTCAGATTGATGAGACCATCTGGAATGAGACCGTCGGAGAGCTTCGCAAGCGCGCAGGTGTCAAGAATATTTATCCTGCATCCGCCGGTTATGTCGAGGATGCCTGGCTGAAGTCATACTATGGTGATCCAGCTCTCTCAAACACCATGCTGGAGATAAGAAGAGAGAGGGTTACAGAGTTGATCTGTGAGAACCTCCGCGCTTCGGATCTCAGCCGTTGGGCTTGCCAGAATCTGATTGTGGATCGTGGTACAGACAATAGTGGTTGGATGGGTATCTACGTGACCGCCGATGAGTATAAGAACGGCATCCAGTTCAATGGTGAAACGTATAAGTTCAATGCATCTAAAGTTTCTCAGTTTGCTTATAAAACAGGTACCTCAACCGCAGACCAGAACTTGACTCTCTCTGAGGGCGATCATGGATATCTTATTTACAATTACAAGCTTGAGTGGAATGACAGGGATTATGTCCGTCCTATTCCATCGACAGCCTTGACAAAGAATCCTAATCTTGGCCAGAATTATGGTTGGGAGGATTAAAATCTTAAACTATTATACATGAATAAATTACGATTTAAAAAGAGTTTATTCGGTCTAATGTCTGCAACAGCCCTCATGCTGGGGGTTGTTGCTTGCGGTAAGAATGGGGCCGATGATCCGACTCCGGACAAACCGGATCCGAAGCCGACTCCCGGAACGGAGACGGTGATCAATGGCACCTCGATTGAGTCCACAAACACTCTTGTCGGACTGATCACAGATTCCAAGACCGGAAAGGGCATCGCTGGTGTACCAGTCACAGACGGGTATTCCTTTACCACGACAGATGCCAATGGCGTTTACCAATTCAAGGCGAACCGGTATTGCCGCAATGTGTACTATACATTGCCGTCAGAGTATAAGGTGGCGTTGGACAAAGAGACCAAACTGCCTTTGTTTTACTCCACATCGACTATTTCCTACAACCGTCAGAACCGGAACGACTTTGTTTTGGAACCGCTTGATTCTCCTGAGAAGAATTTCACTTATCTGGCCATTGGGGATCCACAGTGTAAAACTGATTCCGACAGAGAGAGATTCCGTACGGAGACATTGCCGGACATGAGGAATTTCATTTCGACCTCACAGGCGAATGGTAAGTATAAGAATGTGTACATCATGTCAATGGGTGACATCACATTTGACAACACCGTTCAGTGGAAGCCAATGCGTAATGTCATGTCAAAGTTCTCGGCCAACGGCACTGATTACATTCCGTTCTATAATATGGTCGGCAATCATGACCATGACGCATCGACAAACACGCGGTATGAGTCAACGCAAAACTATGTCGATCTTTTCGGCCCGGTGGATTATTCTTTTAACAGAGGCGATGTTCATATTGTTGTGATGGACAATGTCCTTGTCACTACTACAAGCGGCAAGACCTGGGATTATGATGCTGGAGTCACGAGTTCTCAGCTGAAATGGCTGAAGGCGGATTTGGATCTGGTGAAAGACAAACAGAACAAGATGATCCTGTTCTGCGCCCATATTCCTTTCAGAGGAGGCGCAAACAGTGGCGGCGCCTCTGTGAACAAGGATAAGAATTATGCAGAGATCCTTAAACTTCTTACGGAATTCCACGAGGCTCATATCATGGTCGGTCACACCCATTATCCTCAGAACTGGATTCACTCCTCTTATGTAACCAAGGGTGGCACACCCGTTTACGAGCATGTCCATGGTGCCGCTTGCGGTGCATGGTGGTCATGCAATATGAATGTGAATGGCGCGCCTAATTGCTATAGCCTTTATGAGATCGAAGGGAACAGCATCAAGAACTGGGTTACCAAAGGCACGAAGAATGAAGTCGGGTATCAAATGCGGGTTTATAACGGCAGCCAGATTTATGGTGGTACGGATGGCACACCTTCAGGAAAATATCGGTACACATGGTACGATGGTGGTAAAGGAGGAACCGCCAATATTACCGCCAAGGGTAATTCAAATCTGAAAGGATCTTTTGTCGCCGCTATATGGAATGACGATGACAAGAACTGGAAAGTGGAATTTTTCCAGAACGGTCAGAAAGTCGGTGACATGAAGAGAGTTCCGTCCAAGGTTCCTGATATATGTGTTGTCTCATATTATTTCAACAATTTGGGTAAGAACACGACGACATGGACCACAACGACTGCTCAGCATTATTGGTACATTGAGGCTCCTGGCGGTGATCCGACCAAGGTGAAGAATTGGGAAGTGCGCGCCACGCAGACAATCCCGACCAGCGGAGAAGTCAATGTCTATTCCTGCACGGATTTGCAGACGGACTATAGCGGATTTTAGAATCCATACATAGGTGTTTTGGAACGGGGAGATTTCCCCGTTCTTTTTTGAGTACTATTTGCTTCGAGAATACAGATGATGAGAATATACAGAAATATTGCATTCTTGATTGTAGCGATGACGTTCATGTCTGCGTATGTGGCCGATGCTATGAAACTGAACGGCACTCGCATAGACAAGAAAAACAATCTCTTTGGTTTGGTCAAGGACTCCCGGACAGGGAAGGGCATCGCGGGGGTGCCGGTGACGGACGGGTACACTTTCACGGTGACGGACAGGAACGGGGTTTACCAGTTTGTGGCGGACGAGAAGTGCAGGAATGTGTACTACACGCTTCCGGCGGAGTACAAGACGGCGCTGGATCCAGTCACGAAACTTCCTCTGTTCTATTCCACGACCCCGATTGACAGGAGCCGGCAGAACAGGAACGATTTCGTGCTGGAGCCGCTTGACGCTCCCGAGAAGGATTTTACTCTGGTGATGATCGGGGATCCTCAGTGCAAGACGGACTCTGATGTCCACAGGTTCGAGACTGAGACGCTTCCGGATCTCAATAGATTCATGTCCGAGTCACAGGCCAAGGGAAAGTACTTGAATGCCTACGCTGTCACCCTCGGCGACCTGACGTTTGACAACACGGTGCAGTGGGGGCCGATGCACAAGGCCCTCTCGGGGTTCGCGCTGGAGTCTGGGGATTATCTCCCGATCTACAACTGTGTCGGCAACCACGACCATGACGCGGCCTGCGTTGATGACTACACGGCCACACAGACCTACGTCGACCTCTTCGGCCCCACGGACTACTCGTTCAACAGAGGAGACGTTCACTTTGTGGTTATGGACGACGTGGCTGTTACGACGACCAACGGCAAGACCTGGAAATATGCCGACAACATTTCCGACCGGCAGCTGGAATGGCTCAAGTCAGACCTTGCCCTTGTGAAGGACAAGGAGGAAAAGATGATTGTCTTCTGCGCCCACATCCAGTTCCGTCACAACGCCGACAAGGACAACCCGGACAAGATCAAGAACATGGCCGCAGCAATGGACTGCCTTACGGACTTCCACGAGGCGCACGTGATGATCGGTCACACGCATTACGCGCAGAATTTCATCCATCATGACTATATCACGAAGGGAGGCACTCCCGTTTACGAGCATATTCATGGAGCGGCCTGCGGCGCTTGGTGGAGCTGCAACCTCAACCTTGTCGGCTCTCCGAACGGCTACAGCGTTTACGAAGTCTCCGGGAAGACGATGAAAAACTGGCTGGCGAAAGGTACAGGCGAGTCGCCTGATCTCCAGATGCGTGTCTATGACGGCAACCAGATCTACGGCGGAGCGGAAGGTCATCCTTCCGGTGAGTATGAATATTCATGGACGGAAGGCGGCATCGGCCCGAAAGGCGCCCAGGCGCCGGGTTTCTCCGGACTCAAGGGCTGCTTCGTGGCATCCATCTGGAACAGCGACGAGGACAACTGGAAAGTCGAACTCTTCCAGGACGGGAAAAAGGTCGGAGACTTCAAACAGGTTCCTTACGAAATCGGGGATGTCTGCGCCATCTCGTTCTTCTACAATGACTTGGGACGCAAGACGGCGACATGGTCACGCAGCACGCCGCAGTACTATTGGTACATAGAGGCTCCGGGTGGCGATCCGACCAAGGTTCAGAACTGGGAGGTGCGCGCCACGCAGACCATCCCGGGCGGCGGAGTGGTCAATGAATATAAATGCTCCACGCTTCAGACGGACTATTCCGGATTCCGAAACGTGGAGTAAGGTCAGCGAATATCCCTCTTCTAGAAATCTATGGCGGCCCGCATTTCAGGGATGGTCTCGGAAAGAGCCATCCCTTTTATATAGATTCCCGCGGTGCCGCCTACGAATATGTCGGCTCCCATTCCGGCCATGAGATTGGCCCTTTCATTGCTGACGCTTCCGTCAACGCTGATGAGGATGTCCTCGCGGCCGTTGGTGTCGAGGAATCTGCGCATTCCGGCGACTTTGTCCATGATCCCGTCCACCATCTTAGCACCTGCGGCTCCTGGGTGCACAAGCATCAGGGTGACCGTGTCAAGCACGTCAAGATACTCCTTGATGGCTTCCACATCGGTCTCCGGGTTGACCGCAAGGCCGAAAAGCCCTCCTGCCTCATGAACCTTGGCTGCCAGCGCGCGGTAATCTTTCTTGACCTCGATGTGTGGGGACACTATGTCGCCTTTGCGGACCGGGAACTTGCTCATTATGAGCTCCGGATCATCGACCATAAGGTGAACGTCCACCGGCATTGTCGTGACTGCCTGCATAGCCTTTATGAAGTCCGGCCCGAATGTGAGATTAGGAACAAAATGAGCGTCCATCACATCGATGTGCAGCATGTCCGCGCCGTTCTCTTCCAACGTCTTGATATCCTGCCCCAGGTTCATAAGGTTGGAGCACATCACCGAGACGGAAATATACCTATGTTTCATATTGTCTGTTTTTATTGAATACTCCACTCGGCTCCGTCCTTGGTGTCCTTTACGGTGATGCCGAGGGCCTTGAGGTGGTCACGGATGGCATCGCTGGCCGCCCAGTCCTTCGCTGCCTTGGCCTTGGCGCGTTCCTCAAGCACCATGTCCATCAGTCCGGAGACAATCTCCTGACCCTTGTCGGATTCGGCGGCGGACTCGTCCTTCAGGCCGAGGACACCGAACACGATGTCATCAAAAAGCTGTGTCAGAGTCTCCAAATCACCCTTGCTCAGTTTTAGTTCTCCAGCCTTGGCGGAGTTGACAAGGCGTACCGCGTCAAAGATGTGCGACAGCGCTATCGGCGTGTTAAGGTCATCGCAAAGCGCCTCATAGACAGCATTGAATATTCCCTTGACCTCCTCGGAAGTCGCCGGGCAGGTGTCAGGAGCAATGGCTGTGATGAACTCGCCGTACTGCATCGCGTCCACAGGATCGCCTTCCGTGCCCTTGGCCGTGTCAGTGATTCCGGCCGCCGAAGCCAGCGTCCGGAGATCCTTCGCGGCCTGCATAACCCTCTTCAGGCCTTTCTCGGCGGCCTGCAGTGCCTCGTTGCTGAAGTCCAGCGTGCTGCGGTAGTGCGCCTGGAGGATGAAGAAGCGGACGGTCATCGGGGAATATGCCTGCGCGAGTTTCTCGTGCTGTCCGCTGAACAGCTGCGGCAGGGTGATGAAATTGCCCAGGGATTTGCCCATCTTCTGGCCGTTGATCGTGATCATGTTGTTGTGGACCCAGTAGTGGACACCCTGTGTGTGGCGGCTGGCCACATTCTGGGCGATCTCGCACTCGTGGTGAGGGAACATCAGATCCATTCCGCCGCCGTGGATGTCGAACTCGTTGCCGAGGTATTTCTCGCCCATCACGGAGCATTCCAGATGCCATCCCGGGAATCCCTCGCTCCAAGGACTCGGCCAGTGCATGATGTGTTCCGGCTCGGCCTTCTTCCAAAGGGCGAAATCGTACGGAGCCTTCTTGTCGCTCTGTCCGTCAAGTGTGCGTGTTCCTTCACGGGTGTCGTCCAGAGTGCGCCCGGAAAGGATTCCGTAGTGGTGATCCTTGTTGTATTTCTCCACGTCAAAGTACACGGATCCGTTGGAGATGTAGGCGTATCCTGCGTCCAGAATCTTCTTGACGGTCTCGATCTGCTCGATGATGTGTCCCGAGGCTCTCGGCTCTATGGATGGCGGCGCCACGTTCAGCAGGCGCATCGCCTCGTGGTAGCGGAACGTGTAGGTCTGCACAACCTCCATAGGCTCAAGCTGTTCCAGCCTTGCCTTCTTGGAGATCTTGTCCTCTCCCTCGTCGGCGTCGTGCTCAAGGTGTCCCACGTCGGTGATGTTCCGCACGTAGCGCACCTTGTAGCCAAGATGCCTGAGCAGTTTGAAAAGCACATCGTAGGTCACTCCCGGACGCGCGTGTCCGAGGTGAGCCTCTCCGTAGACCGTCGGCCCGCAGACGTACATTCCCACGTGTCCCGGTTGGATCGGCTTGAAAAGCTCTTTCGTTCGAGTAAGAGTATTTGTCAGAAATAAAGGTCTCATATTCAATGAATATTATGTTGCCAGTCTATTCGCAAGTCTATCATGGCATCATGGTGATGGTGCTTGTAGCAACCTCAAATGTACTAAATTTCAGGAGATCCCCGAAATTTCAGTGATGATTTTAGCAGAATATCTTGAATTCCCGCTCAACCATTTTTGCCGGTCAGACGCTCGTAGACCGTCCTGTAGGCTTCGCCGACGTGGCCGTTGTCCTTGCGGAAGCGGTCCTTGTCGAGGCGGTCTCCCGTGGCGATGTCCCAGAAGCGGGCGCTGTCCGGAGTGATGTCGTCGCTCATCACGAGACTGCCGTCACAGAGGTGGCCGAACTCTATCTTGAAGTCCACCAGCGTGATGCCGATCTCCTTGAAGACCGGGGTCAGGATGCTGTTGACCTGCTTTGTCAATGAATATATCCGCTCAAGTTCTTCCTTGCTCACGAGGCCGAGGGCGACGGCGTGGTAGTCGTTGATGATCGGGTCACAGAGGATGTCCGACTTGTAGCAGAGGTCGTAGACCGGCTCCTTAGGCACGATACCTTCCTCCAGCCCAAGCCTCTGGGCCATCGAGCCGGCGATCACATTCCTGACGATCACCTCCATCGGGATCACCTGTGATTTCCAGCAAAGCTGCTCAGTGTCAGAGATCTGCTCGATGAAATGCGTAGGCACTCCACCTTTCTGCAACAGTCTGGAGATCTCGCATGAAATCCCGTTGCAGTAGATCCCCTTGTCCTTGATCACCGCCTTCTTGATCTTGTTGAACGCCGTGATCTCATCCGTGAAATGTATGATCACCTTCTGCGGGTCATCCGTCTCGAAAATCTTGATGGACACCCCATCGTGAATTATATTCCTCTTCATTTATTATTAATATATTCTTTTGCCGCAGTTGCCATATGTCGCTTCGGCGACCGACGCTCCGCGCCCTGTACGGGTAAAGGGTCGCCGAAGCGACATATGGCAACCGCTCTCCGCGCCTTCTACTATGCAGCCTCAGCAAAGTAACTACCCGATAAAATACCTGACGGCGTTCTCGAACAGCGGCTGCTCGAGGTCGGCCTCGATGTTTTTCAGCAGGTTCCTCTCGTACCTCTCGCTGTGACCCATCTTTCCGAGTATCTGCCCGTTGCGGCTGATGATGCCCTCGATGGCATAGTAAGATCCGTTCGGATTGTAAGGCGACTCCATCGTAGGCTCGTCCGTCAGCGGATCAACGTACCGGAACGCCACCTGCCCGTTGGCGAACAACTCACGCGCGAGTTCCTCGCTGACCACAAACTTGCCCTCGCCGTGGCTTACAGGGATAGTATATTCATCACCGATTGCCATCCCCTTGAGCCAAGGAGAGTTTGTGGAAGCCACACGGGTCGTCACCATCTGCGAGATGTGCCTGTTGATGTCATTGCGGAACAGAGTAGGGGAGTCTTTGGTCACCTTCCCGAGCTCACCGTAAGGCAGCAGACCCGACTTCACAAGTGCCTGGAAACCATTGCATATTCCTAAAATCAGACCACCACGGGACAGCAGTCCCTCGATCGCCTCCGCGATGTCCTTGTTGTTCAGCACGTTCGCTATGAATTTGCCGCTTCCGTCCGGCTCGTCACCGGCGGAGAAGCCACCGCTGAGCATCAGGATCTGACAATCCTCGATGTTCTTCTTCATCTGGGCGATTGACTCGAACACATCCTTGTCCGAAAGGTTGCGGAACACGGACGTGCGGATCTCGGCTCCCGCCTTGCGGAAAGCTTTCGCCGAATCGTAGTCGCAGTTTGTGCCCGGGAACACAGGAAGGTAGGCGATAACCTTATCGACCTTCGGTCCCTTATATTCAAGATCCGCCTTCTTTGCCTTGAACGGCTTCACACCCTCCATGCCCTTAGGCAGCAGCCTCTTGAAGTCTGGCTTGCTGACTGCGGGGTAAACCTTCTCGAAGAGCGACGCGTTGAAATCCATCATCTCGAAGATGGAAAGTTTGGTCCCGTTCACACGGACGTTGCCGTCCTCACCGGAAGTTACGGTGCCGATCTCGACCGCGTTCTCGAAATCAAGCGCGCTGCCGTCGGTCTCCACCACGATGGAACCATAGCTTAGATTGAACAGCTCGTCCTCCGAAAGGTTGACGTCGAACCCGAACGCGTTGCCGAAGCTCATCTTGCAAAGCGCCTCTGCCACTCCACCGAATCCTACCGCCCAACCGGCCACGATCGTGCCGTCCTCTATCTTTTCCTGAATATGATTCCAGTTCCTCTTGAGCTGCTCCGTGTCAGGCATCCTGTCAGCGAGCGGAGTATGCTTCACGAGGTAGAGGCGGTCTCCCTCCCATTTGAGTTCCGGAGAGATCACCTTGTCAGCCTTTACCGGAGTGATACCGAACGCGATAAGGGTCGGCGGTACGTGGATTGTCCCGTCCTCGGTCTCGAAGGATCCACTCATCGAATCCTTGCCTCCAATGGAAGCCAGCCCAAGCTCCTTCTGCATCTTCAGAGCGCCGAGCAGAGCCGCCGTCGGCTTGCCCCATACCTTCGGATCAGCTGTCATCCTTTCAAAATATTCCTGGCAAGAGAATCTCATTGTCTCCCAATGGCCTCCCGCCGCCACGACCTTGCTGCAAGCCTCGATGAATGAATATGCCGCACCGTGGTAAGGGCTCCAGTCGCAGATGTCAGGGTTAAAGCCGAACGCCATCATGCTGGCTGTGTCGGTATAACCCTTGACCGGAAGTTTCTGCACTGAGACCTGGGTCTCGGTGGTCTGTAGCTCGCCTCCGAACGGCATCAGCACGGTGGAACGGCCGATGGTGGAGTCGAACATCTCTATAAGGCCTTTCTGGCAGGTCACGTTCGGATCCTGCAGGTTGGCGAACATTCTCTCTTTCAGGTTCTTGCCCGGAACGTCGCGGAAGAACGGATCCCTGTCCTCGACCGCTCCGATAGTGGCCTTTGAATAATGCTTCGCACCGGCGCTGTCGATGAACGCTCTGGTGAGATCCACAACGACCTTGTCGCCGTAGAACATCCTCATTCTGGCGGTGTCGGTGACCTCGGCCACGTGCGTCACCTCGATATTCTCTGAATGGCAAAGCGCCTTGAATTCCTCCTCGTCCTTGGCTTCCACTACGACGGCCATACGCTCCTGGGACTCGCTGATGGCCAGTTCCGTGGAGTTCATTCCGCTGTATTTCACCGGAACACGGTCAAGGTAGATGTCCAGCCCGTCGGCAAGCTCACCGATGGCGACACTCACTCCGCCGGCTCCGAAGTCATTCGATTTCTTTATCAGTCTCGTGACCTCAGGCCTTCTGAAAAGCCTTTCCAACTTTCTCTCCTCCGGAGCGTTACCCTTCTGGACCTCACTTCCGCAAGTCTCAAGGGACTCCTCTGTGTGTTCCTTTGAGGAACCTGTCGCACCGCCGATTCCGTCGCGTCCGGTGCGTCCGCCGATCATCAGCACGACATCCCCGGCCTTAGGGCTTTCCCTTCTCACGTCCCCGGCCTTCACCGCTCCGACAACCGCTCCGACCTCCATTCTCTTGGCCGTGTAGCCCTCGTGGTAGATCTCGCGGACGTGGGTTGTCGCAAGACCGATCTGATTGCCGTAGGAGGAATATCCCTGGGCGGCCTTCCTGGTGATGACCTTCTGCGGGAGCTTGCCCGGAAGTGTCTCGCTGACAGGTTTGTAGATGTCGCCGGCACCGGTGACACGCATCGCCTGATAGACGTAGGAGCGTCCTGAGAGCGGATCCCTGATGGCTCCGCCCAGGCAGGTGGCGGCCCCGCCGAACGGCTCGATTTCCGTAGGGTGGTTGTGGGTCTCGTTCTTGAACATCAGCAGCCATCTCTCGGTCTGCCCGTCCACATCCACATCTATGAATATGCTGCACGCATTGTTCTCCTCGCTGACCTCCAAGTCATCCAGCAAACCGTTCTTCCTGAGGTATTTCGCCCCGATTGTGGCCATATCCATCAGGTTCAGTCCCTTCTTCTCGCGGCCTGTCTCCGAGCGCATCCTCAGGTACAGGGCCATCGTCCCGTCGATGTCCTCCTTGATGAAGGAATCCTCCACGTCGATGCTTTCCAATTCCGTTGTGAATGTCGTGTGGCGGCAGTGGTCGCTCCAGTAGGTGTCCAGAATCCTGAGTTCGGTCTCGTTCGGATCCCTGCCTTCCTCGGTGAAATATTTCACAACCTCGGCGAGGTCGTCGGCGTTCATCGCAAGGCCCATCTTTTTGCAATATGCTTTCAGATCGTCCCCGCTCATATTCCTGAATCCCTCCAGCACGGGAACCGGCTTGACCGCCGCGTGTTCCGTGTCGGCCAGTTTGCTCAGGTCTTTCGCACGGGATTCCACCGGATTGATGTAGTAGTGGCGGATCTTCTCAAGCGTCTCCTCGGAGGCGTCGGAGTCCACGATCAGAAGTTTGGAACTCTTTATGCTGATCCGCGCCGTGGGGTCGATCAGGTGCACGCAGTCCACAGCCGAGGCCGCCCTCTGGTCGAACTGGCCCGGCAGGTACTCGACAGCGATGTACTTCGCTCCGTCCAGATCGATCGAATCTGTGACAGAGTCGGTCACAATCTCTCCGAAGACGCTGTAGCGGCTCTTCTCCAGAAGATCGGGCGTGAATCCGAACAAGTCGTAAACATTAAGCAGCCGAAGCGTTTTCAGCTCCAGCTGCAGGTTCTCGTTGAGTTCCCCCAGGAGGCTCTTTGCCTCCACCTGGAACTCCGGGTGTTTCTCCACGAAAATGCGGTAATTGGACATCTTTGCAAGTTCTTTTTAAGACTATCACAAAGTTAGCCTTTTTGCCCCACATTCACAAAATTTTGGGTATAATTGTCAACTGATTGTAAATGAATATATTTGTAAATGCTGCCAGGCGGATTTGGAGGGCACTGCTTTGTAAAATATTGAATGTCAAAAGGTGATGTTACACCTTCTGACATTCAATGAATTGCGGATTTGTGCCTGGCGTCAGAGCGATGTGGCCTCAGAGATGTGGCTTTTAGTTAAGCCATTTTAGTCAATCCACTGGCTGAAGAAACGCCAGATTTCGGAGCAGGTGTCCATGTCCTTGTCGGACCAGGAATGGTTGCCGCCTTCGACTTTGTAGAGCCAGACTTCGGTGGGTCTGCCGCCTTTCACCGCCGGCCTGCCGGCCTTGAACTGATAGAGGGTGACCTGGTTACGACCCTCGCGGCGAGGAAGCTCGGTGACATATTCCTCGGTACAACCGTTAACAGCGATGATTCTGCTGACCGCCGCCGGAACGGGAATATACGCTCCCCAGCCACCTTTGTTCTCTGGGTCGCCGAGCCATTCGGAAGTGTGGTCCTGTGTGCCGTGAACCTCCATGAAAGGAAGCGGATGCTTGTAGGAATATTCAGTCTCCATCCAGTTGAACTGCAGTCCTGCGATCGAGGCCATGGCCTTGAAGGCCTTCGGAGCACGCATCGCGATCAGGTAGATGATGTCGCCGCCGTTGGACATTCCGGTGAGGAATGTATTCTTTGGACTGAGATCGAATCTCTTCTGGAGTTCTTTGGAAAGGGCGATGAGGAACTTTACATCATCGGTCTTCATTCCTTCCTGTGAAGGGTAGCGGACATTCCAGCCCGGTTTACCTTTCGGATCCTTTATTCCCTGAGGGTAGCAGACAGCGAATCCGTTCTTGTCGGCGACATCCATCATCGCTTTCTTTCCCTTGAGGGCCGAGCCGCCGTAGCCGTGCAGGACTATCACGAGAGGAGCCCCGGCCTTCAATCCTTCCGGACGGTAGAGGTAATATTCCCGCTCAAGTCCTTGATTTTTCATTTTGTAACGCTCGCACCGTTCCTTTACTGAATATTCCTGTGCCGGACTTTCGCTGGAAGATAAGGACGCTTCGACAGGCTCAGCGTCCGGTTGGCTTGGTACCAGGTTATCGGTCGCTTCGGCAGGGACTGCGTCCGGTTGGCTTATGACTTGATATAAGGTGTACTTGTCTGTCCGGTCGCTGAGCTTGTCGAAGCGACTGTCTATCGTATTGCCATACCCATTGCTTCCCAAAGCGCTGCCAATGGCCAGGAGCGCCGCGATGATCGTGGAGGATAACATGCTGATTGATTGGCTTTTAATGAATATCCTCCCGTCGGATATGGCGGGAGGATAATGTTTATTATTCTGATTTACAAGTTGTTAGCCTCCACGCACTATTTGTTCTCGGCAGCCTCAACGGCCTTGAAATAGCGGTAAGAGTTGACCTTGAGCTCACCGGCGGCCGGCTCGTCAAGCACAACGACACCATTCTCGTGCAGCTGAAGGGCAGAGAGGGTGACATAGTGGCTTACAGGTCCCTCGATGGCGTCCTTGACAGCCTTGGCCTTCTTGCCGCCGAAAGCGAGGACGAGAACCTCCTTGGCACCACACACTGTGGCGACACCGACTGACATGGCCTGTTTAGGAACCTTGTTCACATCGTTGTCGAAGAAACGGGAGTTTACCTCGAGAGTGTCCTGGGTGAGGGTCATGACCCTTGTCCTGGAGTTGAGGGAAGAGAACGGC
This sequence comes from Alistipes sp. CAG:435, assembly GCA_000433355.1. Taxonomy (GTDB): domain Bacteria; phylum Bacteroidota; class Bacteroidia; order Bacteroidales; family UBA932; genus Cryptobacteroides. The sequence goes on along the minus strand of FR893165.1, from coordinate 53,846 downwards.
TCGTTGAACGCGAGGTGTCCGTCCTCGCCGACTCCGCCGAGGAACAGGTCGATTCCTCCGGCAGCCACGATGGCCTTCTCGTAATCCTCGCACTCTTTGGCGAGATCAGGAGCGTTGCCGTTGAGGATGTGGATGTTGCCGGCCGGAACGTCCACCTTGTCGAACAGATTCTTGTGCATGAAGCTGTGGTAGCTCTCCGGATGGCTCTCAGGAAGCCCTACATATTCATCCATGTTGAATGTGATGACATTCTTGAAGGAGATCTCTCCGGCCTCGTACATTCTGACGAGCTCGGCATAGACATCCAGTGGAGTGGAGCCGGTAGGCAGTCCGAGTACGAATGGCTTGTCGGTCTTCTCAGCCTTTGCCTTGATGGCGGCGGCAATGTGGTGGGCAGCCCAGATAGAGCCTTCCTTCTTTGTGTCTCTGATGATTACTTTCATGATGATATTCTTTTAATATGTTATTTCAATCTTAGGAAAACTTCGATGGCTTGATATTCGGCCATTCCGAGTTCGTCATATAACCTTGCGGTGTTCTGTGTGCGCTCCTCGGCCCTCTGCCAAAACTCCCTCGGGTCATCGCCCGGGAACGGAACGATGTCTTTCTGGGAAAGGTGGCGGAAGATGGCGTGGCGCTTCTCGATCAACTCGTCCGGGCTGATCGGAACTGCCATGTCCACTCTCCAGAGCTCCCACTCCATCCAGGCGCCTCTGTAGAGCCAGATCGTGGTGTCGTTCAGCCAGTCGTTGCCTTCCTCCTTGAGCTGTTCGATGGCCTCAAGGGCGGCCTCGGTGCAGACCCTGTGCGTTCCGTGAGGGTCGGCGAGGTCACCTGCCATGTAGATCTGGTCAGGGTGGATCCTGACGATCAGCTCCTTGATAATGTCAAGGTCTTTCTGTGTGCGAGGCAGTTTCGTCACTCCGCCCGACTCGTAGAACGGCAGGTTGAGGAAGTGGACGTTGGTCTTGTCGTTGAGGCCGAAGCTTCTGTCCGCTCCTCTGGCCTCGCTGCGGCGGATGGCCGCCTTGATGGCGAGAAGCTCCTTAGGCTCAGGCTCACCAGGCTTCTTTGAGTCGATGATTTTCTTTACCTCGTCGAACTTGTCTCCGAATCCAAGCTGGTAGGCGGCGTCCATATGCTGAAGCACAACGTCATCGTGCACTGCCAGGTCACCGGAGGTCTCGTAGGCCACGTGCACGTCGTGTCCCTGATGCACGAGACGGATGAATGTGCCTCCCATGGAGATCACGTCATCGTCCGGGTGAGGGGAGAAAATCAGGACCTTCTTAGGGAACGGAGTTGACTTGACAGGCCTTGTGGTGTCGTCAGCGTCAGGCTTTCCGCCCGGCCATCCGGTGATGGTGTGCTGGAAGTCATTGAAAACGTCTATGTTGATCTTGTCGAACGGCCCGTAGAGTTCGATGAGATCTCCGAGGGAGTTCTCGAAATAGTCCTGCTGCTTCAGCTTGAGGATTGGCTTATGAACCTTCTGGCAGAGCCAAACGACGGCCTTGCGGATCAGGTTCGGTGTCCACTGGCAAGGACCGACCATCCAAGGTGCGACGAGTCTGGTCAGCATAGAGGCTGACATCTCGTCAGTGTAGAATGTGATGTTGTCGTGTTCCTGAAGCCAGGTTGCAGGGCAGGCCGGATCGATGTCGCCCTCCACGACTTTCTTTACCACAGCCGCCTTGTCCTCGCCCCAGGCCATAAGGATGATCCTGCGGGCGCTCATCATCGTGCCGATGCCCATCGTGATGGCGGTCTTAGGGGTGACGGAAATGTCGCCGTTGAAATTGCGGGCCTGTCTCTTTCTGGACTGGTATGAGAGCGGAACGGTGCGTGTGCGGCTCTTCTCTGACGAGCCGGCCTCGTTGAAACCGATCTGGCCGCCTTCGCCGACACCGATCACAAGCAGGTCGAGACCTCTGGCGATCTTGTCAAACTTGGCGCAATAGTCGGATACCTCTTCCTTTGAGACTGTTCCGTCAGGAATATGCACGTTCTCCTTTTTGACATCCACATTGTCAAGGAATTCGGCGTGGAGCCTGTGGTTGCGGCTCTGGACGGAGTCGCTGCCGTATGGGTAATATTCATCAATGGAGAACACCTCGACATTGGCGAAGGAGATCTTGCCTTCCTTGAACTGCTCTGTCAGGTTGCTGTAGAGGGACACAGGTGTGGTTCCTGTGGTCAAACCGAGTTTGAAAGGACGCGGAAGAGCCGCCCTTTCGTGGTCTTTGATGGCTTTGACAATAATGTCTGCCACCTTGTCGCTTCCGATGTTCGCGTCATCGGAAATCTCGGTGGTGATCTTCTCGTAGGAATGGAGAATGCTCTTAGGCAGGTTCTCCTCAATCAATCCACCGTCCTTTGGTAAAGAAAAGTGCTTCATTTTGTTGAGCTTAATAATTTCGTAAAATATGATATGTTTCGCCAGCCCGTTTCCGGGTCAAAAGCTCTATGTCATTTCCGCGGATCAACCGGCCGCGGACACCGTGCCAAATCACTACAATTTAGATGCCGCGACACTGAATGTGTCACCGTGTTCCAAATCTCCATATTCCAGCCCGCGCTTCAGCCAGGTGTAGCGCTGCTTCGCCGTCCCGTGGGTGAAGGATTCCGTCACCACATAGCCTTGCGCCTTCTTCTGGAGGTAGTCGTCCCCGATCTTCGAGGCGCAGTTCAGCGCATTCTCTATGTCTCCTTTTTCCAGGGACTTATACTTCTTGTCATCGTTCATCGCCCAGACTCCGGCGTAGTAGTCGGCCTGGAGCTCAAGCCGGACACTGATCGCGTTCGCCTCGGTCTTGCTGACACGGTTCATTTTCTGGTGGGCCTGCCCGAGCGTGCCCAAAAGATATTGGACGTGATGACCGACCTCATGGGCGATCACGTAGGCGTAGGCCAGGTCGCCGTCCGCTCCGATCTGCCGCTTCATCGAGGTGAAGAAGCTGAGGTCGATATAGACGCTCTGGTCGGCGGAACAGTAGAACGGCCCTACCGATGAGTTCGCGGCTCCACATCCGGAAGTGGTTGATCCTGAATATAACACCATCTTCGGCGGGTCATATTCATAGCCATACTTCGCGAATATGGCTGTCCAGACATCCTCGGTTCCGGCGAGGACTTTCTTCGTGAACGATGCAAGTTCCTGTTCCTCGGCGGAGAACCCCACATGCCCCTCTGTCTGTTCGGTGCCTTGAATCGAGGACACTCCCTCAAGCACGGACGAAGGATCCCCTCCGAGCAGCATCACAATCAGCGCGATGACGATGGTTCCGCCCAGACCCACTCCGGCCTTGGCTCCACGTCCCATTCCTCTTCTGTCATCCACATTCGTGCTTTCGCGTCTTCCGTCAAGATTCATACTAATTTCAGTGTTAGCTTAAATCACACAAAGATACTCACTTTTCCCGTAAGCCGGATTGGTTTTCCGAAAAAATATCAGGCGAAAAAACTGAACGCAGGCGCCCTCATGTCAGTTCGGGTCGAAATGTCGTTTCTGCTGAGTCAGAAATGTCCACCGAAACGGCAAACTGCCGGAGAAAAGAGTCTATAGCTCGGTTTGTCCGGTATAAATGCGCTTTACCGGACATACAGGGGGCAAGATTTTTTCATTGAAGCTTTTGAAGCTTTTTGTGGAATGTTTTGGAATATCGGAGGAAAATCAATAACTTTGCAATCCTTTGAAGCGGAAGTGCAGCGGAAGTGCGAAGTTTCCAAAGGAAAGTCTACTGCCTGAATATGCCCGAATGGCGGAATTGGTAGACGCGTTGGACTCAAAATCCAATGTCCCTTAAAGACGTGCCGGTTCGAGCCCGGCTTTGGGCACCCGACCGAAGTCTCCCTCGTTTTTTTGGGAGACTTCTTCTTTTTTTGTCAGATTCAACCTTACGTCTTTTGCCCAGTACCTTCGGGCGGTGGAAACGCGCGGAGGTGTCGCTCAAGCGTGCCGTGCTGCACCCTCGGGCGACGAAGATGTACGAAAGTGTTGCCCAAGAGAGCCGTGCTGTACCCTCGGGCGACGATAAAGTACGAGAGAGTTGCCCAAGAGAGCCGTGCTGTACCCTCGGGCGACGATAAGTATGGTTTTCGTTGCCGAAGGGTTTCCTTCATCCATACTTCATTCTGCCCTGCGCCCTTGGGCAACGGGAAGGCGCGGAAGTGTTGCCCAAGCGTGTCGTGCTGCACTCTCGGGTGACGATATTGGGTTAAAATGTTGCCTGAGGTGGGGTGTGGGATCACATCGTAGTACATCACCGTTGTGACGCGCCGTGGAACTGCACCGTTGGGACGCGCCGTGGAACTGCACCGGGGCTGGCTATACTGGCTATACCATATTGAGGGCGGTGAAGAGGCGGCGGTAGGCGGCGGCTTTCTGTTCCAGGGGGAGGGGGTAGGCTCTGGAGGAGGATGGCATACGGTAGAGGCGCATCGGGCGGCCTTCGAAATGAAATTCTGAATATTCACCGGTGGCGGGGGCGGAGGTGCCGAAGGTTTGGCAGAGGGTGTCGGTGGCTTTCTCGCCGGTGGTGACAATGGCTTGGCACTGAGGGATCTGCCTCAACAGGGCGGGGATGTCGGTCGGGGTCACTACCTCCAGGAACTTGTCGGAGGCGTTGTCTTTCAGGCGGCGGACGGCGGTGGCGGTGTCGTACATCGCTATGCCGGTTCCGGTGCAGAAATCCACTATGTCATCCAGTCTGAATTTCTTGGCGGCAACGTCCACGAAACGGTTCTTGTCGTTGAAAAATATCAGACCCATAATCCGCCACATGTCGTTGATGAAATTCGGGTAGTAAAAATCTATGCTCCAGCGTTTGGATTGGGGCGGGAAACTGCCCAGCATCAGCACCTTGGCATTAGCCGGCAGGAATGGCTCGAAAGGATGCCGCTCAACGGGAATTGGATTGCGGTCTGGAAACGACTCGTATGTGTTTAATCTTTCGATGGTTGAGCCTACATTTTCGGCATCAGGGCTTGCGGTTTGGCAAAGTCCGCCAACCACCGAAGCGCCCGAAACAATGGTGTTGTTACGGCAGGTCGCTTTTTCGGCCTCTGAACTTGTCGAAGCGATTAAAGTTTCTCCGGTCACTGAGTCTGCTGAAGTGACCGGAGAAACAGCTTTCAATCCTTTTTGAATATTCATTACTTGGCGGCTGCGCCAGCGGAACCGGCTACACCTGCATCCCCGGCTGCGCCAGCGGAACCGGCTGCACCGGCATCATCCGCTGCGTCGGCGGCGTCGGCGGCACCTTCGACAAAGGCGACGATCTCACCTTTGGCGACCTTGTCACCCTGCTTGCCGAGGGTGGTCACTATGCGACCGTCAACGGCGGGAACCAGTTCCTCCATTCCGTAATATGTCTGCACGAAGCCTATGCCCTTTCCGGCCTTGACCTCTGTGCCGGCGATCGGCGCTACGGAATCGTCCTCCACGTCGACCTGCCAGAGAAGCTGACCCTTGGCCGGAGCCTGGACAGGAACGGCGTGAGGGTAGCGCCTGGTATATTCATCCACATCGAACTTCGGCATCTCGACCACAGGACGCACCACCTCGATCGGGGCGTTCGCCTTGGCCTTGAGGTCGGCCAGCTCGGCGTTGAAGCGCTCTTTGGCCACGCCGCTCCGATAGTCCCTGTACTGGCGCTCGTGCATCGCGAACTCGAAGAGTTCCTCCTCGTCCTGACCTTCGTCCCAGCCCTCTTCCTTCATCATCTGACGGAATTTCGGAAGCTCGTCCGGGTACATCTCCTGAGGGTCGCCGGTGTAGAACTCCATGCCTTTCTCCTTGGCGAGCTGTACGATCTCCGGAGCGAGCTCTCCAGGGAGGCGGCCCATCTTGCCGAGGATCATGTTCCAGGTGTCCTTGTCGATCGTGGTCCAGCGAGGCTTGCCGTTAAGAAGGTTCAGGAGGTTCATCAGCGCGGTGTTCTTCGTGTACTGGCTGAACGGAGTCACAAGTGGCGGGAATCCGAGACGCGGCCAGACATATTCAACCTCCTGGAACAGCTTGACCATCAGGGTGTCGAGGCTGATCTCAGGACGGCCGTGAGCCCTTTCGGCGGCGTTGATGGCGCCTTGGAAGCCCTTGAGGTCGGCCATCATCGAGCCCATCATTCCGCCAGGAAGGCCGCAGCCCACGAGCAGCGAGCTCATCTTGGCGTTGGAAGGGTTGATCCAGTAGCCGAGGAAGTCGTCGATAAACTTCTGCGTGAGGCGGCGCACCTCCATGTATGCGTCCATATTCAGATCCTTCACAAGGAATCCGTCGGCCTTCAGCATCTCCCTGATGGTGATCACGTCCGGATGGACCTTGCCCCAGGAGAGCGGCTCGACGGCCACGTCCAGGACATCAGCGCCGGCGCGGGCCACCTCAAGCATCGAGGCAGGGGAGAATCCCGGTCCCGAGTGGCCGTGGTACTGGACAAGAATATGAGGGTATTTCTTCTTGATGTCGCGTGTGAGCTGGCCGAGGAAGGTCGGACGGCCGATTCCCGCCATATCCTTGAGGCAGATCTCGTCGGCTCCATATTCAACGACCTTGTTGACGATGCCCATGTAATATTCAACAGTGTGGACAGGGGAGTTGGTGATGGAGAGGGCCACCTGCGAGATCATTCCGCCTTTCTTGGCGAACTCGACGGAGCGGCGCAGGTTCCTGTGGTCGTTCAGGCCGCAGAAGGAGCGGGAGATGTCGGTGCCCTGCTTTTTCTTGACCTTGAACATCAGTTCCCTGACATCGGCCGGAACCGGGTTCATTCTGAGGGCGTTGAGGCCTCTTTCAAGCATATGCGTCTGGATGCCGGCCTTGTGGAAAGGGGCGGTCCAGCGGCGGACGGCCACGTTAGGGTTTTCGCCGAAAAGGAGGTTCACCTGCTCGAACGCGCCGCCGTTGGTCTCGACGCGGTCGAAGCAGCCCATATCAATGATGGCCGGTGCCACCTCGACAAGTTGGTCCACGCGGGGAACGTACTTGCCGGACGACTGCCACATATCCCTGTAAACGAGGGAAAATTTGATCTCTCTTGCCATAATGTTCTTGCTTATCTGATTTACAAATATACTTATAATTTTATATTTTTGCTTAGGGTGGAATTTTGACTAACTTTGTAAGTTATGAAAAATACGTTTCTGACAATAGCGGTTATGACACTTGTCGCCACTGCGGTGACGGGCTGCGACTTCTTCCGAAGGCTCGCCGGACGGCCTGACTCTGAATGGATTGAGGCTAAGGCTGAGGCCATCCGTCAGGAAGAGGAGGCGCTGCGGATCCGTCAGGACTCGCTGGAGAGGGCCCGAAAGGCCGAGGCGGACTCGCTTGCCGCCGCCGATTCTGTGCGTCTTGCCAACCATCGCTATCGTTTTTGTGTGATTCTGGGCTCGTTCTCCAGCAAAGAGAATGCCGAGCGGTATGTCGAGGAGATAGCGGCGAAGGGGTATAAGTGCGAACTGCTCACTTTCAGGAACAGCACAGCCGTGGGTGTGTGTCCGACAGATGACGAGGCTCAGGCCAAGAAATCGTTGGAAGAGCTGCAAAGGCAGGATTTTTGCCCTAAGGGCGCGTGGATTTTAGAAAGGAAACAATGATGAAAGGAAAAATCACGATCATTTCGGCCATCTGCGCCATCTTCATCGGGATGATCCCGGTCAACGCACAGTTCAAAAACGGAGCGTCCTACGCCGATCTGAATGACAGCGAGACAATCCGGGCGTTCAAGGAACACGTATCGACCATCTCGGCGGCCGTTATGGAGGGGCGCAAGGCCGGCTCCGAAGGCGAGAGAATGACCGCTGAATATGTCACCGGGATATTCAAGAAATATGGAGTTGACGTGCTGTCCGGAGAGGACGGCGATGTGTTCGGCATCCGTCAGGAGAATGGCGACACGCTTACCTCGCGCAACGTCTGCGCGTTCATCCAAGGCGGGGACAAGACTCTGAGGAATAAATACATAGTGATCGGCGCGAGGATGGACAATCTCGGCATGGACACGATGACGATAGACGGACGTACTGTCGAGCGGACATATTACGGAGCCAACGGCAACGCTTCGGGGCTTGCGATGATGCTGGAACTGGCGCGGATGCTCCAGACCAACAGCCCGCTGCTGGGGCGGTCGGTGCTGTTCGTGGCGTTCGGTGCCTCCATGCAGACTTACGCCGGTTCGTGGTATTTCCTGAACAGGGCGTTCTCGGATGTGGCTGACATCGATGCGATGGTCAACCTGGATATGGTGGGCACCGGCGGTGACGGATTCTACGCCTACACCTCCTCCAACGCAGATATGAACGAGGTCGTCAAGTCGATGGCCGGGCAGCTTCAGCCGATCCTGCCGACCCTCACGGCGCAGGAGCCTTACCCTTCCGACCACAGGGCTTTCTACGACAAGGAGATCCCTTCAATCCTCTTCACCACAGGACATTACCCTGAATATGGCACCGAACGTGACACGCAATCAATAATCGACTACGACACGATGGAGAGGGAACTTGAATATGTCTATAACTATTCAGTGGCTCTCATCAACGGTCCCAAGCCGATATTCAACCCTTCGGATCTGTCGGGATTGACGAGCGCGGACAAGGGTGATGATGCCGTTGTGCCGTATTATGATTGCGACTACAGGCCGTCATTCCTTGGCAGCCGTGACCCGAGGGTATTCCTTGAGAAATGGGTATATACCTATATGAAATACCCTAAGGAGGCCGTCAAGAACGGAATACAGGGCCGTGTGCTTGTGGATTTTGTGATCGATGAGAAGGGCAAGGTCCGTGATGTCAAGGTGCTCAAGGGTGTTGATCCGCTTCTTGACGAGGAAGCCGTGCGGATCATCAGCGCGTCTCCGGACTGGAAGCCTGGTTGGCTGCGTGGCAAGAAAGTGAAGTCCAGAATGTCGCTCTACGTCGAGTTCCGGCTTGAGAAGAAAGGCAGTTTCGGACTGAAAAGACACGATAATTAATAAACAACAGTAATAAAATGGACTACGATTTCAGGAAAATTGAGAAAAAGTGGCAGGCCTACTGGGCCCAGAACGGCACTTTCAAGACGAAGGAGGATCCTTCCAAGCCGAAGTTCTATGTTCTGGATATGTTCCCTTATCCGTCCGGAGCAGGTCTGCACGTCGGCCATCCGCTGGGCTACATCGCCAGCGACATATATTCCCGCTACAAGAGACTCAAGGGCTTCAATGTGCTTCACCCGATGGGGTACGACGCTTTCGGCCTTCCTGCCGAGCAGTACGCCATCCAGACCGGGCAGCATCCGGAGGTGACGACGGTCAACAACATCAACCGTTACCGTCAGCAGATGGACAGGATCGGTTTCTCCTACGATTGGAGCCGTGAGCTTCGCACCTGCGATCCGGCCTACTACAAGTGGACCCAGTGGGCTTTCCTGAAGATGTTCGGCTCTTGGTACGACAATGACGCTCAGAAGGCTCGTCCGATCGAGGATTTGATAGCCGTGTTCGAGAAAGGCGGAAGCACTGCCGTAAACGCCGCCTGCACGGAGCACGAACCGTTCACGGCGGAGCAGTGGCAGGCATATTCCGAAAAAGAGAAGTCGGACGCGCTGATGAACTACCGCATCGCCTATCAGGGAGAGACGGCGGTGAACTGGTGCGCCGGACTCGGAACCGTGCTCGCCAACGACGAGGTGAAGGATGGCCTTTCAGTCCGCGGAGGCTTCCCTGTGGAGCAGAAGAAGATGAAGCAGTGGCAGCTCAGGGTTTCGGCTTATGCCGGAAGGCTTCTCGAAGGTCTGGACAAGATAGACTGGACCGACTCCCTCAAGGAGATGCAGCGCAACTGGATCGGAAAGTCCAACGGCTGCGAGGCTGTGTTCAAGTGCTACAACGGTGAGACAGAGCACGATGTGACCATATTCACGACTCGCGCGGACACGATGTTCGGAGTGACCTTTATGGTGCTTGCGCCAGAGAGCGACCTCGTGCCGCTTCTGACCGCTCCGGATCAGAAAGAGGCTGTGGATGAATATCTTGCCGCTGTGAAAAAGAAGACCGAGCGCGAAAGGATAGCCCAGACCAAGACCGTCACCGGCGTGTTCAGCGGCTCTTATGGAGTGAACCCGATGACCGGCGACAAAGTTCCGATCTGGATTTCTGAATATGTCCTTGCGGGTTACGGCACAGGCGCCATTATGGCCGTTCCTGCCCACGACAGCCGCGACTATGCGTTCGCCAAGAAGTTCGGTCTGCCGATCATCCCTCTGATCGAGGGCTGCGATGTCAGCGATGAAAGCTTCGACGCGAAGGAAGGCAAGATGATCAACTCCGGATTCCTTAACGGATTGGATGTCAAGGAGGCCATTCCAGCCGCCATCGACTACGTCGAGAAGCACGGAATCGGTCACAGGAAGGTCAACTACCGTCTCCGTGACGCGATTTTCAGCCGCCAGAGGTACTGGGGCGAGCCGTTCCCGATCTACTACAAGGACGGCATCCCGACTCCGGTTCCGTTCGAGAAACTGCCTCTCCAGCTGCCTGAGATCACGGAGTTCAAACCTACCGAGAACGGTGAGCCGCCTCTCGCGAGGGCGAAGGACTGGACCTACGAGGGTTATCCTCTGGAGACCAGCACGATGCCGGGCTTCGCCGGATCAAGCGCCTACTACCTCCGCTATATGGACCCTCACAACAACGAGGCTCTCGTCGATAGGAAGGTTGATGAATATTGGCGTGATGTGGATCTGTACATCGGTGGTACAGAGCACGCTACGGGACACCTTATATATTCCCGCTTCTGGGACAAGTTCCTCTTTGACCTTGGTTATGTCTGCGAGGACGAGCCGTTCCGCAAGCTGGTCAACCAGGGTATGATCCAGGGACGCTCCAACTTCGTTTACAGGATCGTGGGCACCAACACGTTCGTCTCACTTGGTCTGAAGGACCAGTACGAGACCACCGAGATCCACGTGGACATCAACATCGTCCGCAACGACAAGCTCGACCTTGAAGCCTTCAAGAAATGGAGACCGGAGTTCGCCGACGCGGAGTTCATCCTTGAGAACGGTGAATATGTCTGCGGATGGGCCGTGGAGAAGATGAGCAAGTCGATGTACAACGTTGTCAATCCGGACAGGATCTGTGACGACTACGGTGCCGACACCCTCCGTCTCTACGAGATGTTCCTCGGACCTCTTGAGCAGTCAAAGCCTTGGGACACAAAGGGTATCGATGGCGTGAACAGATTCCTGCGCAAGTTCTGGAGGCTCTTCTACGATGGTGACAACTTCATCGTGACCGACGAGAAGGCCACTCCGGCCGAGCTGAAGGTCCTCCATAAGCTGATCACCAAGGAGCAGGACGACATCGAGCACTTCTCCTACAACACGACGGTCAGCGCGTTTATGATCGCCCTGAATGAACTGTCCGGTCTCAAGTGCCACAAGCGTGAGATCCTTGAGCCGCTGACAGTTATGCTCTCTCCGTTCACCCCTCACATCGCTGAGGAACTTTGGGAGGCCCTTGGACACAACGAGAGCATCACATTCGCTCATTTCCCTGAGTTCAACGCCGCTCTCGCCGCTGAGGACAACGTGACATATCCGGTTTCCTTCAACGGCAAGATGCGCTTCACCGTGGATCTCCCTAAATCCCTTTCACCTAAGGAGGTAGAGGCACGGATCCGTGAGATGGAGCAGACGTCCAAGTATGTTGGCGGACAGAACGTCGTCAAGGTTATCGTCGTTCCGGGCAAGATTGTGAACTTTGTTTTGAAATAGTCTATGGCGGTTTCTTCTTCCACAATCCTAAGAGGAGTCAAGGAATATCTCCTCATCACTCTTGGTATAGTCATCTATACTGTGGGCTGGGCGATATTCCTGACTCCGAACAACCTTATCGGCGGCGGAGTCTCCGGTATAAGCGCCATCATCCAGTATGCCACCGGTCTCAAGATGGGATATTCCTATTTTGTGATAAATACTGTGCTTTTGATTATCTCGGTGATCATCATCGGGCCCGCGTTCGGCGCGAAGACGGTGTATGCCATAATACTTGCCTCCGTCTGTCTGAATGTGTTCCAGTCCATTATCCCTGAGACGATCATCCAGGACTTCGCTCTGTCGAACGGGAAACTGATGTGTTCGATCATCGGTGGTTCGATGGCCGGTCTCGGCATCGGAATGTCGATTTCCCAAGGCGGAAGCACGGGAGGGACGGACATAGTCGCATTGATCATCACGAAATTCAGGAATATATCTCCAGGACGCATTATCCTCACTATGGATGTGTTCATCATCGCTTCGTCGCTGTTGTTCCCGTCCTTCGATGTTGACGGACAAAGGATTCCGTTTGACAGTAAGTTCTCTATCGCTGTTTATGGCATGATCATCGTGACTGTCTGCGGCCACGTGGTGGATCTCTATCTGGCCGGCTCCAAGCAGAGTGTCCAGCTGTTTATTCTTTCAAGACACTATGAGGAGATCGCCGACATGGTCTCCAAGGATTTCCACAGAGGTGTGACCGTTTTGAACGGGGAAGGCTGGTACACCAAACAGCCCGCTTCAGTCCTTATGGTCATCACCAGAAAGACGGATCTGAATCTTCTTTTGAGATCGATCAAGCGTGTGGATCCTGACGCCTTCCTCTCCATCTCCTCTGTCAGCGGAGTCTATGGACAAGGCTTCGACTCCATAAAAGGTGCAAAGAAAAGTTAGTTTTTCATAAAGAAAACACGATTTTTACTTCATACCCCCTGGCAAACCACCGCCCGGGGGCTTTTTCTTGTTATCTTGCCGGAACTAACTATTGACCCAATGACGATTTTCATCACATTTCTGACTCTTCTGGAGTTGTCCATATTCTTGGTCTATGACCTAAGAATCAACAGGGGCGACCGTTCCGCAAGGTATGCCATCCGCCTTATGTCCTCCATCGGAGGACTTGTCCTGATTCTGGCTGAGATTCTTCTTCCCGGCCGGCTTGGCACTCCTGAACTGGAGGTTGATCTTTCATTCATCACGGCAATGCTTGTGATCTATCCGTGTTCGTTCGAGAAGCCGGACACATCGTTCAAGGCGGCGCTATGCCTGCTGATTTTCGGTTTCGTCATGCTGTTGTATTTCAGGTGCAAGTCTTCCGGCACATTTGATTTCAAGTGCCAGCGCATTGTGTATTCGTTCGCTCCGATGCTTCTGTTCGTGCTGTCGTATTTTCTTTACATAGCCTATCGCCGTTTCTCAGGGATAAGAGCCATGTTCAGAAACACGGCGGTATGGCACAATGTGGAGGAACATTCACGGTTCCTCTACTCCATAGCGTTTATGGTCGCCGGAATGATTTTCCTATGCGCCGGCACATCCGCCGGACATCTGAAAGGTTTTCTCACAGCCGTGTCTGCGGTCATGTATCTTGCGCTTTACGCCATACTCTATCTGCGAGCCATGACAGGCAGGACCTACGTCATTAACCGTGCCACGGAGAAAAGGATCAAGGACATCATAAAGGGTAATCTGAGAACGTCATACATTGAGAAGGCTGATGAGGACAAGAAGATGAACAACCTTTACAGACGGGTTGTGATGTACATGGAGGAGAAAAGGCCTTATCTTGACCAGACCTTTGACATGGCAAGCCTTGCTGATCTGATGTTCACGAACAAGCTGTACCTGTCGAAGACGATAAATGTCCTTTCCGGTCGCAATTTCAGGCAGTTTGTGAACTATTACAGGGTGCAGAGGGCGATCGAACTGTTCAAACAGGATCCCAGACTGAAAATCTGCGAGGTCTCGGAGATGTCAGGATTCCATACAGCGGTGTCCTTCAACATGTCGTTCAAGGTGAACACCGGAAAGACTCCTACTGAATGGCTTAACGCCTACACGTCCGAACTGGAAAAGTAAAAGAGAAGGCGGGAAAACTCGTTTCTCCGCCTTCTCTATATTCTTTATCCGAGTTTCCAGGAAACCGGTGGGGGTGCTATGATATCCATCTCCTCTTTCTTGACAGGGTGAACGAATTTGATCTCGTGGGAGTGCAGGCATATCCCTCCGTCAGGATTGGATCGCGGAGCACCGTATTTCAGGTCTCCTTTGATGACACATCCGATGCCCGCCAACTGACAGCGGATCTGGTGATGCCTTCCTGTAAGCAATTGAACCTCAATCAAGGAGTATCTTTCCGTGTCTTTCAGATGTGTGTAGATCAGTTTGGCGAGTTTGGCTCCGGGAGTCTTCTCGCCACCCCTTGCAATGAAACTTTTGTTCATCTTTTCGTTGCGGACCAGCCAGTCGTCCAGTTCCGCCGATTCTTTCTCAGGCGCGGCGCAGCACAATGCCCAGTACGTCTTGTGAATATTCCCGGACCGGAACATCTCGGAGAGTCTGGAGAGGGCTTTCGAGGTCTTGGCGAGGATTGTTATACCACTGACAGGCCGGTCAAGGCGATGCGGAATTCCCACATACACCTTGCCCGGCTTGTCATCTCTTTGGGCGATGAACGCTTTCAGCGTCTCGGCCAGACACTCGTCCCCGGTCTTGTCTGCCTGGACGATCTCTCCAGGTCTTTTGTTGAAGACAAGAATATGATTGTCCTCGTAAAGAATCCGTGACTCCAGATCCCGGAACTCGTCCTCTCCCAAACGTCTGTACTCCATCTATTCTATAGGTACAAGGGCGAAACTCAATGTGCCTCTGCAGCAAAGTTTGCCGCCGACTTCCAGTTTGGCGGAGCAGAAGAACAGGTTGCCTCTTCTCTCGTCCAGCGTGGCCGTCACCTCACAAAGGTCTCCAGGCTTTACGGGATTCTTGAAGCGGACCTTGTCCAGTCCTGCATAGAGAGTGATGTGTCCCGGAATCTCATCCTTGACGAGAATGGCGCAGCTCTGGGCCATGATCTCGCATTGGATCACACCCGGAACTATCGGATTGCCAGGGAAATGCCCTCTTGTGAAGAACTCGTCTTCCTTGATTCTGTATTGGGAGTGCGCGACACCGTTCTCGTCAATGTGAGCCTCTTCTATAAGAAGCATAGGCTCACGGTGCGGCATGAATTGTTTGATTTCTTCGATATTCATAACACTTGGACTTTTAATGGACTTATCCTTCGTATTTTCTGAAGGCGACGCAGGCGTCGTGTCCACCGAATCCGAACGAGTCGGAGATTCCGAGCGTCAGGTCTGTCTTGACAGCCTTGTTAGGAGTATAGTCAAGATCGCATTCCGGATCCGGAGTGTCCAGATTGATTGTTGGAGGGCAGATTCCGTCACGAAGGGCGAGCACCGTGGCGATTGCCTCGGCCGCTCCCGCCGCTCCGAACATGTGTCCGGTCATGGACTTGATGGAACTGATGTGAGCCTTGTAGGCAAAGTCTCCGAGTGCGTTCTTGTAAGCGAGTGTCTCGGCGACATCGTTTAACTTTGTGCCAGTTCCGTGAGCGTTGATGTAGAGGTTGTCCTTCTCCTTGTCGAATCCTGCTTCCTCAAGGGCGAGTTCGATGCACTTCGCCTGGGTTGTTCCGTCCGGTCTCGGTGCGGTCGAGTGGTAGGCATCGCAGGTGTTGCCGTAACCGACCATCTCACCGAGAATCTGTGCTCCACGGGCCTTGGCGTGCTCATATTCCTCAAGCACAAGGGCGGCTGATCCGTCGGCCATCACGAATCCGGCGCGGTTGGCGTTGAACGGAAGGGATGCGTATTTTGGATCAGTGGCTCTTGAGAGGGCCTTTGCGTTGGCGAATCCTACGATTCCGATCGGGATTGTGGCGTTCTCGCATCCTCCTGTGATGATGGCATCGGCATAACCGTTCCTGATGGCGCGGAAAGCCTCTCCCATGGCGTTTGTGGATGTGGCGCAGGCCGTCACGATGTCAAGGCAAGGGCCTTCGGCGTGGTGCATGATCGCGATGTGGCCGGCGGCGATGTTGGAGATCATCGTAGGGATGAACAACGGTGAGATCCACTGGCCGGAAGGATCCTCGATCATCTTGGCGATCTCCCTGTACTGGGTGGCGAATCCGCCGATTCCGGAACCGAAATAAACGCCGAGTCTGAACGGGTCGATGTTCTGGCCTTCACCCTGTGAGGCGAGGCCGGACTGCTTAATGGCCTGGTAAGCCGCGGCTACTCCGTACTGGGTGAACAGATCCTGCTTTCTGATGAAAGGTTTGTCCATGCCGTATTCCTCAGCCTTGAAGCCCTTGATGATTCCGGCGATTCCAACCGGCAGATTGTCGGTCGGGAAAGCCTTGATGGCCTCGATTCCGCACACTCCGTCGCACAGATTGCTCCAGAATGTGTTCACATCATTTCCTACAGGGGAGATGACTCCCATTCCAGTTATAACTACTCTTTTATTCATGTTTTATCCTTTATAATCATTGATTTAAGCCAGAAATCCAGGGGCCCCGGCGAGCAGTTTCTCCGCTCCGTCCATCAGGTCTTCGACGATCTCCCTGGCGGTCTCTTTCTTCTTGATCATTCCGGCAACCTCACCGGCGAGGAAGCTTCCTCCAGCAAGGTCTCCGTCAAAGACTGCCTTGCGCATAGATCCGGTGCCGAACTTCAGAACCTCTTCCTTAGGCACCGCAGGGTCATATTCCATCTTGAAAAATTTCTTCGCGAACGGGGTCTTGAGGCCACGGACAGCGTCTCCGAGTGACTTGCCGGTCACCATTGTGCTGACATCGGACGCGGCGATCAGTCTGGCCTTGTAATTCTCGTGAATATGGCACTCGTCGGCGATGAGGAACCTCGTCCCGACCTGAACGCCCTTGGCTCCGAGCATAAAAGCGGCCGCAACCCCTCTGCCATCGAATATTCCACCCGCGGCAAGGACTGGAATATCCAAGGCATCAACCACTTGCGGTACAAGCGCCATTGTATGGATATCCCCGATATGTCCTCCGGATTCCGCGCCTTCGGCCACAACGGCTGTCGCTCCGAGTTCCTGCATCTTGAGTGCGTAGGCAACGGACGCCACAACAGGGATGACCTTGATTCCGGCGGCCTTCCATTTCTCCATATAGGCGGCAGGGGAGCCGGCTCCGGTCGTCACGATCTTCACGCCTTCCTCGATGATCATGTCCGCCACTTCTCCGGCGTTAGGAGCCTGGAGCATGATGTTGACACCGAATGGCTTATCTGTCAAAGTCTTGCATTTGCGGATCTCTTCCCTGACGGCTTCCGTGCCGAAGTTGATTGAAGAGATCAGTCCAAGTCCACCGGCGTTTGAGACGGCGGCTGCCAGTTTCGCATCAGCGATCCAGGCCATACCTCCCTGGAACAGAGGACGCTCGATTCCGAGCAAGTCACATATAATACTTTTTATCATATAGTTGCAAATATAATAATTAATGTTCGGATTACCACTCAACTATGGCTGCTCCTGAGAGAAGTCCGGCTCCAAATGCGCTAAAGACTAAAATATCCCCCTTTTTGAACATCCCCTTCCGGTTACATTCGTCCAAAAGGATAGGGCAGGAGGCTGACGAGGAATTTCCGTGATCGGTGATGTTGACGGGGAACTTCTCCGCAGGCTGACCCATATAGTTGATGATCGAGTCGATTATTCTCTGGTTGGCCTGATGAATCATGAAGTATGCCACCTCGCTCTTGTCGATTCCCACTTCGTCCAGAAGACTTTGCACACCTTCCGTGCACGCCTTGACCGCGAACTTGAACACCTCCCGGCCTTTCATCTGCATCGGGACGTCCTCTTCCTTTTTTGTGATGTAAGGCGTGTCAACAAGTGTCCTGAACTGCCAGATCTCATCCTTGGATGGCTCTGCATGCAGTTTTGTGCCTTTGATGTTGTCCCCTTCGGTCAGCACTACTGCTCCGGCCCCGTCTCCGAACAGGACACATGTTCCTCTGTCTTTCCAACTGGCCATTCTGGTCGGCTCCTCGACGCACGCCACGATGGCGTTCCTGATCTTTCCGGCCTTGTAGTATGTCTCCGCCATATCCAAGGCATAGACGAATCCCGGACAAGCGCAGTTGATGTCGAACATCGGGCATTTGAGTCCGAGTTTTTCACCGATGATGCAGCTCATTCCCGGGGTGATATATTCGGAAACGACATTGGAGACTATGAAGAGGTCGATGTCTTCGGCTTTCAGTCCGGACATCTCAAGAGCCTTTCGTACGGCTTCGGTTCCGAGATCCTCCAGATTCTCGTCTGTGATCACGTGTCTTGTCTTGATTCCGGTGCGAGGGTAGATCCACTCGTCGCTGGTGTCCAGAAATCCCGCAAGCATATCATTGGTCACGACCTTTTTTGGAAGCGCGCTTCCTGTACCGATGATTTTCATATATTCACTAATATTAATGTATTCTCGCCGACAAAAATATGAATATGCCAAAATCGCTCAAAAATTAAGTGGTGAATGTGCCCGTGGTGTAGCCATCTCGATGTTTTTAGTGGCGATTTGTCCGGATTTGTGGTGAATCTCCGGTTTTTGATAAACCTAAAAAGTGTTATATTTGCCATATAAAAGAGGAAAGGATGAGTTTTTTCAACAAGCCTCTGCCCGGCTATCTTCGTGGCAAGAACCAACTTATCTACACCGTGACATTCACGGCGTTGTTCTCCATCGTGTTCCTTCTGGTCAGCCTGCCGTTCTCGCACAACAGTTGGATGGCGCTCGGGAACTCCAGATTCTTCGTTTTCACGGTGCTTTTCGCGCTCGGCTCGCTTATGATCGTGATCCTCAGCAAATACATAATGTACAAGACTAGAAACAAGCTGAAGATGAATTTTCTGGGCTACATAACGTGGTGCGTCTGCGAGGTCATCGTGATCTGTCTGGCATATTCATTCATCACCGTGCCGATCACAGGCATCGGGTGGGATCAGTTCCCGGCGACGCTGGGAAAGGCGTTGTTGTACGGAAACACTTCTCTGATAATTCCTTACATCCTTGCCGGGATGTACTACGCCATTCAGGACAAGAACCAGATCATCCGTCTGATGAACTACGGCAATGTGGTCTCTGACGAGGCTGTGCCGGTCTCACAGTTGGAGATGATCACGCTTTTCGACAATAGCGGTGACCTGAAACTGTGCGTCAGCGCCTCGAATCTCTACTACATCGAGTCTGACGACAACTACATCGTGGTCTGGTACACCGACAGCAAGGGCGACCTGAAGCGCTATATGCTCCGCTGCCGTCTCAAGACCGTGGAGGAGAGTTTCCGTGGAAGCAGCCTTGTGCGTTGCCACAGAAAATATATTGTGAATATGGACAAGGTCAAGGTCCTGCGCAAGGAGAAGGACGGCTACGAACTGGATCTTGACAACGACTCAATCGCACCTATCCCGATCACCAAGACATATTCAGAAAACGTCCTGAGCCGTTTCAACAACAGTTCAGGACGCCGTATGGAGTGATATTCCCGTTTCTTCTATTCGCAGAGTTTGTTCAGGGCGAGTTCCACGAGGGCGCGCACCTGTGGTTTGTAGTCCGGGTTGCTGCTCTTGAGGTAGCGGTTGGCGATGGCGCAGCAGATCGTGCCGGCCTCGTGTCCGAGACGTTTGGCCATTCCTGCGACCGCCGAGCTTTCCATCTCGAAATTGGTGATCCGATATTCCCCGAAGCGGAAGGACTCGAAGTCCTCAAGCATATCCGGCATCGCCAGGCCCTGTCTCACGACTCTGCCCTGAGGTCCGTAAAATCCTGAGGCAGAGATTGTCATGCCTTTTACCGAGCAGTCCTCGAACTTCTTGATCAGCTTCTCGCTGGCCTTCACGAAATATGGCGAAGGAAGGTTCTTGTCCCAATGCGTGTGCTCCTTGAAAGCCTTCTCCATCTCAAGGTTGGAGAGTTCGTCACGGCCTTCGTACCAGTTCATCAGACCGTCGCAGCCCACGGAATAGTGGGAGAAAATCGCTGATCCGAGCGGAATGTCGGCCTGGACAGCCCCGCAGGTTCCGATCCTGAGGATCGTGAGGGTCCTGTGCTCCTTCTTCGGCTCGCGGGTGGTGAAGTCCACATTCGCGAGGGCGTCCAGCTCAGTCATCACGATGTCGATGTTGTCGGTTCCGATTCCGGTTGACAACACGGTGACTCTCTTGCCGTTATACTTGCCGGTCGTGGAGACGAACTCCCTTGACTGGTGGCGGAACTCGATGTCGGTGAGGAATCCGGCGACCATATCCACTCTTCCAGGGTCGCCGACGAGGATGACGATGTCAGCCAGCTCTTCCGGTTTCAGATGGATGTGGAACGCCGAGCCGTCATCGTTGATGATTAATTCAGATTCTGCTATTCTCATAATATGAATTTTAATGATTAACTCGCCAAATATAAGAATATTCAACGGAATTAACTATTTTTGTGAAATATGTGGCAGAGACTTCAAACTTTATACCTGTGCATCGCCACAGGTTTGATAGTGGCGCTTTTCTTCAGTGTCAAGGCGTTTACCTTAGGTCCCGGCGGAGTTCATTCCGTCGAGTTGACCTACATTAAGTACACCCCTTACCTTATCCTTTTGATTCTGATCACCATCCTTCAGCTGTTGGCGGTGTTCACTTTCAACGCGCGTGTCTTCCAGATGCGCACAGCCGTGCTTTCCGCCATCCTGATGATCGCCCTTCAGACTTGGATCGGAGTGGATTACTTCACGGCTGACAAGGAGTGGATATTCAAGTTCACCGCGGTGTTCCCGCTTGTGGCGGCCATCCTGAATTTCATCGCCGCGAGGTATATTCTTAGGGACCAACTCCTTGTGGAGAGCGTCTCGCACCTCCGTTCCCGGAAGAAGAATCACAAGATCTGATTCATCTGGTCGCCGGGCCTGTCGAAGCGCCAAAATCTAAGGGACGGGATCATACCCGCTGCCGCCCCAAGGATTGCAACGAAGGATTCTCCAGACAGTCAGGAACAACCCTTTGATCGGTCCCCACTTCTTCAACGCCTCGATGGCGTAGGTTGAGCACGACGGCTCGAACCTGCATGTCTTTGGAATATAAGGCCCGATGCAGGTGCGGTAGAACCAGATCAGGGCCAGAAACGGTGCGATGCACACTTTCCTGATCCGTTGTCTCCATGGAGGAATATTCCCGCTAGGTTTCATGTTCCGCAAGTTTTTGAAGAACCGAGGCGACCTGCTCCCGCAAAGCCGAATATTCCAAGACCTCCTTTGTGTTATAAAGGAACAGTATTGAATATCCTTTCGGAGGGAGAATGTCCTTCTGGGTCCTGTAGGCTTCCCTGAGCCTGCGTTTCAGCAGGTTTCGCTTGACGGCCCGCTTGAAAAGCCGCTTGGGAACAGACACGATAATGGAATTGGCTTGTGACGGAATCCCATCATTGGCATCCTCTTCTTTCAGAAAACAGTATTTGAGACCGGACGTGAAGCCCCAGCGGCCCCTTGACATCAGAGCCGAAATCTTCGACTTCCCGTGAAGCCGCTCGGATTTCGGTAGAGTGAACATTTCTGTAACTATTTCTGGGCGTTGAGGTAAAGCTCGATCGCGCGGGCCACGGACGGAGCCTCCGGAGTCGGAGCCTGGATCTCGATCTTGAGGCCGGCTTCCTCCATCGCCTTCACGATGGATTTCCCGTAGGCCACGAACTTGATGTCTCCCTGCTGGAACTCAGGGAAGTTCTCGTAGAGGGACTTGATGTCGTACGGATTGTAGAATACGATCATGTCGTAGTCCTGCAGGTTCATCTCCTTAAGGTCCTGAGGCACAGACTTGACGAACACGGCTGTCTTGTAATCAAGTTTCTGCGCTTCCATCAGATTCGTCAGCGGAGAACTGTTGCTTGAGTCGGACTGGGTCACAAGGAACTTCTCACCCTTGTGCTTGGTTCCGATCTGTTCTATGATGGACTCGGGAGTCCCGTTGCCGAAAAATATCTTGCGCTTGCGGTAAACGATGTGCTTCTGAAGGTACATCGCCACGGCCTCGGTCGTGCAGAAATACTTCATTGTCTCCGGAACCTTGACCCTCAGTTCATCGCACAGGCCATAGAACGCGTCAATAGTATGGCGGGACGAGAAAATGATTGCGGTGTAATCCAGAATGTTTATCCTCTGCGCCCTGAACTCTCTGGAAGAGAGGGGCTCGATGAGAAAGAACTGCTTGAATGTGATGTCAACGCCGAATTTCTCTTTCAGTGCGACGTAGGGTGCGTCGTTCATCGGAGCGCGCTGTGAGATCAAAATCTTCTTTATTGCCATATTCTTGTTTTCTAGTTCGGCCTCCGGTGACACTATAGCAGCTTGGCTGAAAGCACTAGAACGGTGGTCGGAAGTAATTCAAGGCCGCAAAGATACAAAAATGTTGTGAAAGGATTGCAAGCCGAGGCGAAAATCTGTCCTCGCCTGAAGATGTGGAACAAGTAGGTGACGGCTATTACATGCAGAAGCACCACACGCGTAAGTTCCTTATTACCAACTGAAATATTCAGTATGGCCCCGACAGGGAACACGATCAGGAAAAGAATTATGATGTAGTTGAAAAAGGCATGGTTGGCCGCCGTGAAAGTCTTCGTCCGGTAGGCTCCCATTTCCAACTGCCAGTTCAGGAAAGATCTCAGCACGAGGTATGCCAGCATCGTCCCGCAGGTGGCCGCCAGTCCCAGAGCGGGGGGAAGGGATTCCATGTAGTCCGGTTGATAGAGGCCATGAGAATAGACGACCATGCATAGCGGCACGAACAGGACCATGACCATCCAGTTGCGGCTGCCGCTCAGCTGAAGGCTGTCTTCAAGGTCAAGGTTGCCTTTCCAGCGCATGACGCAGTCTCCCAGCGATGGGATGATCTTGAAGAAGCTCCCGACGCTCAGCAGAAAAATGAATGTGAATATGACCGCGAGGCCACAGAAAACCGGATCGTCGATCATGAGTGTCAGTTGCCCCTTTTAGCGTTGTAGCCCATATTCCTGAGAAGCTCCGTGACTTTGTCCCGCAGGTCTCCCTGGATGGTGATCTCCCCGTCCTTGGCCGAGCCTCCGACCCCGCATTTCACTTTCAGTGTCTTGCCAAGAGCCGCCAGATCCTCCTGCGTGCCCACAAATCCGCTCACCAGCGTGACCTGCTTTCCGCCTCTGTTCCTTCTGTCGATGGTGACGGTCAGTCTCTGCCTGGACGGCTCAAGGGTCTCAGCCTCGGCGGTCTCCTCCGTGGCGTAGTTGAAGTTCGGGTCGGTCGAATAGACGACGCCGAGTCGCTGCTTCCAATCGTTATCGGGTTTCATAATATTCATTGTTATATTTTTGCAAAGATAGCGAATCCTTTTGTATCTTTGTCTGTTTAACGGCTTGATTCGGCCGATTTAGGAACATCGTTAGTTTATGGACATTAAGAAATTCAAACTGTGGAACAAGGTGACGGCGCTGGCTGTTCTGGCCATCTCCGCGTTCACCTATCTCTCCACAATCGAGCCGACAGCCTCTTTCTGGGACTGCGGAGAGTTCATCGCTTCATCGTACAAACTTGAGGTCGGACACCCGCCGGGAAACCCTGTCTTCCAGCTCATAGCAAGGTTCTTCACCATGTTCACGGGTCCGGACAAGGCCGCTGTGATGGTGAACTCGATGAGCGCGGTCTGCTCGGCTCTCACCATATTCTTCCTCTATCTGACAATCGTTTTCCTCGTCAAGAGAGTGATTGTGCCGAAACGTGACGGCGAGGGCGGAACCGGGGAGTATTCACTTGGCCAGGCCATAGCCATCTACGGCAGCGGAGCCGTCGGCGCTCTGGCTTATTGCTTCTCGGACACGTTCTGGTTCTCGGCCGTCGAGGGCGAGGTCTATGCGATGTCGTCCCTGTTCACGGCGATGGTCGTGTGGGCGATGACAAAGTGGTACGAGGAGACCGACCGCAGGTACGCGAACCGCTGGATCGTGCTGATCTCGTTCCTGATGGGACTCTCCATCGGAGTCCACCTGCTGAACCTGCTGGCGATTCCGATGCTGGTCTATATGTACTACTTCAAGATGAGGGAGGACAAGCCATATTCATTCTGGGAATATGTCAAGATTCTTGCCGTCTCGGTGGTGATCCTGGCGTTCATCCTCTTCTTCATGGTGCCTTACATCCCTAAGATAGCCGCGTACTTTGACCTGTTCTTCGTTAACACTCTCGGGCTTCCGTACAACACTGGAGCGGCCTTCTTCATCGTGGCTCTTCTCACTGCTTGCTTCTGGGGCCTTTTCAAGACCCTCAAGACAGAGAGGGTGTTCTGGAACACGGCTCTGCTGTGCTTCACCACGATCGTGATCGGATTCTCGGTGTTCAGCATCGTAATCATCCGCTCATGCGCCAAGACTCCGACCAACGAGTACCAGCCTGACAACGCGTTCACCCTCGTGCGCTATCTCTCCCGTGAGCAGTACGGCTCGACTCCGTTGCTCTACGGCCAGTACTACGGCGCTCCGTACGAGCTTGAGCAGAAATCCTATTGGGCTCCTCTGGACGGCAAGTACAAGAAGGCCCCGAGCCCTGTGGACGTGAAATATGACCGTGCCGGAAAGATGCTGTTTCCGAGAATGTACAGCAACGATGAGAGGCACATAAAGTTCTACGAATCCTACACCAACGGAAAGGGCACTCCGGTGCCGGGCGCTCAGTACAAGAAGCCGACACAGGGTGCGAACCTCTCCTATTTCTTTGACTTCCAGCTTGGTTGGATGTACTGGAGGTACTTCATGTGGAACTTCGTGGGACGGCAGAACGAGATCCACACGCCTTCCGCCGACCTGTTCACGGGCAACTGGGAGAGCGGAATCCCGTTCATCGACAAGATTCATCTTGGCGACCAGAGCAACGCTCCGCAATGGCTTCAGGACAACCCGGGCAAGAACCACTACTTCTTTCTGCCTCTTCTCCTTGGACTCATCGGTCTGTGCTTCCAGTTCGACAAGGACCGCCGAGGCTGCTGGCTGACATTCCTGCTCTTCTTTATGACAGGAATCGCCATCGTGCTCTATCTGAACCAGGTTCCGTACCAGGTGCGCGAGAGGGACTATGCCTACGCTGGCTCGTTCTACGCCTTTGCCATCTGGATCGGATTCTCCGTCGCTGCCTTATATTCATGGATCACTTCCGCGTTGAAGGAAAAGCATACTGTCGCTGTGGCGGCCGTGGCTTCCGTGGCTTGCCTTTTCGTGCCGGCGCTTATGGCGGAGGAGAACTGGGACGACCACGACAGAAGCAACCGCTACACCGCCGTCGAGGTCGCCAAGAATTATCTTAATTCAGTGGAAAAGAACGGTTTACTGATAACCCACGGTGACAACGACACCTTCCCTCTGTGGTACGCCCAGGAGGTCGAGGGCTTCAGGAATGACGTGAGAATATGCAATACATCCCTCCTTGGAACCGACTGGTACATCGACCAGATGAGGTACGCGATCAACAACTCCGCTCCTCTGAACCTCTCGATCGGACAGGAGCAGTACCTCTACGGAACCAATGAATGGATTCCTATCGAGGACAAGCGTGGCCAGGCTCTGCTGCTTTCGGACTGCGTCACAGTGTTCAAGCATCCTGACGCCAAACTGGTCTATCAGGACGGGCGCAAGACGGATTACTGGATTTCCCGCAAGATGATAATTCCGGTCAACAAGGAGAACTGCCTCAAGAGCGGAATCGTGAGCGAGAAGTTCGCCGAGCAGATTCCGGACTCTATCGTGATTGAGATCCCTAAGAGCAAGAATTTCCTCAGCAAGCCTGAGCTCTTCCTGCTTGACTTCCTCTCCACCTACCAGTGGGACAGGCCTTTGAATATGCTCAATCAGGGCGGAGACCTGAACATCGGTCTGCGCGACTACCTGATGTACGAGGGCTTCTCCTACAAGTTCATCCCGATCAAGAACAAGCCTCAATCCCTTGATGTCGGCCTTGTGGACACCGATGACCTGTACGACAAGATCACGGACAAGTTCTGCTTCGACGCCGTTTCCCGTGAGGACTATTGTGTTGATTACCAGAACACCTACACCTTCCTTGGCGTCATGTCTTTGAGGAATATGTTCGTGTCCGCCGCCAACGCCTTCATCGCCGCCGGGGAGAACGACCGCGCCGAGCAGATGCTTGACAAGTGCCAGCAGGTTCTCAAGCCGAAGGAATATCCTTATGACAACTCTATCCTCGGCTGGGGTTCCAACGCCCTCTTCCCGATCGAGATGGTCAAGGACTACTACGCTCTTGGCAAGCCTGAGAAAGCCAAGGCTCTCGCCACGGAACTGACCAATGAGCTCACCGAGTCCATCAGGTTCTATCTCGACTTCTACCCGATGTGCAAGAGTGACTTTGAATATAACTGCAACCTTATCTACTACATGACAAACGATGTCATCCGCAAGGCCGGCGACAAGGACTTCGCCGACGAGATCGAAAAGACCCTCGCCGCCTTCCTTTCCGCCCAGTCATAAGATGTTTCGGGAATCCCGATAGCAGTTATCGAAACAAAGGGATGATAATCCATCCCAATCCGCAAGTGGTGTTATAATTTTGCGTCGTCAAAAAAAAGAGCGTAAGATTATGACACCACTTGAAATTTCCACGGCTGCTATGAGCGCCAATTCCGGATCACTGATCATCATTTGCGCGGTCGCAAGCGCGGTTATCCTGATCGTTTCCTTCCTGCACGAAAGGCTTAAGGCCTTCAATGCAAAGCACAGCATCATTACCTATTCCGACACCCTTGTAAGGCCTGTGTCCTGGAACGGAGGCAGGGATGGTGTGGATGCTGACGGAGTCCCTTTCTACGGATCCTTTGAAGATGAAGATTCAGACGCGAAGGCTGATAACGTTGTGTCCATCCACGATGTTGTAAAGAAGGAGAATGAATATGGAAACTCAGGAACTCACGCTGCATAACGAACTGAAGCGCAAGAGCATATTCCTGAGAGACTACACCACCGAACTTTACGCCAGCGGGGCGACGACAATCCGCATCGAGAAGAATCTTGGCCGGATTGCCGAGCAGTGGCACACCAAGGCTGACTTCTCTGTTCTTCCGACCTGCATTGTCCTGAACCTTTGGGACGAGAACGAGGAGAAATCCTACACCGTGACCGGAAAGATTCCGGCCGACAGGATCAACTTCAACACAGTCTCTGACCTGAGCAGTCTCAGCTGGAAGGTGGTCGAAGAGGATTTGGATGTCTGTAAGGCCACGGCCAGGTTCCGTGATATTCTTGAAAAGAAACGCCTCAATCCTTGGCTTGTGCTTGTGCTTGTGGGACTTGCCAACGCATCATTCTGCGAATTGTTCGGAGGGGACTTGATCTCTATGCTGATTGTGTTCATCGCCACTATCGACGGATTCTTCCTCAAACAGAAACTTCCTGCCAAAGGCGTTGATTTCAGGATAGTCATCGTCCTTGCCGCCTGTCTCTCGGCTGTGATAGCCTGCTCAGGCTTTGTCTTCGGCTGGGGAAAGACCCCGGAGATAGCCCTTGCCACAAGTGTCCTTTATTTCGTCCCGGGAATTCCTTTCTGCAACGCTGTCTGTGACCTTATCTATGGCCATTACATCTGCTGCATCAGCCGATTCCTGCACGCCGTGATCATCACGGTCTGCCTGTCTCTGGGACTTTGCATCGCTTTCGGGCTTTTGAATATTCAATTTCTGTAATGGAACTTTTTTTTCTTATCATAAAAGACGGTATCTTTGCCGCGATAGCGGCGATAGGGTTCTCAAGCATCAGCAATCCGTCACCGAGGGTGTTCCCTCTGTGCGCCTTGATCGCCGCGGCAGGACATATGACCAGATATGTGTTGATGAATATATGCGGCTTCCAGTTGGCTTCAGGCAGTATGCTTGGCGCCCTTGTCATCGGCTTTCTGGCTTTGCCGGCGGCCAAGATGATAAAGACACCGGCCGAATGCATATCTTTCCCGGCTCTGCTGCCGATGGTTCCGGGAATGTACGCCTACCGGACGATACAATCCTTGCTGCATTGCCTGGGATCTTATTCGGAGCCGACATTCATGCACTACCTGTACCTGTTGAGGTTCAACTGGATGACTTGTATGGTGACCATCATCGCGATGGTGGTCGGAGCCTTGCTCCCGATCCTGCTTTTTCAAAATTTTTCGTTTAAGGTCACAAAGTAATGGAATTCAGACAACTACGTTATTTCGTCAAAGTCGCGCAATTGTGCAGCTTCTCCGAGGCCTCAAAGGCTTTGTTCATCTCCCAAAGCACTTTGTCCCAGCAGATAAAGCAGCTTGAGGATGAACTTGGTGTGGAACTTCTTGTCCGGGACTCAAGGCACGTCGCCTTGAGTGACTACGGGGAGCAATACCTTCCGTACGCCAAGCAGGTTCTCAAAGATGTGGATGCAAGCGCCGAGAGGATGAAAGACGTGAGGGAGCTGAATATCGGCACGTTGAATGTGGGAGCGACCTACACGTTCTGCCCGCTGCTGGCGGACACGGTCCGGGACTTTATGAAGAAGTACCCGGGGATCAAGCTGAAGGTTTACTGCCGTTCGATGGAGAACCTTATGGAAATGCTTGAGCACGGGCAACTTGATGTGGCTCTGTCCTACAAGCCGTTGGAAAGCTACGAGGACATCGACTCGCACATCCTGTTCAACAGCAAGCTTTGCGTGATCGCCGGCAAAGACAATCCCGTAGCCCGGATGGAGAGCATTCGTCTGACGGAATTGGAAAAGCTTCCGCTAGCGCTGCCGGCCAGAGGATTGCAGGCAAGGAACGCTTTTGACAGCCTGCTCTACGGCCAGAACTTCAAGTTTGATGTCCGTCTGGAAATCAACGATCTCAGTATGCTTCTGGAAATGGTCTCCAGCACCGGCCTCGTGACGCTCCTTTCCGAGGCCACTGTCCGCGGCAACAAGGATTTCGTCGCCCTGAGTCTTGATCACCCGCACTCTGAAATGCAGGGATCATTCCATCTTCTCAAAGGCACCTATTGCAAAAACGCCACGAAGGAGTTCCTCAAGATGCTGGTAGAGAACAATTCCTTCACTATGGCGATGAAAGCCATAGAAGACAGGTAACTATAATATTCAGTTTTAAAGCCCCGGCTTCGGAATCTTACGCTCTTATCGCTGGCTGTGTTTTTGTCGAACATATTTCCCGGCTGTCCCGAAACCGGAGTTTTTGTGATTATTCTATTGACAGACAGATTCGTTTCTAAAACCAAATTCCGACTCCTGCAGAAAATGTGTTTTTCTGAGGAGAATCTTTTTCCGGAAGGATGTAGGATGCGTCGATCCTGACGGAACGGATGCGGAACCCGATGCCGACGGATGCGAATGAGGGCACTGGAGCCTTGTCTGAAGCGTAATTGTAGCCCAGTCTGGCGAACGCGGCATTTCTATAGGAATATTCCACACCAACCGATGCGGACGCGCCTCCGTCAATGAATATGTCAGCGTCAGCTCCAGCCTCGATATGATGCTGTTCTGTGTTCACGAACCTGTACGCCACGCCGGCTGAGACCGATGCCGGCAGACTGAACGAGGAACCTTCAGATGACTTGATCTTGCCACCGATGTTTCTTACGCCTGCCGCTATGCGGATTCCGGACACATCAGCAAGGGCGAAAGCGTCGGCTGCGAATGCCTTGTGGGAGTCCTTCTGGGTAAGCGCGGTGGAAGCGTATTTCATGTTCACACCGAATGATATGTAACTCAACGGCTTGTAAGACAATGAGAACCCGGCGACAATCTCTTTCGGGGTGAAAGTGCCGTCCGGAACTCCGGTTGAGGTGTACTTGTCGTAGCTTTCTCCGATGCCGTAAGACACGGCTGCCGCCACACCCAACTTATCATACGGACGAAAGGTCAGCCCTGCGTCATAGACATTGGTCTTGAGCCTGTCTGGCTGCCATAGTGAATATGCCACAGCGGCATCGGGTTCTTTCTCCGAGAAAGCGAGCGACGCCGGATTCGAGAAGATTGTGAGCGAGCTCGGATCGGAGAATGCTAGATCGGTGCCGGCTCTGCCTGACGAGGCCGGACAGATATTCCTGTTCAGGAAATCAAAAGCGGTGGCATTGACGGCAGAGGTGTTCTGGGCGGAAACCGCATGTGACATCGCAACAAGGGCGACACATGTCAATGAGATCAATTTACGGGGAAGTAAACTTTCCATTTTCATTTTGTTTTTTGTCAAGTTCAATCGCCAGTGCGGTGGGATTCCGCGGTAGGTTTTGCACAGATGCTTCGACAGGTGGTTCGACAGGTGCTGTACAGATGCTTCGGCAGTTGCTGCGCAGATGCTTTGGCAGGTGCTGCACAGATGCTTCGGCAGGTGCTGCTCAGGTGCTTTGGCAGTTGCTGCGCAGGTGCTTCGGCAGGTGCCGTGCAGGATCTTTTGCAGGTTGCTCCCA
>FR893165.1:0-23444 GCA_000433355.1 Alistipes sp. CAG:435 | reverse complement strand
GCAGGTGCTGCTCAGGTGCTTAGGCAGTTGCTGCACAGATGCTTCGGCAGGTGCTGCGACCGGGCTGTGAGCGGTGTCTGGCGTGTGGGCATAGGAGTGGTGTGGAATGCAGGGATAAGGGGAATGGATGGCGTGGCAGGTAATAAGTTGAGTATCAACGAAATAAGCATTCTCGTGGTGAGATATTGGGCACCACGAGAATGCTTATGTTAGTTATTGTCAAGTGGTTAGGTGCCACGGGTGGGACTAGTGTCTTTAGACCAGAGCCTCCACCTGCTCGGCGTTCAGCGGAAGCATCTCGGTGATCGGCTTGTACTCGTACTGGTCAAAGTCGTTGATCTGGGCGAAGCCGGCGGACTTGTCTCTGCGGTAGTAGATGTACATCAGAAGTCCGCCTGGAGCTTCTGGGACAACCTTGTCAGACTTGCCCTCAAGGAAGGAGACAAGCTCTTCCTTCTTGGTTTTCGGGTAGTTGGCGGTCTTGCGCTTGAACGAACCTTCCTTGCCCTCGATCACGTATGAGGATTTCATGGCGAGGAAGAGGATCACGGCGAACGCTATGAGAGTGCATCCGAGGATGAACATAGAGTCGGAGCAGAAGAGCAGTCCGACTCCTGCGGCAAGGAACAAAAGTGTGATGATGAAGTCCTTTGCGGATCTTGTTTTCTTGATATTTACGGTTTCCATTTGTTTTCAGATTTAGATGCTGTTCCGGAGAGAACACAATACTCCCGGAAAAAGTTGTCGTGTAAAAAATATGGTTGCATCACCTTGTTATTATGATACATTATTCGCCGTCCATAGAGGGGGCGGCACCCTTGTTTTTTGATTGGTGGGTGAGTCATGTCACCCGGAATGGAAACCGACCGCTAAAGACGCAGCTTCCGCAGTGTCGGCAGGGAATGTCTTTGCACGTTATGATGACAGAACGCCTTTGATTCAAGAATCCTGAAATCAAGCTCTGTCCTGCGCGCACCCCTGCACGGACTGCCGGAAGCACCGGTGACTATGCGGGTTACTGTCTGTCCTTCGGCCGTCGGGCTTGTCAGGCAGACTGTGTTGAACTTTATGAATGAATGTTCAGATTGGGTCGGGTCTGTAAGGCTGTCGGTGGAAGTCCGGACGGTCGTCCCGGTGTCAGTTCCGGCAAGGAAATTGACCCTCAGCCCCTCGCAGAAGAAAGCGAGAGCCACAAGGACAACGGAAACCAGGCAGAATCTGACGAATGACTTCATAACCTCTCTACCTCCTGAGTCTTACGAATATACTGAGCGGCAGGTTCTTCCCGAACTTGTCCCTGAGTACAAGCTCTCCGGATTCGAGAGCGGCGTCCGGCGCAAGCCCGAAGGCCTGACGCACGACCGTCTCGCCGAGAATGGCCGAGAATCCGTTCGAGTAAAGGTTCAGAACCAGGAAACTGTTCTGTGGCGCGAGAATCTTTCCGACGGTCTTCATCATATCGAAAAGACATTCGTCCAGTTTCCATTTTTCCCCGTCCGGGCCGTGGCCGTAGGCCGGAGGATCCAGGATGACGCCTTGGTATAGATTGCCGCGTTTGGCCTCACGGTTCGCGAACTTCATCGCGTCCTCGACCACCCAACGGATGCCGTCAAGACCACTGCGGTCCTGGTTGCCGTGAGCCCAGGTGACGACCTGACGCACTGAATCCAGATGAGTGACATCTGCTCCGGCGCACTTGGCAGCCAGCGATGCCGCTCCCGTGTAGGCGAACAGATTCAGAACCTTAGGCTTGGAGCCTGTCTTCGCGGCGATGTCCGAAGTATGCTTGAATATGTAGTCCCAGTTTGCGGCCTGCTCCGGGAAGACTCCCACGTGCTTGAAGGACGTGAGCCCCAGCCTGAGGCTGAACTTCGGACCTCTGTTGTAGCGGATCCACCACTGATCCGGCATATTCCTAAGCCTTTCCCACGTTCCGCTGTCCTCCTTCCCGGCCTTGCCGAATCCGGCCCCCAGCGTGAAGCGGGTGTGGGCGAGCCTGTTCCACTCCTCGTCGGTCATGCTCTTGTCCCACAAAGCCTTAGGCTCCGGGCGGGCAAGAACATATTCACCGAACCTTTCGAGCTTCGCGCCCCTTCCGGAGTCGAGAAGTTCGTAGTCCTTCCAATTCTGTGGATTAAACTCGATCGTCATAGCGTGCAAAGATAGGAAAAAGAAAGTCTATTTTATCCTTTTGCATCAGGATTTAATCGTTATAGTGTGACGGACTGATGTCCAATCCGCTGAATTTTACTATATTTGCGGTCGGAATAAATCGAAATTATTTTAATATAATAAGGTTATGCAACAGCACATTGACACCTACGACTTCAAAGGTAAGAAGGCAATTGTCAGAGTGGATTTCAACGTTCCGCTCGATGAGAATTTCAACATCACAGACGACACCCGCATCCGCGCGGCTCTCCCTACACTCAAGAAAGTGCTCGCCGAGGGTGGTTCCCTCATTCTTATGTCCCACCTCGGACGTCCTAAGGGAGTTGATCCTAAGTTCTCCCTCAAGCATATTCTCGGTCACGTTTCTGAATGCCTCGGTGTTCCGGTTCAGTTCGCCGACGACTGCCAGAAGGCTGACGAACAGGCCGCCGCGCTCAAGCCAGGTGAGGTTCTGATGCTTGAGAACCTGCGTTTCTACGCTGAGGAGGAAGGCAAGCCGAGAGGACTCGCCGCCGATGCATCAGACGAGGAGAAAGCTGCCGCCAAGAAGGCCGTGAAGGCAAGCCAGAAGGAGTTCGTGAAGAAGCTCGCTTCCTACGCCGACTGCTACATCAACGACGCTTTCGGTACCGCTCACAGGGCACATGCCTCCACAGCGCTCATCGCCGCCTACTTCCCGAACGACAAGATGTTCGGCTACCTGATGGAGAAAGAGGTAAAGGCCATCGAGAACGTTCTCCAGAACGCCCAGCATCCTTTCACCGCCATCATCGGTGGATCAAAGGTTTCCAGCAAGCTCGGTGTCATCAAGAACCTGCTTGACAAGGTTGACAACCTGATCATCGGCGGCGGAATGGGCTACACCTTCATCAAGGCCCAGGGCGGTCACATCGGAAAGTCCCTCCACGAGGACGAGCTTATGCCGGACGCTCTTGAGATTATGAAAGAGGCTAAGGAGAAGGGTGTAAATCTTTCACTTTCAGTCGCTACGGTTTCAGGCCAGGAGTTCAGCAACGACACTCCTCGCAAGACATTCGACATATTCAACATTCCTGATGACTGGGAGGGAATGGACGCTTCAGAGGCTTCCCTTGAGAACTGGAAGAAGATCATCCTTGCTTCCAAGACAATCCTTTGGAACGGTCCTGTCGGAGTGTTTGAGCTTCCTAACTTCGCTCACGGAACCGAGAAGATCGCCGAGTTCGTGGCTGAGGCCACCCAGAACGGAGCCTACTCTCTCGTCGGTGGCGGCGACTCAGTGGCAGCCGTGACAAAGCTCGGCTTCGCCGACAAGGTAAGCTATGTCTCCACGGGTGGCGGCGCAATGCTTGAGGCCATCGAGGGCAAGGATCTTCCTGGCATCGCGGCTATCCGCGAGTAGCCGGCGGCGCGACCGTCACGCCCCTTCCTCTAAATTTCTTGGGCGAAGGGGCGTAAGAATCGCAGATTTTATGTAAGTTTGTACGAAAAGTGATTTTTAGGTTATGGATCTTCTGTTCGTACATTGGAATATGAATCCGGAGATATTCAGGATTGGATCGTTCGCCGTAAGGTGGTATAGTCTCCTGTTTGTCTCCGGTTTCATTCTTGGTTACTGGATGTTCGCGAGGTTCTTCAAGAGGGAAAAGGTCAACGAGACCCTTCTTGATCCGCTTCTCTACACCTTGCTGATTGGCACTCTTGTCGGGGCGCGTCTCGGGCACTGCATATTCTACCAGCCGGACTATTATTTCGGCTCCTGGAAAGGTTTCCTTGAGATCTTCGCCGTCTGGCACGGAGGACTCGCCAGCCACGGGGGGGCGCTGATGCTGCTCCTGTGCATGTGGTGGTTCGCGGGCAGGTACGGGAAGAAGAACCACATCGATTTCCTGTGGATTCTGGATCATCTGGCCATAGCCGTGGCGTTCGCCGCGACATTCATCAGGCTCGGAAACCTTTGCAACTCCGAGATTTACGGCGATGTTACGAACCTTCCGTGGGGATTCATCTTCGAGCGCAGGGGAGAAACCGAGCCGAAGCATCCGACGCAGATCTACGAGGCGCTGAGCTATCTGGTCCTCGGTGTCGGGCTGTTGTGGCTCTATGTCAAGAGGCTGGACAAGATGTACAGGGGTTCCTTCATAGGAATATTCTTCATTGTCTGCTTCGGGATGCGTTTCCTCATCGAGTTCATCAAGGAGCCGCAGGTGGATTTCGAGAACACCATGGCGCTTGACATGGGCCAGCTGTTGAGCATTCCGTTTGTGCTTCTGGGTATCGGACTCCTGGTCTATTCCTATAAGAAGAAGATTCCCGCCGCCGCTGTCATCCCCGACACCAAGCCCCAAAAGTCCGAGCCTACGCACTACGCCAAGAGTCTTAACGGATAGACACTCGGAGCGAAGCGACGCAAGGGGTCTGGGGAATCCGGTCCCCAGTGCCCCCACCGGGGGCTGTCACGCAGTGACTGGGGGGGGTGAAAAGATAATGCGCACGCAGTGCGAAGCGACGCAAGGGGTCTGGGGAATCCGGTCCCCGGTGCCCCCACCGGGGGCTGTCACGCAGTGACTGGGGGGTGGATGGTATGGTTAGTTTTGTATGGTTGAATAATGAGATGGCATTATTTTGATGCAATAGGATGATAAAAGCGATATTTTTCGACATTGACGGCACCCTCGTGAGTTTCAAGACTCACCGGATGTCCGAGAATCTTAAGGAGAGACTTCATGAGCTTCAGGCCAAGGGCGTGAAGCTTTTCATTTCAAGTGGACGGGCAAGGCTGGTGATGAACAATCTGGACGGCTTTCCGTTCGACGGCTATGTGGCGATGAACGGGGCGGAGACGACTCTTGACGGGGAAGTGATTGACAGTCACCCGCTTCCTGAGGCGACTTCCCTTCAGGTGGCCGAAATCGCTGAGCGGGAGAAGGTGTCCTGCTGGGTGTTCGCCGACAACGTGGCGGGGATCAACCATGCAAGCCCGCAGGCGATGGAGATCGCTGAGATGATCAACCTGCGCCCGCCTTGCTTCCTTGACCTCCGGCAGGTCGCGGAGAATCACACGGTCTATGAATATACCATATTCTTTGATGACGAACAGGCGCGAAGGCTGCTTTATCCGGTGCTGAAGAATGTCTCCTACACCCGCTGGCACCCTTATTTTCTGGACATTGTGCCGGAAGGCCTGTCAAAATCCTACGGCGCGGCGCGCATCCTTGAGCGCATCGGCGTGACACGCGAGGAGTGCATGGCGTTCGGCGACGGCGGCAACGACATCCCGATCATTGAATATGCCGGGATCGGTGTCGCGATGGGCAATGCCACCGACGATGTGAAGGCCGCCGCGGACTATGTCACAGACACCGTCGATGAGGATGGAGTTGTCACCGCGCTTCAGCGTTTTGGCGTACTCTAGGAAACTTGGAAATTTTTTAAGTTTTTCAGTATATCGTTTTATTTTATTAAAAATAAATCACTTGATTAATCCGCTGCTTTTTGGGTGGCGGATTTTTTTATTATATTGCTTGAAAAATTGACGGTTTTTGCATAGCATTTGCAGAATGGCTTGACGCAATTATATAGAGATTATGGCTGAATTGACAAAGGAAACGATAATGATGACGGCGAACGGACTCTTCTCAAAGGATGGAGTCCGCGAGGTGTCCATCGATGACATCTGCCGCAAGCTTTGCATCTCGAAGAAGACCTTCTACCAGTACTACGCCCAGAAGGAGGATCTTGTCGCCGACGTGATGGCCTACAATGTCGAGAGGAAGAAGGATGAGTTCGAGAGGATGGTCGAAGGCAAGAACGCCGTTCAGGTGCTTAAGGCCATGTTCGCCCTCGTAGGCAGGAAAAAGACCATGGACAAGGACAAGAGGACGGTCAAGGACATCATGAAATACTATCCTGAGACCTTCATCAAGCGCGCCGAGGATCGCTCCAAGGCACTTCACAACTTCTTTGTGGATTGTTTCGACACCGGAAGGAAGGAGGGACTCATCCGTTCCGACATGGACGTTGAGGGGGTGCAGCTGCTGATCTACATCATGCACGAGGGCATGGCCGAGTACCTTGACGGCGGCCACCGCATCGAGGGAAAGAAGGTCTCGTTCAAGTCGCTCTCCGCGGCCTTCGAGGACATCGTGACAAGGGTGCTGCTCACGCCGAAAGGTTTTGAGGAATATTCATCAACAGATAATTGTAAAAATAGTTAGTATAGTATGAAAAACAGATTGAAGTATCTAGTTCTGACCGCCGCGGCCCTGCCGCTTGCTCTGGCAGCGCAGGCCCAGTACCGGAATGACACCATCCCGAAGGAGTCGCCCAAGGACACCTCGCTGGTGACCCTGACCTTGAACGACGCCCTTCAGATCGCCTTGAGCGAGAATGTCGCCGTGAAGGTGGCAGACAAGGAGATCCAGCGTACGGAATATGCCAAGAAAGGCACCTACGCCTCCCTGTTCCCGCAGATCAACGCTTCGGGAGCCTATCAGAGGACTATCAAGAAACAGGTTATGTATATGGACTCGGACAGCGGTTCGGACGAGGAGGGCGGAGGCGGAATGGGCTTCCTGAGCTCTCTGGGTCCATACTTCATGCGCATCAATGAGCTTTCCGCCAAGGCCGGGATGGATCCGGTGAAGATTGAGCAGACGGAAGGCGGTTCCGGCAGCGGCGGATTCGCCGTAGGCCGCTGGAACACCTACAACTACGGTGTGTCGGCCTCGATGCCGATCGTCAACGCCCAGCTTTGGGAGAGCCTGAAGATCTCCGGCCAGAGCGTGGACCTCGCCGTGGAGAAGGCCCGTTCCTCAAGGCTGGACATGGTTACCCAGGTGAAGCAGGCCTACTACTCCGTCCTGCTCGCCAAGGAGGCGTTCAATGTTTACAAGGATGTCTACGAGAACGCGGTTGACAACTTTGCCCAGACCGAGAGGCGCTACAACGCGCAGAAAGCCTCCGAGCTTGAATATACAAGGGCAAAATCAACGGTGGCCGCCGCCATCCCTGATGTCTACAATGCCGAAAGTTCGGTGATTCTCGCCCTCTGGCAGCTCAAGGCCGTGATGGGAGTGGATCTTGACAGGAACATCGACGTGTCCGGCTCTCTGGAGGACTTCTCCAAGGAGATGTTCAGGGACATCAACGAGAACAGCGACCCATCCTTGGAATACAACACCACCCTTCGCCAGCTTGAGATCCAGGCCGAGCAGCTTGCCTCGACAGTCCGCATGCAGAAGGCCGCCTATCTTCCGAGCATAGCCGCGAACTTCTCGTACAGCATGATCGCGATGACCAACGACTTCAAGTTCAGCGAGTACCAGTGGTCTCCTTACTCTTATGTAGGAGTCAGCATCTCCATCCCGATCTTCTCCGGCGGGAAACGCCACAATGACGTGCGCCAGACCAAGGTGCAGGCCGCCCAGCTCGACCTCCAGAGGATCGAGACCGAGCGCCAGCTCAAGATCGCCATCCGCCAGTACCTCAACACGATGGAGACGAACATGAAGAGTTTCAACTCCGCCAACGAGGCCGTGGCCCTCGCCCGGAAGGCCTACGACATCGCGGCCAAGTCCTACAAGGTCGGCAAGAGCACTATCACGGAACTAAATGACGCTCAGCTGACCTTGACGCAGGCCAGTCTGGCCCAGTCGCAGGCTGTCTATAATTTCGTGGTGGCGAAGTCCAACCTCGAGAAGACCCTCGGCTACGATTTCATCGACGAGAAGGGAGACATCGACCTTGAGAATATGTAAAAAATAAAAACATCAAGAATATGAACAAGACAATCAGGACTATGATTTTCGCCTCGGCCACCGTTCTTATGGCCGCTTGCGGAAACGGCAGGAAGGCAGACAACGCCGGGGCTTCCGCCCAGGTTGAGGAAAGGGCTACCTTGATCTCGACGGCGGTTGCCACAAGGCAGGAAGTGCCCCAGACGGAGGTATATTCAACGACCGTCCAGGCGTTCGCCATCAACAACATCGCCCCTCAGACAGGCGGCAGGATCAAGAGCATCAAGGTGGATGTGGGCAGTTTTGTGGAGAGGAACCAGCTCCTCGCGGAGATGGACGCCGCGCAGCTTGACCAGGCGAGGCTCAAGCTTGTCAACGATTCGACCGAGCTCAGCCGCCTGAGAAGCCTCTATGAGGAGGGTGGCGTGTCAAAGTCTGATTTCGACGCCGCCGAGATGGCGTGGAAGGTCAGCCGCAGATCCTACAACAACCTGCTTGAGAACACCTTGCTCCGTTCCCCTATCAGCGGAGTCATCACCGCGAGGAACTACGATCAGGGCGACCTTTATTCCGGCCAGCCGATCTTCGTTGTGCAGCAGATCACTCCGGTGAAGCTCCTCGTTGGCATCTCCGAGTCAGATTACACCAAGGTCAAGAAAGGCGATCAGGTCGAGATCACCGCTGACGCCATTCCGGGAAGGACATTCACAGGCAAGGTCAACAAGGTCTATCCTACAATCGATCCTACGAGCCACACATTCACTACGGAAGTGCTTGTCGGCAACACTGACAGGACTCTGCGTCCGGGAATGTTCGCGAGGGTGAAGGTCGAGTTCGGCGTGAACAACAGCATCGTTGTTCCTGACGAGGCCGTCGTCAAGATGCAGGGATCGGGCCAGAGAAGTGTCTATGTAGTTGGTTCCGACAACACAGTGAACAGCGTGATCGTCAAGGTCGGCCGTCATTTCGACAGGTATTACGAGATTCTCGAAGGCCTTAATGAAGGCGATGTGGTAGCCACCAAGGGTAGCTCCAGCCTCAAGGACGGGGCCAAGGTCGAGATTTCCAAGAACAACTAAAGAGTTTAAACTATGAGTATATACAGATCCGCGGTGAAGAAGCCCGTCACGACTGCGTTGATTTTCGTCGCTTTCGCGGTCTTCGGAGTCTTCTCACTGATGAACACATCCCTGGCGAACTTCCCGGACTTCGACGCCAACGTCGTCCTGGTGATGTCGTCCTACCCGGGAGCGAGCGCTTCCGACATCGAGAACAACCTGACGAAGGTGCTTGAGAACACGCTCAACGGCGTGGCTGACCTCAAGGACATCACCTCCAGCTCAAAGGAGAATGTCTCCATCGTCGTCCTGGAATTTGAATATGGCACTGACATCGACGAGGCCTGCAACAACATCAGGGACAAGCTGGATCTTGTCAACTCGTCCCTGCCAGACGGAGCGTCCGTGCCGGTGCTCTTCAAGTTCGGCATGGACGACATGCCTGTGCTGATCCTTTCGGCCAAGGCGGACAAGAGCCTCATGGGCCTTGACAAGATCCTCGACGACAAGCTTGTCACTCCGCTTGGACGTGTCAAGGGAGTCGGCACCATCAGCGTCTCCGGCGCGCCGGCGAGGGAAATCCACGTCTATTGCGACCCTAACAAACTGGAAGCCTATGGCTTGAGTGTCTCGGGAATATCCCAGATCATCGCCGCGGAGAACCGCAACGTGCCTTCCGGCAGCATCGACATCGGCGCCGAGTCGTTCACTCTCCGTGTGGAGAAAGAGTTCAAGGATCCTTCCGAGCTGATGGACATCGTGGTCAGCACCCGTAACGGGCAGACAGTCTACCTGAGGGATGTCGCCACCGTCATCGACGGTCTTGAGGAAAAGTCCCAGGAGTCTTTCACCAACGGTGAGAGATCCGCGATGATCGCCATCCAGAAGCAGTCCGGAGCCAACACCGTCAACCTCATCAGAAGTGTCAAGCAAAAGCTCAAGACCATTGAGCCGACCCTTCCTTCCGATGTGAGGATCACCACTGTGGTCGATAGTTCAACGAACATTCTGAACACCCTTAACTCGCTGAAAGAGACGATATTCATAACCCTTCTTGTGGTCATGCTCGTGGTTTACATATTCCTTGGCCGCTGGAGGGCGACGTTCATCATCGTGCTTTCCATCCCTATCGCCCTTCTGGGTTCGCTGATCTACCTTTACGCCACGGGCAACACACTGAACATCATTTCGATGTCGGCCTTGTCCATCGCGATTGGTATGGTGGTGGACGATGCCATTGTGGTGCTGGAGAACATCTCTACTCATCTGGAGCGTGGAGAGAAGCCAACGGAGGCAGCCGTCCACGGCACCTCGGAGGTGGGTATCTCCGTGATCGCCTCCACCCTTACGATGCTCTGCGTGTTCCTGCCTCTCACCATGGTCTCCGGAATGGCCGGAATCATGTTCAAGCAGCTCGGCTGGATTGTCAGCATCATCATGATCATCTCCACTACCGCCGCGCTTACCCTTGTTCCGATGCTCTGCTCAAGGATGCTGAGCAACAAGCCTAAGAACGGCAGGCTCCACAGGGCGATCTTCGACAATGTGGAGAAGTTCCTCAACAAGATCTCAGATGGCTATGCCAAGATCATCGGCTGGTGCATGGTGCATAGGAAAACTGTGATATTCAGTGGCTTTGCCATCTTTGTCGCCGTCCTGGCGCTCCTTGGTCCCGGACTTAAGACCGAGTACTTCCCGCACTCCGACGAAGGTCGTCTGACAGTCTCCATCCAGCTTCCGGTCGGCACCGAGCAGACCGTGACAGGTGAGTTCGCCAAGAACTTCGCCGAGAGGATCAAGTCAGAGATTCCTGAGATCCAGGTGCTTCAGTACCGCTTCGGCCAGGCGAGCACCGACAACGCCTGGGGAAGCATGCAGTCCAACGGTTCGTACATCATCTCGATGAACATCAACCTTGGCTCCATGGAAGACCGTAAGCGCTCTTCATCCGAGATCGCCGACATCATCAGGAAAGATCTAAGGGAGTATCCTGAAGTCAAGAAAGGTACAGTCTCCGAGGGCATGGGAGGAGTCGGCGGCGCCGCTTCCGTCAGGCTTGAGATCTACGGCTACGACTTCGACGAGACCGACCGCGTGGCCAGAGAGATTCAGGGCAAGATGCTGGACAACGAGAACTTCACGCAGGTTGTCCTCAGCCGTGACGACTACACTCCTGAGTATCAGGTGGATTTCGACAGGACAAAGCTGGCTCTCAACGGCCTTAACTCCACGACGGCCGCAGCGGCTTTCAGCGCCGCGATGAACGGTTCCGTGGGATCCTTCTACCGTGAGGAAGGCGAGGAGTACAACATCCGCGTCATCTACGACAGGAAGTTCCGTACAAGCACGCAGGACATCGAGAACATCATTGTCTATACTCCTGCCGGCAAGGCCGTCCGCATCAAGGATCTGGGGACCGTGGTCGAGTCCAAGGTTCCTCCTACAATCGAGAGGAAGAACCGTGAGAGGTACATCACCGTGACGGGCATTGTGGCAACCGGACACGCCCTCAGCGAGGCTGTGGCCGCCACGAACGCCATCATCAAGACCACCGACATCCCGAACAACATCTCCACCGACATCTCCGGAGACTTCGAGGACCAGCAGTCCATGTTCCTGAACCTCGTCGTGCTGATGGTTCTGATCATCATCCTTGTGTACATGGTGATGGCCTCCC
The DNA here is from genome assembly GCA_000433355.1 of Alistipes sp. CAG:435. Classification (GTDB taxonomy): domain Bacteria; phylum Bacteroidota; class Bacteroidia; order Bacteroidales; family UBA932; genus Cryptobacteroides. Next base: position 11,820 of record FR893165.1, on the reverse strand, counting down.
AGTTCGAGTCGTTCATGAGTCCGTTCGTGATCATGTTCTCCGTGCCGTTCGCGTTCACCGGTGTGATCCTCGGTCTCTGGGCCACGAACACCGCGCTCGGCGTGATGGCGATGATCGGTATCATCATCCTGCTTGGTATCGTAGTGAAGAACGGTATCGTGCTGATAGACTACACGATCCTGATGCGAGAGAGAGGCATGAGCGTTGTCGATGCCTCCGTCACCGCGGCGAGAAGCCGTCTGCGTCCTATCCTTATGACCACCCTCACGACAGTGCTCGGTATGGTGCCTATGGCTGTCGGACGCGGAGAAGGTTCCGAACTTTGGCGCTCACTCGGTATGACGGTATGCTGGGGTCTGACGATCTCCACGCTTGTCACCCTGGTGCTCATTCCGACGATCTACTGCTCCCTCGCCACTGCGCAGGAGAGACGCAAAGCCAAGAAGCTGGCGCGGATCAAAGGTTGATTCCTGTTCATTTGACATTTTATTTGCTAAAGATATATGAAATCGATATTTATATCATATAATCAAGCCTACGGCAACGAGATTGTCGAGCTGCTTGAGGGGTTCGGCCAGAGAGGGTTCACCCAGTGGCTTGACATCCAAGGCAGGGGAGGGGTTGATGGCATCCCTCACTACGGTGACCATGCGTGGCCTGAGCAGAACTACGCCATCCTGACGATTGTCCCTGACGAGAAAGTCACTCCGATCCTGGACGCTCTCCGTCAGAAGGATAAAGCCTATAAGGATCTTGGTCTGAGGGCTTTTGTCTGGAACATCGAGCAGACGGTCTGATGGATCCGGTCGCCGTGTCCGCAGAAGCGCCTTGCCAAGTCGTAAGCGTTTTTTGCTGAAGTCGGCGAAATTGTTATCTTTGTGTCTGGAACGGTAATTGTTGTTACCGTCCCGGACATTTTAATTTTATTGATTATGGAAAAGATAGCTTCTAACGAAAATTTTGCTGAGATACTCTCTGACAGCAAGCCTGTTCTGGTGGACTTCTGGGCGACCTGGTGCGGCCCTTGCCGTATGCTGGCCCCGACTGTGGAGACCATCGCCTCTGAATATGACGGCAAGGTCACGGTCGTGAAATGCAACGTGGACGACTGCGAGGATGTGGCTGCCGAGTATGGTATCAGGAATATTCCTACCCTGCTGTTCTTCAAGGGCGGCCAGGTGGTGGACAAGCTTGTCGGCAATGTGCCGAAGAGCGAGATTACCGCCAAGCTGGACACTCTTGTCTAATCTTATCTAAAAATCTAAAAAATGAAAAAGTTTGTATTCGCTGCCGCCGTTGTGGCAGCCATGGTGTTTTGCACTGACGCTTCCGCACAACGCTACAATTCCGCCCGTGTCGGATTGATGGGAGGATTCACCTCATCCTCGGCCTCGATCAAGAACATGGATTCCAAATCCGTCTCCTTGTACCATGTAGGCCTTACCGCCGAGATTCCGCTTTTTGGCGGATTCGCCATCCAGCCGGGCCTTCTCTATCAGGTGAAGGGAATGTCGGCTGACAAATTCAACAGCTCTTCCATCTCGGAATCCCTTGGGTCTTTCGAGACCAAGGTAGGCTACCTTGAGGTGCCTGTCCAGGTGCAGTGGGGGCTGGATCTTCTGGCTTTCCGCCCTTATGTCTTCGCGGAGCCTTTCGTGGGCTTCCGCCTCGGACAGAGTACCAAAGGCGAGGTCGCCGACAAGCTCAAGGACAATCTTAAGAAAGTCGAGTACGGTCTTGGTGTTGGAGCAGGAGTGGATGTCTGGAGGCTTCAGCTTTCTGTCAAGTATTTCTGGAACTTTGGAAAGATCTATGACAAGGATGGCAATGTCGGCCCGATCGGCGACACAGTGAAGGACGCCGTGAAGGACGCTGTCAACAACGGCAACAATTTCAACGGTGTCATGGTGTCCGCCGCGTTCTTCTTTTAATCGCCGGAAGTGAATGAATGAGGAACGGAAGGTCGTGATTTACTGCTCGGCAAGTTACGACATTGACCAAAAGTACAATCAAGCTGCGCGGGAAGTGACCCGCGCGGCTTGTTCGCTTGGTTACACGATTGTCTCCGGAGGTGCCATCAAGGGCACCATGGGAGCTGTGGCCGATGAGGTCGCCCGTTGCGGAGGCCGTCACATCGGCGTCCTGCCCCGCTTTATGGAGCAGTATAAATTCCCGGGTCTCGATCAGGTGATCTGGACGGACACGATGGCCGAGCGCAAGGAGAAAATGCGTGAGGGCACCTGCGCCGCGATAGCCCTGCCGGGTGGCATCGGCACTCTCGATGAGGTGATCGGGACGTTGACCCTGGCGAAACTGGACAAATACGGCGGAAAGATCTATGCGTTGAACCTGGACGGATTCTACAATCCGTTGAAGGATCTGCTGGACCACTATGTGAAGACCGGAATGCTTGACGCGCGTTCCAGGGGACTTATCGAGTTCCCGGACACTGTCGCCGAGCTGGTCGGACACCTTGACTGATAAACTGAAAGACTGATGACTCTTGACGAGATAAAGGAATTCCTTGGAAATGACTGGAAGGAGACGGACGGACTGATACGTTCGTCCCTCAGAAGTGATATCGACCTGCTTAATACCACGAACGAGGCGATCCTGGAGCACAGCGGAAAGCAGTTGAGACCGATTGTGTCACTGCTTGTGGCCCGCGCCTGCGGGAACGGCAAGGCCAACGAGGACAGTGTCCGTTGCGCCGCTGCCTCGGAGCTTCTGCACAACGCCACACTCCTTCACGATGATGTCGCCGACAGCAGCTCCGAAAGGCGTGGAGCCCCGACCGTCATGGCGATCCTCGGAGGCCCGGCGTCTGTCCTTCTCGGGGATTATTGGCTGGTCAAGGCGATGGATAACATACTCGCATCCTCGGCTCACGGCAATGAGGTCATCAGGATATTCTCAAAAACTCTCAGCAGCCTTGCCGAGGGGGAGATGCTCCAGCTTCAGAAGGCTTCGAGCGGGGACACGGAGGAAGAGGACTATTTCCGTATAATCTACAGCAAGACAGCCTCTTTGTTTGAATCGACCTGCGTTTCGGCGGCGATCTCGGTGAACGCTCCGGAAGCGTGGGTGGAGGCCGTGCGGAACTATGCGGTCTCACTCGGAATCGCTTTCCAGATCAAGGACGACATATTCGATTACACGGGAGGAAAGAAAATAGGCAAGCCTGTGGGCATCGACCTTGAGGAGCAGAAGATCACACTGCCGCTTCTGGGTGCCTTGGAATCAGCGTCCGACGAACGCGCTTCCCATATCAGGAATATGCTTTTGAATATTCAGGAACATCCAGAGTACAAGGAGGATATAGTCGCTTTTGTCAAGGAGGAAAAAGGCATTGAATATGCCGTCTCAAGGCTTGATGAATATGTCGCCAAGGCTGTCGGCGCACTTGCCACGCTTCCGGATTCGAGGGAAAAGGACTATCTTGTGAAGATCGCTGAGTTTACCGCTTACAGGGACAAATGAATCTGGACGGAATCATAGGGAATCACGATGCCGTCAGGGCGTTGAAAGGGATGGCCGAAAGCGGGCGCATTCCTCATGCCATGATGCTTTACGAGAACGACGGGTGCGGGGCTATGGCTCTTGTCCTGGCGTTTCTGAGTCAGATCATGGGAGACGAGCATAAGGTCTGCGGGTTGATTCATCCTGATGTGCACTATGTCTATCCGGTCGCGAACGGCTCGAAGGTCACTGAGAAAGTCGAGAACCTGAGGGCTGAACTGTTTCTTGAATATTGGCGTTCCTTGATGGTCTCCAATCCTTATGCCCTTGAGAATGAGGTCAGCTCCGCTTTCGGAATCGAAGGCAAACAGTCTGGAATCAATAACGCTGAGGCTAAGGAAATCCTTGAGACCGTGTGGCTTACCTCGGTAGAGGGTGGCTGGAAGGCTGTCGTTGTCTATCTTCCCGAGAAGATGAACGCCGCTTCCGCCAACCGGCTTTTGAAGGCAATCGAGGAGCCGCCGGAGAAGACTCTGTTCATCATGATCACCCACGCTCCTGAGAAAGTGATGCAGACCATCTCGTCAAGATGCCAGGCGATCCGTGTCCTGCCATATTCAAAGAATGAGATAGTGGAGATTCTTACATCCCGTTTCGGGAAGACTCTTGACGAGGCTTCGCAGGCTGCTTTGGTCGCTGGTGGCAGTGTAGGGGTCGCGTTGCGTTATCTCTCCGGGAAGGAGGACTATCTGCGCCAGATGGAGATATTCAAAGGCCTTGTTGACGCCCTCGCCTCGAAGGATCTTTCCGCCGCTTTGGGATGGGGGGAGGCGATGGCAGCGCTGCCGTCGCGTGAAAACCAGAAAGCTTTTTGTAAATTTGCGGGTGAAAGTCTGCGCAAGGTGTTTCTGATCCAGCAGAATCTGCCGCAGATAGCGGGTATCTCGCATGAGGAAAGGGAGTTTTTCACCATGCTTGCGTCACGCTGCCGTAAGAGTTTTCCGAGAATGGCGGTTTCGTGTCTGGACAGGGCGCAGGTGCTGATAGACAGGAATGTTAACCAGAAGATTCTCTTCACCGACCTTGTGGGACGGTTGTATTTGATTTTCTGATAATTATGGATATATATGGGAAATATTGATAAAGAGGCGATAAAGTTTGACTGTAACCGGGGGTGCACAATCTCACAGGATCAAGAGACAGGTGAATATGACTGCAACTACCGTCAGGGATGCTGCAAGTTGAAAGACTACGACTGGCTTCATGGAATACGTCAGGAACAGTACAAGGATCTGTTTGAGGTTCGTTTCAAAAACACCCGGAAAGGGATTTATGTCAATGCGTCCGGCCAAGGGATCAAGGCCGGGGATTTGGTCATAGTCGAGGCCACAAACGGTCATGACCTTGGAATCGTCACTTTGGAAGGCCCGATTGTGGGACGTCAGATGAAGTGTAAGGGTGTTGATCCTGAGACAACACAGTTGAAAAAGATCTACCGCAAGGCCAAGCCTTTCGACATCGCCAAATGGCAGGAAGCCATAGCCCGTGAGCAGGACACCATGATTCAGGCGCGCAGGATCGCCGCCGAGCTTGGTCTGGACATGAAGATCGGAGACGTGGAGTTTCAGGGTGACGGCACAAAGGCCATTTTCTATTACATCGCCGACGGGCGTGTGGATTTCCGCCAACTGATCAAGGTCTATGCGGAGGAATTCCGCATCAGGATCGAGATGAAGCAGATCGGGGCACGTCAGGAGGCCGGCCTGATCGGTGGCCTCGGAGTATGCGGACGGGAATTGTGCTGCGCCAATTTCATTACGAATTTCCAGTCGATCTCCACTTCGGCGGCCCGTACGCAGGACCTGTCCCTGAATCCGCAGAAGCTGGCTGGTCAGTGTGGCAAACTGAAATGCTGCCTGAATTATGAGGTCGCCAACTATCTGGACGCCCAGTCCCGTATTCCTAAGGTTACGGAACCGCTTGAATTCCAGGATGGCCTGGCCTATCTGGCCAAGACTGACATCCTTCAGGAGATAATGTATTTCACTTACGAGAAGGGCTCTCTCTCGAATCTCTATCCGGTGGCCGCTTCGGAGGTCGCGCAGATCATAATGATGAACCGTAATGGCCAGAAGCCGGAGTCTTTGAAGAGCGAACCGGAACCTGTCGGCCCTCAGTTCGTCTCGGCCGTCGGTGATGACAGCATCACAAGGTTCGACAAGCCTAAGAAAAACAAGAACAAGAACCGTAACAAGAACAAGGTTAAGCCGGTCGCTGACCAGGCCGCCCGGACTGCCGCTCCGGCGGATAACGCCGAGGCACCGTCCAAGCCAAGATCTGAAGGTGGTAATTTCAGAGGCCGGAACAATGGCCCTCGTCGGAACGGAGGGAGCGGACGCCCTCAGCAGCAACGTCCCCGTGGCGACAGAAAGCCTGAACAGAAGCCTGTAAAGACTGATGAGTAAAGGTTTTCTTACACTTGTCTTGATGATGGCCATGGTGTCATGCGCGCGTCCTTCCTCCTACGAGCCGTTTGTGGTCAGGGAGAAGGCCGAGTATGGCGACACCTACATATTCAATTTGGATCTTTCTGACTCGGCCGTGTCCTACGGATTGGATTTCTACACAAGGTTGGAGCGTCCGGCGTTCGGGACTTTTCCGGCTGACAGCATCTCGCTTGATCTGAGGTGGATTTCTCCATCGGATTCGCTCATCCTGTCGGACACTACATTCATCCGGGTTGCCCAGCCGGTGGACTCATCGTACTATTCGAGGGATTTTATAACTGACTATAAGCCTGTTCTGAATCTGCCGGAGCATGGAATGTGGCGTCTCAAGGCACGGGTGTTGAATGATTCGGAGGCGATACGTGGATTGGGTGTGATATTCACAAGAAAGGAGAATGGGACACGATAAACTTAGAAAATTCGCGGAGAACGAAACTTTCTCCTGCCTTCTTCAACCAGAGGCATCCTCGGTGCTGGATAAGGTCGAAGGCAGCAACAGCTTGATACTCAGAGAGCATCCGATCAAGGGACATTGGAACGAGAGGATGTTCGCCACCGCGCAGCCTATAGTTCTGGAGCTTGGCTGTGGGAAAGGGGAGTACACGATTGACTTGTCACGCCGGGAACCGTCGCTCAATTACATAGGAGTCGATATCAAGGGCGCGCGTCTTTGGAAAGGTGCGAAGTTCGCCACGGAGAACAAACTACCTAATGTGGCTTTCCTGCGCACCAGAATCGAGTTCATCGAGGCTTTCTTCGCTCCGGAGGAGGTTTCGGAAATATGGCTGACGTTCTCCGACCCTCAGATTAAGAGCGAGAACTGCCGTCTCACAAGCCCGCTTTTCCTGGAGCGCTACCGCAAGTTCCTGAAAAAGGGCGGAATAGTCCACCTCAAGACTGACAGCCGCTTTCTTTATGAATATTCCAAAGCGGTGGCCGAGCAGAACGGCCTGAGGATTCTGGCAAGCACCAATGACCTTTACGGGACAGGCAGACAGGATTTGTCTGATTGTGCGTTACGTTCTGTCGCTGGAGAATCCGCCATCGATGCCTTGTTCGAGGTGCAGACTTTCTACGAGAGGATGTTCACAGCCCAGGGCTACAAGATCACCTATCTGAGTTTCGTGATAGACCACGACGGCCCGTACATCCACCCCGAGTTCGATTCCGACTACTGGCGATCCGTTGAAGGTCCCCGCCACTTCTCACATCAGCCGGAAAAGAAACGGTAACCGCGGTCACTAAGCCATCTGGTCACTGAGCTTGTCGAAGTGACCAGATGGATGATGCTTCGGCAGGTTCGGTGACCGTCGCGGAGATAAATTTAAACCTCCCTCCAGATGTAAACCTTGTCTCCGCGCCGGATCTTTTTTCCACCCGGTGTGCGGATGTCATCCGGGAATATTATAGGAATGGAACAAAGTGTCCCTTTCCCCGCCTCGTCCGTTGGCTTGAGATCGACCCGTATCTCGCTGACATTCTGCTCGATCACACCAGTAGTCTCTCCGATGATGAGAATGTCATCACCTTTTCTCAAGGCCTCCGACTCCACCAATACCTCAGCCACCGAGATCCTGTCGAACCAGTTGGTGATCTTTCCGCAGTAGATTTTCTTACGGGTGGCGTGGCTACCGTACACATCGCTCCATTCTCCGAGTCTGGCACCTTGATAGTACCCGTCCCAGAACCCTCTGTTGAAGACTTCTGACAGTTCCTCCTTCAAAGAGGCCGCCAGTTCCGGAGTGTAACGTCCCTCGCAGACAGCGTCAGCCGCGCGGCGGTAGCACTCAGCCGTCTTTTTGACATATTCAGCGCTCCTTGCCCGCCCCTCGATCTTGAACACCTTCACGCCCGCGTCGATGATCTTGTCCATGAACTCGATGGTGCACAGGTCCTTGGGCGACATTATGTACTTGTTGTCGATGTTCAGTTTCGTGCCGGTCTCCAGGTCCGTGACCTCGTAGCCCCTGCGGCAAAGCTGGTAGCAAGCGCCTCTGTTGGCCGAAGCCCCGTAGGTCTGGAGGCTCAGGTAACATTTTCCCGAAACCGCCATGCAGAGCGCTCCGTGGGCGAACATCTCGATCCGCACAAGATTACCGGAAGGACCTTTGATGCCCTCGTTCACGATCTCTTGATGGATTTCCTTTACCTGATGCAGGTTGAGTTCCCTCGCCAGCACGATCACGTCGGCGAACTGTGAATAGAACCGCAGCGCCTCGACATTCGACACGTTGAGCTGGGTCGAGATGTGCACCTCCAGCCCGATCTTCCGGCAATATGTGATCGCCGCCATGTCCGAGGCGATGATTGCGTTCACTCCCGCCGCCTTGGCAGCGTCCAGTGCCTCCCGCATAGGAGCCAGATCTTCCCCGTAAAGAACGATATTCAGAGTCATATAGGTCTTGACTCCATATTCCCGGCATATTTCCACAATCCTCGGCAGATCGTCCGGCGTGAAGTTGTTCGCCGAATGCGAGCGCATATTCAGGTTGCCAACCCCGAAATAGACGGAGTCCGCCCCGCCTTGTATCGCGGCGTGCAGGCATTCGAAATTGCCGGCCGGCGACATTATCTCAAGTTCCTTCTTGTCCATTGTCTCTGAATATTATTCCTCAAAATTAGTCCATAAAATCGCCAATCCCAAATTTCCTGTCTCCTTTTGTTCACAAAACCATGTTCAAATCCAGATATTTTCGCTAATATTGCAGATTGTGGCGGACAAATTCCGTGACACAATGACACTATGCGACTTAAAATAACCCTTGAATATTTCACCTCTCCGGGAGAGGAACTGATTCTGGTTCTCTCCGACGGAAAATCAATAGCGATGGAATATGTTGCCGGAGGACGCTGGGAGGCTTCTTTGGAGATGCCTTCCAAGGCTGCGGCTCTTGAATATTCCTTTGAACTTCATCGTGGCGGGCAGTGTGTGCGCCGCGAGTGGGGACACCATTCGGTCCCTGAGCCTGTGGTTCGACAGGGCTCACCAACCGGCGAAGGGGCCGGCGCTTCGACATGCTCAGCGACCGGCGCCCTTGAAATCCGTGACCGCTGGCAGGACCGTCCCGAGGATTCCCCGTTCTGGACCAAAGCCTTCACCGATGTGATATTCAAAAGAAAGCAAACCTCGCCAAAGCGTTCCGGCAATGTGGCCTTCACCGTTCCGTGTGCCAGAATCCGCAAGAACGAGACCTTGGCGATCACCGGCAGCGGCAAGATGTTCGGAGACTGGAAGAAGTTCGTCCAGTTGAAACCGACCGACGCTCCGCTTTGGAGCGTGACGTTGAATGTCAAGGAGCCTTTTGAGTACAAGTTTGTCATTCTCGACGCGAAGACCGGAACTCCAAAGATCTGGGAATCCGGCACGAATCATCTTTTCACCGAGGTTCCGGCCAACTGTGATTTACTGGAAATAAGGGATATCGTCCCTGAGTTCGAGACCGTTCCTTGGCGCGGGGCCGGCACTGCCATCCCTGTGTTCTCCCTCCGCAGCGAGACAAGCTTCGGCGTGGGCGAGTTCAAGGATCTCAAGAAACTGGTTGACTGGGCCGCGCTCACAGGCCAGGGCATCATCCAGCTCCTGCCGATTAACGACACCACGATGACAGGAACATGGACGGATTCCTACCCTTACAACGCCAACTCGACATTCGCCTTGCATCCGCAGTTCATACATCTGCCTGACGCCGGGGTCAAGGCCGACAAGGGATATAAAGTCCTCCAAAAAGAGCTCAATGCACTTCCTGTCGTTGATTATGAAAGGGTTAACAAAGAAAAGAATCGCCTTTTGAAAGAAGCCTTCGAGGCTGGCGGACAAGAGGTCATGTCTGGAGCGGCCTACAAGAAATTCTATTCCGCCAACAAGGACTGGCTCGTTCCTTACGCCGCTTTCTGTACGCTCAGGGACATCAACGGTACGCCGGAGTTCGGGAAATGGAAATCCCTTTCTGAATATTCAGAAACCAAGGTCAAGTCATTCTGTCGCAGGCACAAGAGCGATACGGATTTCTACTGCTACGTCCAGTTCTGCCTTGACGCTCAATTGAAGGAGGCTGTTGAATATGCCCACTCGAAGGGCGTGGCCATCAAGGGCGACCTTCCGATCGGAATCAGCCGCACGAGTGTGGACGCCTGGCAATTCCCGCATCTGTTCAACCTTGACTCTCAGGCCGGGGCACCGCCTGACGCTTTCGCTGCCGATGGCCAGAACTGGGGTCTTCCGACCTACAACTGGGAAGAGATGGCCAAGGATGGTTACGCCTGGTGGAAAGCAAGGCTCAGAAAGATGAGTGAGTATTTCGACGCGTTCCGGATTGATCATATTCTTGGATTTTTCCGCATCTGGGAGATTCCGATGGGAGTCAAATCGGGATTGCTGGGACATTTCAACCCTGCGCTCCCGTACTCCGCCGACGAACTCCGTGGTCGTGGGTTCAATCCTGACTCTCAACTGTTTGTGCCGGATCCGCACCGTGATGGATGGTATCATCCACGCATCGCCTCGCAGAACACCGAGGACTATCAGAGGTTGAATGATTCTTTGAAGAATGCCTACAACGATCTCTACAATGATTTCTTCTACCATCGCCACAACGGTTTCTGGAAAGAATGCGCGATGAGGAAACTGCCGGCACTTCTGGACTCCACCGGAATGCTGGCCTGCGGAGAGGATCTCGGAATGATTCCAGCCTGTGTTCCGGAAGTGATGAAGGAACTGCGCATCCTTTCGCTTGAGATTCAGAGGATGCCGAAGTCTCCTCAGAAGACATTTGACGAGCCGTGGACATATCCTTATTTGTCAGTCTGCGCGACCGGCACGCACGACACATCCACTTTGCGTGGCTGGTGGGAGGAGGACCGAACGATGTCCGAGCGTTTCTTCCATGAGATTCTTCACTGCGATGGGACGGCTCCGTACTTCTGCGAACCGTGGATCTGTGAACGGATTGTAAACCAGCATCTGAACTCGCCTTCGATGCTGTGTGTCCTCCCGCTTCAGGACTGGATGTCCATCGACGGTGAGGTCCGTTACCAGGGCAAGCCGGAGGATGAGCGGATCAACATCCCGGCCATTCCCCGCCACTACTGGCGCTGGAGAATGCACATCACCCTTGAGGATCTCCTGTCCCGCACCGATTTCAACCGCACCATCCATGACCTCATCTCTGATTCCGGACGAGGTTAATTCCCCGCCAATCATGATTTTCACTCGGTTCCCGAAAAATAGTTGGCAACTATTTTTCGGGAATCAACGTTTTTTGTATCTTTGCCGAAAAATAAGGCGTTATGAAGATCATAGGAAGGCAAGCGGAAATTAAGGAACTGGAGAAGCTTTACGGCAATGGTCATTCGGAGTTTGTTGTGCTGTATGGTCGAAGGCGGGTAGGGAAAACATTCCTTGTCAATGAACTGTTCCGTGATCGTATCACATTTTCACACACCGCTTTATCTCCGATTGAAATCAAAGGGAAAGAATTGATGAAAATGCAGCTGCAGAATTTCACACATTCTCTTCTGAGGTGTGGTGCGGAGATCTCTTCGCTTCCGACAAACTGGTTAGAAGCGTTCTTTATGTTGGAGAAATTTCTTGAATCCAAGGCTGATGGCCATCGGATGCTCGTCTTTATGGACGAATTGCCCTGGCTTGACACTCCGAGATCCGGGTTCGTGACGGCGTTTGAGGCCTTTTGGAATGGCTGGGGCGCGAAACGTGATGATTTGATGTTGGTCGCTTGCGGCTCTGCAGTATCGTGGATTTCCGATAAGTTGATAAATGGTAAAGGAGGATTGTTTGACCGTATCACATTTGAAATTATTGCTGTCCGCTAAAAGTTAGCGAGCAACGAGATATCCA
>FR893164.1 GCA_000433355.1 Alistipes sp. CAG:435 | reverse complement strand
TTGGACATGGACACATAAGGTGTAACGACATGAAATTATCTGGCGCACGGTATAATTCGAGCATAAACAAAAAGGAGGGTGTGTTTCACCCTCCTCATTCAAATGTTTGCGTGAGACAGATTATTTGTTAGGAACGAAATATTCCTTTTGATATCCGGCATTTCCTGCTGTCACGTAGTACTGGCCATAAATTATGCATTTATAATCTTCGTATAAACGGCTTTCGAAACCGCTATCGGTCACGAATGAGTCATCACCCTGCCAGTAGCCGACGTCTCTGATGCTGATTGCGCCATGTTTGCTGTGTGTCAACCCTGTGCTTTGAGCCGGGATGCGGGCGAATTGATATTTACCCTGTTCATCGGTGGCTGTTTTGTCAATTGTGAAGAAATTGAGATTTTTCCCCAGTCCGAAAAGATTCTTCAACCGGTACTGGGTCTTGTCGGCATCCTGCTGCTGAAGTATCACATCGTCTTTCGTGGCGCCAACGAGCCCTTTTGAGAAGGAATTGACAAAAGTGTACGTACCGGTGCAGAGAGTGTTCCATTTCAAGCCGGTAAAAGAGACATAAGACAGAGATTTGCGTCCTTGTCCCACCGCTACCGCTGAAATGATGTTTTCGTAATACAGATTTTTTATAACTGCGTCGCCCACGTATGATCCGTCAAAAGGGTTTTTCTCTACAGTCAGTTTTGTACCGTTGGACACCACGTAGTCTGCATACGCTTCATCAGAAAGATTCCGCCCATCCTTCTGTGACTTCAACTCTGCCAGATAATACACATCTGTTGTGGCATTGTTCGCTGCGAAACGAACTACAGCATCGCAATCTGGGTCATTTGGCAGTTCGGCCGAGAATGCCTTAAGAACGACATTCGGGGTCGAATCATTTCCTGCGTCTGTGCCGTATTTGTCTTTCTCGCATGAAGCCAGAGTGGCAGCGAGAGCAAGACCTGCTAATACATATAAATATCTTTTCATAATCAATATATATTTTACCATACAAACTCTTTGGAGTCTTCGGTAGGTTTGATAGGGGTAGGATTCTGGACGAGATCCAGATTGTAGTTGGATTCGGTTCCAACGAAGCAAAGGGTCATCCATTGAGGATTTTTGGTCTCATTCCAACGATACCCTTCCGGGTGGTTTGTCCCGGCATAACTGCGGATGATGCCGGCGTTGTAACGCTTGATGTCAAATGTCGCGAGTCCTTCGCCCCAAAACTCCACTCGGCGCTGCCACCAGCATTCCTGTTGGAAAGTGTTGGCTCTTGTGGCATAATAAGCGTCATGATGAGTGCCATATTCAAAATTAGGGTCACGCTTCTTGGCAAACTCTGTGAGAAGAGTCTTTCCACGCCCCTCGTCCTGCATTCCGGCTGCCTCGATCTCAATTAGTTTCATCTCCTCGACTCTCATGATTGGCACAGCAACTGTGAACGCTGCATACTGATCCTTATGTTCTCCGTTCTTAGGACGGAACTTGACAGGAATTCCACCTACGGATTTTCTTGCCGAAACGTTGTAGCCTGTGTTGTAAAGGCCGCCAGGCGAATCCGAATACGCTGCGAGAGCGGCGATTTTCTCCTCCTCTGAGCCAAGGGCGTCTATAGCGGGATCCACCCAGCACATTCTGCGGAAATCGGTGGCCGGGATAGTGGAGAACAGGTGAGAGTCGATTCGTTTAGGACCGACATAGTTCGCGGAATAGCCGCATTCGGATTCTGAGACCTCTACAATCATCTGTGACCCCCAGGATGAGTCGCCGTCGTTGACAGTGATGTTCTTATCATCCGGCTTGTAGGTCAAGCCAAAGATCCATGAGCCGTTAGGGGTATTGAAGCCTGTCTTCTGATTGGTGTACTCGTCAGCGGTCATCTCAGTGTAACCTTGCTGTGCGAGCTTGGCGTACTTCTCGGCGTTAGGCCAATCTTCCATGGTAAGATACGCACGTGCCTTGAGTCCATAGACCACAGACTGGTCAGGAACGAACTTGTCTGCACGGGTATAGCCGGCAAGATATTCCTCGGCGAGGTTCAAGTCATCAATGATGTGACCGAAAATCACCTCGTTGGTTGCCCGAGGGTTGTGGATGCAATCCTCGACAAGGGTCTCATCCGTGATGAATGGAACCGTGATCGCGGATTTGTCTTCTGCGTAAGTCTTTTCCGAATACATACGGGCTATGTCCATGAAGAACATCGCGCGCATGGCCAGCGCGATACCGGCTCCGACCTTTTTGGACTCGTCCGGGGTGGCCTTGTACATGGACAGAACAGTGTTGCAGTTCTTTATCCATTTGTAATAATATGTCCATGGGAGCTGGCAGACAGCATACCCCGGTCCCAGCCCAGTGCCGCAACCGTACCATGTGGTGTACCACTCGCTGCCAGCGTCCTCGCAAGCGATGTCATTCCCCATGACATCCCTTTGCAGATAGAAGGATGGGTAACCGAAATCCCAAGGGTATTTGTTGCTTTCGCCGCCGTAAGTGAACGCTCCGGTGAGGGAACTTGTGATGGCGTCGACAAAATTGTCGTAAGCCCCAGGGGCTGCTGCCGCCTGCCCCAATGTGACACTGCCGCTCTGAGGCTCGATCTCCTGAATACATCCGGAAGCCAATGGAACGATGCAGGCTGCTGATATAAAAGCTTTGATGATTTTTTTCATGTTCAATTCCTCCAAATAATTAGAATGTCAACTGAATACCTGCTGAAACAGTGCGGACTGGTGAGTAGACAGCGACTGTGGTATTCTCTGAGTAAGAGTAACGAGGATCAAGACCTTTTCGGGCTGACCAGAACCAAAGGTTCTCGCCTGCCGCATAGACTCTTGCCTTGGAGATGCCTTTGACAAGATTCCTAGGAAGAGTGTAACCAACCGTGAATGATTGGAAGTTAAGGTAACTGGAGCTGGTGAGCCACCTGTCTGAATCACCGGTGGAATATTGGTCACCGTAATACCATCTTGGAATGGAACTGGAAGTGTTGTTCACAGACCAGGCCTTTTTCCAGTCCTTATGGAAGGTGGAACCTGCGGCGCCAGTGTTTTCCCATGGCCCCATAAAACCTGCGTAGCGTGTATCATACATCTTGCCACCCAACTGATAATCGAATGTGGCGGAGAAATCGAAATTCCCGACTCTGAGGTCAGTGCTTAACCCTCCGAAGAGTTTAGGAAGCATTGAGCCAAGTTCGTACTTTGTCGCATCGTTAGGATTTGTGGTGACTTGGTCGGTAAGAGTGCCAGGTCTGTCGGTTTTTCCGTCAAGGGAGCTGTCAACGTAGTAGAGAGCCTCTCCGTTTTCGTTCACCCCGGCATATTTGTGGCGGAATGCATTGTAAAGAGGGCCGCCTACCTTGTACCACCGGCTGTTCTCGGTGAAGCCTTTGTACCCGTTGTCCGGATCAAGCATCTTCGTCTCCGGAAGGCTGAGGATCTTGGTTGAGTTGTGGGACGCATTTATGGACACGTTCCAGTCGATGGCTTTTGTTCTGACTATAGCCGCATTGAGTACGATCTCGAAACCGAGATTCCGGATGTCACCCATGTTTCCGTAATATCCGCGTGAGCCGGAATGCTCCGGGACTGAGAGCCAGAACAACTGGTCCTGCGCGATCTTGTCATAAACATCGAGGGAGCCTGAGAGCCGTCCGTGCCAGAAACTGAACTCTGTGCCGACGTTGATGTTGGTTGTAGTCTCCCAAGTAATGTTTGGATTACCTATTGCAGAGAAGGTAGGGGACATTGAATACGTGCCGGATGGTGTAAGGGTGTACATATCAGTGTACCTGTTGCTGCCGATGCTGTCATTGCCTTGCTGTCCAACCGAAGCCTTGATCTTCAGCATGTCAATCCAGCTTGCATCTGCAAGGAAATTCTCCTTGGATGCTATCCAAGCCAGGCCGACTGACCAGAAATCGCCCCACCACCTGCCGTCTTTCTTCATGAAGTTTGAGGAAGCGTCACGACGGTACGACAAAGAGGCATGATACTTCTGGGCGTAGTCGTAGTGGGCGCTCAGGAAATAGCCTTCGACATTGTACTCGGTCTTGTACCCCTGTGAATTGTACTTGTTCGCCGCGGCGTTGATTTCCTGGATGTCAGGAGAGAAAAGACCTCTGGCATTTGCCTCCAAGTAGTAGGATTTTGTGTTATAGTACTCATGGCCCACGAGAACGTTCACGTTGTGTTCCCCGAATTTGTTGTGATATGTCAAAGTTTGGGTGTGGTTTGTACGGAAGCCGGTGTTCTGATACTTGGTGAGTTCACCGTTAACACCGACTTTCGGGCCGTAGAGGGCATTGTCATAGTGGTGATAAAGCGTGCCGCCCCAGTTTATGGTGGATGTGGCGTTGAACTTGAGCCAGGAAGTGATGTCGGCGTCGGCAGAGAATGTGCCGTTCAACTGGTTGCCGATGGTATAGTGCTTGTTGTACCGGTTGCTTCCCAAAGGGTTACCCGTCTGGAGGAACGCTCTGGCTACAGGATAGTCCTTCCCTGGTACACCATAGTCATATTGCTCGTTTCCGTTGGCGTCTGTTCTGATGACAGGATTTCCGTTAGAGTCGAGAACCCTGACATAAACCGGATAGATAGGGGCAATCTGAGTGGTATAGTACATCAGGTTGGTTGATCCGAGAGAGGTGTCCATATTAGGGTTCGACTCTGTCTTGGAATGGACGTAGCCGATATTCCCTGAGAATTTGAGCCACTTCTTGACCTGGTAGTCCGCCTTGAGGCGGCCACTGATACGGTTGTACCCAGAGTAGTGAATTATACCATCCTCGTTGAGATAGCCTAGACTTGCGTAAACTGAAGCCTTGTCGTTGCCACCGTTGATGCTGAGGTTATATTCCTGACGCATGGCTTTCTTGTAAGCCAAGTCTTTCCAGTTGTCCGGCTGGAGCCAGTATGTCTCGTCTCCCGACTTGATGGCATATCCAAGGGTGGCGTTAGGATTGAACTTGCCGTCAATGCCTATGAGCTGCTGCCCTTCTGGGACAGTGTATGTCTGATACCCAAGAATTTCAATCATCCTCTGATTGGCTTTCACGTTGGCGGCCTCAGCTGACATTCCTGTGATGTAATAATAATTGTTGAAGAGTTGGGCATAGGATGCCTCATAGTATTCAGCAGGGTCTGTGATGGTCTCATAATCCTGCGTCGCACGGCTGTTTACACCCCATCTTGCATCGAAGTTGACAATGGCGTCACTGCTCCTGCTGCGTTTGGTGGTGACGATGATGACACCGGCGGCTCCACGCGCTCCGTACAGGGCGGCGGAAGCAGCGTCCTTAAGGACGGTGACAGACTCAATGTCGCTCTGAGGAATGTTGGACAGGGATGCGGAATATGTGGCGCCGTCAACGATGACAAGCGGCTCTGTTGAGGCGTACATGGAAGCGATACCGCGGATGTTCATCGAACCCGCACCAGCGCCAGGAGCGCCGGACGCACCTCTCATCTGGAGACCGGCGACATTACCTACGAGAGAGTTGGCAACGTTGGATGTCTGTCTCTTCTGGAGTTGCTCGGACTTCATGACGGAAGCGGATCCCGTGAAGGCCTCTTTGGTTGTCGTTCCGAACGCGACGACGATGGTCTCGTCAAGCACGTTCTTGTCTTCAACAAGGACCACATTGATGGTTTTGCGACCTTCAGGATTAATTCTTTGCTCCTCAAAGCCGATGAAAGAGAATACAAGAATCCCATTTTTCGGGACAGTCACCGAGTAGTTTCCATCCAGATCGGTGTTAACCCCGACTGTTGTCCCGGCGACCAGCACGGACGCTCCGGCCAACGGCTGGCCGCTTTCGTCCGTAACGGTACCTGTCACAGTGTTCTGGGCCCATGCTGCACCTATGCTGATGAACAGGCACAGCGCGATTGTAAATAATTTTTTACCCATAAGCTTGAAACTTTTGTTAAACTTAGCTTTTTATTATTGAATATTGAACTAGTATTCCAATGTCTTTTATTTACTCATAACTTCGTTCCTTCGGGGCTGTTTGCTCCAACCTAAAACGAATCTGTCACAGAACCAAATGTTAAACCCGCCTACAAACTAAATAAAATATTTTGACAATTCCAACAGTTGTGCAAACTTGCTTTGGTGAATTAATATTTAATGTTTATCGTTTTACCCAATCGTTATATTCAATGCTCAAAAGATTGCTCTGACTAAACTGTTAACAAAATTAGGGTAAAACTAACAATTTAACACGTCATAAAAAAATGACTATATCGTTTCAACGGTGCGGATGATATAAAACACAACCCCAGAGGCCACCGGAATGGCGGCAAAACTTATCTTTCATCTTGTAACAATCCGTCATATACAATCAATTTTAAACAAACTTAAACAGTGAACGCGGTCTTCTCCGTTCATTGGCACTGGCTCAGCGCTGAAATAACACGAAGACAGTCAAAGTTGACCGAGACCATGAACTTTTGACAAGATAATTACATTTTCTCGAAATCACAACAGATTCGTGATAATATTTTATAAAAACAGGTAGGATTACTTTATCGTTATAAGTTTTTAAGACATAATCGTTGGCCCTCTTAAATATTTTGAACCAACATTATCATTAAATTCATTGTTTGATCTTTTTTAACTTATAAATTTATTGAGCAATGACACAGATTTCATTTCACGAAGTATGCAGGTTGTGGAAACAGGAGAAAAAAATGTATGTCAAGACATCCACAATGGCTGCATATTCGCTTATCATTCAGAATCATCTTGAACCACAATTCAAGACCCTGAACGAAGTGACGACTCATTCCGTACAGAAAATGATTGATCGCAAACTAAAAGATGGACTGAATGTGACGACCATCAAAGGAATGTTGATAGTCTTGAAGATGATTGTCAAGTACGGTGAAAAACACGGCCGGATCGAACATAGGATCATAGAGGTCAGATTCCCCACCCCAAGGATGAAGCCAAGGTTGTATGTCCTGACGGTGAGCGAGGAGCAGCGTATGCTTGAATATCTCACCACTCATCCCGACCGCTACAATCTTGGTCTGCTGATCTGCTTGTACACCGGCATAAGAATAGGAGAAGTCTGCTCCTTGAAATGGGGAGATGTGGACTTTGATTCGGGAACAATCCGAGTGCGCAGGACGGTACATAGAATTTATAAGATCGATGGCGGGGATAAGCATTCCGAACTCACAATCGACTCGCCAAAGACAGCCGAGTCATGCCGGGACATCCCGATAACAGGTGAGTTGGCCACTGTCCTCAATGAATATGCCGGCAGCGCGCCATGCAACCGTTTCGTGATTTCAGGCCTCACTCATCCAACCGAGCCACAGACCATGAGAAACCATTTCAAACGTGTCGCCGCCACCCTCGGGTTGTCAATGCGCCGTTTTCACGGTCTTCGCCACACCTTCGCGACCCGATGCGTTGAAAGCAAATGTGACTACAAAACATTGAGTTCCATTCTTGGTCACTCAAACGTGAGCACCACGCTGAATCTCTACGTTCACCCGGGAATAGAGCAAAAGCGGAAGTGCGTCGAAGACATGATCCGGTCCATCGTGTGAAATCATGGTGGCGGATAATTTGTTGATATTTAGCAATATAGTCCATAGTCTTGCGCCGATGTGAACGTAAGACATGTGTCCATATTCAACATATTCAATGACTTATCCTCCACCACCCATGCAAACACACGCATTGATGACTTTGAAATTAGTGGTCTATAACAATTGATAGTAAGCGAAACAGCCTGAAATTCTTGTTAAAAGCTAAGTTTAACAAAAGTTTCAAGCTTATGGGTAAAAAATTATTTACAATCGCGCTGTGCCTGTTCATCAGCATAGGTGCAGCATGGGCCCAGACCCAGAATGTCTCTGGAGTCGTGAACGCGGATGACGGGCAGCCGGTAGCCGGCGCATCCATCATCGTCTCCGGAACGACCATCGGAACCTACGCCGACGCAAACGGTAAGTTCTCACTTTCCAACGTTCCGGCCAACGCCACACAACTTGAGGTCTCTTTCCTCGGAATGAAGGCCCAGACCGTCAAGATCGCCCCTTATGTGTCAATCACACTGCTCGCAGAGGCCAACTCGATCAATGAGACTGTCGTTGTGGCCTACGGTACACAGAAGAGGGAGTCCATCACCGGATCTGTCTCCCAGATCGACGAGAAGAAACTTGAGCTCCGCACAACCACTTCAGCCACAGGAGCTTTGGAAGGAGCCGCACCTGGCGTGCAGGTCAACAACACCTACGGTGAGCCTGGAGCCGCCCCGACAATCCGAATCCGCGGATTCGGTTCAGTCAATGGATCCAACACCCCGTTGTTTGTTGTCGATGGCGCTCCGTTCGAGGGCAACATCGCCGAGATCAACCCTGCCGACATCGCCAGCATCTCCGTCCTGAAGGACGCGGCGTCTTCCGCACTTTACGGTAACCGCGCCGCCAACGGAGTCGTTCTCATCACCACGAAGAGCGGCCGTGGCTCGACAGACCCATCCATCACTGTGAAGATCAACCAAGGTATTTACACCCGCGGTCTTCCGGAATATGAGACCCTCAACCCTGACGAGTGGATGGAGGTGTCCTGGACAGCTATGAGAAACTACGCTATGCACAGTTCCCTCAAGCTTGACGCTGCCGCCGCCGGAACCTACGCCACAGAGCACCTCATCGCCGACTACGCCAAGCTGAACATCTACGACGGAGCGAACACGGCACTGTTCGATGCCAACGGCAAGCTCGTCGCCAAGAGGAAGAGCGTCTATGATGACCTCAACTGGTTCGACGCCGTCGAGCGCACAGGTTACCGTCAGGACTACTCCGTGTCCGGTAGTGTGGCCTCCAGCAAGTTCAATGTCTATGCCTCCCTCGGCTACACCAACGAGCAGGGATACATCGTCGCCAGCGACTACGAGAGAATGACTGGACGTATCAACACCACCTTCACGCCTAACAAATGGTTCAAGGCAGGTGTAAACGTCAACGCAACCGTCTCCGAGAGGAACTTCAACGACAACGCAACGGGCAGCCTATACGCCAACCCGTTCTACATCGCGAGATACACCGCACCTATCTACCCTTACTATCTTCACAACGCCGACGGCTCATTCGCCCTCGACGCCAGCGGTAACAAGCAGTACGACACCTCATCCGACTATCTGGACAACAGAAACATCGCCTACGAGCTCAGAACCGACAAGCAGAACTCACACCGTAACGTGCTCGGCGGCCAGGCGTTCGCCACAGTCACCCTGCCTTACGGATTCTCCGCCACGGTGAAGGGAATCGTAAACCACTCCACAACCGCCACTGAGAAATACAACAACCCTGAGATCGGCGACGGAGCGACAAACAACGGACGTTACACCGACACCCACTACCGCTACCACGACTACACCCTTTCACAGATGCTGAACTGGGAGCGTGACTTCGGAATGCACCACGTCGATGTCCTCGCCGGTCACGAGAACTACTCTTACCTCCGTAAGTACCAGAGCTCGATGAACACGAATATGGCCGTTCCTGGGAACATCGTTATGGGCAACTTCCTCACCGATTCCTCCACGACCGGTTTCAACGACACCTACAGGGTAGAGTCATACCTCGCCCGCGTCCGCTACAACTTCAATGAGAAGTACTTCTTCGACGCTTCATTCCGTCGTGACGGCTCATCAAGATTCCATCCGGACAACCGCTGGGGCAACTTCTTCTCGGTGGGTGCCAACTGGAACATCAAGAAGGAAAGCTTTATGGCGAACGTGGACAAGATCGACGCCCTCAAGCTACGCGCCGCGTTCGGAGAGGTCGGCAATGACGCGGGAGTAGGCTTATACGGCTACCAGGCTCTGTACGAGATTGACAAGAACGGTGGAAAGACATCCCTTATTAAGAAGAGCCTCGCAGCCAACGACATCAGCTGGGAGACCACCCAGACAATCGACGTTGCCGTTGAAGGGCGCGCGTTCGACAGAGTCAACTTCAGCTTAGGCTACTTCGACAAGAGATCCAAGGATCTTCTTTTCAACGTGCCGCTTCCGCTATCCGCAGGTTCTTGGTCACATCAGGAAGACAGTTGGAATTTGTCTGTCAGCAAAAACATTGGATCTGTCTCCAACAGAGGAGTCGAGTTCTCGACAGATGTTGATGTCATCATAAACGGCCACTGGCTCTGGAACGTAGGTTTTGACGCCACATTCCTCAAGAACAAGATCATCACCCTCCCTGACCACGAGCCAATCACAGTCAGCAGCATCCGCAGGTACGAGGAAGGACACTCAGTCTATGAGTTCTACGCCTACAACTTCGTCGGAGTCGATCAGACCAACGGTTACTCACTCTATAAGATCGACCCTGAGATGAAAGAGAAAGCGCAGGCGGCCAACGAGCTTGTGACCATCAACGGCACAGACTACACCTACGACTACAACTACGCGCTTCGCGACTGGTGCGGATCCGCTATTCCTTGGGCTTACGGTTCGTTCAACACCTCACTCTCTTGGAAGAACTTCACCCTCAGCGCACTCTTCACCTACAGCCTCGGCGGAAAGGTTTACGACGGCTCCTACTCCAGCCTGATGTCCACCGGCAGCGCATCCAGCGCAAGCCAGAACCACAAGGACATCCTCAAGTCCTGGACAGCCCAGCCTTCCGGAATGACAGAAGCCAACAGGATCGATCCTGACGGAATTCCGATCGTTGATTTCGAGAGAAGCAAGTTCAACAACGCCGCCGGCAGCCGCTGGCTTCAGGATGCTTCCTACTTTGTCGTGAAGAACATCAACCTCGGCTACCGCATCCCTAAGAGACTGACCGACAAGATCAATGTCAAAGGCATCCTCCTCAACGCCAGCGTGGAGAACCTTGTCACCATCACATCCCTCAAGGGTATGAACCCTCAGTACTCTTTCACCGGATCATCCGATGACACTTACGGAACAGCGCGTGTGTTCAACCTTGGTGTAACTCTTGATCTTTAATCTAAACCATTAAATAAAGAATTGAATATGAAATCTTTAGTTAAAATTATAGGTATATTCGCAGCCGGAGCGGCCATCGTGTCAGGATGCGGGAAGGACTATCTCGACACCGCTCCGACAGACTCCGTGAGTGCGGAACTCGCTGTCGTCAACTTCCAGAACGCCTACGCGTCACTGAACGGAATCGCACAGACAATGTGTTCCCAGCAATATATGGGAAGCCAGGGAGACTGCGGAGAGAACGCCGTGATCAGGCTCTTCGAGAACTACCCGAGCCAAGACTACACCTACAACGCCTACGCCTCAGGTTGGTCTACGGTCCACAATCTGGGCTTCTGCAACAGCAAGACATCCAAGTATGCGATATATGCCTGGTACTACTACTACAACATCATCGGTCAGGCGAACACGATTCTTGCCAAGATTGACGCAAGCTCCGCCACTGACGAGGAGAAATCATTCATCAAGGGTGCAGCCTTGACTTTCAGGGCCTATGGCTATCAGAAACTCCTCCAGTACTACGCAAAGCGCTGGGTGGACTCCAACAACGGATCCTCAGACGGAGTTCCGCTCAGACTTGATGAGTCAACGGGCGATCTTGCGGTCTCCAGCCAGGCTGAGGTTTACGCTCAGATCTATGCTGATTGCGAGGAGGCCATCACCAACTTCGGAAAGACAAATGTGACCCGTGAAGAGGGCGATGTTTGGATTCCGGACGTGAATGTAGCCCATGCCGTCTATGCAAGAGCGGCTCTCACCAGACAGGACTATGAAAAAGCTCTCACAGAGGCAAAACTTGCGGAGGAAGGCCATCCTCTTGTGAAAGGCGAGGCTTATAACGATGGGTTCTGCAGACCTAACAGCGAATGGCTTTTCGGAAGTTTCGGAGACGAGACCGAGAACCAGTGGTACTGGACCTACGGAACACAGTTCTCCTGTAACGGCTACTACGCTTCCGCATCCTCCAACGGAGCCGGTGGAATCAACACCGAACTTACTGACCAGATCACCGACAACAACGATGTCCGCAAGGCTTTGTTCCTGACAACCGACAAGTTCCCTTCCTACAAGGACGGCGATGTTGACAAGGGTCAAGGCTATCTCGGATTCACCGTGGAGAACAACAAGAAAGTGGTCAAGAACGCAGACCTTTACGCAGAGGTCAAGGCATACGTCGCCAGCAAGGCCGTCACAGGGCTCACAGCTCCTTACGCACCTGGTTACTACAGGCTTGGCGACCACCTCAAGTACTACACTTTCGGAACCCCTGGTGTTGGCTACTTAGCTTTCATCAGGACTTCTGAAATGGTTCTCATCGAGGCCGAGGCGAACTACTATCTTGGCAACGAAAGCGCCGCACAGGCAGCCCTCAACAAACTGAACGTCGAGACCGGCAGGACAACCTACAACTGCGCCACCACAGGCGAGGCCCTGCTCAAGGACATCAGGAACTACCGCGAGCTCGAACTCTGGGGCGAAGGCTTCGGGTTCAGCGACTACAAGCGCTGGAAGCTTCCTATCAACAGAAAGGGACTCAGCAAGGGCGGCAACATCCACGACTCCATCGCCATCCAGATCGGTGTTGACGAGAACAACGGATGGACTTATGTCTTCCCTGAAAGAGAGACCCTCTACAACAAGGCTATCGGAGGCGGAAGCGAAAAAGCCGAATAGATAGCTTGTCAATATATTAAGTGGGGGAAC
>FR893163.1 GCA_000433355.1 Alistipes sp. CAG:435 | reverse complement strand
CGTGCGTACGTCGCCCCGCGCGGAATCCGGTTCTCATAGTCGATATGCGTCAGCGAAAGCAGCCACCTGCTCCCCCACCACGTGTTTCCGAAACCCTTTGCCATAACTTTAATGTTTGTTATTACAAAGATAGCAATCAATGGGTTTCCACACAAGGTCTTCACACTCTCCAAACGCTCTGTAGTGGATAAAAAAAGCCTTATTTATCCACTATACGAATAGTTTTGGATAAAATACAACGTTAGCCTAATAGTTAAGCCCAAAGTGCCAGAGCGGAATGACGTTGCCGTGGGCATATTCAATGTCGTCTTTCACAATTATGCCGCCAGCTATTCCTTCTATCTGCTTCCGTCCTTTTTTGCGGCCACCTATCTCAAAGGTGTTTTTGCCAATCACAAAATCCGATTCCTTAGACGAGATGACATCGTTACGGACCTTCGTCTGATTATAGAAAAAGGTCTCCCGGACATTACCGATGTCAACCGAACTTCCCGACAGCGCATACATCAAGTTAGGGTTGTCAATGTAAACTTTCTCTACCTTTCCCAAACCACGGAGCCCTCCGGTGTCATCCCGCAGCTGGCCGATAAGGCCTGTCTTTTCCATATACGTCAGATATTCAGGAACATTGTTCTTGCTCACCCCTATCTCCACAGCCAGTTTCTCCATACTCGGCTTGTAAGGTGCGAGTGAAGCTATGATGGCAAGCATCTTCTTCAGCTTGCGGGCGGTGGAGGCTTTCAGGTTGGCGTGCTGGGCGATGTCAGACTCGATCGTCCGCGACACAACCTGTTGCAGACGCATCTCGAATCCTATCTCACCCGAAAAAGGATAATACCCCTTCCTCAAATATTCACGGAAATATGGCAACGGATGCTCAATGCCTGTGACTTCTCCCTTCCCAGCAAGAATTTCTTCCAATGAATATGTCGGTGAATCAACTTTGTGGAAGAGTTTAAGATACTCTCTGAACGAAAGTCCGCTCATCGGATAGACAAGCGCGCGACGGCTCAAATCCGCGGCACCGTCCTCGATATCCAAAATAGAAGATCCTGTGAACACCACGTGCAAATCTGAATGAACATCATAAATCTGCTTCAGTTCCCTTGACCAGTCACTATACTTATGTACCTCATCAATGAACAGATGCGTTCCCCCATCCTTTACAAACTCGTCCGCCAGATCGGACAGTCTATGGTCAGCGAAATACGTATGGTCAGCCGAAACATAAAGGAACCGTCCCTTATCTTGATTTCCAAGAATATACTGCCTTATCATCGTGGACTTTCCGATTCCTCTCGCCCCGGTGATCCCGACAAGTTGCGCCTCCCAGGGAATATCCTGATAAAGATACCGATGAAACCCCGTGGGAGTTTTCCTCAGCATCTCCATCATATATTCATAAAGTTGTGTGTCAATCATAATAACATGAATTTGTATAACTTCCGCGCAAATATAGCAATTTTCCCTCATTAAGGGAAGAAAACGCAGGAAATCATCACTCATTGAGGGAAAATCACCGCGTTGATCAATAGAATTAGGTGTTTGCCCGGCGAAACGCCTGACCTTCCCTGAGAATGGTTGACACTTTAGAGGTTGTTTACCTGATATACTTTACAGCATCTCTGAACTGGTTTACATCCGTCCTTCGACTCTACCTGGCGAGGCTCCGGGGCGAGGGCTGACATCGTCAGGAAGGCTGCCTTCTCTTGTCGTGACGCAGTCAATATAGGCAGCCGAAAGCCCAGAGTGGAATTTTCCTGCCGTTTGCCATCTCTATGTTGTCAACGGCAAGAGCTGCGTTATTGATGTCGGCATCATTTATCTGGGAGTAATCCTTTCCTGCACCTCCAACCTCTATCACATTTTTGTGGTCTATCCTGAAATCTCCTGTTTTAAGTCCTCCGTACTCAATCTTGTGTCCGGCGGAGGCCAATTGATTACAGAAGAATGTCTCTCGCGCAGTTCCTGTCTCAGGTTCGCCATCTGAGAATGTATAGAGGAGATTTGTGTTGTCCATCAGCAACTTGTCGGGCTTCTGAAGATCGGAAATCTTGTCCATTTCTGTGTATAGACATCTGATCACTTTCGCTTCATCAAGGTATCTGAAATACTTTAAGAGTGTGACTCTGTCGATGCTCAGACTTCTTGATAATTTTGACACATCCACGAGGTATGGCAGCATTCCAGAGATCACTTGAAGAAGAGCGCTTATCTTTCTCGTGTTGGAGACACTTATTCCTCTATATCTGGTCAATTCGCTGTCAATGATGTAATTGACCACATTTTCCACAAGATTCTTGTAGGTCTTGCTTTTTTCAAACGAGAAAGGGTAATAACCGCTTTTAAGATAATCCGGGAAAAATTCCAACGGGCGGCATACCTTTCTTACCGCCAGGCAGAACCCATTGGGGTCGGATAGAAGTTGATGTAGGTGTACAGGCTTTATCTCACGCTTGGTGCGGAACCAAAGATATTCCCTGAAGGATAATCCCGGCATATCATACACATCAGCCCTTCTTGACAGATCCGCCTGTCCGTCATTTAATTGAATCAGTGATGATCCGCTGAGGATAACCTTCAATCCTTTATAGAGATCATAGATTTCCTTGATTTCCCTGCTCCAGTTCTCGTACTTGTGAATCTCGTCAATAAGAAGAACCTTACCGCCCATCTTCACAAATTCGGATGCTGTGTCAAGCAGCGTGTGGTTGGAAAAATATGCCGTGTCGGCGGAGCAATAAAGAATATGGCGATCTGTAGGGAGGTAATTCTTCAGCACATACTGCTGCATCAGAGTGGATTTCCCGACTCCTTTCGGCCCACGAATCATCACAAGCCTTGAATCCCAATCTATCACATTCATCAGTCCACGAGTGAATTCCGTAGGTACATCAGATAGGTATTCAAGGTGGCGGTCGAATAAAATATCCATAATGCAATGCTTTTTGCAAATATAGAAATGTTTATCGCGATAAACAAATTT
>FR893162.1 GCA_000433355.1 Alistipes sp. CAG:435 | reverse complement strand
TAATTTATTTACATGGGTGTGAATCCAAACGGTACGCTTATCTCACCGTCAATCTTCTTTGAATACGTCATAAGACCTTTGGCTTAAAGTATTTATGATAACATATTCCGAGATCCTGGTACACATTGTGTGCGCAACTAAAAATATTCTTAAAACACCTAAAAATATTAGGAGATATGATTTTTATTCTTATCTTTGCATCCGTAAGATAATATTCGCGCGTTTGTTAACTTAAAGAATCGAGCAATGAAACAGAGACTTACTGCAAAAGAGGAAGATGTGATGAACATCATCTGGGCCAAAGGCGAGGTGTTTATCCGTGACATCGTCGCGGCGCTTCCCGACCCGAAGCCGAACTACAACACCGTGGCGACACAGGTGAAATTCCTTGAGGATAAGGGATTTGTCAAGCGCAAGCCGATGGCGAACTCTTTCCAGTACAGCCCTGCGCTCACGGAACGTGACTATCACGGGACTACCGTCGGGGACGTTGTCTCCCGTTACTACAACAACTCCTACATCAGCCTTGTCTCCCAGTTCGTCGAAGAGGACAAGATGGATGTGGAGGACCTTAAAAAACTCATTTCTCAAATCGAAAGCAAAAGGAAATGATCGCTTACATCGTAACGAGCGGGTTGCTGCTTTCCGTGTTTTACGCATTCTTTATGCTGCTGATGCGGAAGACCACCTTCTTCACTTTCAACCGATTCTCCTTGATGGCTGGCAGCCTGCTTTGCTTGGCTCTGCCGCTCATCCATTGGGATTTCAGCGGAACCGCGGTCTCGAACGTCATCCCGATCCTGACCCTGACGCAAGCGGTGGTCAGCGCGGAAGGCGGAACCCTGAACGCGGCAGACAAAGGAATATCCTGGCTCGGAGTCGTTTCAGGAATATACTTTCTCGGGGCCTTCGTTGTCTTGATTATGAATATCTTGTCCGTAATCCAGACATCCCGTATGATAGCCTCCGGCGAGCATATTCAGAAAGAGGGGTTCAAGGTTACTATCGTGGACGCTCCGGTGGCATCATTCAGTTTCCTGGGGCATATTGTGATCAGCCGTGAGGATTTCACCGCTACCCCGGTGATCCTGACGCACGAGATGAGCCACGTGAGGAAGCACCATTCTGTTGACGTGTTGCTGTTCTCGGTCGTCACCGTCCTGCACTGGTTCAATCCTCTCGTCTGGCTTGCCAGGGCTGAACTCAAGATGCTTCACGAATATGAAGCCGATGAATCTGTGATCAATCAAGGTGTCAACGCCGCTGACTATCAGCTGCTTCTGGTCAGGAAGTCGGTCGGCGAGCATCGTTTCCGGCTTGCGAACGGTTTCAACCACACAAAACTTTCAAATCGAATCGCAATGATGATGTCAGAAAAAACTAATGGATGGTTCAGGCTTGCGTATGTCGTATGCATACCACTTCTTGTTTGCACATTGTGCTTCAGCAGTTTCACAAAACCGGATTCAACCGGATCGTTGTCCGATGAGACAATGATCTCGGAAACAGCGCCAGAGAACGTCTCGGTTACTGTCACCGGGGAAAGTCGCAACGATATTAACATAGATGTTACCACCGATGATGATGAACCTGTCCCATTCCAAATGGTGGAGACCAAACCGGTGTTCCAAGGCGGTGACGCGAGCAATTTCGCCAAATGGGTCAATGAGCATTTGATCTACCCGGAGGATGCTCAGAAAGCTAAGAAACAAGGTCGCGTCGTTGTTCAGTTCACTATCACAAAGACAGGAAAAATGGAAAACGTCAAAGTCTTGAGAGGAACCTTCAAATCCTTGGATGAGGAAGCGTTGAGAATTGTCAAATCTTCTCCTGTATGGGAACCAGGTAAGATGCAGGGCAAGGCGGTCGATGTCACCTACACATTCCCTATCGTATTCCGACTCAAATAATGAGATTAAGCTACAAATTATTGATTACGATCAGCTTGCTTGCGTCGCCACAGATTGTGGCGGCGCAAGTGGCCGATCCACAGTCAGACCGGAACGCGGCCTTGAGTGAGGCCCGGTACCTCAAGAGTATATTCAAAGTTGACGAGGCGATCGAGAGATTGTCCGCTTTCGTCACTCCGGACCGTTTCGATGAGGAGATTCTGTCCGAGCTGGCAGACTGTCATTTCCAGAACGGGGACTACGAGTCCGCTGCTGGGACATATTCCCTGCTGACCTCCAAGTTCCCGCGGAACATCCTGTACAAAGTCAAGCAGATGCAGACTTTCTACAGGATGAAGGCTTTCGCCCAGAGCGCTGAGGCCGGGAAGGCGGTGCTGCAACTTGACACGATACCGGCAATCGCCGCGTTGGTGGGGGACTCGTTCAATCAGGCGGATATGCTGGACTCCGCGCTGACATACTATCGGCTCACGCTGTCTCTTAAACCATTGAATGAAAGCGTAGTGAGTAAAGCCGCGCGGATTCTCCTCTCTCGCCGGGACTATGATGGTGCGATCCGTCTGACAGATGAATATCTTGCCTTGGATCCCGATAATTTCACCATCGCCCCGATCAAAGGTCTGGCACACTATTCCAAGAATGAATATGCCCCTGCGATCGATGTCTTTGAGCGTCAGGAGAAACTTGGTAACGATTCCTATCCGGTCCACTATTATCTCGGACAATGCTATTGGCACACGGAGGTCATGTATCGTGCGCAGGAAGAACTCCTTGCGGCTTGGCAGATTGATTCAAGCGATGTTAATCTGGCATATTCAATAGCGGCGGTCTATGCCGACAGCAACCGTTCTTTTGAGAAAGAGGTCAAACCGTGGCTTGACAAGGCGATGAACATGCTTCAGCCGGATCCGCTGATTATGTTCAGGCTTTATCAGCAATATGGTCTCGGAGAAGCGAAACTTTTCCATTGGGACGAGGCTATCGCTCATTATCAGAAGGCATACGGTTACAATCCGAAATTCATCTCCGCCCTTACCAACATCGCCTACTGCTACGAGCAGAAAAAGGACTACAAATCCGCCCTCGAATGGTACGAGAAGTACTTGAAAGTCGCCAAGCCTGGTTCACGAGGCTACAATTTCGCCACCCAAAGTGTCAAGTACCTCAAAGGTGAGCTCTTTATGGAGGAGAAGTAAGGCGACATATTCATCATCATAAAAGGCTGCGGTTCCGGATAAATTGCGTATATTGCCGTCACTAAAACAGACGGTTATGAGGAAGATTCTGGTTTTGTCAGTGATGATGTTGGCTTTGTGCCCGGTTATGCACGGGCGGGAGGCCAGAGTTGCTGAATATCCGGATATTTACGGACATTATCTCAAGAGGGAGTGGAGGCGGTACGAGCGGCTTTCCAGGCGTGACAGGCCGGAGAAAGAGATCGCTCTGCTGACGTTCATCAAAGAACAGGCGCTGAAGAACCGGCTGGACAAGGATTACTACGATGCTGTGGTAACTATCGGCACGACACAGGCGCGGAGGAACTGGAAGCTGCGGGACTCTTTGAGAAACGTATTGACGGAAGAGTTCATCAAGGCCGGAAAACCCATAATGGCATATTCATTAATTAATTCGGGTGATTTGGGACGGCAGGAATTTGACGCGCTGCGGTTCGCGGAAGATAATGCCGAGGTCTTGAAAAAAGGAAAAAACGATGATTTTTGGAGGCTTGGCTACTGGGGCGAAGGCTATGTCTGCGACCACGAATTCATCCCTAATGACTATGAATATATTCTTTGGCACTGTCTGTCAGACGCTTCCGCGCACGATAAGGCTTTGGAGCTCTTGAAGGATGCGGTCGCCGGGAACTTTCCTCAATCTGCGTTGCTTGCCTATAGTGAAGCGCTTCGCAAGGATGGAGACAAGGAACTGGAACGCCTCGCCACGGACTGGAGCGGAAGCGTAGTGGCGTTGCTGCCGAGGAAGGTGCTGCTTAAAAGGGAATATGACAGGTTGGTCAAGGAGGGCGGAACATCGCGGCAGTTTGCCGAGCTTGACTCCAAATGTCAGGCTTTCGAGAAAGAGCGGGAGTCGTATATTCCAAAATATGTAAGTTCGGATCTTCTCTTTGTTTCCTCTAATGATGTGAATAAGATAATCGCTGAGGAATGTGGAGGTGTGATTTCGTCATTGATTGAGAGGCTGGAGGATAAGGATGTTTCCGTGTTGGTCCGTGAAGACACCGTGCTGGTCCGGTTCAGGAATATCAAGTCGGCCAATCTGTCGGTTGAGAGCCAGGGTAAGAGTGTGTTCCGTAAAAGGCTCGACAATCCGGTCCGGAGTTTTTACGTCTGGGACACTGTGAATGTGGCTCTGCCGGAGCTGGAGGATGGAGACTATTGGATCAAGGTTTCCGGCTCCGGGAAAGAGGCCGAGATCTCGTACGTTCACAAGACAGTGTCCGTGGCTGTCAGGAAGCAGGGTGACGGATTCGCGGTTTTCCCTGCTGATTACATCACCGGGGAGCCTTTCAAGGAGGTTGATGTCAAGATGACGAGAGGGGAGCGGGTGCTCTCGGCGCATCTGAGCATTGATGGATTCACGTTATTGCCTTCCGAGATGCAGGAACTGGCGGCTAAGAAGTCCGGACTTGAGTGCAAGGTTGTCTGCTCGGTGACGGATGGGAAAGCTGTTCGGCTCAGCAAGGAGGTTGTCATTGTCAAGGCGTCGTATCTTGACCGTCCGGTCACTTCGACAAGCTCAGTGACCAGTAGGGCTTTGGTCGCTGAGCCTGTCGAAGCGACCGTAGGGAATCATTCTGAAACAGAAACCTACGGCCGAATATTCAACGACCGTGGAGCCTACAAGCCCGGCGACACAGTCCGGTTCAAAGCCGTGATTTTCCGTGGAGATATTCATAAACAATTGGAAGTCATCGGAAAAGAAAAGGCATTCAAGGCCGCGTTATACGATTCTCAGATGAATATGATCGAGGAGAAGTCGTTCCGCACCAACGATTTCGGGTCCTTCGCCGGAGAGTTCGTCATTCCGAAAGGGCGGCGCAACGGGCTGTTCAAGATTGCTGTTGCCAATGGCGACAAGGAGATTACGTCCAGAATGTTCAGGGTAGAGGATTTTGTACTGCCAACGTTCGATTTGACTTTTGATGAGCAGGAATCACTTTATTTCGCTGGAGATTCCGTGACCGTCTCCGGAAAGGTCGAGAGCCTCTCGGGGCATAGCCTCGCTTCCGCCCGGATGACGTTAAAGGTGTCGTGTGACGGGAAGACAGTGGATGAAAAAGAGATAAAGTCCTCATCGGACGGACGTTTCGGTTATAGATTCAAGGCGAAGGATCAAGGACGATATTCAATCAATGTGACCGTGAAGGACGAGACAGGGGAGACCAGAGCGTTTGACACTTCGGTCAATGTCTATAATGTGATCAAGCTTGATGTCCGTCTGGTTAACGGTATTGACGGGAATCTGTTGCTTGCTGATCTGAACGAATCTGGCAAGGTGTCACAGGGAATCGTGACCGGGGACAAGGCAGTTTTTGTGCTGGAAGTCCGTGA
Source organism: Alistipes sp. CAG:435 (assembly GCA_000433355.1). Taxonomy (GTDB): domain Bacteria; phylum Bacteroidota; class Bacteroidia; order Bacteroidales; family UBA932; genus Cryptobacteroides. The sequence continues at coordinate 6,632 of FR893162.1, read as the reverse complement.
CAGATTCAGTAAAAAAGTGAAGTCTGAGATTCGCTATGAGTTCTTGGACATTTCCGGAACAGTCTTGCAGACAGGTAAATGCGCTTCCGGCGATGAGATTGACTTGCCGACAACGGCTGACGGACTTTATGTTCTCCGGGCATATTCAGAGAAAACGTACAGTCTTGGCAAGGTGGTCAAGGCGGATAAAGAATATAACCTTGTGAAGGTGAGCCGTGAGGCGAAGTCGCTTGTGGCTCCTGCTGTCTGTCTTCTGTTGCCGGGTAAGACCGAAGTCGCTCTTGGCGAGGACATCGTTATGACGCTTGGAGCTTCTGTGGCACCATTATGGGCAGTCGCGACAATGCTTGACTGTGGCGGGAATATCCTTGAATCCAGAATGGTGACGATGGACGGCTCGTCTGCCGGTTCGCTGCGAGAATTGCGTTTTCGCTACCCAGCTGGAGCTGATGGCCCTGTCAGCATCCAGTTGCTCTTCTTTAAATATGGCCGCTTCTTTAAGTACGAGCATACTTACAACAGACTGTCGGACGAACTTGATATGCCTCTGGATTTCAGCGCCTTCACCGATGTCACCAATCCTGGCACTGAATATACCGTCAAGGTCCGCGTCCCGGATGGCATCGAAGGTCTCGCGGCGATTTATGACAAGAGTCTTGATGCGGTCCGAAAGGAGATCTGGAATCCGGTAAGGCTTGAACCTAAGGCCGTTTCGGATGTCCAGATGGATATAGCCTGCGGATATATCACGAACAAGTCTTTAGGTAACATCTGTAGTGGATTTTCTTCCGGAATAAACGGCATCGTGACGGATGCGAACGGGGATCCGCTGATCGGAGCGTCAGTCATCGTGGACGGCACCTCCTATGGCACATCAGCTAACCTTGACGGGTATTTCTCACTTGACGCAAGTCCTGGGACGCTGATAACAATCAGTTACATAGGCTACCGGAGTGTGACATTACGAGGAACTTCGGGAATGAATATCGTCCTTGAGGAAGACGAGTCACTGCTTGATGAGGTGATGGTGATTGGTTACGGAGTCGCCTCCAAATCGGCACGGCGTCGTAAGAACCGTTCCAATGATTCGGGACGCAATTATGAAAAATCTGAGTCAAGTGCTTCTGCCGCCGCTGATTATGATTTCACATCCGTGGCTGTCAGAAAGATATTCTCAGAATCTTTGGCCTTTGAGCCGTTCCTCTATCCGGAAAACAACGAGGTCAAATTTACGTTTAAGACATCTGATAAACTCTCGACCTATCACGTTTTGTTCTTCGCTCACGACAAGGCGATGCGCAATGGCACATTGACAAGGGATTTCACCGTGACCGTGCCTGTAAAAGTCTCCGTCAACGCTCCGAGGTATCTTTACTCTGGAGATGAATGGACATTGACGGCGACCACCGTCGGCAATTCAGACGCGGTGATAGAGGGCGAGATGAAGATCCTTGAATATTCAAGAAGCGGCGAAGCCATTGACTCGCTGAAAGTTCCAGTGACGGTGAACGGTCGTGAACAATCGGTCGTTTCTTTCCCGGTTGATGTGCCTCACGACATCGACTCACTGACTTTCAAGGTCATATTCGCCTCAAAATCATTCAGTGACGCTGTCCGGTTCGGTGTTCCGGTTCACGATGCGAGTCAGGTCATCACCGAGTCCCATTCGGCCATAGCCTTGCCAGGAACTGACAAGGATAAGTTGCTGGAATCGCTCAGAAGCCGTTTCGTGAACGTATCCTCCGCTGGTGCCGTCTGCGAAGAGATCTCGATCGGCAAGATGATCGAAGAGGCCGCGACACAGAAGTCCAAGCCGTCATCCAATGATGTACTGTCACTTACAGAGGCATATTGCTTCAAATCATTCAAGTCGGAGCGCGACACTTCGCTGCTGGGCAGAATCCTTGCGTGCAGGAACTCCGACGGCGGTTTCGGCTGGTTCGAAGGTATGCGTTCCTCACAGTCAGTCACCGCCACGGTGCTGGATCGGATGGCTTTGGTGAGAAGTCTTGGCGGGAATATTCCTGATCTGACATCTTCTGTCGAGTATCTGGATTCCACTCAGTTCCTGGGCTTCCCGCGCTGGTTCGGCGGCCTGTCGAACGACACTTATATGCTCGTCCGCTCGAACTTCCCATCGGTCTGGTTCAAGGTGCGGATGGACAAGTCGCAGCGCAAGGAGTACCGCTCCCGACTCTCCTCTTTCCGGAAATATGCCCGCATCTACCTTTCACCTTCCAACCGCTTCGATTTCATTGATGGTCAGCCAGGTGCGAAAGCAAGACGTGTCCGTACCCTCAGCAATCTGATCGGCTCCGAAGAAGGAATATCCTTGGCCCGCGCTTGGGGCGAGCGTTTCAATGTCGATGCCGCGCTCCGCAGATCAATGGACGAAGACATCCTCTCCATCCTTGAATATGCCGTCAGGCACGATGGTGGCGGCTTCTACTACCCGAACGCTGTGATGCCGTTCAGAGGACTGCTGGAAAACGAAGCCTATGCCCACTCGCTCATCTCCGATGTGCTTTCTGAATATGCTTCCTCACATTCTGATCAAGTCACCGGTCAGAAAGCCGCCGAGATCGCCGATGGAGTCCGCTTATGGTTGATATTACAGAAAGAAACCCAGAACTGGGACACGGATCCTGCCTTTGTGAACGCCCTGTGTTCAGTCGGAAAGGGTAGCACCGACTTGCTGAACACCAGTGTCGTGACCCTGACCCAGCGTGTGCTGAAGCCTCTTGCTGATGTGAAGGCCTCCGGCAACGGCTTCTCTATCGAAAAGAGTTATTTCATTGGAGACAAGGAGGTTGGCCAAGGCGACACCGTCCGTCGGGGAGACCGCATCCGTGCCGTCTATACCGTCCAGAACTCCGAGAACCGAAGTTTCATCCGTCTGACCGCACCCCGTGAGGCGTCTCTGATTCCAGTTGACCAGTTGTCTGGGATCTACAATCTGTCTTTCACCCCGCTGACTGTTGACGGCTGGTACCGTGTCTCTCCGTGTGGTTATCGTGACGTGAAGCCCGACCGTACCGTCTTCTATTTCGACACCTACCCCGAAGGCCGCACCACCGTCACCGAGGACTTTTTCGTGACCCAGCCCGGCACCTTCCAGGCCCCCGTCCCCGAAATCGAATCCCTCTACGCCCCGCATTACCGCGCCAACGCCGCTGCCGTCCCGCGCAACCTGGAGGTCAAGTGACTTGTATTTGCCGGGACTATTCATTATTTTTGTGTAGATATGATTAAGTTGTTGAAAGAAAGATAGATGATGAAGAATGTTTTAGTGCGGAACAGCACGGCTGAATTTCTCACCTTCATAGCGGAAGGGAAGGAGGAAGGTATTCAGGTGCTATATAAGAATGAAAGTATATGAGCGACTCAGAAAGCAATGTCGATGCTATTTGACTGCTCGTCTGATAATATTGGCTTGCACCTGAAGAATATCTTTGAAGCTGTTTTGAATTGTTTGAAATGTTCTTTGAGGTGAAAAATCTTCATTTTCTTCCCGTTTCTTCAGTCAGATAGCACCGCTATCTTCCTTGGAAAAAGCGGTCGAACCTGAAGTTTTTCACTCTCAAACCTTCAAACAAACAATTCAAAACAGCTTCTTTAAATCTGGTGAACTTGAAGAAGGTTCAGTTGCCGAGAAAATCTCGGCAACTGCGGCGGATGGTAAAATGTATATGACGAAATTTTACAATCTTGATGCGATTATTTCGGTAGGCTACCGTGTCAATTCTATCCGAGCCACACAGTTTCGTCAGTGGTGCACAAGTGTTTTGCGACAGTTCACAATTCGAGGCTATGTTGTGGATAAAAAGCGGATGGAAAATGGAACCTTCATCGGAGAAGACTACTTTGAACATCTGCTTGCAGAGATTCGTGAGATTCGGTTGAGTGAGAGAAGATTCTACCAGAAACTGACCGACATTTACGCCACAGCTGTTGACTATAACCGTGACGCGCCCACAACAAGATTGTTCTACAAAAAGGTACAGAATAAAATTCACATTGCCGTTCGCGGCCACACCACCGCAGAACTGATTGTGGAAAGAGCTGATGCAGGTAAGGAACATATGGGTTTGACGACCTGGGAGAATGCTCCGGATGGAAAGATTGTTCAGTATAGCGAAGAATTACCTGAATGGTGTGGAATTGGAAGATATGGGAAAATTGGTCAACTCCGTTTTGGATATGGCCGAGAGAATGGCAGACAAGCATATTCCGATGACTATGGAAGACTGGTCTAAACGCATAGACATAATCCTTGAAGCTGGTGGTGATGCTATATTGAACGATGCCGGAAAGATTACTGCGGAATTTGCCAAAAGTTTTGCTGAATCCGAATTTGAAAAGTACCGAATCATTCAAGATCGCTTGTTTAAATCAGATTTCGATCGCCTGAACGATTGTGATCTGCTGAATACCATAGAATAATACCTGGTCGCAGAGCTTGTCGAAGCGACCAGAAAATATCCTTACAAAACACTTTCAGCCCTATATGCCACAGAACGTCCCCAGTTGTGCTTGATGCTGAAAAAGTAAACCTCCAAGTCGTTCGCAATTCATCCCAATACGCCACCTGATGCCTTGAAAAGGCCTATCGCCTGAAAGCTTTTTGTAAAAAATTCCGAGGAGATAGTTTTTTTCCATCCTTTATGCAATTGAGTTATGTTTGTCCGGAGAAAGCCGTATTCCCCGGACAAACTGGTGATATAGTGCGGCTTGTCCGGGGAAATGGCCGTTTTTGTGGACGAACGTGTGGTTTTGACTCTGCCGAACGAGTGTTTTTGTTTATCCTTTTGGATTTGCAAGGCTATTTCAGTATTTTTGTGGTTAAGTACATTAACATTGAAAACGATATGGCGACATTGCATATCAAAGGATTCGGTCCCATTGAGGATTCCACGACTATAGAACTCACACCGTTTATGCTGTTGATGGGGCGGCAGAGTTCAGGTAAGAGTACCTTTATGAAAGTGCTCAGTTATTGTCGTTGGGTGGAAAAAAGAATTATGGTATCAACCGATGATTTGATCAGTCAATATACCCACTATAACCGGTTCGTCAAGGAGTTGAAGCAGTTCAACAGATTGAATGATGAATATTTCCGTGATGACACTTTGATAAAGTATGACGGGGACACTATACAGATTGAATATGTCGGCAAAAGTGGAAACCCAAAAATATTACGGAAAAACAACTTTGCCCAAGGGCGTTTCAACAGCAAGCTGTGCTATATCCCTGCTGAACGTAATTTGATTTCCGCCATATAAAATGTTGATCGAGCCTATAAGGCCACTGATCGGGATGTCCTTTTCAATTTCATTTATGAGTGGGATGAGGCCAAATCTCCTTACACCGCTGAACATCCATATCCTTTGTCAGTTACCGGTGGCTTTAGTTATGTCAACAGGTCCGGAGTGGATATGATTGTGAGGGAAGATGGTGTAGAGTCCCCGGCTTTCTATGCTTCAAGCGGAGTGCAGTCAGTTATGCCGTTGGAAGTGATGGCTAACTATATGATGAGTCAGGTTGGCAAAAACGCTCCATTATCTATGGTGGAGCGCAATTCGATCAACGAAACAGACAATGGGTTGGCATCAAGAAGGTTGGAGTATCAGTCCGCTCAAGTATTCATTGAGGAACCAGAGCAAAATCTCTACCCCGAATCACAACGCTTGATTGTGTTGAGCATTATCCGTTCTCTGAAAATGGCATTGGATAAAGGTTCAGAGAGCAGTTTCGTGATGATGACATCCCATAGTCCTTACATCCTTTCAGTCGTCAATGTTCTGTTGCTGGCGGCTGTAGTGTCAGAGAAAGTAGGACAGGCAGAGATTGAGGATGAATATATTATACCGTCATCTTCCGTTTCCGGTTATTTCATAGGAGATGATGGAGTGTTCCGCAATATATTGGACAACGAGATCCCGATGCTCACTGGAAATGATTTGGACGGTGTCTCTGATTGGGTAGATGACAAAATCAGTAAATTGAACAATATTCTATATGGAGAAGTATGAAACGAGGCGAGAGAGAGAATATTCATCAACTTTTAACCGTTTGACTGTTGACGGATTTGTGCCGGAACAGAATCTTCAATTCCGTTCTAAGGTAGCTGTTTGCGAAAAGGGAAAACGCTATGCCTTGGCAACTGCCGAAGGACAAGACTCCGTGGTATATGCCGTTGACGGTTATATTGTCAAAGATGGCCTAAGGTGTGATAAGCTTGTGCTTGTAAGGCGTACGCAGGAAGGTCGGATTCCTGAGAATTGGTCGGAGATATTTGTTGAGTTAAAAGGAACTGACGTTGAGCACGCAATCGCCCAATTACGCGCGACTTTGAGCAAGCCTTTGTTCAGGCATCCGGCAAACGATGACATACGTGCCAGAATTGTAGCCCAATCCTTTCCAGCCCACAAATCCGACCTCAAAATGGAAAAAGCGAAGAAAGAGTTCCGTCAGAATTATGATTGTGACCTTCGTGGAATGAAGACCGGGCAGGAGGAGAAGCTATAATTACTTATTATACAAAATCTTCTCACTCAAACATCAATCTATGAATATTAAAAACAATCCAACGTGAATTTAACACATTTTTGTATAATTAACTATCAAGTTTG
>FR893161.1 GCA_000433355.1 Alistipes sp. CAG:435 | reverse complement strand
GTCGATAGTAATCAGATGGTTGATGTTTCAGGTGCGCATAGTTTTTCATACCTGGAAGAATGGTCTCCAATTGTTTTGCAAGACAGGAAATGTACGGAATCAGTATCGTCCCGCAAAAGCCACTTGCGGACAGTCAAGATTTTACAAAATGCTTTCAGCCACATAATGTTCCTATGCCCACAGAGGTCTGATCGGGCTGAAAAACCCGAAACTCGGAATACAAGATTTTCACGTCAATGTGCCCTCAAGACGCTTCTATCAGGCTTTGGGCTGAAAGCGTTTCGTAAATTCACGATGAAATCGGCGTGAGGTAACATTCCTGATTGGTGCCGGGAAGGAAAGCCACTTTTTCACCCGAAGCATAAGCCTGGAATCTTCTGCCACACCCTGTCTTATTGTATGACTAAGATGGAAATCAAGCTCCTGACATACAGATCATTGCGCAGGAGCGTCAACTAACCGTGATTGTTTAAGCATCAGTACTATAAGCCAAATGTTAGTCAACTCCGATATAATTCCCAAAGCAAAAAGCAAGCATCCCTTTTAGGGAAAAGATGCTTGCTTTTACTTTCCTTTTTCCAAATAAAGTTTAACATTGCAAAATGTAAGGAAATTTTTGGATTGGCAAGGGATGACTTTTCAATATTTTTTTATTTCACACTCTTGGATTTCTTGCGGTTATCTCTGCGAAAATTCTTAAATTTGCGGCGCAATATCTCAAAAATGGGGTATTGTATTAGATAAATAACTAGCATTTGCTATTTATTCGGTACTTCAGAAACGTAGGAAATTTCTAAGCAATGGCCGAATAAGTCGGTAAATGTCTGCGCTTTGCGTGGACGGACTTATTCATCATTGCGGTCACCTACGGCCCTGAAGTGTGAATGGAGAACGTTCACGCTTTTTTTTGTGGCCGTAGGTTACCGCTTTCCCGAATAAGACGCGAATGCCCAACGAAAGCGCAGAATGGACACCCAGATCAAGTCCAAGGAACGGGTGTTGGCATACGGCGAGGTGTTCACGAACCCTCGCGAAGTGAACGCGATGCTCGACCTTGTGAAGCCGGAGACGGATCGGATCGATTCCCGTTTCCTGGAGCCGGCTTGCGGTGACGGCAACTTCCTCATCGAGATTCTTCGCCGCAAACTCGCCATCTGCGAGACCCGTGTCACAGCCAAACGATACACTCAACTCCAGTACGAACACGATGCTGTCTGGGCCGTCTCAAGCATCTATGGCATCGAGATTCAGGAAGACAACGCCTCGGCCTGCCGAGAGAGACTCCTGAATTACTTTATGGAGCGGTACAATCAGCTGTTCAAATCGAAATGCAAGGCCGCCTGCATCGAGTCCGTCCGTTACATCCTCTCCAAAAACATCATCCACGGCGATGCCCTTACCTACAAGCGAGCGGACAAACCTGATGAATGGATACACATCACCGAATGGAGTTTTATCGGTGGCGACAAAGTCAACCGACGCGACTACGAGTTCTCCTATCTGGTCGGTGAATATGAAAGCGATGGTCTCTTCTCGGACATCCCTGTCGAAACCTACGCTCCTGTTCATTTCTTGAATATCAACGCGGAAACCTATGGCGACAAACAGTTATAATCCAGATGTGCTCAATTGCCTTGCGAACCTGAGCAACGACGAGGTCTTCACCCCGCCGGAACTTGCGAACCGCATCCTTGATCTTCTTCCTCAGGAACTTTTCCAAAGCCCTGACACAAAGTTCCTGGATCCGTTCAGCAAGAGTGGAGTATTCCTCCGTGAGATTGTCAAACGGCTGGACAGAGGCTTGGAAAAGAATATCCCCGACCGCCAGAGCCGTATTGATCATATTCTTCACAATCAGGTCTTTGGCATTGCCATCACCGAACTGACATCCTACCTGTCCCGCCGGTCGCTTTATTGCTCAATGCACGCCGACGGGAAATACAGTGTCTCCCGGTTCAGCACAGAATGCGGGAATATTCTTTACTCAAATCGTTTCCACACTTGGGAGAACGGCAAGTGCAGGTACTGCGGAGCGTCCCGTGCCGTCTATGACCGCGGCGCGGAGGCGGAGCAGTACGCCTATATGTTCATCCACACCGACACCCCAGGCCAATTCTTTGAAAATATGAAGTTTGATGTGATCGTCGGCAATCCGCCGTACCAGTTAAGCGATGGCGGAGCGCAGGCCAGCGCAATGCCTATCTACAATCTTTTTGTCGTTCAAGCTATGAGATTGAAGCCGAGATACCTGTCGATGATCATTCCAGCCCGGTGGTACGGAGGCGGTCGTGGACTTGATGAGTTCAGGTCTGCGATGATTCAGGATAAGCGCATAAGAGTGCTACACGACTTCCTTAACGCCTCTGATTGTTTCGGGACTGGTGTGGAGATCAAGGGCGGAGTCTGCTACTTCTTATGGGAGAGGGACAATGAGGGGAAGTGCTGTATCTTTACACATAATGGCGAATCTGTGAAAGAACAGCCAGAGCGTTATCTCAAAGAGAAAGACAGTGACGTGTTCATTCGATATTCGGAAGGAGTTTCTGTTTATCACAAAATCTTGGCTTTCAAAGAGAAAACAATGGATGCTTTGGTCAGTTCTCAAAAGCCATTTGGATTACGCACATTTGTTAGAGGGACTCAGACAAAAACGCAAGATAGTGTAATATTATTCGAGCGAGGGGGCAGGTCTTATGTAAATCGGAATGAGATAGCCGTTCATAGAGATTGGATCGATAAGCCAAAGGTTTATATATCAGCTGCATATAATGCAGGAGACACTTATCCTCATCAAATATTGGGAAAACCGATAATTGGCGAACCTGGTTCCTGCTGCACTGAGACATATGTGGTAATCGGACCATTTGATAATATCAAAGAATCCGAAAACGTGGTTTCATATATTCAGACGAAGTTATTCCGTTTTTTGGTAATGCTGAAGAAATCCTCACAGCACGCGGCTTCTCAAGTATATTCCTTCGTTCCTATTCAAGACTTCTCGCACCCTTGGACCGATGAGATGCTGTACAAGAAGTACGGACTTGATGATGATGAGATCACGTTCATCGACTCTATGATCCGTCCGATGGAATAGTATCTATGTTTGACGTACGAATATAATTGAATAAATGTCAGCTCAAGATCTACTTCGCGGCAGGGTCACCGCGACCCCGACCATATATGCCTACGAGCATATTGACTATCCGGCCCACAAGGGGTGGCTTAAGGTTGGCTACACCACACGCACCGCAGAGATCCGCGTGCGGGAACAGAATCAGACAAGTCACGTGAAATTCAAGATAGTTCTGGAGCGGTCGGCTATGCGCAAGGACGGGTCCACGTTTGATGACCGACTTGTCCGAGACATTCTCAGAAAGGATCATATTCCCAATCCTGAAGGGGAATGGTGCGTCTGCGGTGTGAGGGAAGTTGAGAAGGCGATCGCGGCGGCTGTGGCAGGGAAGGACAACATGATGGAAAGAACCGAGGACTTCGAGATGCGCCCTGAGCAGAAACGAGCCGTTGAGAAAACCTCCGCATATTTCAACGCCTTCAGGAAAGATCCGTCCAACCGGGGACTTATCCCACACTTCCTTTGGAATGCGAAGATGCGCTTCGGCAAGACCTTCACCGCATATCAACTGGCTCTCAGGATGGGTTGGAAGAAGTTGTTGATTCTCACTTTCAAACCTGCTGTCAAGACCGCTTGGGAAGAAGACCTTCTGACCCATAAGGATTTTGAAGGCTGGCAGTTCTGCCAGAAGCATGATGACCGTGAGTTCAACCGTGTGGACGAACGCCGGCCTTTCATCTGCTTCGCCTCCTTTCAGGATGTTCTGGGGAGGAACTCCGTCGGGGGCATCAAGGCCACGAACGAGTGGATCCAGACCGTCGGATGGGACTGCATAGTTCTGGACGAGTATCACTACGGAGCGTGGGGCAGGAACGCCAAGAACTTCTATGACAGGAAGGATCCTGCCCTGCGCCGTGCGGAAGAGGTCGGCGAGATTCTCACCGAGGACGCTTCCTCGGCTCGGGAGCTGGAGGCCCGCGAGATGTATGACGAAGGATTGATGCCGCTGCGTACGGGTGCATACCTCTATCTTTCCGGAACACCGTTCCGCGCCATCTCCACGGGTGAGTTTATCGAAGAGCAGATATTCAACTGGACATATTCGGACGAACAGGCCGCCAAGGAAGCGTGGCAGGGAGAGCATAACCCCTACGCGCAGCTTCCCAAGATGGTGATGCTTACATACCAACTGCCAGACAGCATCAGCGAGATTGCCTCCCGGGGTGAGTTTGATGAGTTCGACCTGAACGAGTTCTTCCGTGCTGAGGACGACCGCTTCCTGCACGAGGAATATGTCCAGAAATGGCTGGACCTCATCCGCGGAGCCTACACCGAGAACATCGTGACGGAACTCAAACTGGGCAAGGAGAAACCGCCTATGCCCTTCTCCGACAGCCGCCTGCTCAGTTATCTCCAGCACACATATTGGTTCCTGCCTTCCGTAGCCGCCTGCCGGGCCATGTCTGTGCTCCTGAGAAAACGCTCCAACCGTTTCTTCGATGATTACAAGGTGATTGTGGCGGCCGGGAACGAGGCCGGAATGGGAGCGCAGGCCGTGGAGCCTGTCTATAATGCGATGGAAGATCCACAGCGGACGAAAACCATCACGCTCTCGTGCGGCAAACTTTCCACCGGTGTGACCGTCAAGCCGTGGACAGGCATACTGATGCTACGCAACACGACTTCCCCGGAGACATATTTCCAGGCCGCGTTCCGTGTCCAGTCCCCGTGGACGGCAAAGGACGAACATGGGGAGGAGATCATACTCAAGCCTTTCTGCTATGTCTTTGATTTCGCGCCCAACCGTGCGCTGAGGCAGGTGCAGGAATATAGCTGCCAACTCAACGTCCATGAGTCCAATCCGGAGAGGAAGGTGGAGGATTTCATAAAGTTCCTTCCCATACTTGCTTTCGACGGCTCGTCGATGAAGGAGATCGATGCCGCGGGAGTGCTGGATATGGCGATGAGCGGCACTACGGCGACCTTGCTGGCCCGCCGTTGGGAGAGCGCCGTGCTGGTCAATGTGGATAACGCCACGCTCCAGCGCCTGATGAACAGCCCTGACGCAATGAGGGCATTGATGAATATCGAGGGATTCCGCAACCTCAATTCGGACATCGAGACCATCATCAACAAGTCCGAGCACGTCAAGGACACCAAGAAAGAGAAAGGCGACAGCCTTTCGGTGGCGGAAAAGAGGCAACTTTCCGAGGAAGAGAAAGAGTACAAGAGCAAGCGCAAGGAAATTCAGGACAAGCTCATCAAATTCGCGACCCGCATCCCTGTCTTTATGTACCTCACGGACTTTCGGGAATATTGCCTAAGGGATGTCATCGAACAGCTTGAACCCGCTCTCTTTCGTAAGGTCACAGGCCTAACGCTCAAGGATTTCAGCTTGTTGGTAAGCCTTGGAGTCTTCAACAGCGAACTGATGAACGATGCCGTTTACAAGTTCAAACGCTACGAGGACTCTTCCCTTGAATATACCGGCATCGACAGACACACCGGCGCCGTTGTCGGCCTTTGGGACACCGCCATCGACACCTCTAAGACCGGGCCGGTTAAAGACAGAGTCGTGGACAATAACTCAGAATATGTCGAAGATCCCCTTGGGGGTGGTGAGACCATTTCCCGTAAGCCGTGGGAGACCATCCGTCCTGGCGATGCCGTCACCCACAAAAGTCTCGGCCCCGGCACCATTGTGGCCCTTGATAAGGATTATCTGATTGTTAAATTCACCGACCGAGAATCAAAGTTCCGTTACCCATCAGCCTTCGAGAAAGGTTATCTGGAAGTGTGAAACCTACTTGCCATTCGGATTATCTGCCGTTCGGTTTAAGTCTAAGTGTGTTTCTTGGGCAACGTTTTAACCCGAAAACGTTGCCCGAGAACTTCTTTGATCACAACAGGAGCATTTTCTTCATATAATGCTGCCGTCATAATCATTTTTGCCATCGACAGGAGCAATATTGCTTGTTTGCGCTCCTTTGGCCGTATGCAAAGGCGCTTGGCAAGAAGCTTGGCGCAGGACTTTTCTTTTGTCGTGATTTTTGTGTAAGTTTGCAGGTTAAACAGACAGTCAGGAAATGTTTAGGAAACTTGCGGACAGAATGAAGGAGTTCAAGCTCACGATGAGGATGAAGCTGACGCTGAGCCTCAGCGCGATAGCCGTGACACTGCTTGTCTCCAGTGTGATCTCCATCATGGAGTACTATAGGATGAGCAACTATGTGTCGGATCTCATCGCGGACAACATCAGGAGCGTCAATGTCGCGCAGAAATTGTCCGAAGTCACGAACAAGTACAATCTGGATCTTCTGGCCCTGATCGGTGACAACTCGGTCAACACTCTTCCGGACTTCCATCAGAAGGAGTTCATGGGGCATTGCGACTCGCTTCGCAACTCCTTGACTTCCGACAAGATGGTCCCGCTGACTGATTCTGTTGTCTATGCGTATTCAGCATACATGCTGACTTCGCTGGAACTGAACGACGTGATGCTGTCGGACTTCATCGACACCAGGGCTTGGTACTTCGACAGGCTTCAGCCCAAGTTCAGGAGGCTGAACCACTACATTGATGTGCTCAACGAGGCAATCTACGATGACCTGAAGAAGAACTCCCTGACGTTCCAGAGGGGGTTCTACAGGAGCATCATTCCGGGTGCTGTGGCTGTGGGTGTCGGGCTGCTGCTTGTGCTGATGCTGTTGTTCTTCCTGCTGGTGTTCTATGTGAATCCTATCTACAGGATGCTTTCCGGGCTGAACAACTACAGATCCTACAACAAGAAATACTCCTACTCCTTCGAGGGTGATGACCAGCTGGCGGAACTTAACGACGGCATCACGGAACTGACGGGGGAGAATCAGATGCTGCGCAAGAGGGTGGCCAACCTGCGGGCCAAGGTCGCTTCGACAGGCTCCGCTCATAATAATAATTAAAGAATATCCAAATGAACATCAAGGTGATATCCAGAAACGTTGGCTACGCTCTGCTTGTCAGTGCGCTGTTCATGTTCCTGTCCATTCTGGTCTCTGTGGCGAACGGCAATGACAGTGCCCTCGCCGCCCTGATGATCAGCTTCACGATCACCTTCACCGTCGGGATATTCCCGTTCATATTCGTAAGGAAATCGGCTGACATCACCCTTAAGGACGGCTACATGATCATCGCGCTGTCCTGGCTGCTGTCCTTCATCTTCGGGATGCTTCCGTATGCGCTTTGGGGCGGGCCGTTCACGATTATAAACGCCTGGTTTGAAAGTGTTTCTGGATTCACGACGACCGGCTCGACAATCCTTGACAACGTTGAGGCGCTGCCGAACAGCCTGCTGTTCTGGCGTTCCTCGACGCACTTCATCGGAGGCTTGGGAGTCGTGGTCTTCCTGCTGCTGATCATCCCGAGTTCGTCTCAGATGAGGTTGAGGCTGACTACCCTTGAGCTTTCGTCCTTGTCCAAGAGGGAGTACAGATCCGGCGCGAACAAGACAGTCTATATCTTCACTTATGTCTATTTTGGATTGACCGCAGCCTCGTTCCTGATGTACATGCTGGCCGGCATGAGTCCTTTCGACGCCATCAACCATGCGATGAGCGTCGTGGCGACAGGCGGCTTCATCACCCATGCGATGGGGGTCGTGGCGACAGGCGGCTTCAGCACCAGGAACGCCTCCATCGGTGCCTATGACTCGATCACGATCGACCTTATCACGATGCTCTTCATGGTACTCTCATCCGTCCATTTCGGAATGATCTTCGTGGCTGTCGTGACAAGATCCCTCAAGCCGTTCAAGAACGAGATATTCAAGTTCTATCTTTCCATGATGGTTGTGGCGGGGGTGATCGTGTCGATCTCGATCAAGGCACACGGGTTCGAGGAGGCCTGGGGGCGCTCCTTCCTCTCCGGCTTCTTCCACGTCATGAGCTTTGCCTCGACGACAGGGTTCAGCATCGCTGACAACAGCTCCTGGCCTGTTCTTTCGGACACCATACTGGTGCTTATGGGAGTATGTTGCGGCATGGCCGGCTCCACCACCGGCGGCATCAAGTCCGACAGGATGATGTTTCTGTGCAAAGAGGTTAAGTACCAGTTGAGGATGGTTCTGCATCCTGCGTCCGTCAAAGATATAAGGGTGAATGGCAGGGTGATCCGGCAGAACGACATCGCCCCGCACATCCTCTACATCGCCCTCTACGGCCTTGTGGTGATCATCTCGCTCGCGGCCTGCCTCACGCTCGACCCTGACAACAACCAGTCATTCACGGCGATACTCTCGTCCCTTGGCAATGTTGGACTTTCGGTGGACCAGCTCGGCTCAATCTACAGCTATAGCGGAGAGCCATCCTCCCTCAAGTTCATCTACACGCTTGACATGTTCCTCGGACGTGTCGAGATCTATCCGATTCTGGCTGTTGTGATGATGATTTTCAGCCGGAGAAACAAGTAGAGGCTATGTACAGGGGGGAGTTTTTCTATAAGCGTTTCAAGGATAATTTTCCTTATGATGGGACGGAGGATCAGGATCGGTTGTTCCGGGAGATTGCGGATTTTGTTACTTGTGATGACGCTGATATTCTGGTGGTTAACGGGTATGCTGGTACGGGAAAGACTTCGGCGATCGCGGCGGTGATCAGGGCGTTTGATGATTTGAGGCCGAAACGAGTGGACAAGCGGGCCGCTGAACCAGAGATTCGACAAGGCCCACCAACTGACGAAGCGCACCGGAATACGGTAGAGGATGCTCCCGATGAATATGAGGAAATATGCTACCTCCTCGCCCCCACCGGCCGCGCCGCGAAAGTCCTATCCCTGTACGCTGGCAAGCCTGCCCGCACTATCCACAAATGCATCTACCGCCAGAAATCTATCGGCGATGACGGCTTCGGCCAGTTCTCATTAGCCCCTAACAAGCTCTCCCACAAACTCTTCATCGTGGATGAGGTCTCCTTGATAGGCATAGACGATGCCCAAAGGCAAGGCACGACCCAATTTGGTACCGGAGACCTTCTGAAGGATTTGATTGAATATGTCCGCGCCGGCAACGACTGCCGCTTGATAATGATCGGCGATTCAGCCCAGCTGCCTCCTGTCGGAATGGACGCCTCACCCGCTTTGGCGAAGGAATATATGGACGGTTTCGGTGGAGTCTGTTACAGTAGCCTGACCGAGGTCGTCCGCCAGCAAAAAGAATCAGGTATCTTGTTCAACGCCACGAAATTACGTGAGTTGATTGCCTCGGATCTCTACGGTGACGGGATGTACACTCCTGATGAGTTGGGTCTGACCGTTGACGGTTTCGATGACATCGTGAGGATAACCGGCGGCGAACTTATCGACACCCTGAACTCGGCGTATTTTTCTGAATATTCAAAAGACGACGCGGTGGTTCTTTGCCGTTCCAACAAGCGCGCGAACCGCTACAATGCCGGCATCCGGGCCCAGGTCTTCTATGATGAGGAGCGCTTGGTCCGTGGCGAGAAACTGATGATAGTGAGGAACTGCTACCAGTTCCTGAAAGGTGTCAAGTGTATGGACTACATCGCCAACGGTGACATCGCCAAACTCGTGTCAATCAAGAATTTCGAGGAGCGTTACGGCCTTCATTTCGCCGATGCCCGCCTTTCATTCCCGGACTACGATGACACCGAGATCGTCGCGAAAGTCTGTCTGGACACCCTTGAGTCCGAGTCCGCATCCTTGAGTTACGAGCAGCAGAACCAGCTTTATAACGGTGTGAACGCAGACTACGCCGACATCCCGACCAAGAAAAAGCGCTACGAGGCCGTTCGTGAGGATCCTTACTACAACGCTCTCCAGCTAAAGTACGCCAACGCCATCACCTGCCACAAAAGCCAGGGCGGCCAGTGGAGCTGCGTCTTCATCGACAACCCCTTCTGGCAGGACGAACTCACAGTCGATGACCTCAAATGGCTCTACACCGCCCTCACCCGCGCCACCGCCAAGGTTTACCTCGTCAACTTCAAGGATGAGTATTTCGCATAAGGTGTCAGGTTGCCATAGGATGGCTCCCCGTCTGGCTCTCCGTCTGGTTCCCCGTCTGAATCTCCGTGGCGGATAACTTGCTGATAATTAGGGATATTTTTTAATCATTACTAAATAGATTATTTTACAAATTTGTAACGTCGTGTGACCAACGGACTGATTGAAAGCCAATCTGTACTGTGTCACACGCCGCATAGCTATGTTAAACTTTAATGAGGGAAAGCAATGAAGCTCAGGAGATTCTTGTCCGGTTCGCCTAATCACGTTTACCAACGATCCTTGAACGGTTCGGTAATATTCTACAGCCTTGAGGATTGTCTGGTTTATTTCACTGTCTTTTGCACCTGTGCAGTCAAGGATGGTGTAAGCGTTCTTGGCCTGTGCGTGATACAGTAGCCGATGAGTGGCAAGCACGTAAGTTCTTAGGATTGGAGTTACCTTCAAAAAAGCGTGATGTCTAATGTGTTTTGTATTAATTCGTTGCGAAACGGTACCCTCCAGATTCTCCCGGCACGAACTTGTAACTCATTGCAAATCAAAGGGTGTAGCTTCATCCTCTGATTTGCAATGAGTTACAGATCCGCGCTGTCTGATCATCTTCTCTGCTCCATTGTGGTCACTGAGCTTGTCGAAGTGACCAGACGTGTGCCGACTCTGTGACAGGTGTGAGCACTGTCCTATTCTTCGTTTTGCGTAGTGTGTATTGTTCTAAAGGATTGAATATTTATTCTAATGGATTTTATCTATCTTGGATCAGGAAAAACCTAATTGATTGAAAACTTTGAATATTAAACCTTTTACTGTTGGGTTTTTGATAAATTCTAAATAGATTGTTGGATATTGTTTAATAATTATAAATTACTACCTTTGCGGCGAGATTGCTGGTGGCACTTCAGCTGGAATGCTGATGTATGTTATTGTGCTTGGTAAGTTAGTGGTTTGTTAGAACACTTATAATTTTATTTGGTTCTTAATTTATGGCGGTAGGGTTTATTAATAGCGCAATCGTTGCTCTTTCCAACCGTCTTGATAACTGGGGGGGGGTAACATCTTGAATTATAATAAATTACATTGTGCTTCCAACGGCATGGCCATTTGGTTGTGTGTCCTCATCGGCTGTTTTCTGTCGATTCTGACAGTGGCGGCGGAAGCGCTTCCGTCAGACTCAGGCTTTACCTCAATGAGGACTGTCGTCTTATCAAAGTCGTCCTCGGTTCAGGAGGACAGGCACGATACGACTTCATTCTCTGTCTATTACAGGTCAGCTGTATCCAAGATCGAACGTGGATTCCGGAACAACTCCGCCACTTTGAAAGCAGCCACCGAAGGACTCAGGTCTATCGTGTACAACGGTAATCTACGAATATACAAGGTTTACATAATCGGTGCCGCCTCACCTGAAGGCCGGCCGGAACTCAACGCGCGTCTGGCCCGTGACAGGGCTGAAGGAGTGAAAGCATTCCTGAAGAGCATCGAGCCACGTCTCACGGATGCCGACTTCGTTGTCATCTCGCGTGGAGAGGACTGGGAGGGTGCCACCAAGATCGCCGCGTCCTACGACACCGAGACTGGATCGTCCACGGTCTCGGACATATTCAAGGATTCTCAAAATTCCGAGGCCAAGAAGCTGATGATGAAGCGTCTGCAAGGTGGAAACGTCTGGCGCAGGCTGATCTCGGACTACTATCCGTCCCTGCGACGCACGGATATTCATGTGCTTTACAGCACTGTCCGTCCGATCGGGCCGGTTGAGTGTGAATTGCCGGAAGTGACCCTTGAGGTGCCGTATTCAGTGAACATCGCCCCTCCGACGGTGTTGCCGGAGGTTGAGTTCCCTGAGCCGGAGCCGCCGAAGGAGAGATTCTACACCGTCGCCGCCAAGACCAACCTCCTCTATGATGCCGTGACCGCACTCAACGCCGAGGTCGAGTTCCCTGTCGGGAAGAACTTCTCGGTGATGGTCGAGGATGTGTTTCCGTGGTGGAACTGGGGGCCGAACGGCAAGAAATATTGCTTCCAGATCTGGTCAATGGGTATCGAGCCGCGCTGGTGGTTCGCGCGCGATGACAGGAGGGACTATCTTACAGGGCATTTCGCCGGCGTTTACGGCATGTCCGGGAAATACGACCTCCAGTGGGACACGAAGCTCTGCTACCAAGGAGAGTTCTGGTCTGCCGGATTGACCTATGGCTACGCCTTGCCGGTCAGCAGGTGGATGAACATGGAGTTCTCGGTCTCCGCCGGCTTCCTTCGCACGGACTACCGCCACTACCAGCCGGATCCGGGCTACGAGCACCTGTTCCGGGACAAGTACAACGTTGGAACCGTCTCCTGGTTCGGCCCGACGAAACTCAAGGTTTCATTGGTGATACCGATCGGGAAGGATTCACACAAAGTAAACAAAAACTAATCAGAAACAAGTAAAAAGAACAAATCATCAACATGATGTCTGACACCAATATAAAGTATAGTTCCGCTGTGTTCTTCTGCCGTGGACTGTCCGTTCTCCTGCTGCTTTTTGCAATAGTCGCAGGCGGATGCCGGAGACGTCCCCTTGAGGATCCTGACAACCTTACTGCAGTCAGGGTCAGGGTGAATGTGGCCGGAATCCACAATGTCACGTCAGACATCTACAATGACAAGATCCCGGTCCAGAAGATAGAGCCGAGTGCCATGCACGTGCTGTTCTTTGGAGAAAACGAGGATGTTATTGCCGCAGAGGGCTTTATCACAGATGTGAGCTTTGACGAGAACGGAAACCGCATTGTGAGCGGAGAAGTCATGCTTGCACCGGGCAGTTACAGGATGCTCATCTATGATTTCGGCACTGAAGAGACTTTGATAAGGAACTACTACAGTTGGGACAAGGCAGAGGCATACACAGATCCTGCACCGTCAGCCGTTCTGAACAAGTACTCTACCAAAGGGAAAGACGCTCCGAACATTCTCATGCAGCCAGAGCATCTTGTGGTGGCCAGGAACGTGTGTGAGACTGTGCCCTATCACAACGGAATCTACACGATCTATGCGGATGCCTCATCGGTAGTTGAGAGCTGGTATATTCAAGTCAAGGTGGATGGGCTTGAATATGTCACTTCGGCGCAGGCTGTTCTCTCAGGCATGGTCCGCGCAAACCTTATTGCCACCGACACGAGGATGAACGATCCGGAAGCTTCCGTATGGTTCAATCTCCAGAAAAGTGATGACAAAGGCAAGAATGTGATCTGTGCGGTGTTCAACACATTCGGACGCATCCCGGAGTCGGACAACAACTTCGAGGTGACTTTCGACCTTGCGGTCAAGGGCGGCACGAGTGTCCGCAAGACCTTTGACATTTCGAACCTGTTTCTCACAGAGAATGCTGTCAAGCACCATTGGCTTCTTTTGGAGGACACTATCAAGGTCGAGCCACCGAAGGACTTAGGTGGTGCCTTTGAACCTAAGGTCGATGACTGGGAAGATGAACAGAAAGATATAGTGATTTAGTACTTACCATAGCTCATGATGACAGGAGCGTAATTATTTATTAATTTATTGAAAAAGATTTTTTTAGTTTAACTTTTAATTTGTGTTTTATCATGAAAAAAGAAATGTTTGTATTGGCAGTTCTCGCGACTCTCGCGGCCTGCTCAAAGACAGAGGTGACGCCGGTCGCCTCAAACGTGAACAGCGAGATCACGTTCAATGTCGCTCCTCGCACCAAGGCTCTTAGCCAGACTCAGACTGATTTTGATCACAATAATGTCTTTGTCTCCTATGCCTATTATCTTGGACCTGGCAAGACTTGGGCTGCCAACAACTCCGAGGCTCAGATGTACATCGACGGTTCTACAATTTCATACAATGGCAACTTGTGGAAGAATGAGACAACATCTTACTATTGGCCGAAGGATGGTGGTTCTTTGACATTCTTCGCGTATTCGTACAACAAGAAAGATATGACGGTAGGTGATAATTCCGGTTTTGCTTGTGTATGGGCACTAGGCGAAGACGGACAGTATCAGGGTGGAATCACTGGCCATTTTGATGTGGCCACGAACAAGAATGTTGATTTTCTTGTTGCTGACATCGCTGCTGATAAGACAGAAAATGAGAATAACTATGCTCACACCGGAGTTCCGACTCTTTTCCGTCACAAGCTTTCTATGGTCAATGTCGCCGCTAATCTTGCTGAGGATTATGCTAACAAGAAGTTCATCTTGAACTCTGTGAAATTCACTAATCTTTATCATTATGCAACCTATAGCCAGATTCCAGAGATGATGGCCCCGGGTGGAAACGATTTTTTGCCTGATCAGGTTTATGCGGAGAATGTTGGCTTCGAGGTTAAGAGTGGAAAGTTGATTGCAGTCCCGGCTGAGATCAAAGGAGGAGCTGGAGTTGAGGATGGTCAGTACATCTACATTCCTCAGGAATTTAATGATAACAGCTATATTGTAATTACATATACTGTGGAAACCGTTGTTGGTAACAATGTCGTTAAGGAAGAGTGCACAAAGACAGTTAAGGTAAAGGATGTCTTCCCTAAGTGGGAGATGGGACACAGGTACACTTTTAACCTTACCTTCTCTCTGAACGAGATTCACTGGGATCCGGCTGTTGAGAACTGGATCGATGACGAGGCTGGTAAGATTACCATCGACAGATAATAAGAATCGCGGGCATTCCCGCGCCATAAGCCTGCCGGGAGGTGATACTCCCGACAGGTTCTAATTGATAATAACATAGATGAAAGGAACAGGCTTCGCATTTTTTCTTACGGCCTGGAGGCCCGGCGTCCTTGCGATCAATTTTGCATAACATTTGTGCATGTTTCTGGTAAACTCGCATTAAATTTATGCAAATATTGATAAAAGTTGCACTAATTTCGTGCAATAGTCCTATATTTGTCATAGGACAAGTTATGCGATGGAACAACTATACGAATATTTCACAAGAAAGTTGAAGGAGACTTCAACTGATTTTCTCCGCTATAAGTATCCCTTCATCAAATGGGACGTGAAAGCGTTCGGCCTTGTGGGGCCACGTGGTGTGGGAAAATCCACAATGTTGCTGCAACATATAAAACTGCATCATAGCGTAGATGACACGTTGTACGTTTCGGCGGACCATTTGTACTTTTCGGAGCATAAGCTTGTGGATCTGGCCGACAGGTTTGTGAAAATGGGCGGACGGCACCTGTTTATTGACGAGATTCACAAATATGAAGGGTGGTCACGTGAACTGAAGCAAATTATTGATAGCTACAGCGATCTTCAGGTTGTGATCTCCGGTTCGTCAATCCTTGACATCTATAAAGGAATGTCTGATTTGAGCAGACGCGTTCCGATCTATAATATGCAGGGGTTGTCGTTCCGGGAATATCTTAAACTTTTCCACGATATTGACACACCGATATATTCAATGGATGAGGTGCTCAAGAACAAGGCGGAGATCCCAGGAGTCGCGCATCCGCTGCCGTTGTTCCGGAGTTATCTTCATAATGGGTATTATCCTTTCGGGAGAGATCCGGAGTTTGATCTTGAGATGCTTCAGGTCATAAACCAGACTATGGAAGTGGATATCCCTCAATACCTTCAAACTAATGTTTCCATCGGCAGGAAACTCAAGTCCTTGCTGATGGTGGTGGCTCGGAGCGTTCCGTTCAAACCGGTGATGACCAAACTTGCTGAGGTGACAGGTATAAGCCGTAACGATGTCTCGGATTATCTCATATACATAGAGCAGGCCGGAATGATTTCACAGTTGAGGGACAGGACAGGAGGGATAAGAGGACTTGGAAAAGTCGAGAAACTATACCTTGACAACCCGAACCTTATATACGTTCTGGAACCGGACAAGGCCGATGTCGGCAACATACGAGAGACGTTCTTTATGAATCAGACCAGAGTCATCAGCGATGTGATCAGTTCGAAAATCTCTGACTTTGAGATAGATGGTCGTACCTTCGAGATTGGTGGAAAGAATAAGGGCAACAAACAGATAGAGAATGCCGGCAATGGGTATGTCGTGAAGGATGACATAGAGACCGGATATGCCAATGTTATCCCTATCTGGGCTTTCGGTCTTCTATATTGACCCACTGTTGCGGAATGGGAAAATTATCCATAAATTGTGATGTTGATTTGAAAAAATACGTTTTGAATATGAAAAAGTGTTTGATCGCTCTGGTTTTACTGGTGTCCGTGGCTGCCTCGGCCAAGGATTTCAATGATGTTCCTTCCGCTTGGAAATGGGTGGGAAAGAATGAGGTGGCATTGACTTATGATTACTCTTTCACGGGGGCTAAAGACTTTTCTGTCAATGCGGTGACGGGAAAGGTTACTGAGGGGATAAGCTATCCGGCGAAGTTCACGGATTTCCCGTTCAGGCCGGACGGGGCTGTCAACCTGACATATTCACCGGACTCCACGAAGATGGCGTTCACGAGGGACAACAACCTTTGGGTTGTGGACATCGCGACGAAGGGGGAGACCCAGCTGACGTTCGACGGGTCGGACGTGATTCTGAACGGCTACTCTTCTTGGGTGTATTATGAGGAGATTCTGGGCAGACCTACCCATTATTGCGCGTTCTGGTGGTCGCCGGACTCCAAGAAGATAGGATTCTATCGTTTTGACAATTCGGAGGTTCCGGTATTTCCGATATATTCACCGTTCGCTGAGGACGCTGACCGTTCGGGGATGGGGCTGGCATATTCACAGAACGCCGGGGCTGCGGTGGCTTTGCCGAACGTGTCCCCGACGGGAGGCTCGGTCCGTATGACGCGCTACCCTAAGTGCGGCGACAACAACCCTAAGGTGCGGATCGGGATCGTGAATATTCAAAATGGCTTCACCGCTTGGGCGGACTTCGACGAGAATGACGACCAGTATTTCGGGACTCCGTTTTGGGGGGCCGACAGCGAGGCCTTTTATATTCAGAGAGAACCGAGGACGCAGAACACGCTCGACCTTTACGCAGTGTCGCCGGTGGACGGTTCGAAGAAGCACATCTACCACGAGACCTATAAGACGTGGCTGGACTGGATTGACGGGATGCTGTTCGGACGGGATGGAATATATATGGTTCGTTCGTTTGAAACCGATTGGCAGCAAATATATTACCTCTCTTATGACGGTGCTGTTTTGAAGCGTCTGACCGACGGGGAGAACTGGCGGATGTCGCTTGTGGACGTTAAGGAAGGCAAGGCGGTCAAAGGGTTTGACGGCAGTTCTTCGGAGGTGCTTTTCGTCGCCGAGCGTGACTCCCGTGTGCGTAGCGGGCTATATTCAGTATGCAAAGGAGTTATCAGGAATATTTCGGATCCTTCAATGAATGTCGCTTCCGTCAAGGTCTCGCCGGACCAGAGGTACGCCGTTGCCTTGGCCAGCAATTCCAGGACACCATCGCAGGTCTGGATCTATGATTTGAGGAAAGTCGCGAAGTCATTCAAGGTGGCGGATATGGCCGGAGAGAATTTCGACGCTTCGGATTACGCTTTGCCTGAGCATATTACGATGACGACCAAGGACGGGCTTGTGCTTCCGGCGATGATTGTCTATCCTAAGGATTTTGACGCTACCAAGAAATATCCGGTTCACGTGGACATCTACGGTGGCCCGGACTCTCCTCAGGTGAATGACCGGTTCCGCAGTCCGCTTTATTATCAGTGGTACGCCGAGAACGGGATCATTGAGGTCGTGGCTGATTGCCGTGCTTCGGGGCATAACGGCCGCAAAGGTCTGGATCAGATCTACAGGCGCTTGGATGAGCGTGAGGTCCTGGATTTTGTGGAGTGGGCTGAATATCTCAAGTCGCTTTCGTACGTGCAAGGCGACAAGATCGGCGTTGAGGGCTTCTCTTTTGGTGGCACGATGACGGCTCTTCTGGTGATGAATCATCCGGACGCTTTCCATTACGGAATCGCCGGCGGAGGAGTCTATGACTGGGCGCTTTACGACACTCACTACACGGAAAGGTTTATGGACACTCCGGCCAATAACCCGGAGGGGTACGCTTCGACCAAGGTTGTCGCCAGCGCGGCCAACTATCCTGTCACGGAGAAGAACTACGACGGGTCGGTGATGCTCAAACTCACGCACGGGACGGGGGACGATAACGTGCATTTCCAGAACACGTTGCTATTGGTGGATGCTCTTCAGAAGGCTGGCAAGAAGTTTGAATTGATGATCTATCCGGATGGGATGCACGGGTACCGTGGCTATCAGGGGAAACATTTTTCTGAGGCCAACAGGGCGTTCTGGCTCAAGTACTTGAAAGGGGAGTAGGGACGTTGGGGCACTGAGCCTGTCGAAGTGACATCCCGAACGAAGTAATACCCATAATATGAAGAGAAATATTCAAAGAATAGCATTATCCATCGCCTTGGCGGCGGCCGCATTTCCCTTCTGCGCCGCCCAGGAGGTGACCCGCAGCGCCCAAATCCCAGGCCTAAGGCCCTACAAAGTGGATTTGGAATATATGCCCCGCGCCGAGAAAGACTCAGTGCGTATGGTCGCCGAACTTTGGAAAGGCTATGTCGAGTCGTTCACTTCCTCTTCGGTGGACGAGGCCCGCCGGCGTTCCTTCTGGGTGGACGGCTCACCTGACTACCTTCAGGAATTCGATGACGGCAACCTCCTCTACGCCTCTTTCCGCGAGAACAGGATTCTTGACATCCGGAAACTCGGCGGCGGCACCTACGAATTGATCGCGGCCACGTTCAGCAAACTTCCGGGCGAGGAATATGACAACTGGGTGGAAGCTGTCCTCCGCGTCTGTGTCAAGGCTGTGGCATCAGGCAATGGTGGTAAAAACAATCCTTTCCGGCTGTGTAACTGGCTGGACGCGGAATTCCCGTCTTTGACGAAAACCATATTCAAGGGCATTGAATATTATTGCGTTCCAGGTTGCGGAGTGCCTAAAAAGGCCGCCTCCGGATTGGCTACATTTGCCACAAGGTTCATCAATGAATATGCTCCTGAGTTTCAAGGCCCTTTGCGTTATGTGGTGGCTCCGTCTGTGGATCAGTGCGAGCGTCTGTCAGGAATCTTGTTCAACGCATATTCCAATCCTTTGATGAGTTCCGCATCTGGAAAAAACTCTGACAGAGCGTTCTACGGCCGGACTTTTGGTTCGGACATCGTCCTCTCGAACTATTGGGATGACAGGCACGATGTGGCCCTTCTGCTCATCAAATCCTCTTGGCCAAAGGCCCTGCCGATGGTTCAGGAAGGCGTCGCCGCTTATTATGGCGGTTATATGGACCTTTCATATTCAGACATCAAGGCCTCGCTCCGCCGCTATCTTGCGTCCAAGAAGGACCTGGACCTTTCAAATGATGACAATTTCTATGACCTTTCGATTCCGGTCTCTGGAGAGGACGGTGTGACTGCCGCGGTTGTTCCTTTGGAAGGTATTATTGGTGCGGCCATTGTGGAATATACCATTGTCCAGCAAGGCCGTTCCAAGGTCAAGAATCTCCTTGGATGCCAAAACTATTCCGACATATTCAAAGTCCTTGGCATCCCTTCCGCCGACATCAACGACTTCATCCGCGGGATACTTTAGTTCTAACAGGCTCAGTGACCGGACGGCTCCGTGACAATCAGGTAGTTGTCTTCGTTATAGGGTGTTTCGATACGGACTCCGAAGATGTGCGCGTCATCGCCTGACTTGACTTTCAGGCGGGTGCGGAGTTCATCGCTGGACATCGGGATGTTCTTGGCGGAAACTTCTGAATGCGGGTAGCGCTTTCCGACATCCTTCATCGAAGACTTGTTGAGAGGAAGGATCTCCTTTACATAAAAGACTTTGCCGAAATCTTTAAGCGGTGCCGTACGTTGCTCTGATTCGCTGTCGGACAGCGGCTCACTGATTGTGTAAAGATGCGTGAACCGAGCCAGCTTGACAAGCCCGAACCTTTCGCAGATGGCGTTGGACACCCCCGCCTTTGTCAGCGATTTTCCCGGCTCGAAGATAATCCTTGCGAAGGTCGAATCCGGATAACCGGCTTTAGCCTTGGTGATTTCCTCTGGCTTGAATGTCAGCGTCTTGCCATCTTCCCGACAGGTCAATGAATATCCTTCATTCCATTCCCCGTCCAACAGAATCAGCAGCTCCTTGCATTCTCCGCCGCTGGCCACCACGTGAACCTCACGCACCCACTGCCCGTTCCACCCTTTCCCGGAAGCCTTTTCAAGATATTCCTCATAAGTCCTGTCCAGCCTCTCAACAGCCATCGTGATGTCAGCCATAGGGGAGAGTTTAAGGAGTACGAACCTGCTGATTCCGAACAGTTCCGGCAGAATCTTCAGCACATCAGGCGAGCAATCTTCCAACAGAAACACCTTCTTCCCGGCGGAGTCCCTTCTCGCGGGATCAAGGAATATGACATCCGGTCTGAAGTCTCCGAAGATGTCCTTGAGCGAGTCTGATGTCGCCTCCGAATTTTTTATGAATATATTCGTGACTCCCAGCGCCTTGAAATTGTGTCTTGCTGCCGCAGCAAGCGCCGGATTCATCTCATTGTAAAGCACTTCCTCCGCCACTTCGCTGAACGCCCACGAGTCCACTCCCAGTCCTCCCGTCAGGTCGGCCACCTTGCCTCTGCTTGGTATGGTCACTTCGGCAAGCTCAGTGACCGATTGGTTTCTGGTCGTAGGGCTGTTTTTGTCGGGCACTGATTCTGTCCCTTTGGTCGCTGAGCCTGTGGTTCGACAAGGGTCACCAACCATCGAAGCGACTGTCCCAACATATTCATTAAAGATTCTTTGAACAATCGAAGCCTTGTACCGCGCCGTGTCCGATGAGCTGCACTGCTCCGCGCAAAGCGATGAAGGATAGACCAGCCCCGTGCACGCCACCCATTCCGGCAGTTTCTTCCGCAGCCTCCTCCGCCCTTCAATTGTGTTGACAGCCAATGATTTCGCATTCAACTCCGCCAGCTCCGCATCCTCAGGCACAGGCCACTCCTTGCACGCCATCACCAGCCGCACCGTGTCCGCGTTCCCGTTCTCAACTATGAATTTCTCGAAACTGTCCATATCTGACGCAAAAATAGACAAATATTGCCAAATAATTTGAGTAAATTTGTAATCAGTATGGTTTGATGGTCAGGCCGTACGGCAACAAGACAAGATAATAAAACGAGAATATTATGGCACAGGATTACAACGAGAACGCCAGGAAATGGCTGGAAGGGGATTTCGATCAGGAAACCAAGATGAAGGTGATCGAGCTGCGGAACAATGATCCGGCGGGGTTCGAGGACGCATTCTACAAGACTTTGGAGTTTGGCACCGGTGGCCTCAGGGGCATTATGGGAGTCGGAACCAACAGGATGAACAAATATACCGTCGGAATGGCCACGCAGGGACTGGCCAACTATATTCTTAAGAAAGTTTCCGGGGATGACATCCGCGTCTGCATTTCCTACGACAGCCGCAACAACTCCAAGCTGTTCGCCAAGATCGCCGCTGACATATTCAGCGCCAACGGATTGCACGTGTTCATATTCGAAAATCTGCGTCCTACGCCGGAATTGAGCTACTCCATCCGCAAGATGGGTGCGGTTGCCGGAGTGATGGTCACAGCCTCGCATAATCCTAAGGAATATAACGGGTATAAGGTTTATTGGTCTGACGGTGCGCAGATCACCGCGCCGGTGGATCAGGAGATCATCAATGAGGTCAACAGGATCACCGACCCCTCTCAGGTGATGTTCGAGAAGAAAGAGCATTGCGGAGAGGTTGAGCTGATGGGCAAGGAGATGGATGACGCTTACCTTTCTGACATCATTTCACTGACCCTCAGCCCTGAGGCTCGTGAGAAGCATAAGGACTTGAAGATCGTTTACACTCCGCTTCACGGAGCAGGAGTCCGCATTGTGCCAGAGGCTCTGAAACGCCTTGGTTTCGAGAATGTTATCCACGTGCCTGATCAGGACATTAGTGACGGGGACTTCCCGACAGTTGTATCCCCGAATCCGGAGGAGCCTGCCGCTATGAAGATGGCTCTGGAAATGGCCGACAAAAAGGGGGCTGACATCGTGATGGCCTCCGACCCTGACGCTGACCGCCTTGGAATCGCTGTTCGTGACAACGAAGGCAAGATGGTTCAGCTGAACGGCAACCAGACAGGATCCATCCTGACATATTACATCCTCACCCGCTGGAAGGAACTCGGCAAGCTGGATTCCACGAAGTACATCGCCAAGACCATCGTGACGACTGAGCTGATCGCCGAGATCGGCCGTAGTTTCGGAGTGAAGTGCTACGATGTGCTGACCGGATTCAAGTACATTGAGGAGATCGTGCGCGAGAACGAGGGCAAGGGCGAGTTCATCTGCGGCGGTGAGGAAAGCTACGGCTTCAATGTCGGTGAGTTCGTGCGCGACAAGGACGCTCCGGTAGCCTGCATAATGGTTGCCGAGTGCGCCGCTTGGGCCGCCGAGCAGGGCCTGACCCTCTATCAGCTGCTCCAAAGGATATATTCTGAATATGGCTACCGCAAGGAGTCGCTGGTGTCTTTGGTCCGCAAGGGCAAGAGCGGAGCCGAGGAGATCCAGAAGATTATGGCAGACCTGAGGCAGAACCCTCCGGCAGAGATTGTCGGCTCGAAGGTCATCAAGGTCATCGACTACAACGAGCCGGAGAAGACCGGACTCCAGAAGTCCAATGTCCTCCAGTTCTTCAACGAGGATGGCGACATCGTTTCCGTCCGTCCTTCCGGAACCGAACCGAAGATCAAGTTCTACTTCGGGGCCAAGGGGCCGGACGCTGATGCAAAACTTAAGGCTCTTGAGGCTCAGTTCATCAGTTAGGCGACTTTTTTGGCGATAGGCCAGCCTTGTCACTGAGCGTGCCAGAATGAGACCTTGAAAAGTCGTGGCACCTATTGTCTTGATAATGGTGTGAATAGATGTTTACCTATAGTGGAAATGAATCATAGGTGATAACGTAAAGATTTTATGCTCAATAATTTATCTGCCACGGGGAAATTCACTATCCGTGATGCCCGGCCGTCAGACGGCGAGTTCATCGCAAGAAATGTCCTTGCGGCGATGGGGTATGAGGTTTTCAATGTGGATGCCGACTCTGCGATCGAGTTCGGCTCCACATCTTTGAATGTCCAGGGTGCCGTCAAGCTCGTCGGAGAGATTTGCGCCAGACCCGACACGTTATATTCATACGCCAGAACGAGGATCGCATGCGTGGAAGGCAATGCAGTGGGATCGCTGACGGCATATTCAGGAGATGACTATCAGCCGCTCAGGGGCTTTACTTGGGGACTGCTGAACGCTGCTTTTGAGAATATTGCCGCAGAAGATTCAACTTCTGATTCTGCCGATGGTTCAGGCAGGTTGACTGATCGGGCGGAATTATCTTCAAATGCCGTTGATAGCACTGAAACACAAGCGATTGGCAAGCAGTTTTCTGACGAAAATTCCTCCGATGCTCTTTCAATGGAGCCGGAGTGTCTGCCCGGCGAGTTCTATCTCGACAGTATGGCTGTACTCCCCGAGTTCCGCCGGATGGCCTTTGAATATGCCGGCGCGACCGACCGCATAGGCCACCTGCTGATGCTCGACGGCATCGAGCAAGGCCGCCGGAAAGGCTTCCCCCGCATAAGCCTGATTGTTGATAAGGTAAAGCCCGGCCTCTTCACCTACTATTCCGCCCTTGGCTTCCGCCCCGACGGAGAGATCCTCTTTTTCGGCCATCTTTATGACCGGATGATCAAGGACCTGGACTGAGAAATGAATGGTGGTTGGCAATTGTTGATTGCCGGAGGGGGAAATCCTATTGATTGATTGATTGGAGGGGTGAAGTCCTATTGATTGATTATGAGGAAATTGTGGAATCCTGCCCTCTCAAATTAGAGGGTAGGATTTTGTAATTGGCTTATAATGAGATATTTGGCGATCGCATCTTAGGTACGGGAACAAAAAGCGGGAAGCCCTAATCAGAACTTCCCGCTTTCGGAGCCACTCATCAGGCTCGAACTGACGACCTGCGCGTTACGAATGCGCTGCTCTACCGACTGAGCTAAAGTGGCTTGCTGCATTTCTCATGGAAATGGACTGCAAAGATAAGTAAAATTTTTTAACTTTGCACTATGTATTCAGATATTATCATCATCGGAGGCGGGGCGGCCGGGCTTATGGCCGCTTACGGTGCCGTCAAGGCGCTTCCGCTCGGCAGTTCAGCGCGAGTCACGGTTTTGGAGAAGATGCCACGTCCGGGCAGGAAGATCCTGTTTACGGGAAAGGGACGGTGCAACTTCACGAACCTCAAGGACTGGAACGAATTCTCACAGCATATACGCACGAATCCTAATTTCGTGAAACCGGCGTTCTACAACTTCACACCGGAGAACACTATCGATTTCCTTGAGAGAAACGGGCTTGAGACCGTTGTCGAGAGAGGTGACCGTGCGTTCCCATATTCACACAGAGCCTCGGATGTGCTTGACACTATCGTTGAGGTTGTGCTGCGCCACGGAGTGACGCTGCTGACTGACAGGGAGGTGACGGACATTCTGCCGGGATTCTCGATCCGATGCGCTGATGGCGAGACATTTGAATGCTCGAAACTGATCATCGCGACCGGGGGGCTTTCCTATCCGGGAACCGGTTCGACAGGTGACGGCTACAAATGGGCGAAGTTCTTCGGGCATAATGTCACTCCGTGCTTTCCGTCGTTGACCGCCCTTGTTCCAAAGGGTTACAAGATCATCGACAGGCCGGAGACGGACTTGAAGGGACATATTCATAGAGAGACTCCGATGACTGGAAGCGGCGAGGCTCTGAAAGGGGCGAAGCTGAAGAATGTCAACCTTACCGTGACTTTTGACGGCTCGAAGTCCGAGTCTGAGTTCGGCGATGTGGACTTCACTGATGGCGGAATCGAGGGACCGATCGGGTTTCAGGTCAGCCGTAAGTGTGTGAAGGCCTTGATGAACGGCGGCAAGGTGGCGTTCTCGCTTGACCTGAAGCCGGGCGTGTCGTTGGATGAGTTGACAGGGCGCATCAAGGCACTTTGGCAAGAGATCAAGAATGATCCCCGGACCCGCCAATGGAAGGATGGCCGTGGCCTGAACGGCAAGGAAATGTACCGGATCCTGCTCGGCAAGCTGATGCCGTGGGAACTTATCCCGGGTTTCCAGGCTTGGAATCCGGACATAATGAAGATTGATCTTAAGAAGTCTGAATATGCGGACGGACGTTCCGACAGGCTCAGCGCCCGGTCGGCCAGCTACCGCTCGCAAAGCTGGTCAAAAGGACCTGATCATCGCTTCAGCCGCCAGCCGAGGCGTTACTACGACATCGATCTTGACCTTTTGGCCAAAACATTGAAAGACTGGAAGTTTGAGATCATTGGATTCGTGGGCTACGAACGTTGCGTCATCACGGCCGGAGGAATATCCACGGACGAGGTGATGCCGAAGACGATGGAATCCCGCGTCAAACCAGGCCTCTACCTTTGCGGCGAGGTTCTCGATATGGACTGCGATACCGGCGGCTACAATCTCCAGTGCGCCTTCTCTACCGGCTACCTTGCCGGCGAGTCAGCGGCCAAGTCTCTGAATATTCCAGGACAGTATTAGGCTAATAAACCCCGGAGCCGAGCATCTCGTCATCGGCTGAGTACCAGGCGGCGAACTGGCCGTTGGAAATGCCGCGTTGCGGGATGTCGAAGAGGATGAATATGCCGTTCGGCCTCTTGATCAGGAACGCGTCCTGAAGTGGTTGGCGGTAACGGATGCGGACCCGGTAGCGGCGGATTTCGCCGTCTGCCATCGCAAGGTCTGTCCTGATCCAATGAATATCTTGGGACTCGATCCGTAAACAACTGCGTGACAGCCCCTTGTGAGTGTGCCCCTCGCCGACGTATATGATGTTTCGCGGAACGTCCGTGGCAATCACAAAGATGGAGTCCTTATGTCCTCCGATGTTGAGACCTTTGCGTTGCCCGATCGTGTAGAACTGCGCCCCGTCGTGCCGTCCGGCAATCTTTCCGAACGGATTCTCCTTGTATCGTGTCTTCTTGATGTGCTTTTTCCCAGCCCGGTAGGTCTCCGTCTCGAACTTGATGTCATCGTACCGTATCGGTTCTGACAACCTCATCAGTTCCTCATCGCTTAACCTGGCGATTTTTTCCACATCGAAGTCATTCCGGTGCGATAACCCTCCGGTTGGAGTGGATGTGGTTCCGCACCCGTGGCCGCCCGTGGCCTCGTGAACTGGTGGCTCGCCGCAGGCGAGACGGGATGGAGCGCGAAGCGCGGAAGGTGCGGGGCCACTTTCACTCCAATCGGCCTTTCCTGTAGATTTGGCCACTTCGACAGGCTCAGTGGCCGGACTGTTACTGTCAGTGACCCGGCGGTTGTTGAACGACTTCCCGCCGGAATCCTCGGAGGTATATTCAGTGATCATCATTGGCTCGCCTGGAGTCTTGAGGAGCGAGGCGAGGGTGTCGTGGATGAACCGATATTGCTCGCTTTGAGCGTAGTAGGCATCGAAAACCTCCACCACGTCGCCCTCCGCGGGCTTGAGTTTCTGCTGAAGGAATGTCGGGAGATCCACCTTCCCGACGAAGCATATTCCCTGGGAATCTTTCTTGTCGGCGGAAGGAAGATCCGCCAGATGAGCTATCTGGCGCACCTCAGGCTTGGTAAGGTGGCCGATAGGGAAGAGCGCCTTGCCGAGCTGCTCCTGCGTGAGCTGGCAGAGGAAGTAGCTCTGGTCCTTGTTCGGATCCACGCCTTCTAGAATCCTCCATTGAGGCACCCCCTCAATCACAACCTGCTTCCCGTCAGCGTCCAACAGTGGAGCCCGGCGGCAATAATGCCCTGTCGCGACCATATCCGCACCCAGCTTCCGGGCGGCCTTGAGGAAAGCGTCGAACTTGATCTCGCGGTTGCAGAGAACATCCGGGTTTGGGGTGCGGCCGGCGGAATATTCATTGAACATATAGTCCACCACCCGCTGGCGGTACTCCTTGGAAAGGTCCACGAAGTAGAAAGGGATGCCGATCTTGCGGGCGACCAATTCCGCCACGAAACGGTCCTCCTCCCATTCACAGTCGCCGTGCAGCGTCGCGTCCGCGTCGTGCCAGTTCTGCATAAACATAGCGAACACGTCATACCCCTGCTGCTTCAACAGCAGAGCGGCGACACTGGAGTCAACACCTCCCGAAAGACCAACGCAGATTTTCATAACTTACTTTTTCTCTCGCTTATAGGCGATTACGTCCTATTAAATGTATCTTACGTTCCAAGTGACTGCCCACTGAAAATCACTTTACGTTACCCCAACCCTAAATCCCTTCCCTCGGGGAAGGGACTTGCTTTCACCGCAGGCGGTGAAGAGGCTTCGTGCGATAAGGGCCTACAAATTTACTCAAATGCTTGAATATGCACAATTTTTGCTAACTTTGAAAACTTGTGTATAAAGACCACTGAATATGAAGACAGTAAAACTGGACATCAACTATACTGAATATTCCTCCATCGATGAGATGGAACCTCAAGACATCGAACTCGTGAAGGCTGCCATCGAGGCGCAGAAGGGTTCCTACGCCCCATATTCCACATTCAATGTCGGTGCCGCGCTTCGGCTGGAAGACGGAACGATAGTGAAAGGGGCCAATCAGGAGAACGCCGCCTATCCTTCCGGACTTTGCGCCGAGAGGACAGCAATGTTCGCCGCCAGCGCCAACAATCCGGGCAAGGCTATGCTTTCCCTCGCCATTGTAGGAGGCTTCAACGGCACACTGAGCGACACCCCTTGCTCACCCTGCGGTGCCTGCCGTCAGGTGATGGCCGAGTACCAGACTTTGGCCGGCCGTCCGATGAGCATAATAATGTACGGAACGAAAAAAACGTGGAAATTTGACAAAGTTGACGACATACTGCCGTTCATTTTTGACAGTTTCAACGAAAAGTAGTATATTTGCAGTCAGGGAAAGTCGTACACGACCAGCTCCCTCTGAATTCCCCCAGGGTCGGAAGGCAGCAAGGGTAGGAGGTCGTAGCGGTGCGATGTACTAAGCTTTCCCTTTTTCTATTTTATATAATACAGTCAAAGCGAAAGAACCAATAAATTTTGAATGTAATATGACACTTAATTGTCTTGCCAATGATTGGAAGAAAGACAAATATCGTTATTCTCTTGAGTTATCCAAGTCGAAAACGCCCCAAAATACCATCTTGGTCGTAGGGGTTAATCCTGGAGGTCAAACAGACCCCGAAGAACAATATTTTGGTTCGACCATTCGCCGTGTGTGCAAACTCGTAATTAACAATGGAGAAGGTAACACGACATATGATAGCGTATTGTTCGTGAATCTGACTCCTGTAATCGCAAAAGCCCCATCTGGTTTGAAGGATACAGCTAGTATAGAGCATCTTCCTAAGGACAATATCAATAATTGGTAGACATATAAAAAGGGACTGTTGACTTACTTTCATAATTGGTAGTTATAGCCTGTTGAATATCTTCTTCCATATCGAACCAACGTCCGGACGACTGCGGGCAGAAACAAACTCACTGAGGTAACTGTGTTTGTTAATGTTAAGATTTTACAAAATGCTTTCAGCCACACAACGTACCTATGCCCACAGATGCCGGACCGGACTGAAAAATCAAGGTCAAAGGCACAAGATTTTCACGACAATGAGCCTTCTATATGCTTATAAAAGGCTTTGGGCTGAATGAGTTTCGTAAATTCGCAACGAAATCGACAAGAGGAAACATTCCTGATTAGCGTCGGGTGTAGAAAGCTATTGCATTGAAGTGTTATTAAGTCACAATTGCTTAAGCATAAACACTATAAGGCAAAAGTTGGTCAACTCCGACAGAGAGCATCGCTATAAGCGTCCATCATATCTTCGACTGTCCAACGACGGTATTTATTTGGAAGGCAGCGGAACATAAAAAACGCGATATTCATTTAATTTTTTCATCACTACGCAAAAAGGTTGCGTACTTCGCGTATAATTTTGCATCCGCAATCCGAAAGGAATCGCATCGATGTACTGAGCTGACGGGCTCATCGTCATAAGACTTTTCACGCCGCGGTTTAGCAGCTTCATTACCTGCCAAGGTCAAAATGCCTGCTTACTACGATCAATGGTTACTGCTGGTTCGAGTCCAGCCCGCGGCACAACTTTATGAGGACCAAGGATGGCTTACTTCCTGATTCTTTCATCTTAATTCCATAGCGGAATTAAGAGACTTCATCAGCTATTCAATTTCCTCATATTAATATTAGATCCGGTAGCCCTGCTACCAACAAGGTCAAAGAGAAGCTTACTTCTATGGCATCAGACACTTATTGCCTGGCTAACAACCAGGAGGACAGCTTCTCAATTACCTTTTTAATTTATTATGGCTATGAATAAGACCTTGACAAAAGTCGCTTTGCGCTATCATGCGGTGTTCCTCGACATCAACCGCGAGGACATCAACAAGAATTCCGAGGCTACAATTCCAGTGATGGCGTTCGTGGCGCGATTGAAGGAGAACGGTTTCAGTGTGAGCGAGGAACTGCTCCACGCACTTAACGCGGTTTCCGCGGATACGCTCGCGGAAATCACCGAGTGCATCAATGATGTGATGGGAGTCAATCTGAACTGGGCCTCTCTTGTCAAGGGGTGGGACGTACCCACAGGAGAATCTCGCGCGGATCACCTTCTCACCTGTATCACAAATATTTTTGGAGGGAAAGCGGCAGGATTCAAGGGAACAACCCTGAAATGTGGCCACTTTATACCAAACGGAACATTCCCGTTAGAGCGTTACAATGGCTGTCCATTCTGCGGGACACCGTTCGAGACAGCGGACTTTGTTTATAAAGGTCAGGGCAGCAAGTTGAAAGAACTCAGGCTGTTTACAGATGCTGACATTAGAAATGTCTTTGCCTCCCTTCTGTCTTCCGCAACCCCGTTGGATGCGACGCAGAGCGATTCCCTGAAGTCGCTTCTGGGCCAGTACCCTCTACCTACAGACGCAAACATTTCAATGAAGGAAACCGCTATGCTTGTCACCAAGACTTTGGTGGAGCAGGGAAAAGCGGATGAGGCTTCCGCGTTTCTGAAGACCCCTGCTGACATCCTTCGTTATCTTTGGTATGAGAAGACCGGACATATTCAGATCATCGAGCCGAAGACCCTTGTAGCCCACGCCCGAAAGATGTACTATCATATGTGGGGGCCGCTTGACAAGGGTAAGGACGCAGCCAAGGATATGAAGCTGAAACTGATGCTTAAATATGATCGCAAGACCTGTCTCCGCGTAGCCAAATGGATGAACGCCATTCCAATGACAGCAATGCATGCGGCAGAGAATATGAATCCGAAACGCGGTATGTGGGTACGTATGATCCGTGCCCTCCGTCTGGGTGAATACTCCCGCAAGGAGGGTATGGAACATCTTGCCGACATCCTTGACGTATTCTACAAGCAGGAATATTCCACTTGGCAGGGTCGTGTTGACAAGGCGCGTTCCGAGAATGACGCCAACAAGACTCTTGAATTACTCAAGGAGCGACCTGGCTTATTTGCCCGTTGCCTGTTTGCCACTATGCTTAGGTTTGGCAGCGACAAGGCATTGGCCGCTTTCAACGAAGTGGCAGACAGGCTTCCGGCGCGACTGCTGCTGTCATTAGGCAATGCCGCCGAGACATATTTTGATGTTAAGGGAGCGCGTGTCGCACACCCGATCACTGGTGTTACCCACCGTATCGAGGCCAACAAGCTGCTTACCCTATACGATGAAGAGGCCAGAAAAGAGATGATCAAGGGTGTCAATGAAATCTACAAGTCCTCTATGGAACGTCGTTTCGCCTCAAAGAAAACCGAGGCGAAGTCCATATTCATTGATCCGGCCCTTTACAGAATACCAGTAAGCGTCGGCGACCGTACGTCAACCGTTCAGGACACCTCCTGCGCCTTGATGGGCACTCGCTTTCCTGTAGAGGGAGAAACCGTACGCTTGTTCCTTCAGTGGGGGAAAGGTTTGCATTCCCAGCCCCTCGATATGGATTTGAGCTGCCGGATAGCTTTGCCGGATGGGAAGACCGACTACTGCTACTTCGGAAACCTGACTTGCCCTGGAGCAAAGCACTCCGGTGATATTCGTGAGATTCCGGAAATGGTCGGCACCGCTGAATATATAGAACTTTCTCTCCCGGAATTAGAGGCGGAAGGCGCTAAGTATGTGACTTTCACTTGCAATGCCTACTCTTGCGGTTCACTAACACCCAACCTCGTCGTTGGCTGGATGGATTCTGCGTATCCAATGAAAATCTCTAAGAGAAAAGGTGTGGCGTATGATCCTTCGTGTGTCCAGCACTTGGTCCGCATCAGCGAAGGAAATTTGTCCAAGGGACTGGTGTTCGGCGTTCTTGATGTCGCGAAGCGTGAAATCGTCTGGCTTGAGATGGCGTTCACATCCCAGATTATCCACAACGCTGACAGCGAATCGATTGAAGCGATCCTGCATCGACTGGAAGAGAAGATCTCGATCGGTGAGCTTCTTGATATGAAAGCCAAAGGACAGAACCTGAGACGGGTTGAGTCCGCCGATGAGGCTGATGAAATCTACACTTATGAATGGGCATTGAATCCGGCTGAGGTAAGCGAGCTGCTTAACGGGTAGAAAAAACGGAATATAACCACCAATATATTCTTTACTCAGTATTGGGAAAATTTCCGTAATTTCGTGCCTGATATGGAAAAGTACGAAAGCGCTATTTTTGAAGGGCTGAACGCTGAGCAGAAGAAGGCGGTCGGCAGTGTGGACGGACCGGTGCTGATTGTGGCTGGTGCGGGATCTGGTAAGACAAGGGTGTTGACGAGCAGGATCGCCTACATTCTGGAGAGGGGGTGCGATCCGGCACGGATTATGGCCCTGACCTTCACGAAGAAGGCCGCCACGGAGATGAAGGAAAGGATCGCCGTGATGGTCGGAGAT
Source organism: Alistipes sp. CAG:435 (assembly GCA_000433355.1). Lineage (GTDB taxonomy): Bacteria > Bacteroidota > Bacteroidia > Bacteroidales > UBA932 > Cryptobacteroides. The sequence goes on along the minus strand of FR893161.1, from coordinate 42,061 downwards.
CGGAAGGCCAGAAGGCTCTTTATGGGAACCTTCCACTCCATATTCATAAGATTTCTAAGGGAATATGCCGCCTTGCTCGGCTACCCTTCCACTTTCACCATCTACGACACCAGCGATTCGGTGAGCGGCATAAAGGCCTGCATAAAGGAGCTTGGGCTGGACGAAAAGGTTTACAAGCCGAAGGATGTGCTGTCAAGAATATCAATGGCCAAGAACAACCTCATCACAGCCACCGCCTACCGGAACAACCAGCAGGCGATCATCAACGACACGCACGCCCGGAAGCCAAGAATATGCGACATCTACTCCCGCTACGCCGAGAAGTGCAAGAACTCGGGGGTGATGGACTTCGATGACATATTACTGAATATGAATATATTGCTTCGGGATTTTCCCGAGGCCAAGGATGCGATCGCGTCCCGGTTCGACTACTATCTTGTGGATGAGTACCAGGACACGAACTTCGCCCAGTATCTGATCCTGAAGAAGTTGACGAAGAAGCACCGCAACCTCTGCGTTGTGGGTGACGACTCGCAGTCCATCTACGCTTTCCGAGGAGCGAAGATCGAGAATATTCTTAATTTCAAGAAAGATTACCCAGAGTGCCGGATATTCCGCCTGGAGAGGAATTACCGCTCGACGGCGAACATCGTGAACGCCGCCAACTCATTGATAGCCAAGAACGAGAACAGGATTCCAAAAACCTGTGTCGCCGTTGGTGAGGAGGGCGAGAAGATCCGCCTTCTGAAGAGCTGGTCCGAGCAGGACGAGGCAATCACCATCGCCTCGGAGATTGTGGAAAGGATGCAGTCCGACCACGCCAAGTACCAGGATTTCGCGATCCTTTACAGAACCAATTCCCAGTCAAGAGCCTTGGAGGAGGCTTTGAGGAAGAGAAACCTGCCGTATATGATCTACTCCGGCAACTCGTTCTTCGACAGGGCCGAGGTCAAGGATATGATGGCGTACCTGAAGCTGGTCGTGAATGTCAACGATGACGAGTCGTTCAAGAGGATTGTGAACACTCCGGCAAGAGGAATCGGTGACACATCGCTCAACGCATTGGCAGCTATGGCGTTCGACCTGAAATGCTCGCTGTTCAAGGCGGCATGTTCAGAGAAGTTCGCGGACTACGGTCTCAAGCCGGCGGCCGTGGCGAAGATACGCTCTTTCTGTGAGATGATCAACGGGTTCGCCGCCAAAGAGGCCACCACCAACGCTGACGAGTTGGCTCTCGGGATTTCCAACGCCTGCGGGCTGTACGCATTCTTTAAGAACGACCCGTCGATCGAGGCTCAGTCAAGGGCTTCCAATGTCGAGGAACTCATCAACAGCGTCACCCATTTCATTGAGGAGCAGAGGGAAAGCTATTTCCGCGACCTTCTGGCGGAAGGTGAGGCCGAGGATGATTCCGAGGTTGAATATCCTGTTTTCACTTTGGGGGCGTTCCTGGAGAATATTTCCCTGCTGTCCAACGTGGATGTCGAGGACGAGGAGGACACGAACAACAAGATAGCCCTGATGACCGTGCACTCAGCGAAAGGTCTGGAGTTTCCGTACGTTTTCGTGGCCGGTTTGGAGGAGAACATATTCCCGTCTGGCGGGATGCTTATTTCTCCCGCCGAGATAGAGGAGGAGCGTCGTCTGTTCTATGTGGCCATCACAAGGGCGAAGAAGGCCGTCTGCCTTTCGTTCGCCAACACCAGGATGCGCAACGGCAAGCACGAGTCCAATTCCCCGAGCCGTTTCATCAAGGAGATCGACACCAAATACATCGCCAACCCTCTTAGGAACGATAATTTCTCGGATGATGATTCTCTGGATTTCGAGGATTTCGGTGGGTTCGGCTCACGAGGATTCGGTTCCGGGAATGGCTCCGGAAGCGGCTCCGGGCGTTTTCCGGGTGGTTCATACGGTTCCGGACGCTCTTCTGGTGCTTATGGCAACGGTTCCTCTGGCCGGTTCGGAGGTGAAAACCGTCCCGCAAACAAGTACGGAATGGGCGGCGGCAATTCCTACGGTTCTTCCGGCAGCGTCAGGTACGAGCGTAAGCCAGCCTCCGCTCCAAGGCTCTCCGACACCGCCTCCAAGATCGAGGCCTTGAGAAACCGTCCGCTGCCCCCTAAGATTTCCGACACCGATTTCGTTCCAGCCCCGATGACCGATTTCAAGGTCGGCCAACGGATTGAGCACAACCGCTTCGGCCAAGGCAAGATCCTTGAGATCACCGGTGACGCCCCCGACCTCAAGGCCAAGATCACATTTGACCACTACGGCGAGAAACTTCTCCTGCTCAAGTACGCCAAGATGCGTGTTTTGTAAGTTAAATCCACACATACAGTCAAGATTTTACAGAACGCAACTGCCTGACACGACAACTGCAATATGTTCAAGATGTTTTTCGGAATTGCGTGGATAATTGCTATATTTGCAAGTTGTAAAATATACGGTTGTAATTACAATCAACACTATTTATATGTCAAACATCATCGATTTGAAAAAGGGTCTGAACATTCCGATCAGCGGAGTGGCGGCCCTAGAAGCAAAGAAGACGATCGTGCCTGACACAGTTGCCATTAAACCGACGGATTTCAAGGGGTTCTCCCCGAGACTTCTCGTGAAGGAAGGTGACAAGGTTCTGGCAGGATCCCCTGTTTTGGCAGACAAACAGCACCAGGACATTCTCCTGACCTCTCCGGTGAGCGGAACGGTTCAGGGAATCGTCAGGGGAGAGAAGAGGAAACTCCTCGCTGTGCTCGTGAAGGCTGACGGCGCCAATGAGGCCGTCGATTTCGGAGCCAAGAATCCTTCCGGTCTGAAGGCCGAGGAGGTGAAGGACATCCTTCTCAAGAGCGGTCTGTGGCCATTCATCATTCAGAGGCCTTATGGAATCATCGCCGATCCGGCTTTGACACCTAAGGCTATTTTCGTGTCCGCATTCTCGACGGCCCCTCTTGCGGCTGACGCTGAGTTCGCCTTCAAGGATGAGGTCGCCGCCATCCAGGCAGGTGTGACGGCTGTGTCAAAGCTCGCCAAGGTTCACGTCTGCGTGAACAGCGATGCTTCGGCTTTCGCCAAACTCACCGACGCGACTGTCCACACGGTCAACGGAAAGAAGCATCCGGCCGGAAATGTTGGTGTGCAGATCAGCCACATCTCTCCTATAAAGAAAGGTGAGACCGTCTGGACTCTGTCCCTGCTCGCTCTCGCGGCCATCGGCAAGCTCTTCAAGACCGGCAGGATCGACCTTACCCGCAAGGTGGCCGTCACCGGACCGGTTGTCAAGGACGCTTCTTATGTCGTTACCCTTCCGGGAATGCCGATCAAGGCTCTCAAGGGATTCTATGACAATAGTGTGGAGACCCGTTTCATCAGCGGAGACGTGCTTTCCGGCGAGAATGTCGGCGAGGACGGTTACCTCGGATTCTTCGACAATCAGGTCTCTCTGATCAAGGAAGGCCGTGAAAGGGAAGTGCTCGGATGGGCGAAACCGTTCAGGTTCAATCAGTTCAGCTCTTCTATGACTTACTTCTCCTGGCTTCTGCCTAAGAAGAAGTACAATATGGACACCAACACCCACGGCGGCGTGCGCGCGTTCGTGGTTTCAGACGTATATTCAAAGGTTCTCCCTATGGATCTGTTCCCTGTCTATCTGATCAAGGCCTGCCTTGCCGGCGACATCGAGAAGATGGAGCAGTTCGGTATCTATGAGGTTCTTCCTGAGGACTTCGCCCTGTGCGAGTTCGTGGATCCTTCAAAGAACGACATCCAGGCTATCATCGCCAAGGGAATCGACCTTATGATAAAGGAAATGGCTTAAAGGATTATCGCTATGGAAGAAAACACAGTAAAACCAGGCCTTTTCGAGAAAGGCGGTAAGTTGGGGTGGCTGCATTCTACCTGGGATGCCTTTGACACCTTCCTCCGCGTCCCTGCGACAGTGACCGCCAAGGGCACTCACATCAGGGATGCCGTTGACATCAAGAGAATTATGATCATCGTCGTGCTGGCTGTTGTTCCTGCCGCTCTGTTCGGTATGTGGAATGTCGGCTACCAGCACAATCTCGCGGTCGGAGACCTTCCGGGATTCTGGAACCAGTTCTTCTGGGGACTTCTGAAGGTTCTCCCTCTCTACCTTGTCTCCTACATCGTGGGTCTCGGCATCGAGTTCGCCTCAGCCCAGATCAAGGGCGAGGAGGTGAATGAGGGTTACCTCGTTTCCGGTATGCTCATTCCGCTGATCGTTCCTGTGGACGTTCCGCTTTGGATGCTTGCCATCGCGGTGGCTTTCGCGGTAATATTCGGTAAGGAAGTGTTCGGCGGCACGGGAATGAACTTCCTGAACCCTGCGCTCCTCTGCCGCGCCTTCCTGTTCTTCTCTTATCCTATCTCAATGTCTGGATCAGAGGTTTGGGTAGCGCGTCGCTGCGGAGCTGACGCCATCTCTGGCGCCACACCTCTTTCTTATCTTACAGAGGGACAGGGTGCCCTTGAGGCCATCAACAATGCCGGCTACAGCTTCTGGAATATGTTCTCCGGAATCATCCCTGGCTCTGTCGGCGAGACTTCCGTGATCGCTATCCTCATCGGTGCCGTCATCCTCATCTGGACAGGTGTCGCAAGCTGGAAGATCATGGTTTCATCCGTGGCTGGCGCCCTTCTCGTAGGCTGGCTCGGCAATGTCGGTGGAGTGACTGACGTTCCTGCTTACTATCAGCTTGTTATGGGTGGTTTCGCTTTCGGTACAGTCTTTATGGCGACCGACCCTGTCACCTCAGCCCAGACAGAGACCGGCAAGTGGATCTACGGATTCCTCATCGGCGCTCTCTGCGTGGTAGTCAGACTCTTCAACCCAGGCTACGCCGAGGGTATGATGCTGGCCATCCTCCTTATGAACACCTTCGCTCCGCTGATCGACCACTATGTGACATCAGCCGCTACGGGCAGAAGAGCAAAAAAGGTTACAATCGCTTAATCATCAAGGAATATGAATACTAACGGTAACGCATACACAGTAATCTACACGACTATTGTCGTGGCCCTTGTCGCAGCGATTCTCGCCTTTGTGGCTATGACGCTCAAACCAAAGCAGGACGCCAACATCAAGGCCGAGACCATCAGCCAGATGCTGACTGCCGCACAGTTCTACACAAAGGACGAGTGCAGCGCTATGGGTAACGACAAGGTTCTGGAAGCATATTCACAGAACATCAAGGAAGCCTACACCATCAACCTGAAAGGCGAGAAGGTCCGTGACCTCAATACAGAGGTCAAGAGCATCGAGCTTCAGGATGGTCTCAAGGCTCAGAACAAGAACATCAAGGACGGCTCCGACGCCGCTGACCTTCCGGTCTATGTATTCAACAAGGATGGAAAGTCTGTCACTGTCGTCCCTGTCTATGGCGCTGGTCTTTGGGGACCTATCTGGGGCTACATCGCTCTGGACGAGGATCTTCAGACAATCGTGGGCGCTTACTTCGATCACGACAGCGAGACTCCTGGTCTCGGCGCCAAGATCAAGGACGATCCGTCTTTCAGGGCCGAGTTCATCGGCAAGAAGGTGAATGTGGCCTCTGATCCGGTGTTCAGTGTCGTCAAGGTTGGCACATCTGCCGATGAGAACAGCTCGGTTGACGCCATCACCGGCGCGACAATGACCAGCAAGGGTCTCGGTGAGGCCATCGCGTTCTGGCTCAAGGCCTACGCTCCGTTCCTTTCCTCAGCGGCTCCGGCCAAGGAGTGCTGCGGCGGAAACGGTGGTGAGTGCGACGGCTCGAAACCTTGCTGCTCGGAGTCTTCCGAGGCTGGATGCTGCTCTGACTCATCAGCTGTTAAATGCCCTGTAACTGAATAATCAAGGAGGAAGTAATATGAACAAAGAACTCAAAGAAACGATTCTTAACCCGATTTTCAAGGGCAACCCTATCACTGTCCTTGTGCTGGGTATCTGCTCCTCCCTCGCTGTAACGGTCGAGATGAAGGGAGCGCTTGTCATGGCCCTCTCCGTGACCATCGTCACAGGCCTTTCCAGCCTTGTGCTCTCGATGATGAGAAACACCATTCCTAACCGTGTGCGTATCATCGTGCAGCTGGTTGTCGTGGCTCTTATGGTAATCCTTGTCGACCAGTTCCTGAAGGCCTACGCCTACGGAATCGACAAGCAATTGTCCGTGTACATCGGCCTTATCATCACGAACTGTATCGTGATGGGACGTATCGAGGCTTTCGCCCTCGGCAACAAGCCGATCCCTTCACTGCTTGACGGTCTCGCCAACGGTGTCGGCTACGGCCTCATCCTCATCGTCGTGGCTTTCTTCCGTGAACTCTTCGGATCCGGCACATTGTTCGGTCTGAGGATAATCCCTGAAAGCTTCTACGCCGCCGGCTATGTCAACAACGGTCTCGTGATCCTCCCTCCGATGGCGCTGATCCTCATCGGCTGCATCATCTGGATCCAGAGAAGCATCCAGAAGGACCTTCAGGAAAAATAACGACAAAGACAAGTACTGATTATGGAATATTTAAGCTTATTCGTAAAGTCAATATTCGTTGACAATATGATTTTCGCGTACTTCCTTGGTATGTGCTCATACCTGGCGGTATCGAAAAATGTGAAGACTGCTTCCGGTCTTGGTGTCGCTGTTATTTTCGTCCTTCTTGTGACATTGCCGATCAACTATCTTCTGAACAAGTACGTCCTGGCGCCTGACGCATTGATAAAAGGTGTGGATCTGAGTTTCCTCAGCTTCATCATATTCATTGCTGTCATCGCAGCTTTCACGCAGCTTGTCGAGATGATCGTGGAAAAATTCGCTCCGGCACTATATTCATCACTGGGAATCTATCTGCCTCTGATCGCCGTGAACTGCGCCATCCTTGGTGGTTCGCTCTTTATGCAGAACAAGGATTTCGTGAATGTCGGGGAGGCTTCGGTTTACGCTCTTGGTTCCGGCATCGGCTGGTTCCTCGCCATCGTGACCCTCGCCGCGATCAGGGAGAAGATGTCCTACTCGAAGGTTCCTGCCGGACTCAGAGGCATCGGTATCACATTCATCACCGTTGGTCTGATGGCTATGGCCTTTATGACCTTTATGGGATTGACAATCTAATTAGGAGGCAGAGAATATGTTTTCAACAGTAATTTCAGCTATCATCACAATTGTGGTTGTGACCGTGGTTCTGGTCGCTCTGCTTCTGTATGTGAAGATCAAACTTACTCCGGACGGCACTGTCAAGATCGACATCAACGACGGAAAGAAGGTTCTTGACGTTCCTCAGGGAAGCGACCTTCTGCACACTCTCGCCGACCAGAAGATTTTCCTTCCTTCCGCTTGCGGTGGAAAGGCGAACTGCGGTCAGTGCAAGGTTCAGGTGCTTGAAGGCGGCGGAACCATCCTTCCTACCGAGACCGGCTTCTTCAGCCGCAAGCAGATCAAGGACGGCTACAGGCTCGGTTGCCAGGTAAAGGTAAAGGAGAACATCAAGATCCAGGTTCCTGAGTCAACGCTCAGCGTTCAGAAACTTGAGTGCGAGGTCATCTCCAACAAGAACGTGGCCACCTTCATCAAGGAGTTCACGGTTAAACTTCCTGAGGGAGTTCATCTTGACTTCAAGTCCGGTGAGTACATCCAGATCGACATCCCTGCCTACGACCTTGATTTCTCGACGATTGATGTCGATGACATCTACAAGGCCGACTGGGAGAAGTACGGTTTCTTCGGCATCAAGACGAAGAACGAGGTGCCTACGATCAGGGCTTACTCTATGGCCTCTTACCCTGCGGAGGGCGACATCATCAAACTGAACGTCCGTATCGCCACTCCTCCGTTTGACAGGAGCCAGCCTAAGGGCGTTTTCAAGATGCTGCCTGTTCCTCCGGGAGTCGGTTCATCCTATGTCTTCACCCGCAAGCCGGGCGACAAGGTTTGGATCTCCGGTCCGTTCGGTGAGTTCCTTCTTCCTAAGAACGATCCTGATTCTCAGGAATATATCTTCGTGGGTGGTGGCGCCGGTATGGCTCCTTTGAGAAGCCATATCATGCACCTGTTCAAGACTCTCAAAACAAAGCGTGAGGTACACTTCTTCTATGGAGCGCGCAGCCTTGTCGAGGCATTCTACCTTGAGGACTACGCCGAGATCGAGAAGGAGTTCCCTAACTTCCACTTCCATCTGGCCCTTGACCGTCCTGATCCGGCAGCTGACGCCGCTGGAGTCAAGTACACGGCAGGTTTCGTTCACAATGTGATGTACGAGACCTATCTCAAGGACCACGACACTCCGGAGGACATCAAGTACTTTATGTGCGGACCTCCTATGATGGTCGCTTCCGTCAACAAACTGCTTGACAGCCTTGGAGTGCAGCCTGAGAGCATTCTGTACGATAACTTCTCGTAATCGAGACGTGATATTTATTGAGGACTGGCCCGCTTGGACCAGTCTTTTTTTGTACATTTGCGGTATGATTGACAAGAAAGTACAGATGATGGATGCGGGAATGGTGCTGTTCACGAGCGAGAAGCCGTTCGGGACGGTGCTGGGGGGCATCAAAGCGGAGTTGACGAAACTTGGTAAGGTCAAAAGGGCCAACGAGATATCACCGGATGAACTTCCTGACACGACGGGAGAGTGTGACCTTTTTGTGGACTGGTCAACGCCTCTGCGTTGGCGGGCCATTTCCTGCCGGCTGGAGGATGCCGGTCTTGTGGGAACAAATGCTGACGGTGAGGAGACCAGACGCTATGCGCTTTGTGTCAAGGAAGGAAACAAGAACCGGAAAGGGAAGGTTCTTGTGACGCTGCTGCTTGCTGTGATATTCATTGCCTTGGGAATATTCAGCATCGACGGGGTTGCTGGAATATTCACGGTTCTTTTTGGTAGTGTTTTTGTCGTTGCCATTGTTATTCTTGCTTTGCGGCCAAGTGCCAAGGCTCAAAAAGTGGTGAGAGATCTTCTTGAGGTCGTGCGTGAGGCGAAGTGATTTTCACCTCTGATCCGTGGCTTTTTGACGCTCAGAAAGGCAATTTTTGGCGAATTTTGCCTAAGATAAACAAAAACAGCATAAAAATCGTTTCAGATAGTTGTTTTGTTTAAAAGAATTTGTATATTTGACGTGAAGTTTTTCATAGTTTAAGTTTAGGTTAAGTAGCGGGGTGAACGCAGTGAATGCGCTTGCCCCGTGAATTTTCTATAAAAAACAGAAATTTACGTTTTTTATAGAAAACATTTTTTGTTTCTTTTCATTATTTACGTTTAGTCACCATACTTTTGCAGACGGCCCGCAACGGTGCGGACTGTTAAATTTTTTCAACTATGAAGAGTTCTCTCAGAATCCTTTCCAGGACCGCGTCGGTCGGGATGATGGCATTGGCCGCCGTTATGTTTTCGTGCAACAAGATTCCTTCCGAAACCGCCCAAGGCACGTTGAGTTGGAATTTCTCGCAAAGAATGCTCACCAGGGCGACTGTTGATCTGCCTGACACCGACGCATTCATTCTTACAGTGAAAAATTCGGCCGGAGATGTACTCTATGAAGGAGCGTATGGCGATTCCCCGGAGTCAATGCTTGTTAATCCAGGTAGTTATACCGTCAAGGCCGTGTCAAGGGTTTTCGAAAAGCCAGAGTTTTCCGCTCCGCAGTTCGGAGACGAACAGGTTGTCGTGGTTCAGTCGGGGGCAAGCACTAAAGCCCGCCTTAACTGTACGCAACTCAATTCCGGCCTTAGGATGAGGCTGGATTCCGAATTCGGCGCGACATACCCGAATGGTTCCGTGACCGTATCGTCAGCGGAGGGAAACCTCAAGTACTCTCAGACAGAAAACCGCATAGGTTATTTCAAGGCCGGAAACGTCTCCGTTTCTCTGGATGACGGCACTACCTCAAAGATTCTGCTGACACGCTATCTTGAGGCGTGTGAGGTTCTGACATTGGGCATATCCTGCCCTGCCATCGAGCCTCCAAAGCCTGATGCCGGTAATGGCATTTCCATTACAGTGGACACAAGCCGGGTCTGGAGCAGTTATGACTACGAGATCGGTTCCGGCCAAGGTGCGGATCCGGGTACTACCGTGTCCACGGCGTACAGTGTGGCGCAGGCTAAGGAGCACATCGGAGAGAAAAGTGTCTGGGTTTGCGGCTACATTGTGGGTGGTGATCTGTCATCGGCAAAGGAAGGAATTTCTTTCACACCACCGTTCACCTCCATGACATGTTTGGCGATAGCTTCTCGTTCTTCAGTCACGTCAAAAAGTTCGTGCATGTCTGTCAAATTGCCGAAAGGTGACATACGTACCGAAATCAATCTGGCTGACAACCCTGGACTCATAGGACGGAAAATCTATCTAAAGGGAGACTTGATCGCGGCTTATTTTGGCATTCCTGGCATTGAGAATATAACTGAATATGTTCTGAAGTAACTGTTAACCAAATAATTATCTTTTATGAAAATCAAACTGAACAGGATGGCGTCCGCCATCGTGCTGGCGCTGCTTTGTCCATTGGCTGGACATTCGCAAAGCAAGACAGTGCCAAGAGCCTGGGAGTTCGGCCTTGGCGGGGCTGCAATGAACGTCACGAGAACGACCGTGTCAAACTTTCATCAGACCTCAGGTGGAGATTATATCTTCAACCTTGATGAGAAGATGCTGTATGGCGGAGTCGAACTCTACTCGGCTGTCGAACTGAAGAAATGGCTATATGCCGATCTGCAGGGAACCTTAGGATTTGCAAAATACTATGAATCCGAAAGCCAACGGCAGGGATATTCATTGATGGTCAGTCCGGGAATACAGTTCCGCCCGTTTGTAAGAAGCGGCTGGATCCAACCATATCTCAGGTTAGGTGTCAACTATTACCACAAAAATTTTCCGACTTCCTATTTCGGACAGTTCAAGGGAGATGTCACAAAGGAGGCCTTATGGCGGGCTGAGGATGCTTGGAATAAAGGATATACCTTTGATTCAGACACATTTTTCCCTTTGTCCGCCGGCATCGGTGTGATCGGCTGGATGAGCGATAGGGTGGGAGTGCATATTCAAGGGCAGTACAATCACTCGCTTGGTACCGACGGCATCAATTTCGCCCAAGCCTCCGCCGGAATAGTGCTGAGGTTGGGAGGACAGGACAAGAACAAGTCTGTGGCGGACCGTTACATTTCTAAGCATCTCGATGAATATGCGGGACTCTATCCTCAAAATGTCATTGAGAGGGAAGTTGTCCGTGAGGTCCCGGTCGAGGTTATCCGCGAGGTCATCAAGGAAATTCCTTCAGAGAAGACTTTGGCTGAAATGATGGACAATGTGAACTTTGATTTCGACAAAGCCACGATCACGGCTGATTCCCAGTTTACTCTGGATGGGATAGCTAACACTTTGGCGCGATTTCCGGATACACGTTTCCTTGTCGCCGGCTATACTGACGCCAAGGGAACTGTGGAATACAATGAGGAACTTTCACGTGCCCGTGCCAAGGCGGTCTATGAAGCGCTTCTGCTGAGAGGAATACCGACGTCCAGGCTTTGTTACAGAGGCTTTGGCAAGCGAGTGGCTCTTGTCCCGGAATCGGCTTCGGACGAACAGCGAAGAGGAGACCGTAAGGTCGTTATTGAAAGGGTGACGTCAGAATCACTGTGGAATTATCTTAACCAACAATAAATCATATTCATTTATGAAAAATCATTTTAGATCATTGATCATGGCGCTCATTGGGGTGTCGATGTTGGCTTCCTGCAATTCACTGGAGGTGACCATGCCGGTCGGACCACGTGGAGAACAAGGAATCCAGGGTGTTGCCGGTAAAGACGGATTGTCGGCTTATGAACTATGGGTCAAGGCGGTACAGGAAAAGCAGATTGACTATACCGGCTCTGTTGACATTAGTCATTTTTTCCTTTATCTTAAAGGCAAGGATGGCGTTGACGGTAAGGACGGCAAAGATGGCAAGGATGGTGCCGATGGTGTTGACGGCGCGAACGGCAAATCCGCCTACGAACTTTGGAAGGAATATGTCGCTACCGGAATCGATGATCCTCACAATCCTGGAAGTCAATGGGATAAAACCAAGACATCGATGGTGGATTTCTATTGGTTCCTTACGGGAAACGATGGCGCGGATGGACTTATCCCATATATCAAGGATGGAAACTGGTGGATTGGAGATCATGACACCGGAATCAAAGCCAAAGGTGACAAGGGCGACAAAGGTGATACCGGAGATAAAGGTGATAAGGGTGATAAAGGAGATACTGGAGCCAAAGGTGATAAGGGTGATAAAGGAGACAAAGGCGATAAAGGTGATAAAGGTGATAAGGGCGATACCGGTCTTTCCGGCAAAAATGGAGTTGACGGCCAGAGCGCGTACGAAATGTGGAAAAGATACGTTCAAGAAACGATTGCCGCCGGAGGCAAAGTGGTTGATCCGAACGGAAATGAAATCACATTGGACGATCTTTCCATTCAGAAATTCTTCCAATATTTGACTGGCAAGGCTGGTGCCAAGGGCGATAAGGGTGATACCGGCGCTGATGGCAAAGACGGCGCCAATGGAAAGGATGGAGCCGATGGTAAAGATGGCGCGGACGGCAAAGATGGTGTTGATGGCAAGGATGGCGCGGACGGTAAGGACGGCAAAGATGGAGCCGATGGTCTGAACGGCAAGAATGGCCTGACACCGGAGATCGACCCAAAGACCGGCGAATGGATCATCGTTAATAAGGAAACCCGTGACACTATTTTTACTCACATTGCTGCCAAAGGTCGCGATGGCAAAGATGGCGTTGATGGAAAGGATGGCTCCGATGGCAAGGACGGTAAAGATGGCATCGATGGTAAGGATGGTGCTGACGGCAGGGATGGTGATACGCCTTATGTCGGATCTAACGGAAATTGGTGGATAGGCAGTGTTGACACTGGTGTCAAGGCCCAGGGACCAAAAGGTGACACAGGTGCCGATGGTAAGGATGGCGTAAACGGCAAGGACGGAAAAGATGGCCTTGACGGAAAGGATGGCGCTGACGGCAAGGATGGTAAAGACGGTGTTGACGGAAAGGATGGTGCCGATGGCAAAGATGGCATTGACGGCAAAGACGGAGCCGATGGTAAAGACGGCAAAGATGGTGCCGATGGCAAGGACGGTAAAGACGGCGTTGATGGAAAGAATGGCGCGGATGGCAAAGACGGAGCCGATGGTTCGGCAGGTAAGTCTGCCTATGAACTTTGGGTGACAGATGTTCAGTCTCCATCTGGATTGGAGGATCCTAAGAATCCAGGGACAAAGTGGGATCCTTCCAAGACGTCCATAGCTGATTTCTATGAATATCTAAGCGGAGCCTCTGGCGCTAATGGCAAGGATGGCACTGACGGTCGTGACGGTGTCGATGGTAAAAATGGCACTGACGGAAAAGATGGCGCCGATGGTCGTGATGGTGTCGATGGTAAAGATGGGGCTGACGGTCGCGACGGTATCGACGGTAAGGACGGCGCTGATGGTAAGGACGGCGCTGACGGAAAAGACGGTACCGATGGCAAGGACGGCAGTGACGGTGCTAATGGAAAATCCGCATACGATTTATGGAAGGAGCTGGTACTCAGTGAAGAAGGACTGGATAATCCGGGCAACGGAGTGTACGATATTGATATGTACCCTAAGTGGCCGAGAACAGCGGTATCCATCTATGACTTTTTCAAGTACCTGAGAGGCAGCGATGGTGAGTCCGGCACCATGATGTCGGTTGTCGACACTCTTTATGTGGAGGAGGTTGACTGGAGCAAGTACAATGTCGCTCCTGTAAGGTCTTTGGCGAAAGTCAATTCGACGGGAGAGAAGAAAGACACGACCTATGAATATGTAAATCCATATTCTGGTGGCTGCGCCTTGATAGTCTCTGGCCCGGGACCTGTTGCGATACCAAATTGCAAGGTGGAGTTCAAGGATCAGACTGGAAATTCCTTCAGCAAGACATCCGACAGCCGGGGGTACATATATCTGACTCGGAATGAATTGCCGGATTGGCGATCAGGATCTCCGTCAATGTCAGATCTGTCCGCCAGAACCAAACCGACAAGTTTCTCATTCGGGGGCAAGACAATCACGGATGCCGGAAAAATCGCTGCGACATGTGGCGTGCCGTACAAGGTTGACGTTAGTGTCAGAATGACAGGCTCCTCTTGGGAGATGACTACGGTGACCGCTGATTATGAGATTACAAGAATTGTGGAAGGTCAGTCCGAGAAGGAATGGGGAGGGGTGAAATTCCCTGAATCCAAAGACGGAGCCGGCTATTTTATGTATAGAAGTTTGGGTGATATCAACAGATTCCGCAAGGTTGAGTTTGCCTGGAGCGGTATTTCTCCGAACGATTTCATTTATGGAGACCATTTCATGAAAATAGACAACATCGGGGTGGAGAACTCCTGGGAAAGATCGTTGGGAACTGTTGAAAGCACAGTGACGGAAGCGCTGACCTATGGTGATGGCGGGTCTCCTCTTGTCGTGGATGTAAATTACATGCCTACAGAGAAAGGTTATGGAGAGTCAATCTACTATCGCGAACCATCGCCTGACTATGGCTTGCAGACCAAGTCTTCCACGAAAACCATAATACCTGAATATTGCAGTGTCGGTGACCTGAATATAGAAGGCTTAAAAGGCGGAACGGATGACGAACAGTTCACGAGTTATAACGGGAAACTTGTCCTTTCCGATGACGGAACGACGAAAGTTCCTGTCAACATGACCAATTACGAGCTTATACTTGGCCAAACATCATTCACGTTCGCGTTCGATTACTCGACTTTTGGCCATGTCTATCTGCGTGACGGCTATTATGATGCCTCTACAGATACCTTCCGGTTCAAGAGATACGGCACGTTGTTGAGTTATCTTGAGGACCTCAAACAGACCAAGGATGTTGAATATGTGACTGTGTTTTCCAACTCAGGCCAACTGGGCGGGGTGAACATCAACAATAATGTCCCTATTTGTTTCTCGGTAAAGAACGGTGTCATCCAGAAAGCCAAGAAGGAACCTTTCACTATAAGAAATGTCTATGACAAGTTTTCCATAACAATAAGAACCTTCTTATTCGATGATGTGTATTACGGTGAGGTCAAAGGCAGGTTTGTCTATGATGAATCTAACCCTTATGTGGCTTCCTGTGAATTGGGCGGCAAGAAATATGTGTTCCAAGCCATCAAGGATGCGGTAAGCGCTCCACTTCCATAGTCCCTCACCGGATTGTGACGGATGAATATAACAACAGGACGGCTCGTCAAGAACCGCCCTGTCTTATGAATGTCCGTTCATTGAATCTGAATTACTTCAGGTAGTCGTCAAAATAGTTTGTGACCTTGTCCATGAGATGAATCCTCCACTTGCCGAAGACGTTATGCTCGGAGCATGGATAAGGGAAATAGTCTAACTGGACATTGTTCTCGACACATTTCTGCACGAAACTGAGGCTGTGTTCCCAGACAACGGTGTTGTCGATGGCTCCCTGGCAGATGAGCAGTTTGCCCTTGAGGCCGTCAACCTTGCCGATGAGACTTGTCTGCGCGAATCCGTCAGGATTTGTGGCCTCGGTCTCCATGTAGCGTTCTCCGTACATGATCTCGTACCATTTCCAGTCGATTACCGGACCTCCGGCCACTCCAACCTTGAATGTCTCCGGATAGTTGGTCATAAGGGAGATGGTCATGAAACCGCCATAACTCCAGCCATGGACTCCGATTCTGTCAGAATCGACGAACGGAAGGGACTTCAGCATGTTTATGCCCACCATCTGATCGGCCATCTCGTTCTGTCCGCAATGGCGGTGGATGGCTTTCTCATATTCAGCGCCACGGTTCTGGGTGCCCCGGTTATCCTGGACATAGACGATATAGCCTTTCTGTGCCATGAGCATCTCCCACATCCGTACCTGGCCGAGCCATGTGTTCTGGACCATTTGTGAGTGAGGGCCTCCATAGACGTAGAGGACAACAGGGTATTTCTTTGCCGGGTCGAAATCTGTCGGCAGAAAGAGTCTGTACCAGTTGTCGTACTTGCCGTCCGCGCTCTTGACCGTGCCGAAAAGCACTTCTCCGGTCTTGTATGCTTTGAGAGGATCCTCAGCTGTGATGAGATTGCGGATCAGCTTTCCGTTGCTGGTCATTATGTTTGTGACGCGCGGCACATTGAAGCTGCTGTAGTTGTCGATGTACTTGGAGCAGTCTTCGTTGAGGCTGATTGTGTGCCAGCCTTCCTCGGTCGTCAATCTGATTGGTTTGCCGAATTTGGCTTTCGTTACGATGTCCGCAGGGATTCTTGACCGGGACATCTTGACCTCGATCTTGAACAGGTGGTTTTCGACCGGCGAGATCTCCGCTGAAGTATAGTAAACGAACCGCCCGTCGTTGGCAAGGTACTCCACGTCAGCGTCCGTCACGGTCAACCTCCTGACTGTTCCCAGTGTGTCGCACAAGTAAAGGTTGCGGTACCCGTTCCTGTTGTTTGTCCTGTAGATGAATGAATATGTTCCCTTGAAGAACCGTACTGGATCCAGCGGCTCGACATAGCGAGAATCATCTTCGGTGAGGATCGTGCGCGCGAACGTCCCGTCAGAAGCCCTGTACATGTTCAGTTTCAGATGTTTCTGCGTACGGTCAAGAACCTGGATGAGTACATTCTTGCTGTCTGGTGACCAACTGATGTTCGTAAGGTACTGGTCGCGGCCATATTCATTGACATCACACCACACTGTCCTGCCGCTTTCCACATCGTAGATTCCGAGCCTGACATTCTCGCTGTCCATCCCGTTCATCGGGTATTTGATGTTGTTGAGCGTGCCGGTGCGTGTAGTGATGTCCAGAAGAGGAAAGTCTGAGACCAGGGAGTCATCCTTCCTGTAGAAAGCCAGTCTGGAACCGTCAGGTGACCAGAAGATTCCGTTTTCTATCCCGAACTCGTTGCGGCTGACAAACTGGCCGTAGGTGATGTCCGGACTCTCGCTCTCAGCTATGCAGACAGGAGCCTTGTCGAAGATGTACAGGCTCTTGCCCACTGTGTAGGCGTATGTTCCGACACTGCTGCGCGTGACGTTCCCGGCATCCTTCGGAAATCCTTCAGGCAGCCGTGTGGCGGAATATTCGGAGACCTCTCCTGTCGATAGATTCTCCTGCATCCACTTGCCGTCCTTGTAGGTTATGAAGGTGTCACTGTCTTTCCATGACGCGGCGACGCTCGCCGGACGGACATTTCTGCCGAGCACGGCCTCCTCCATGGTGATTTGTTTCCCGTCAGGGTTCGCCGGATGTGTGGTGACGACTCCGGTCTGGGCGTTGAGTGCGAGAGGTGTCGCCAACGCGATGATTGTAAGTGCTCTTCTCATTATTCGTTTGCTGGTGTTGAGGTTGAGATTATCCTGTCCACAACGTATTTCTGCATTCCGCGCCATGGAAGGGTTCCGAGATATTCCTTGTAATGAAGTTCAACGGATTTGCCGCTGTACCTCATAAGCTCGTTGGCCACTTCCTCGTCCTCGACGGAGAAATCGAATATATAGGATTCGACCGCGGCTCCGCCGGTGTTCCTGTTCGAGCCGCGGAACCCGGCCTGGATCAATTTGCCTTCGTAGGTTTTCCAGACATAGCCCTTGTAGATGAACTGGTTGAGCTCACCTGCCTTCACACCGTCTCCGAAGACGAAATAGAACCTGAAATAGATGAATCCCGCCAGGGCAAGGGCGAGAATGATTCCTGCCCAAGTGAATATTTTGCCTTTTGTCGTCATAACCTATTATTTTACCTCGTTTCCGGTCAGTTCCCATCCGGTGATGGTGGAGACGTAAGGGATCATCGCGTGAGCCTTTTTGAGATGACCCGCATAGTTCGGATGCCCGTCGGCTCCCATGTCGGAGTCATTGTTATGGACGGATTTGGTAAGAGCCATTATGTGGACATTCTTGAGTCCGCAGCTGTCGAGAGCCTTGCGGATGTAGTCGAACATCAGAAGATCGTTTTTCGGGGCGACGCAGAGGATAGGGTAGTCCTCGCCATAGTTGTCCTTGATCTCTTTCAGCAGCGTGATGTAGTTCTTGACGAACAGCCTTTCGGCAGGCTGCATTCCTGTCGAGAAATCATTGGTGCCAAGGTATATGACTGTTATTCCCGGCTTTAGCGGAAAGGATTTGGCGTCCCACTTCACATCCTTTACCAAGTCGTAGGTCTGGAGGTATCTGTCCGGCATGAAATAGCCTTTGACATTGCCGTTGTAGTTGCGGGATATTCCCATACCGGAGTGCGCCACGACTATCTGATCCGCGTCAAAGTATCTTGCCATCGCACATGCGTAGGTGAGGTTCTGGTTCTCGGTCTCAGGCTTGAAGCGCTCTTTGTTCGAGCTTTCCGTACCGTAGCCGCAAGTGTATGAGTCGCCGATATATTCAATGATCCTTTCCTTGGGAGCGTCGGCCTGAAGGAACTCTCCGTCAGTGATGAACTCGCTGATGGTCGTGGTGCCTTGTTCGCCTTCGGTGCGCTTCTGAAGGATCACCTGATGAGGTGCCTTGGCGGCCTTACGATCCTTGCCGAAGCGGGCTTTGAGTTCTTCCTGAGTGAATATCACGATGGTCGTGTCTGATCCATGCACCGCGATCACCTTGTCCGGAGTTGTCGCCATGGAGCCGTCGAGCCACACGTTGTAGTAGTTCTTTTTTGTGTCAGAAACTTTGAAACTCAATGAATTGCCCTGAAACCGCACTTTGGCGTACACCCCAGTCCAGTCAAACGACACATTCCCGTCCTTCACTTCGGTCCTGCCGATGTAAGTGATTCTTGAATCAGAGGCCTTTATGGCCGTATCTGTCGCCTTGGGAGCGGCTGACATGGAGGCGGCTCCGAAAAGGGCCACCGCAAGAAGAGTTATCTTTTTCATCTTCATCTGTTGTTGGTTTAACGACACAAATTTAATGAATATCAACGATTCGGCAAACGAATTTATGGGGCGGCAAGCACAATTCAGGCTCGGTGATGATGAAAAAAGGAACCGTTCCTTCGAGCGATTCCTTTTTAATCATTAGGCACCGTTTCCGGCACCCTTGTACTGGGTAGGAGAATCGAACTCCTATTGCAAGATTGAGAATCTTGAGTACTAACCGTTATACGAACCCAGCGTTCTTTGGTTTTGGGAATGCAAAGGTAGACAAAAATCTTGAACTTCCAAAATTTTCTGTGGAAAATTACGAAAATCATGAATGTTTCCGTAAATATGGTGGATTCGGGGAATATTCCGGCAAAACGCCGGCGAGTCTGAGACTATATATAAGAAAAGGCCACGGAACTCTCCGCAGCCTTTGTCTATCGTTTCCGTGGCAGAAATTACTTCTGACGGTTCTTGTATCTCTGGTAGAATTTGTCGACGCGTCCGGCGGTGTCAACGAGCTTGACTTTACCGGTGTAGAATGGGTGAGAGGTGTTGGAGATCTCGACCTTTACAACCGGATACTCAACTCCGTCAACAACGAGAGTCTCTTTTGTCTCCGCGCATGAACGGGTTACGAACACGGTGTCGTTCGACATATCCTTGAAAGCTACAAGGCGGTAGGTTTCGGGATGAAGTCCTTTTTTCATTTCTTTATTGCTTTAAAAGTTGTTTTACTTCTTGTAAACAGTCTGCAAAGTTAACCCTTTTTTGAAGATTTACAAGCATATTCCATGTAAATCTTGTCATGTTGAGGGATTTTTCCTAAGGAAAAAGTCCGACTTTTCCATTCTGTGCGTACGACTATGGTTTTGGATGACACGTTGAAAAACTACTTCTCGTCAGCTGCTGGCGCGAGTGCTGACCATACGACGGCGCTGAGGGCTCCGCCGCAGAGGGGGGCTACGATGAATACCCAGAGATCCTTGAGGGCCTGGCCGCCGGCGAAGAGAGCCGGTCCGATGGAACGGGCAGGGTTCACGGACGTGCCGGTGAGCCTGATGCACACGAGGTGGATGAGGATGAGGGACAGACCGACCGCGAGACCTGCGAAATTGCCGGCTCCGACCTTGCTGTCAGTCGTTCCGAGGACCACGAACACGAAGAGGAACGTGGCGATGAACTCAACGAGGAACGCTCCGCCTGCTCCGCCGGCGTTGGCCACCGCGTTGGTACCAAGACCTCCTGTGAGATCAGGAGCGGCGACAACTTTCGTGAGAATGAGGAGGGTCGCGCCGGCGATGACGGCTCCGATGACCTGGCCGATCCAGTAGCCAAGAGCGTCCTTCCAGCTCATTCTGCCGGAAAGGGCGACACCGAGGGTGATGGCAGGGTTGATGTGGCAGCCGGAGATGCCTCCGATGGTGTAGGCCATAGCCACTACAGAGAGACCGAAGGCGACAGCCGTGCCGACCACTCCGGCGGCGGTGTTGCAGCCGAGGAACATTGCCGTTCCGCAGCCAAGAAGTGTCAGAACCATTGTTCCGATGCACTCGGCGATGTACTTTCTCATAATATCAAAAATTAAAAGTTCGCGTTTTGTCTCGCTAAATTACAAAATAATCATTGGATGTCGGTGTTTTTTCCTAAATTTACAAATGATAAGAAAACGTTTTTGATTAGAAATCATAATCAGGACGGACTATAAAAACAGTTGATTGTTATGGAAACGCATGTTGTGATTATGGCTGGAGGCATCGGCAGCAGACTTTGGCCGGTCAGCACTCCCGGGATGCCAAAGCAGTTCATTGATCTGCTTGGAATAGGCAAGACGATGATTCAGTTGACAGTTGACAGGTTCCGGCCTGTCTGTGACCTGAAGAATTTCTGGGTCGTCACGTCAGCGGATTATGTGGGAATAGTGAAGGAGCAGCTTCCGGAGATCCCGGCCGGGCATATTCTTGCGGAGCCTGAGCCACGCAACACCGCTCCGTGTATAGCGTATGCCTGTTGGAAGATCTCTTCCGTCAGCCCGGACGCGAACATCGTCGTCACACCGGCTGACGCTCTGATATTAAATGAACAAAAATTTTCGAATATAATCCGCAAGGCGTTGAATTTCACCGCCGAAGGCAATCGGATTGTGACCATCGGCATCGAACCGACACGTCCGGAGACAGGCTACGGGTACATATTCGCGGAAGAGAAACGTCCTGAGGAGGTCGTCAAGGTGCGGGAGTTCAAGGAAAAGCCTGACCTTGTCACCGCCAAGGAATATCTTGCCGCAGGCACATACTTTTGGAACGCCGGGATATTCGTCTGGAGTGCCGGAACCATTGTCGCCCAGATGCGTGCCCACGCTCCGCGGATCGCTGAAGTCATGGACCGGATAGCCGCGTCGTTCGGGACTTGTACGGAGGATGAGACCGTCAAGGAATTGTTTCCGACCTGTGAGAAGATCTCCATTGACTACGCCGTGATGGAGAAGTCCGATGAGATTTATGTCGTTGAGGGAGATCTGGGATGGTCTGACCTTGGCAGTTACAGTTCCGTGAAGGAGCATATTCCTTCGCCTGATGATGATCCTGTGCCGGATGGTTGCATCGCTGATTCCACTAGTAATGGGAACAAGGCTGTAGGTAAGGATGTGCGACTCTTTGACTGCGATGGCTGCATCGTTCACGCTGAGGATGCAGGAACGGTGATTGTCAAAGGGTTGGAGGGCTACATCGTGGCTGTCAAAGGCGGCAATGTGCTCGTCTGCCCGCTCGCCGATGAACAAAGGATCAAGGAGTACTCAAGTAAGAGGTAAGGTTACTATAAGTATATGAGGTACGTCTTTATCGTTCAGGGAGAGGGTAGGGGGCACCTGACCCAGGCCATCTCTATGGAAAGGCTTCTGCGTGAGAACGGGCATGAGGTCGCCGCAGTGCTGGTGGGCAAGAGCCCGGCCCGCAGACTGCCGGCTTTCTTCGCGCGGACAATCCAGGCTCCGGTCGAGATGTTCGAAAGCTTCAATTTCGTGCCGTCGGCCTCGAACCGCAAGGCAAGTTCCTTGAAGACAGGCTTGTACAATGTCTTGCACATCGCAGGATTTGTGCCGTCCATCCGGTTCATATCCCGTCGGCTTAAGGATTTGAGACCGGATGTGGTGGTCAATTTCTATGACATTCTCGGGACGCTCGGCTATCGCTTCAGCCGCCTGAAGTCACCGATGATATGTCTCGGGCACCAATTCCTTTTCCTGCACAAAGACTTCAAATTCCCTTCTTCCGGATATTCAGGCCACTATGCGCTGAACTTTTTCACGAATATGGTGGCGTGGGGCGCGGCTAAGGTTCTTGCGCTCAGTTTCAGGCCGATGCGTGATGACCCTAAGCGTAAGATCAAGGTTGTCCCGCCGCTCCTGCGCCCGGAAGTGCTCAGTCTCCGCAGGGCTGACGGCACGGATGACCCGGCAGTGCGTGACGGCGGGTATATTCACGGATATATGCTGAACGCCGGATTCTCGCAGGATGTTCTGGAGTGGCATTCCGCCCATTCGGATGTTCCGCTACGCTTTTTCTGGGACAGGGCGGACGAGGCTCCCGTGAAGGTCGTTGACGAGACGTTGTCTTTTTATTATCTGAATGACGAGGAGTTTCTGCGTCAGATGGCAGGTTGCCACGCGTATGCCTCCACGGCCGGTTTCGAGTCTGTCTGTGAGGCTATGTATTTAGGAAAGCCTTTGCTGATGGTGCCGTCGCACGTTGAACAGAAGTGCAACGCGTACGATGCCACTGAAGGGTATAGGATGGATTGCGGAGCCGTTGATGGAGTTAAGGAGAACGGGTCGGTTCCGCGTCCGGCAGTGACCTCGGACAGCTTTGATCTGGACTTGTTGCTGCACTTCGCTGATAATGAGTTTGTAGCGGACAAATCCTTTCCTCAATGGGCTCGGTTGGCGGATTCGGTGTTTTTGAAGGAACTGACTTTTTTGTAAAATTTTCGCAAAAATATTTGGATAATTCATCCGAATGCCCTACCTTTGCAATCCCAATCAGGAAGACCACTTCTTGAAAAGGTTGGAAAGATTCGTTAGCTCAGTTGGTAGAGCACAACACTTTTAATGTTGGGGTCTCGGGTTCGAGCCCCGAACGGATCACAAAAGGAGCAGCGCTTCTTTCCAGAGCAAAAGGCTTAGGCCGCTCAAAACATAATGCTTTGCTAGCTCAGTTGGTAGAGCAACTGACTCTTAATCAGTGGGTCTAGGGTTCGAGTCCCTAGCAGAGCACGAAAAGGCTTCGGACATTGTCTGAAGCCTTTTTCGTTATCCAGGGAGGGAGGATTAAACAAAAAGATATGGACATATTCGAGAAATACGAGAGTGACCTGGTCGATAGGCTTGTGGAACTGAGTACGGCCAGAGGACTGCTGGACGGAATGCTTCTGAGCACTCCTGACATCACGGCCAGATGGGAACCGATAGCCTTGGAATATTCCGGTGACGCTGTCAGGGAGTTCAACGGTTATCCCGAGGTGGTGCTGGCCTGGACCGCCTACATCGGAATGGCCGTCGCCTGCTGGTGGGACAAGGATTGGATCCGGTACAAAGACCAAGGATATTCATCACTGGTCGGCTCCAGAGGATTCGATGACCTGGACGAGCACGTGACCAGGGATATTCTTAAACATCCTTTGAATTCGAAGGAAGCCGCCGAGATAGCGAAGAACCTCGCCTTTTTGGCCGGGGAGGCATATTCATTTATGATGAGGCAGGGAGTCGAGCCGCAGAGCGTTGAGGCGTTCAATGTCTTCCGACACACGCTTTCCGCTATGTACCGTGTCGGCGCGGCACTGGAACTCAAGGCCTTGCGTTACAAGATGGAGAAGATTTAGAGTGTTATGGCGAAGACATTGCATAGTTTGAAGGATCTGAAAGGGCTGATCCCTAAGGATGAGCCGGTCAGGCCTGCTGTCAAGGCAAAGCATAGTGAGAAGCCCGCTGAGCCGGTCAAGGTCAATTCTGACCCGAAGGTCGGGGACATGGTGGTGCTGATGGAGTCCGATGAGCACGGTAAGATCCAGAGAATCGACAAGAAGACGTACTATGTGAGACTGGACGATGGAATGGTTGTCAGCCTTGGCAAATGGGATTTCGCCGTGACGGACGAGAAGGAGGAGGAAAGGCTGCGCAACTCGATATTCGCAAGGCGCAGTCCCGCCGCTTCCGATGAGCAGCCTAAGTCCCGCTACACAGATTATGGTGAGATCACTGTTGACCTTCATCTTGAGGCGTTGGCTGGCAGCCGTTCCGTGCAGCCGGGACAAGCCCTTCAGTTCCAGATGGATGCCTTCAAGACCGAGATCAAGAAATGTCTGCCTCACCGTGGGATGAGGGTTCGTTTCATCACGGGCGTCGGAGACTATGTCCTTACCAACGCCATCCGCAAGGAACTGGACGAGGTCTATGCCTTGCGCTGCACCTACACAGTCGGCACTCCGGGAGTCACAGTGGTCACCGTACGCTGACACAATGCGTTTTTTTACTTTATCTAAAATCAATGAATATGTCAACCAAGCACCTCATCCTTTCAATCACCATCATTTTGGCTTCCATGCCTCTTTATGCCCAGAATAAAGACTGGGCTGGATTCGGAAAATACTCCGATGCCAACTCGAACGTCACGGTCCAGCCGAAAGCTGTTTTGTTCGGCGATTCGATCACAGAGGGATGGGTTCGCCAGGATCCGGATTTCTTTGCCGAAAACAATCTCATCGGCCGCGGAATCAGCGGCCAGACAACTTCACAGATTCTGGTGAGAATGAGGCAGGATGTAGTGAACCTTCATCCGAAATATGTCGTTATCCTGTGCGGAATCAATGACATAGCACTGAATGACGGTCATGCCGTTGATGTTGAGGCTGCTGTCGGGAGCATCAAGTCGATGTGTGAGATCGCCCGTGCCAACAAGATCAAGCCGATTTTGTGCTCGCTGCTGCCGTCATATAACATCCGCTGGAGGCCGACAGTGACTGATTGCTATGACAAAGTGCTTCAGTTCAATGATTTACTTAAAGCTTACGCCAAAGAGCAGCATTTAAGATATGTTGATTACTTCACCCTTTTGGCTGGCAAGGACGGCAAGATCCTTCCGGCATATTCAAAGGATACTGTTCATCCTAATCTGGAGGGCTACAAACTAATGGAGGATTACCTTCTCGGTTTCCTTAAATAGATATTTGGCTTTAGGTGATTTGTCCATCTCTTCAATATCGTAAATATTCAGAATCAAGAGGTTAAAGGGTGCTCTTTGTCCATACGGGATAGGGGAGACGAATGTGGTTTCCGTGTATATTTGCAATCGCTTTCCAAGGATAGGTTGGTAGTGGATATGAGAATATCCATATAAGGCGGCATTGTAATATTCATAAAAAATCTTTTGTATGAGAAAATTGGTTTTACTGGGAGTGATTCTGCATTTTGTGATCGGCGTGGGGCATCTGGCCTGCCTGTTTTGCCTTGAGGCAGTGTTCAACATCTATGGGATAAACGGGATGATGGGTGAGATTGCCGCACATGGAGCCGGGCTGCCGTATTTGATCACGGTCTGCATCGCCATTGCGTTTTTTATCGCCGGAAGCTACGGGCTGTCGGTTCTTGGACTCGTCCATCGGATGCCACTCCAGAAGATCGCGGTCATCACTATGTTGGTTGTCTTCTTCGGGAGAACGATCTGGGGAATAACGATGCTGGTAGAGAATTTTTCATGGCTTGAGATGTCATCATCCGGTGTCGCCGCTCTTCTTGGAATATGCTACATTCCTTGTTTGAGAATTATCACGGGAAGAAAATGAAGATTTTTCACCTCAAAGAACATTTCAAACAATTCAAAACAGCTTCTTAGACTGAATATCATGAAATTGAAAATTGTACGTGGCATCCAATTGTTTTGGGGATATTTTATCGCCCTTGGTGCGGTCATGGGTTTCGGGATGATGATATACGATCCGAGCGGGGTGACTTTCCAGATGGATCCGTTGCTCCCTATGCTGAGGGAAGCGTTCCCTTTCCTCTCGTTCATGTTCGGCAACTTCGTCAGCTCCGCGTTCGCACTGCTGATCGTCAACGGAATCACCAACATGATTTCCATCTATCTTATCCATAGCAAGAGTAAGTATGACGCCCTGAGTGGTCTGATGTGCGGGGGCATTTTGATGCTGTGGATTATTGTGGAGTTCTATATCTGGGGATTCAGCGGGCTCTCTGTGGCCTATGGCATCTTCGCGGTGTGCCAAATCACCAATGCTGTCATATTCATTCATACACGTGTTTTATAAAGTTTTCAGCATTAACACTTTATAAAACATTGCCAGTCAGAATAGGAGATCACCGTTTTATAACTAATTGAAAGCCAAAGGATGACAGCTCACCGTTTTATAATCAGCGCTTTATGGAATTTTGCCCGACTCCCGCTTCCGGCCATTAAGGTTTAAAAGGGAGGTTCAAGCGGCTTCCAGTTCACCTTGTTCGCATTTGTACTCCAGAGGGCGCTATTATGCCAAAGGAAATGTAAGAAGTGGGCTACAGGTGTCGGGAAACGGTTTCGGCGAAGTCCTGTACCTTGACAGTCTCGGGAACGGACTCGGAGAAGGTCTTGAGGCAGAGAGGGCAAGCCGTGACTATGGTCTGAGGATTGTTTACCAAGAGGTTACCGACTGAAGACTCGGTGATCTTGGCACGGTCACGAGAATCCAGAGTAAGGCTGCCGAGACTGCCTCCGCAGCAGATGCTCTCATCGCCTTCCTTGGCGGCTTTCACCAAATTGCCAATCTGCCCCAGAACCACGCGAGGCTCTTTGTAAACGCCACAGCCACGGCCCAGCTCACACGGATCGTGATAGACTATGCGCTCGTCCCCGGCGGTCAGTTTAAGTTTCCCTTCATCGACAAGATGTTTGATGAACTGGGTGTAATGAAGCACTTCTATGCCATCGAGAGCATATTCATCCTTAAAAATCTTGTAGCAGATCGGGCAGGAGAGGACAAGGGTGCGGCAGCCGGAGCCGAGGATCATCTTCCGGTTGGCGGAGATGGTCTCGTAGGCGGCGTTTGTCTTGCCTGCCAGCATCAGAGGGCGGCCGCAGCATATTCCTCCGTCACGGTCGGCGAAAGTGTAGTTCACTCCGGCGGACTTGAAGACTTTTTCCACGGATTTGATGATCCTTGGGGTGAGATGGGTCATGCAGCCGGCGAAATACATCACTTTCGGGGTGGTCTCAGCATTGGTCGGCCCTTCGATGGTTGGTGAGCTTTGTCGAACCACAGGCTCGGGGAGTGAATTTACGGTTCTTGGGGAGGTGGTCGCCGAGCTTGTCGAAGCGACAGAACCAGCCGGACAAGATTTCAAATAAGAATAATCATAACCCAACGAATTGTTCACCGTAGCCCTTTGCGCGCGGCGGAGCGCCGGAGCGTCAACCCCCACCGGACAAAGCGCATGGCACTTGTCGCACATCAGGCACTTGTCAGCTATCGCATTGATCTTCTTCTCGTTATGCCGGCGCAAAAAGCGAATGAAATAGACCGATGAATATTTCAGATTCTTCTTCTGCACGTTCATCGGACAGGCGTCCAGACACAAGCCGCAGCTGGAGCATGCATAGATCTCCGCCTCCGCTACACCTTTGCGAGGATGTCGTGGCTGAATCCCGGCGTTGCGCAGCAAGATCCACAGAACCTCCGTCAGAATATGCATATACCGGCTGAACGGCATCGCGGCGAAAAACAGCCCCAAGCATATTGAATATGCCCACCAGACCGGCATAAAGAACAGCTTGTCTCCGAATATCCAATGCCACAGATGGTTGACAGGCACCGTCAGGAAACTTCCACCGCTCAAGTCGGCGGTGAAGCTCTCGGCCAGAAGCCTCAGCGGAAAAATCATCCAAAGGCTGTAGAGAGCCACACGGTCGGCCAGCGACGGCTTCGTGGTGTGGCGCATTCCCAACACGATGGATCTGAACCTTTTGAATATGGCCATTCCGACTCCGGTGAGAACGTAGAGCAGGAAAAAGTCCATCAGGAAAAAGAAGAACCAGCCCCGGAGCGTCACGTGACCGGGATTGATCCAGACAAAGAAGCGATAGAAAATCGGGTAGAAAAGCCCTCCGTCCGTCCAGGCAAGATGCTTCGGCACGAACAATGCCACTTCAATGTGTCCAAGCACAATCAGCATGAACCATCCAAAGGCGATGGAGGAGTGCATATAGCCGAGCAACGGCTTACGTTTCCAGATCTTCGTGTGGAAAAGGCAGTCGCAAAACAGGTCCTTGATGTTTTTCAGCGCGATCTTCGGCGTGATCAATGATTTCCAGAAACGTCTGCGGTCGTCTGCAGGAATCTTGGCCAGAAGCCTTATCAGTCCGACAGTCAGCCAGATAAGCATAAAGCTGATGCCGACCACGAACGGAATCACGAAGTTGCTGTAGCCCGACGGAATCCTGTCGATGACCTCCGGAGCCGCCTGAAGGGGCAATGAATATAATAGAGGGTTCATTTCGTACTGAAAATTTTGTTACCTAAGAGATAGCCCTTTCCCCGCCATTGTCACAGCATTCCGAACAAGTTCTACTGTTCTCCGTCCGCACGTAAGGGCAGAAACTATAAATAACTAAAATTGAGAATTAATAACTATTTATTGCCATACACCTTAGCTATTGACAGGATGAGATGTCGTGTGTTGATGCCACGTGGACAGACCATCGAACACTTTCCGCAAAGCTGGCAGGACTTCAGAAGGCCGAGAGCCTTGTCCGGATGGCCATTGTGGAGTTCCTCGATGGCGGCGCGGAGGCTTGTCTGAATGAACTGACCGGCGGTGCAGACGGCGGTGCAACTCCCGCAGGCCATACACTTGCGCATGTCCGGCTCAATCGCGGCCAACTCTTCGAACTTTTCCCTGTCGAACAGGTCAAGATTTATTCTGGAACTTGGAACCAGACCGAAACCGAAATCTACCATCTCTCGCGAACCAAAGTCTTGTAATTCTTAACATTCGGGAATATGTCGGACAGATACCGGTCAATCTCCACGACGGCACCACGGGCATCAGCCAGAGTCTCCGGCAACGTCTTCGGGCCGGTCGCGGCCCCGGCAAGGAACAGTCCTGGAAGCTGGCTTTTTTGTCCGGACAGGATTCCGTCACGGACCGCGAAGAATCCGTCCTCCTCCACAGGCATCTCAAGCAACTCCCCGACCCTCTTTCCGGAAGCCGAAGGCCTCATTCCGGCCATCAGCACGAGAAGGTCAAGGGTTACTTTCAACGGCTTGCCGGCCACGGTGTCCTCGGCCTTCACCATAAGGCTTCCGTCCACATTCTCAGACACTTCGGCGACACGTCCACGGATGAACCGCACACCATATTCCTTCTGCGCGCTAAGGTAAAGATCCTCGTAATGGCGGCCGAACATTCGCAGATCCATATAGAAGCAGTAGATCTGAGCGTCAGGGAAAGCCTGTTTCATCTCGCAGGCCTGCTTCACGGCCGTGGCGCAGCAGACTTTCGAGCAGGAGCGGCAGCCTGACTTCTCGTCACGGGAACCGACACAGTGTACGAAACCGATCTTCTTAGGATTGTCGATCCGCACATCAGAGCCTGAGGCGAACCACGCCTCCAGATCAGCGTTGGTGATCACGTGGTCATAGATCCCGTAACCATATTCCTCTTTCTTTTCAGCTTTGAACAGGTCGAAGCCGCTGGCCACCAGCACGGCGTCAGCCAGTACTGTGATGCCGTTGGAGAGGATCACGTTATATGACTTGTCCAACCTGTTGATAGACTGTACCTCGGTGTCAGTGAAGCACTTGACACCGTCCATCTTCCCGAGTAGTCCGTCAAGGGCGGCCGATGCCGAGGCACCGTCCGGAAACAACCTGTCCCACGAGGCCAGATGTCCGCCCAGCATCGAAGTCCGTTCAATAAGGATGACATTATAGCCGAGCCTCTGGAGTCCGGAAGCCGCCTCAAGGCCCGCAGGGCCGCCACCTATTATAAGTATATTATTTTTCATAACTTCATCTATCAATTCACGTTACCCATCCCTCCCCAAGGACTTACCTTTGCCACAAAGTGGCTCAAACGGTATGCTTTGGAATATTCATAAAATTATTTCAGGCAAGTGCAGCAGCCCGGGCGGCCGATGTCCTTTCCGTTCTTGCCGAGAAACTTGCGTGAAGGGTCATATTCAATGCCCATCTTGTCCAGAAGCGGCTCGACGCTGACTTGGTGGGTCTGAAGCCCGAGGTCCCAAGGGTCGTAGCCAAGGACCAGTCCGGCCACCTCCTCGTAGGTGAAGACCGGGATTCCGTGACCCTCCTCCCCGTAGGTCTTGCCGGTTGACTCGGCGATCACATATTGCCATCTATCAAGGAAATACGGGCATCCTGGGCAGTTGGTGATGATCATATCCGGGTGGAATGGCTCCATACTCTCGAACTTCTTGTGGGTGTTGGACAAGGAATATCCACGGTTGCCTTTGACGAGATATTGCCGGAATCCGAAGCCGCAGCAGTGTCGCCTCTCCGGGTAGTCCACGATCTCGCCGCCCCACGCCTCGATCATACCGACGAGGACATAAGGATATTCAGCGCCCCCGACTCCCTTTGAAGGGAACATCTTCGAATAGTGGCAGCCGATGTGCTCCACCACCCGGAGCGGGCGGCCGGTGTGAATATTCACGAGCTTGTGTTTCGCCTGGGCCGCGATGAGGTTGCGGTACTTGTAGATGAGGTCGCTGGCGTGCACGAGGAATTTCGGCTTGGAGAACTCCAGACCGCAGGTCTTCCAAAGGTTCTCGCGCACCTTCGCCTCCAGTTCGGGGAACTCGCGCCACGTCTCCATCGTCTCGCAGTAGAGGCCGAAGGAGGTTATGCAGGAGCAGACGTAGTTTTCATAGCCGTGCTTCGTCATAAGGGCGAACTGGCGCGCTATGATTGTCATCACGGTCTCCTGAGGGATCGTGTCCGAGTGGTAGGCGATGCCGCCGCAAGTCGTGTGATGCTCTGTCTCGAATATGTCCTTGCCCAGTTCCTGCCTTGTCATCCTTAGGAAAGTCGCTTCCGAAGCGGGGAAGAAACTCTGTCTGATGCAGCTGCGGACGTAGAAATAGTGATCGTCCGGAATCTCTTTCTGGTAGTCTGACCAGATTTTCTGTTTGCCTTCGTAGATCATTGAGGGCTATTGGTTTAAGTGTTTCGGATCGCTGTCCGTGTAGATTTTCGCTATGAACTCGTCCTCGGTGAGGCCCATCTCGGCGGCCTTCTTCGAGCCGGCGGCCCGAACCTTCTCCATCCTTTCGGTGGCACCGGTCTCGTCGAAGATCCTCTTGAGCTGGTCAAGATCCTCCTGCGGGATGCGGCGCATCGCTCCCGGCCCTTCGCCGTCAAGATTGCCGCCGAGCCTCTCGAACACATCGTCCAGGTGCTTCTCCTCCCATTCCCAGACCTTTCCGGCCTCTGGATGTCCGGCGTAGTCGAAACGGCGCGGATAGACGCAGTAGCCATAGTCCAGGATGTTGGCACACAGATCCTTGACAAGAAGGCACTGCTGCCGCCCCTTCTCGGACTCGATGAAGTAGCCGAGGTCGATGGACAGGCTGCGCAAGGCCATAATAATCAGTCCCGGAGCGTTCTTCCGAGGACATCTCGTCACGCAGCTCATACACTCTCCGCAGTACCAGATCGTGTCGCTTTTCAGCAGCTTCTCGATCTCTTCCTCGTCCTTGCTCTGGACAATGTCCACGATTCTTCGCGGGTCATAGCGGTAGAACTCCGCCGCCGGGCAGATGGCCGTGCAGGTGCCGCAGTTGATGCAGGCGTTAAGCCCTTCCTTCAAGCGGTAGTCCTTCATCAGGAGGTCATACAGTCGTCCCATCGCCTTTCTTTTTAGTCGGATATTTCTTCGCCAAAGCCTCCAGATCAGACTTCGGATTCATATTCTTTTCCATCCTCGCCAGCGTCTTGACGAAGGACTCCAGATCCTCCCGAGGAATGTCCCCAACGATCGTGGCGACCGACTCAAGCGAGAGTTCCGTAACCTTGTCTTTGATTTTCCGGGAATATGGGGTGACCTCGATGAGGTTCTGCCTTCTATCCTTAGGGTTGCTCACACGCCGGACAAGTTTCCTGTTCTCCAGTCCGTCAATAAGTTTGACTATGGAGTTCTTGTCCCTCATCGTGATGTCGGCGATCTGCTGTTGGGTCAGCACACCCTCGTCCCAGAGCGTGTCCATCACCAGAAACTGCTCCGGCGTCAGGTTGAACCCGCCCTTCTGGAACACCTCCGACATACACTGCTTCACGCTGTTGTGCGCGATGTTAAGAAACATCAGTATCTGCTTTTCCAGTACCATATCTTATAGTAAGACCTTTTACTCTTTTTGCAAAGGTAATACAAAAAGACGATTCGGCAACAAGTTCAGTGAATATTATGATGTCGGAAGATCGTCTTCTACCTGAACTTCTTGTCCTCTTCGAGCATTCCGAGGTAGGAGTTGTAGCGTTCGGCTGAGATGAGGCCGTCTTCAACGGCTTGTTTTACGGCGCAGCCGGGCTCGTGGGTATGGGTGCAGGGAGCGAAACGGCAGTCACGGGAGAACTTGAGCATCTCGGGGAAGTAAAGGGCGATCTCCTCTTTTTCAAGATGGACAAGGCCGAAGCCTCTAAGGCCCGGGGAATCAATGATAAAACCTCCGGAACTTAACGGGTACATCTCGTACAGGGATGTTGTGTGGCGGCCCTGAAGATGGGCTAACGAAATGTTGCCGACCTTCGGGTTGAGAGACGGATCCAAGGCCTTGATTATGGACGATTTCCCTACTCCAGACTCTCCGGAGAAAAGGCAGATATGGCCATCCTCCGGTGAACCTATCGCCGCCTTCAACTCATTAATGCCCTCACCTGTCAGTGCGGAAGTCTCGATGACCGGATAGCCGGCGCTCTCATAGATGCGATGAAAATCAGCGAGCTGCTCGGGAAATTCTTTTCTGAATATGTCAACCTTGTTCAGAACTATGGTGGCGGGGATGCCATAGACCTCGCAGGTCACCAGAAGCCTGTCCAGAAACGGAAGCTTGATCTCCGGAAAGAACAGGGTCACGACTATGAAAGCGCGGTCCAGATTGGCGGCGATCACGTGCGACTGCCTCGAAAGGTTCGTGGAGCGGCGGATCACATAGTTCCTGCGGTCCAAAACCTCGACGATCGAGGCTGGATGAGTGGCGGAAGGTTCTTCTGAATATTCATAAGTCACCTTGTCGCCGACGGCCACGGGGTTGGTCGCCTCGCTGCCTTTCAGACGCACCTTGCCTTTGAGCACCGCCGGAAAAGGCTGCCACTCCGGCAACCTTGAAAGCAGGAAATGGCTTCCCGCGTTTTTGACCACTGTCGCTTGTCCTTTCATATTCAGCGGCAAAGATAGTGAAAAATCCCGTGGCAGACAACTTCTTGAATATCAGGCAACAAAGCAATGTCGTGGTTGTGGTTTTGGCACTACGAAATATACTAATGCGTTTATTACCAATGAATTAAATGCCAAGTCGTCTTCCAAGATGCTCACACATCGGTCGCTTCGACAGGCTCAGCGACCATCGTAATGCGGTCGCTGAGCCTGCCGAAGCGACTTCATAAATCAGCTATTCGTGCGTGGCGAAGCGCTGCTGTGCGAGGGCCTCGTACTTGGTGCCGGGGCGGCCGTAGTTTGCGTAAGGGTAGATGGAGATGCCACCACGTGGAGTGAAGAGGCCGGTGACCTCTATGTACTTGGGATCCATCAACTTGATGAGGTCCTTCATTATCTTGTTGACGCAGTCCTCGTGGAAATCACCGTGGTTGCGGAAGCTGAACAGATACAGTTTCAAGCTCTTGCTCTCAACCATCCTGATGTCAGGAATATAACTGATCCTGATCTCCGCGAAGTCCGGCTGCCCCGTGATCGGACACAGGCTCGTGAACTCCGGGCAGTTGAACCTCACCCAGTAGTCGTTGTCTTGATGCTTGTTGACGAATGTCTCCAGAACCTCCGGAGCGTAGTCACTTTTATATTCAGTCTTCTTGCCGAGGGACTGCAACCCCTCCAATTCTCTTCCTTCTGCCATAAATGAATATTTACCCAGACTCACCCTGCCTTGCTCCTTGAATATTACAGAAGAATATCCAAGGAGCGGGCAGCGAGACTATATTTCATTAACTTTAAACGGATTATACGATATGTTGTTGTCGAAGGTGTCGATTCCTTCATATGCCTTGACCTTCCTGACCACCCAAGAGGTTACAGGCAGGATGATGATCTCGTAAAGGGTTTTCGCCACAACCTGCGTGAACATCAGATTGATTACCGCTCCGAAAGGTAGCATTCCGCCGAACGCGATCGGGAAGAAGATCAGGGAATCCGTAGCCTCTCCTCCGATGGTGGAGATGATGGCTCTCCAGCCGAAGCCCTTGCCTTTTGTCGCCACCTTCATCTTTGACATAATCCAGGCGTTGACCGTCGAGCCGGCGATGAACGCCAGAAGCGAGCCGATCATCGACCTCGGAACCAGGCCGAACAGGGAGTTGAAGCTCTCCGCGGCGGCGTAACTGTCCTCGAACATCGGCTTAGGCAGCTTCGTGACGATGAACGATGCGATCGACACAAATAGGCACATCGCGAAGCCGATCCAGATTGTCAGACGGGCTTTCTTGTATCCGTAAACCTCTGTAAGGCAATCGTTAAGGATGTACGAAATCGGAAACAGAAGCACTGCGCCGGTGAGTTGGACAGGAAGCGGACCGACCTGCCAGAGCCGTGGAATGAAGATGTTGGAAACAACCAGACAAACGCAGAATGTCACTGACATCCAAACGTAGGTAACAGACAGCGTCTCACGCTGTTGATTAACAGAATTTGACATTTTACTTCTTGTTTTTAACGTGGTTTCAAGAACACAGGACCTTCCCTTTGTCAGAGGGCCGGACCCTTTTGCGGGTGCAAAGATAGCAATGAAAAACAAAAAGACAAAATAGATAAACTAAATAAAATTCTTATCTTTACAACCCTAAAATAACGAGCAATGCTTAATCAGGAAACCATTGACGCTGCTGTCAAGAATCTTTTCAGGGGAATCAAGTTCACGGAGGAGCCTTCGGGGCTTTACGATCCGCTCAGGTATATGATCTCGATCGGGGGAAAACGGATCCGTCCGACGCTATGTTTGATCGCATATTCATTGTACAAGGATGAACTGACTCCGGAGATTCTGGAGCCGGCGGCGGGAATCGAGGTATTCCACAGCTTCACGCTCATCCACGACGACATTATGGACCGCTCGCCGCTGCGCAGGGGGGTGGACACGGTCTGGAAAAAGTGGGACTCCGACACGGCTATCCTTTCCGGCGACGTGATGTGCATCGACAGCTACGCCCGCATCGCAAAGGCACCGCACGCGGTCGTCACCGATGTAATGGAGCTATTCTCAAAAACCTCGGCGGAGGTGTGCGAAGGGCAGCAGTACGATATGGACTTCGAGCGTCTGCAGACCGTCCCGATGAAAGATTATATGAATATGATCGGCCTCAAGACGAGCGTGCTCATTGCCTGTGCGGCCAAGATGGGAGCCATCATAGCGGGTGCTCCGGAAAAGGATCTCGACTGCCTCTACGACTATGGCTACAACCTCGGACTGGCCTTCCAGGTGGCTGACGACTATCTGGACGCCTACGGTGACGTGAAGGTCTTCGGAAAACCTATCGGTGGGGACATCCTCAACGAGAAGAAGAGCTGGCTGACCGTCAGGGCTTTCGAGAAGGCTGACGAAAAGGTCAAGGCGGAGCTTCTGGAGGCCATGTCCATGAAGGCGGAGACTGACGGAGAGAAAGCCTCCAAAATCGGCAGGGTAAAAGACATCTACAACACCCTTGAAGTCGGAGAGGACGCCAGGAAAGCAATCGTTGAACTCACCGAAAAGGCACTCGGATGCGTCTCAAACATCTGCGATGGAGAACGTCTCGGCATTCTCAAGGATTTCGCCGACCGTCTTGTCGGACGTACCAAATAATTGAATCCATTCTTAGGGAAGGTCAAGGCTCAGGGACCACAAGCTCAGTGACTGGGGAGAAGTGTAAAGTTTTTTTACAGTGAGTGTAAAGAAATTTTACACTTCTTAAATTTATGTATTTGGGCAAAATATTGATTTGCTGTTAATTATATCTTTTGGCATAAAAGTGGTTTGTCAATTTTCCGTGTTCTGGGGTAAAAGACCCGAAGAGAAACGGAAATATTAAAAGTATAAGTTATATGAGCATATTCAGAAGAAGAAAAATGGGAACACCGCTTTCGGGGGTGCTGAACATTCTGGGGATGACGGTGGCGTTCGCGGCGCTGTACATCATTCTGGTGCAGGTGCATCACGACCTGACCTATAATAAAGAGGTCAAGGATGCGGACCGGATCTATTGCGTCTCGCTGCCGGACTGGTACACTGAAGGAAAGTATATGGTCTGGCTGAACAGGCCGCCGTTCGAGCGGATGGTCTCCTCCATTCCGGAGATCGAGGCGGGAGGTACGGGCTATCTGTTCGGGCAGCCGATAGAGACCATTGTCGGGGACGGCAAGAATCCTACGCTTTCCGACCCAAGTGTCTCCATCAGGATGTCTTCGATGAACAAAGGCACGCTGGATGTCTTCGGATTCGAACTCACCGAGGGCTCGTGGGATAACTATGTAGGGGTCTGGGACTATGCCTTCAGCGAGTCCGCCGCGAGAAAGTACGGAGTGGGAGTCGGTGGTCATGTGATGATAAGAAACTGGCAGTCGGGAACTTATCACGACGCCAACATCGTCGCCATCTACAAGGACATGCCGATGAACTCCGACTTGTCCGATTTCGAGGCCATCTGCCCGATCGGAGACCAAGCCATTGACAGTTGGAGCGAGTGGAGTTATCCTTACTTCTTCAAGGCAAAGGAAGGCGTTTCAAAAGATGAACTGGAAGCCGCTGCCCGCAAGGTTATGGAGGACATCATCGGAGGCGACTCCGATGCCAGCGATGAGAGCAGGGCTGAAGCCATCAAACGAACCAGAGTCCACCTTATCCCTTTGACGGAGACCTACTTCGACCAGACGATCGCCAACACTGACGGAGCCAGGGGCAACAAAACGACGACTTACACCCTGCTTGCCATCGCGCTGCTGGTCATCATCATCGCGTTCATCAATTTCGTGAACTTCTTCTTCGCCCTTGTCCCTGTGCGCGTTCACTCGGTCAACACAAGGAAAGTTCTCGGAGCCTCAAGGGCAAGCCTGATCGTGGACTGTGTAATGGAGGCAGTCTCCTTGATAATCATCTCGTTGGCTCTGGCGGCGGCTGTCGTGATGCTGTTCCAGACCTCCACGGCGGCGAACCTCATCACCTGCTCAACGGCGTTCGGAGCGAATATGTCCGTGGGTATATTCACAATCATTCTGGGACTTTCCTTCGCCGTCGCGGCGAGTCTTTATCCTGCTTTCTACATCACGTCCTTCTCGCCGGCGCTTGCCCTCAAGGGATCGTTCGCGTCAAGCGCCAAGGGGCGTGTGTTCAGGTACTTGCTTGTGGGCTTGCAGTTCTTGATCTCCATCTCGCTGATCATCTGCGCCACGTTCGTGGGACTTCAGCGAAAGTACATGCTCAGCCACGACATGGGCTTTGACCGTGAGGAACTCATCACGGCCAACGTGAACCGTACTGTCGCGAAGTCCGCCGAGGCTCTGAGCTCCAAATTGAGGGAAGATCCTCAGATCAAGGACATTACCTGGGCCGATGGAGACCTTGTACAGCCGAGCCGTATGGGCTGGGGCAGATTGTACAAGGGCGAACAGGTCAGCTTCCAGTGCTATCCTGTCGCCTGGAACTTCCTGCAGTTTATGGGCATTCCGGTTGTCGAGGGCAGGGACTTCACCCAGGCCGACGAGCAGAGCGAGAACGGCGTGTTCATATTCAATGAGGCAGCGAAGAACAAGTTCGGCTTCACCTTGAATGAAAAAATGCCGGGACACATGGATGAAGGTGACGCCGAGGTCGTCGGTTTCTGCCGTGATTTCAATTTCACCTCATTGAAGAACGATGTGTCTCCTTTGGCTCTGTACATCTTCGGAAAACATCCTTGGAGACCGCTTTCGACGCTTCTTGTGCGTACAGAGAAGAATGCCGACATTCCCGCCATTATGAAGAAGATCGCCACAACTGTTTCCGAGATAGACCCGACCGTCAATCCGGATGACGTTGATGTCCAGCTCTTTGACAAGAAACTTCAGGGGCAGTACCAGACCGAGGCCAACTTCTCACGCCTCATCACCCTCTTCACCCTGCTCGCGATCATCATCTCGCTGATGGGAGTCTTCGGACTCGTGATGTTCGAGACCGAGTACCGCCGCAAGGAAATCGGTGTAAGGCGCGTCAACGGGGCCACGATAGGAGAGATCCTGAAGATGTTCAACATCGAGTTCGCGAGGATCGTGCTGATCTGCTTCATCATAGCGATGCCGCTGACCTGGTGGATTGTGAACCGGTATCTGTCCGGATTCGCCTACAGGGTGCCGATCTACATCTGGGTGTTCGCCGCCGCCCTTGTCGCTGTCCTCGCGATCACAGCTCTGGTCGTCACGGGACGATGCTACCGGGCCGCCACCGAGAACCCGAGCATCACCTTGAAGAAGGAATAGTCTAAGGCTGCGTACGGGCCGGATGACCTTCGTCAAAAATAAATGTTGAAAAATCAATCTGCCACAAGGACTTTTTTCAATGAATATGAGAGAACGGCTCGCAATTTGCGGGTCGTTCCCTTTTGTGAACCTATGGGAATATGTCCGGTTTGCGATCAGGCATATTCACAGATTTTAACCACATGATTTATGAAACGTTTATCGATTCTTACCGCCATCATTCTGGCCGCAGCGGCCTTGATGGCATCGTTCCAGAACTGCTATGCCTGCACGGGCATCACCCTCAAAGCCAAGGACGGAAGCACCGTGGTGGCGCGCACGATTGAGTGGGCCGCCTCGGACAATGACTGCCGCTGGGTTGTAGTGCCACGCGGCCACACCTGGAAATCCTTCATCCCCGGCGGCGGAACCGGCCGCAGCTTCACTTCAAAATACGGCTACGTCGGCGTGGCTGTGGTCCAGGACGAGCTGATGATGGAGGGAATGAACGAGAAAGGACTCTCCGCCGGCCTTTTCTATTTCCCGGACTATGGAAGGTATGAGGAATATTCAGAAGCTAATTATGAGACGAATATCTCTGATTTCCAACTGGTTTCCTATATCCTTGGACGTTGCGCCACAGTCGATGAGGTCAAGGCCGAGATCGCTAAGGTGCATATTCACGGATTTGATCCTCGCTCTTCGACCGTGCATTGGAGGTTCGCCGAGCCCTCCGGCCGCCAGATCGTGCTGGAGATCATTGACGGGAAGTGCGTTTTCTATGAGAACACCCTCGGCGTGCTGACCAACTCGCCTTCGTTCGACTGGCAGCTCACCAATCTCAACAACTATGTCAACCTCCTTCCTGGACGCACTGAGCCTCACACGCTTGGGAATATGTCCCTGTCTTCTTTCGGTGGAGGAAGCGCGATGCTTGGTCTGCCAGGGGATTTCACGCCGCCTTCAAGGTTTGTCCGCGCGGCTTTCTTCCAGAACACCGCACCGCAGAAGCCGAATGCCGAGGGATCCGTCTTCACGGCCTTTCATATTCTTGGATCGATGGAGATTCCGATCGGGGCGCAGTTCGCGCAGGGCCAGGAGCCGGCTGACATTCCGAGCGCCACCCAGTGCACTTGTGTCACTGACATGTCAGGTCTGCGGTTCTACTACCGGTCGATGTACGACGGAGGGATCAGATGCATTGATTTAAAAGAGATTAACTTTAAGAAAGTGGGGTTGAGGTCCGAGCCGCTCATTCCTGCCAGGAAGGAATATGTCCATTACATCAAATTTTAATAATTTAAATTGCGAATATGCCGTTTCGGGCACGCTTTTCGCATTTGACATATTCGTTTGTTGATTTTAAAAAATCAAAATATTATGATTTCAGAGAAACTTGTTAAGGCTTTCAACGATCAGATCGTCGCAGAGCTTTGGTCTTCGAATCTTTATCTTCAGATGGCCTTCTACCTCAAGAAGGAAGGATGGAACGGTTCAGCCAACTGGATGTTCAAGCAGGCTGACGAGGAGAAGGAGCACGCCCTCAAACTTGCTGACTACGCCATCAAGCGTGGCGGTGAGGTCAAGGTCGGAATGATCGATGTCGTTCCTGACGGATGGGGATCGCTCCTGGATGTCTTTCAGAATGTCTACGAGCATGAGTGCCATGTCTCAGGTCTCGTCAATGACCTTGTTGATCTGGCTTCCGCCGAGAGGGACAAGGCGACACAGGACTTCCTTTGGGGATTTGTCCGTGAGCAGGTCGAGGAGGAAGATTCCGCTCTGACGATTGTCGAGAGGCTCAAGAGAGCCGGCGAGGCCGGAGCGTTCTTCGTTGACGCCGAGCTTGCGAAGAGATAGTGCTTTTTACGATGAAAACTTCAGAAAGGGGCTGACCGGGATTCCGGCCGGCCCTTTTTTATTATGTCACGATATATTACCAAAATGTAAAGCTTAATTTTGCTTATTAGGGTCAAAATGGATATATTTGTATGATTAAAATGTTATAATAACGAATAATAATATTTATGTCACGTTTTCTTGATCCGCCAAAGGCGGGTAAACCTCTCGCAGAGGACAAGGTGGACAAAACCTATAAGGCAATGCGCACCAAGGTCTTTCTGGGTGCGTTTTTCGGATATGCAGCTTACTATCTTGTACGTAAGAACCTGTCTTTGGCCGCTCCGGATATGATCCACGACGGGATCATCGACGCGGGCAAGGCCGGCCTCGCGATGTCGGCTGTCTCCATAGCGTACGCCTTCTCGAAATTCATTATGGGAAGCGTCTCCGACAGGTCTGACGCCAGGAAGTTCCTCTGCGTCGGCCTTGTCCTTTCGGCTCTCACTATGATCTTGACAGGCCTTATCCCGTTCGGGGCCAACACCGCGGTGAACACCGCCATCATATTCACACTTATGCTGATAGTAGGTTGGCTGAGCGGTTTCGGCTGGCCTCCTTGCGGCAGAATTATGGCGCATTGGTTCAGCCAGAACGAACGAAGCTTCAAGATGAGCGTGTGGAATGTATCGCACACCATCGGCAGCTTCTCCCTTGGATTCCTTGCCATCGCCGGTGTGATGATCTTTGACGCTTTCGGCAGCACTCAGAGCTGGAGGGGCGATTTCGTGTTCCCGGCCGTCATCGCCATTCTGATCGCGGTGTTCTGCTGGTGGGCTATCCGTGACACGCCGGAGTCCTGCGGTCTTCCTTCAGTCCAGGACT
The DNA here is from genome assembly GCA_000433355.1 of Alistipes sp. CAG:435. GTDB lineage: Bacteria > Bacteroidota > Bacteroidia > Bacteroidales > UBA932 > Cryptobacteroides. The sequence continues at coordinate 752 of FR893161.1, read as the reverse complement.
GGAGAAAGGACTGGTCAGGAATCAAGTCCAAAGGCTCAGCTGACGAGAAGCTTCCGTTCAAGACCTTGTTCGTGGACTATGTGTTCAAGAACAAGCTCCTGTGGATCGTGGCCATCTCCAACGTGGCCGTTTATATGGTTCGTTACGGCATCGGTGACTGGGCTCCGACCTATCTTCAGGAAAAGTCCATAATGACCGCAGCTGAGAGCAAGATCGCTTTCTCCGTGCACAACATCGTCGGCGCCGTCGGCACACTTGCCTGCGGCTGGGCCACGTCCAAGATATTCAAAGGCCGCTGCGCTCCGATGAACGTGATCTGTATGTTCTTCTGCCTGCTCGGCGTCCTGCTTTATTGGATGGTCGGCTCCGGTGTCATCGCCGCCGCTCCGGCTTTGCAGAAGACCCTGATCTACATCGCCTTGTGCCTTATCGGCTTCTTCATCTACGGCCCTGTGGCTCTGACAGGCGTCCAGGCCTTGAATCTCGTTCCTAAGAACGCCGCCGGAACAGCCGCCGGTTTCGTGGGCCTGTTCGGTTACCTTCTCGGTGACGCCGTCTGCTCCAAGATCCTTGTCGGTGGAATCGCCGTCGGCAGCTCTTGGGACACCGCGATGCTCTCCGTAGCAGTGGGCGCCCTCATCGGAGTCTTCCTCTGCGCCCTGCTGATCAAGAGCGAACAGAGGCTGGCGAAGTCCAACGCTTAGGAATTTTGCTAAACTTGACGTTTGATTATTTCTTGAAATCATCCAGTC
>FR893160.1 GCA_000433355.1 Alistipes sp. CAG:435 | reverse complement strand
GACTCAGCAGGCGGGTTTCGCCGCGATTTCCGCTCACGGAGCCGATGCGCATCCGGGGACTACTGCCGGGAATCAGGGGAGCGGGATTTCGCGAATCGGGTCATCATACAGAATCTGGAGGCGAAGCAGTTCTGTTCTGAGGCTGTCGGTCAGTGATTCGGTGCCTGGGACACCGTAGAGATTGTGCATTTCAGAAGGATCCTCAAGGAGGTCATAGAGTTCCCAGCAGTTGATGTCACCGTAGAAACGGATAAGTTTGTAACGATCCGTGCGGATGCCGAAGTGTTTTCTTACCGCATGCTCGGCGGGATACTCGTAATAATGATAGTAGATGGAATTGCGCCAGTCCTCCGTCTTCCCTCCTTCGAGCAACGGCAGGAATGAGACACCGTGCATGTCCTTCGGCACATCCACTCCTGCGAATTCGAGAATCGTCGGAGCATAGTCGATGTTCTGGACCAACTCTTCTATGTCGCCCTTGCGACCGCCGGGGATACGGACAAGCAAAGGTGTCCTGAAAGACTCCTCGTACATGAAACGCTTGTCGAACCAGCCGTGTTCACCCATATAGAAGCCCTGGTCGGACGTGTAGACTATCATCGTGTTGTCCATCAAACCATTTGATTCAAGGTAATCCAGCAGGCGACCCACGTTTCTGTCCACGGAGTGGATAACGCGGAGATAGTCGCGCATGTACTGACGGTACTTCCATCGGGCAAGGGCATCCCCGTCCAGCCCCTGCCTCTTGAACTCCTCGATGATCGGATCATAGTGGGCATCCCAGACTTTCTTCTGCCCGGGAGTAAAGCGATCGTACAGACTCCTTCCAGCCTGTTCAAGGCCAGTGGAGGTATGGATCTCATTCTCTTTGTCGGCGAGTTTGAGGTCATAGACAAGATCCATGTCCTTCACGACGCTCATTTCCTGGAGCGAGGCGGGAATGCGGCCATCATATTCATCATAGAAATTATCAGGAAGAGGGAATTCCGCGTCACTGAACAGTTCCAGATCACACAGATCAGGCATCCACGTCCTGTGGGGGGCCTTGTGGTGGACAAAAAGGCAGAAAGGACGGTCTTTGTCGCGCTCCTTATCAAGCCACTCCAGCGCAAGGTCGGTGATGATGTTCGTAGCATAGCCTTCCCTGCACACCCTCTCGCCGTCACGGATAAAAGTAGGATTGTAATAGTCTCCCTGCCCTACAAGAATATCCCAGTGATCGAACCCGGTCGGATCCGAGACCAGATGCCACTTCCCTATCATCGCTGTCTGGTAGCCGGCAGCCTGGAGGATTTTCGGGAATGTCTGCTGCCCTCCGTCAAAGGTTGTGGTGTTGTCGGTGAAGCCATTGGCGTGGCTGTGCTTTCCCGTCAGCATGCAGGCCCGGCTCGGGCCACTCAGCGAGTTCGCCACGAAACTGTTCGTGAAACGTGCCCCCTCGTCCGCTATGCGGTCGATGTTCGGTGTCCTGATGAAGCGGCTGTCATAGGCGCTGATTGTCTGATACGAGTGGTCATCGCACATGATGTAGATGACATTCAATCTCTTAGCCTCACCATCCCCGTCATCTTTCCGTGACCCGCAGGAAACAAAAGAGGCCACCGTCAGCGTCCCGGTCAACGTACATGCAACCGCCGTCAAAGTCCTGTTACTCATCAATCAAAGTGGTTTTTGCGAATATAACACTTAATAACAATTCAAACAAATCAGATCCGCAGATTATCATATACGAAAAGAAGGCACTTCCTCTACAGGAAATGCCTTCTCACACTCAATTCTGAAAGCGCGTTCAGACGGAATAATCCGGGCTATTTGCGGGCGGCTTCGGCGATGACTTTCTCGCTGCGGGCGATGAAGTCGGAGAGTGCCTTGCCTTTGAGCAGGCCGTTGGAAAGAAGGGCGAGGTCGATCACCTGCTTGAGGATGTCGTTGCCGGCGGCATATTCATCAACCACAGCCTGATGGGCATCCTTGATGGCCTGACGCTCGTCGTTGATTCTCTTCTTCTCGTCCTCGGAAGCGTCCTTGCCAGGCTCGGCAGGAAGTTCCTGCATCGGAGTGATCTTGGATTTGGCCTCGGTGACTATTCCGGCCATGACCGGATTCTCAAGGTTCACGGTGATGTTGAACGACTCCGGCATATTCCCGTAGAAGTTCATTCCGCCTCCCATCGCGCTCATCTCGCGGTAACGCCTCATGAACTCGTTACGGGTGATGATCACCGGCGCGGCGCTCTCGCCAAGGTTGTCGGCCTCCACGAAGTAGTCGTTGTCCTTCGGCAGGACGGCCTTGAACATCGCGCTGAGGTCATCCTTGTCGGCCTGTGCCATTTCCGGCTTGACCTTCTCACTCTTTGGGATGAGGTTGTCTATCGTGTCTGAATCCACACGGGCGAACCTTGTGTCAGGGATCTTCTGCTCCAACAGATTGACATAGTGGGAGTCAAGCTCGCAGTCCATCAGAAGCACATCATACCCTTTGTTCTTCGCCGCCTCGATGAAAGCGTACTGCTCGTCAGTGTCGGTTGCATAGAGGTAAACGACCTTCTTGTCCTTGTCGGTCTGATTCTCGGCGATGGCCTTGCGGTAGTCCTCCAGAGAGAAATACTTGCCGTCCGTGTTCTTGAACAGGGCGAACTTCAGAGCCCTCTCGCAGAACTTCTCGTCGGAGAGCATGCCATATTCAATGAACAGCTTGAGGTTGTCCCACTTCTTCTCCCAAGCCTCGCGCTCGTTCTTGAATATCTCCTCCAGTCTGTCGGCCACCTTCTTGGTGATGTAGGTCGAGATCTTCTTGACATTCTCGTCGGCCTGCAGGTAGCTTCTGGAGACGTTAAGAGGAATGTCCGGAGAGTCGATGACACCGTGCAGAAGCGTCAGGAAGTCAGGGACGATGTTGTCCACGTGGTCGGTGACGAACATCTGGTTGCAGTAAAGCTGGATGTTGTTCTTCTCGATCGCCATCCTGTCCTTGATCTTCGGGAAGTAGAGGATTCCGGTGAGGTTGAACGGATAGTCCACGTTCAGATGGATGTAGAACAGAGGGTCTTCCTTCATCGGGTAGAGATCCCTGTAGAACTTCATATAGTCCTCTTCCTTCAGTTCGGAAGGTTTGCGGGTCCACAGAGGCTCGATCTTGTTGATGACGTTGTCCTTGTCGGTGTCGACATATTTGCCGTCCTTCCATTCCTGTTCCTTGCCGAAGACGACCGGAACCGGCATGAACTTGCAGTACTTGTCCAGAAGCTGCTGGATCTTGCCTTTTGTGCCGTAGTCCTTGGCGGCCTCGTCGTCAAGGTAAAGAGTGATGACGGTGCCTCTGTCAGCCTTCTCGCAAGGTCCCATCTCGAACTCCGGGTTGCCCTCGCAGCTCCAGATCACGCCCTTAGCGCCTTCTTTCCAGGAAAGAGACTCAATCGTCACCTTCTTCGCGACCATAAACGCGGAATAGAATCCCAATCCGAAGTGGCCGATGATGTTCTGGTCCTTGTACTTCTCAAGGAACTCTCCAGCTGAAGAGAACGCGATCTGATTGATGTACCTGTCGATTTCCTCATCAGTCATACCGATACCGGAATCAATGATCCTCAACGTCTTGGCCTTCTCGTCAAGCTCGACGCGCACCCTAAGCTCACCAAGCTCGCCCTTGAAGTCTCCGTTCGAGGCGATGGCCTTCATCTTCTGCGAAGCGTCCACCGCGTTCGCGACCAGCTCCCTCAGGAAAATCTCGTGATCCGAATAGAGAAACTGCTTGATGACCGGGAATATGTTCTCGGTCGTCACTCCAATCTGTCCTTTGTTTGCCATAATATCTTTCATTTTTAAATTTTACGAATATATTCAGTCGGCTCCACCTTCTGATGAAGCTGGTTCAAGGATAGTCAAAATATGTTCCAAGAGATTCAGACTGACAAATTGTCATTCCTCTTCACAGGACTTCAAGAACCGCCACAAGGTATTCCGGTCCACCTTGCAGATCTTGGCGATCTTGCGCTGTGACATTCCCACCGCCATCAACTCCGCGATCAAGGTTCTCTTACCGTACAGTTTACGTTTCTCCAACGCCGTCTTCCGTCCTTTAGGCCTGCCAAGCACCACACCCTCGGCTCTCTTCCGTGCCAACGCCTCCTTCGTTCTCTGGCTGATAAGGTTGCGTTCGATCTCCGCCGACAGCCCGAAAGCGAACGCCAGCACCTTGCTCTGAATATCCTCACCCAGCCGATAGTTGTCCTTGATCGTCCACACCTTGCACTCCTTGGTCATACAGATGTTGAGTATCTCCATAATCATAAACAGGTTACGCCCCAACCTCGAAAGTTCCGCGCAGATGATCAGATCATCCTTCCGCACACGCCGAAGCAACGTCCCCAACTCCCTTTTACTATAGGATTTGGTTCCGCTGATGGTCTCCTCTATCCACCCGTCGATGGACAGATGTTCCCTCTCGCAGAAGTTATTGATTTCAAACCTTTGATTCTCAACAGTCTGTTTGTCGCTGCTGACCCGAATGTAGCCGTAATTCATAGTTCTCTACCTCCTCTTTCCTTTCGCCTCACCCGCATCAGAATCCTACGCCCCGCGGAAAGAAACCGAAGCCGTTCCGATGCCCGCCCCAAAGATAGCCAATGTCCACAACAATTCCAAGCCCTATGATTCATAAATATTTACATTTCGCTCGTCATTCACTCACCACGCCACTTCCCCATCACTCCACGGCATCACTTTCAGCCTTTTTTGCCGCCCTGCACCCCACTTCGGAACTCTTCAGTAACGCTTTTGGCCTTTTTCGCTGCCAAACATCTCCCGTCGGAAACCCCAGGCGACACTTTTGCCCTTTTTTGCCGCCCGAAACCTCACTTCAGAACCCTTCAGCGACACTTTAGACCATTTCTGCCACCTTGCAAGTATGCAACCAATATTCCCGGATAGCACAGTCAGCTCATCCATCGCACCTAAAACGACATTCTACTGATAACGACCAAGTTACAATTCCAGGTGTGAATATAATCGCACACCTGAAAGTCAAAGAACCCTCTACAGTGCCCCCTATTGGCGCCCCACCCTTCCAGGTGCGAAATACTACGCGCACCTGGAACTGCATTTATCCGATAATCATTAAGTTGCAGTTCCAGGTGCTGATGTAATCGTTCTCCTGAATTATTGCCATATTGTCGAATAATATGTAGTCACCTCCTCCCAGCCCCGTGATGTCATCAACAATCTGGGCGTATATGTTCAGCAACAGGGCTCAACCTGCGGATTCCCCGGCCCCGCCGCCTGGGTAGTCCTCACCCCCATCGAACAGAGCATCAAGCGAAAGATCGAAAGTGTCGGGAAACCGCTGAGGGACTGGGATATCAGCATCAATTACGGCATAAAGACCGGTTACAACGACGCCTTTATAATCACAACCGAAAGGCGCGATGAGATCCTTTCAAACTGTAAGTCCGAGGAAGAACGCCAAAGAACGGAGGCGATCATTAGGCCAATTTTGAGAGGCCGCGACATCAAGCGCTACTCCTACGACTGGGCCGGACTCTGGCTGATTTGGATTCCGTGGCACTTCCCGCTCCATCTTGACTCCAGCATTCAAGGTTCGTCAGCCGAAGCCGAGCAAGCGTTTATGGACCAATATCCATCTGTTTATCAGCACCTTTTACTCTACAAACCCCAGCTATCTGCAAGGAACAAGGCCGAGACTTGCATCCGCTACGAATGGTATGCCCTGCAAAGGTGGGACGCCAACTATTCGGACGACTTTTCTCAGCCGAAAATCGTGTGGATAGAACTGACTGACGAATCCAAATTCGCATTGTCAACGGACGGCCTCATTCCTTTGAACACAGTGTTCTTTATGGTTGGGAAGCACATCAAATACCTGTTGGCGGTTATCAATTCTTCTTTGATCCATTGGTATTTCCAGCACACCTTGGGATCCACTTCCGGTGTAGGAACGAACCGTTGGCTGAAATACACAGTGGAATGCATCCCGGTTCCGTTAATCCAAGACGATGCGGAATGGGAATCGTTAGTCGATGATATTCAAAAATATAAGCGAGACTCAAAGGATAGTGCTGTCCTTGAAAACATCATCGATAACAAAGTCTTCGACCTCTATGGCCTTTCTGAAGATGAACGTGCCTTCACTTTAAATAGTCATACAAAAAGATAGGGAAAGAATTCAATATGGCGACACTTTCGTTAATATCCACATATTTGCTTTTTTGCGCTTCAAATATGTCTTTTTGATTGATGGTTGATTTCCGTAAAGGTAGCGTATTACTATCAGACACCAAATAATTAGCCTTGCATACATTCTGGAATTTCAACTTTTCCCAATTGTCAGCAACCTTTTGCCTCTCGGTTTTAACAAGATCGATAAAACGAAAAGCCTTGGCTTCTGAATATGCGAAACGCTCTGCATTACCCTTAAACTTGTGGCTGGCACATTCTTCCCTTGTCGCCACATACCGCCAATAATTCGCATCCGGTATTTCTTTGGTATATTTCAAAGACTCAATCATCGGATAGTTGATATACAACTTTCCGTTTTCGGTTTCGTCACTGAAAAAGTCCAACATTTCATCCAATATACCATTGACTTTCTGTGTTCCTAATCTATTCTGAAAATCATAATCGAAGAATAGGAATATCTGGGAGAACAAGGTATCCAAACGCTTGTCTTCAGGCAGGTATATATTATTTTCTTTGAAAGGTAAAGATCGGAACAAGTCATATTCATTAGCCCTCAGGTTTGAGTATAATGTCGGAAGGTCGTGCTCGCATTTTAAAACGCATAGCTCTTCCTTCGACAAGAACAGTTCCCCTATCGAATCGAATACCATTGGTTCGGCCTTGCCACCTTCAAATACGAATAATATCATACGGCAAAAGTTCCACCTCTATACAGTTTCTCCAAATTATGTCCAAAACGTAGCTCTTTGTCCGTAAGGTCGCATATCGCATTGATTTTATTGTCTTTCAGGATAAAGAAGCAATCCGGTCGCAGCAAGTCATTGGAAAGCAGGAAAGTATCGTGGGTTGTCAAGAATAATTGGTTGTCACTCTTGAACAATCTACGGCAAAGGGTGTATGAAAGCTCATAATGATAGAAGGCATCGAATTCATCAATGAAGATAAAAGAAGCGTTCACCATTTCTTTAAGCCAGTAATATTGCAACTCCAGATTCAATGTGCCTGTAGAAGCCACCTGCAAGAAAGGAATGCGAACATCATTGATCACAACATAAAGCATATTCTCGCCTTGATTGGGCTTGGCGAACGCAAAATTCTGTCCACTCACCTCTTTCAGAAACTCTGAAAAATCTTCTGTGAGTTGATTATTTATTATGTACTCTTCTATGTTGCTGCCTCCTTCTTTAAGGCCGATAAATTCTCGATTGTCAAGGCTTCTGAAAAATAACATATTCTCCACAAAATCGCGGAGTTTCAGCAATGCGTGTCCTTTGGGGAAAGGTACGACACTCAAAAGATAGTTGACAATTGAAATATTGTTGGCGCTGTTTCTTACACTATCTATCGCCATATCCGTCAGCGCAAAGTCTTTATTTAAGCGCAAAGTGCCTGCGTCATTATAGAACAACTCTTTTTCATTCAGAAAAAGTTGCTCTTTTACCAGTTCTCCTTTAAGTTCTTTTGCCACCTTGGAATATTTATACAATATAGTGTCATCCTCGAACTTGAATACATATTCAAAATTTACAGGCTGATTGTAATTGTATGCGGAAGCATAGTTCAAATAGTAATCCGGCTTTTTCCATTTATGCGACAAGTGATTGGCTATGTCGAATACGGCCAATCCCAAGTTGCTTTTTCCAGCCCCGTTAGGACCATAAATGATGCCGTTTTTCAGGATGTTGTCTTTAATGGCATTCTGATTAAAAGAATAATTGCTGGGATGCGACAAGTCCCACTCTATCTTGTCCGCAAAACCGCGATAGTTATTTACCGAAAATTTTATTAACATAGCAATCGATATTTCAACATTCGCCACAAATATACTAATAAAATATTATTCCGTAAATATTTTACGGAATAATGGGGTTGATAATATGGCGATAAGCAAATATCACGCTTATCAACCGATGGCCCGTATGTGGTTTACGGGGCGGTTTCTCGAAGAGGAATGCGATTATTTGAACAAATGTCCTATTTTAGTTATAATCCTCTGAATCCCGTTATATTACATATCCTCTAATGAAAGGCACCTTACGGTTCTTTTGTACCGTCTGATCCGTTTTTCTTTCTGAATAAAGAAGCGGACCTTCTCTTCCATTGTTTCTTTATCGAATTTTTCAGGATTGCGTTTGACTTCAATGATCTCGGCGTTTTTGTCATCGGAACTGACAGCGACAATGTCAATCTCACATTGCTGATGGTTACCCTTGGAGTCGGTATATCCTTTAGGATCCCACCAACTACCGATCGCACGATAGTTCATTTCTTCCATCATCTTGGCTTTGAAATATCGTTCGAGAGTGTCTCCGGTATATGTGGTGTAGTCATCTGACATTACCTTTGCCAGCAGAGGATACTGTCCGATCTCTATCATCATCTGGTTCTTCTCAATGTAACGGAACCAGAATCTTAAAAAAACATCACTGATTTCGTAACGTACTGTCTGCGACTTGCTTCCGGCCCACATCGGGCGTTTTTTCCCTATGAGGTTATAAGTCTCCTCAAGCTTCGACAACTGTCCTCCGATACTTTTTGATCCAAGGTATGTGGCGATCTCCGCCTGGGTGTTGTAACCTTCGGAGATGGCTTCCAGAATAGAGAAATATGTCCCATACTTCCTGCCAAACTCTTGAATAAGCAGTTTGCGACCTTCCTCAATGAACGGAGAGTCCGGTTTGCAAATATACCGGATCATCCCATCTTTGGTCAACGCCTCGGCATCAACAAAGAGTTCAATGTATTTCGGCACTCCGCCCGTGTATGCGTAAAGCGCAAGAAGATCGTCATTTGTGTACCCTGGGACATATTCATTCATCACTTCCTTGAGAACAGATGGAGCGAAAGGGTACAATTTTATAGTGTGGTCGTTTCTTCCGTACAATGGCTCCTTCTTATCCTTAAAAAGTTTAGTCATAAGTGAATATATGGAGCCGCTCACGATAAGATTGACATTAGTCTTCAGACGGAATTGATCCCAATAATTCTGAATGTCAGAGAATATGGAAGGGTTGACCTCGCTGAAATTTTGAAACTCATCTATGACAAGCGTGAATTTCCTATGCTCTCCGACCTGCATCAGAATGGCGAAAATATCCTTGAATGAAGTGATCCCGTCCGGAACGAAAAGACCAAGTTTGGTGCGTATCTCGCCTGTGAACTCAGCGCAAAGCACAGCCTCGTTTTTCTTCCCGACGAAAAAATACAGGTATTCCTCCCCTGACATAGATTTATCTATCAGAGTGGTCTTTCCGATTCTTCGCCTTCCTGTGACAACCGTCAGCATTGAGTGGTTATCGTAAGAACGATTCTTCATTTCACGCAGTTGCGCCAATTGTTCTGTCCTGTCAAAGAATTTCATATCGCATTTTTTACAGTCGTAAATTTTACAGCCGTTGCAAAGTTATTGAATATATTGGAATTTTCAAATAATTAATAAATTAGTAGTGTGAAAGAACTTTTTCTTTCACACTACTATAGGACGACTTTTCTCAGCCGAAAATAATGTATCCAAATATGACCAAGTTTATCCCTTTTTATTATGACGAGAAGGGGTTCTATCAAAATGACAAATCTTTTATGATAACAGGGAATCACTTGGCATATCTGACAGCATTTTTGAATTCATCACTTTTCAAATTCTGCTTCCTCGACAATTTCCCGGAATTGCAAGGAGGAACACGGGAATTGAGGAAAATATTTTTTGACAAGATTCTGGTTCTGAATGTATCGGATGATGTCAATGATGAATTTAAGGTGCTTGTAAATGAAATTCAAACTAAATATTCAAAAGAGAAAGCTATAGCTATTGACAATATGCTATTTGATTTATATGACTTGACTAAGGCAGAGCGTGATGCAATCGGTTTTATTGAAATCAAATGATGTAAAACTCTATTGTCACATTTTATGACTTCTTCAATATAAACCACATTATCGTTTCCATAAGTTTTACGACCGAAATACTGGTCGTGAAGCCTGTGGAAGCGACGATAGTACCCAAACCGTTTTGTAAATCGAGTGTCACTTTCTTCTCACTCTGGCTGATACGATGATGAACCATACATCAGCATCTCTATCAACTCTTTTTTCTTTTCAGGAGTTAAGATAAATTCAATTGACGAATATGGCTCTTTTAAATTGACAATGAAATCCCTTCCGGGGCCTTGTGCGATACTATGAACATAGTCAACGTTTATAAGGTTCTGCCGGTTGGCCCGGAAGAACAAGTCCTTTGGAAGAACGGATTCCATCTCAATAAGAGAGTCGTCAATGGATCCCCACGTCCCATCAGCCAAGAACACCCTTGTGTTGTCAGCCTCGGAGTTCAGATAACAGACTTCAGTCGGCCTGCATACGATATGGCAGTGCCCTTGGTCTAGTAAGATACGCTTTAGAGGTTGATTTTTTCCGAAAGACATATTTAATAACGGAACTATGCAGTTTAGGCTTGCTTCGAATGCCTTCGGTAACA
>FR893159.1:10846-19543 GCA_000433355.1 Alistipes sp. CAG:435 | reverse complement strand
GGAGGAAAGGGAGGAAAGGGCTGAGGGATCAATACTGCCGCGGGCCGAAGATGGAGGTGCCGATGCGGACGATGGTGGCGCCGTGGCGGATGGCTAGGGGCCAGTCGTGGGACATTCCGATGGAAAGTTCGGTGAAGTCTGTCAGCTGAGGGTAGCGGACATTCAGTTCCTGTTTGAATGACTGGATGCGGGCGAAATCGGACTCGACAACAGTGTCGTCATCGGTGTGGGTGGCCATTCCCATCAGGCCGTGGATGCGGACGTGCTGGTAGGAACGGCCGCCAGCATATTCATCAAGGATGGATTCAATTTCTTGCTCGGTGAGGCCGCCTTTGGTTAGTTCGGCGCCGAGGTGGAGTTCCAATAGGACATTGACGGTCCGGGAATTGACCGAGGCCCAGTTGTCGATCAGGTCCAGCAGGTGGCGGGAGTCCACGGACTCGACCAAGTAGGCATACGGAAGAACCAACTTCAGTTTGTTGGTCTGAAGATGGCCGATGAAATGCCACTCGATATCCTGCGGGAGCTGTAGGGCCTTGGCGGCGAACTCCTGTGGACGGTTCTCTCCGAAACAACGCTGGCCGGCCTGATAGGCGGTCAGAATGTCCGGGAACGGATGGAATTTGGAAACTGCCACCAGTTTAACCCCCGATGGCAGTTCCTTTTTGATATTATTAAGATTCTCTTCTATCATTCCGTAAAGGATTTACTGGAATCAAAAAAGTCTTTATTATTTGAATATTGTTTACGTCCCTCCCTCATAAATCAGGAATCCTGTTAAAAGTGTCAAATAAAAGAGAATACTCCTAAAATTCAGACAACAAAACCTAAACAAATTCAAAATATTCATTTAGCCTGGCTTAGCGGCGGCCTTTCTGCTGCTCCCTCTGCATCTGTGCCTGCATCCTCTGGGCCTCCTCAAGACGCTGCTGCCACTTGCTCTTAGGCATCTTCTTGCCCTCGGTGGCCTTAAGTTTGGCAAGAATCTCGTCCGGATTCACGAACCACTTTCTGATCACCCAGGTCTCAAGCATCGTGATGAGGTTGGAGAGCAGGTAGTAGTAGCTCAAACCGGCGGAGAGGCTGTTACAGATGAAGAACATCATTATAGGCATCATCCACACGCTCATAAAGCGCATCGAAGCCATCTGAGGATCATCGGCTCCTGGCTGGGATGCGGTCGTGATCTTCGAATAGAAAAACATTGACACGGCCATCAGCAGGGCGAACAATGACAGGTGATCGCCGATCAGCGGGATCCTCGTACCGAAATCGATGATGGAATCGTAAGCGCTCAAGTCATCGGCCCACAGGAAAGACTGCTGACGCAGCTCGATGGAAGCCGGGAAGAAGCGGAACATCGCCCACAGGATCGGGAACTGGAGGAGCATCGGCAGACAGCCGCCCATCGGGCTGATACCGGCCCTCTTGTATAGATCCATCTGAGCCTGCTGCTTCTTGAGAGCGTCCTCCTGCTTAGGGTACTTCTGGCTCAGCTTGTCGATCTCAGGCTTGATGGCCTGCATCTTGGCGGATGAGGAGTACGACTTGTAGGCGAACGGAAGCACGACAATCTTGATGAATATGGTCATCAACAGGATGATGATTCCGAAGTTGGAGATGAACCTGTGCAGGAAGTCGAACAGAGGAATGATCACGAATCTCGTGAACCAACCAACGAGCCAACCTCCCAGCGGGATGATCTTCTCGTACTTCTGGTCGAAGGACTTGAGGGTCTTGAAGTGGTTAGGACCGAAGTAGAACTCGAACGGAACCACCGTCTCGTGCTGTCCCGGCTGGAAATCCATCCTCAGACGCGCCTCACCAGTCATCAGGTTGTGACTCTCGTCGTCCTCAGGGAAATAGTTCAGCGCGAAATCAGCCGACGCGAACTCCTGCGGAGACCTCATGATGGCGGAGAAGAACTGCTGCTGGAATGCGAACCAAGACACCCTGGCATCGACACGTTTCTGCGCGCTGCGGCCCTTGGCGATGGCCTCCGGTTTCTTCTCACCGTTGAAATAGTAGTCAAGTTTGGAGTACTGGACCTCACTCTTGTAGCCCTTCTCCATCCTCGGCATGGTCACGAAATAATCCACATCGAACGAGAACACATTCTTAGGAATGACATTCTCCATTCCCACGAACGAGAGATAATTCTTCACTGAATATGATCCTTCGGCAATCGAATATCTCTGCTCGATGTAGCCGCCACCAGCGAAAGGCAGACGCATCGCAAGCGAAGTGTCAGTCTTCTCGGCGACCACAAAGTTGAAGTCCGCGGTATTGATCGTCTCTCCGGCATAGACCTGAATGTCATAGCGGCTCATCTCCGGCTTGAAGATGAAAAGCTCACCACCACCGTAGCTGCTATATTCATTGATTTTCACTGAATATGGCTGCGCACCTTTCGTGGTGAAAGCCACCTCGAACTTGTCGTTGGCCAAGGTAACGATCTGAGCCTCCGCTGAATGAGCGGCCTCAAGGAGAGAATCCTTATAGATGCTCACCGGAGCGGCGGCCACCTGAGCGACCGAAGCCGTGTCGGAGGACATTCTCTGGGCCGCCTCAACGGCGGCGATCGAGTCGGCCTGAATCTGTTTGACCAACGCTATCGAGTCCAACTGTGCCTGATAGGCGGCCTGTTTCTGATACTGTTTGTTCTGATAGAAGGTAAAGCCGAACAGGAGCAAGCCGATCAGGACAATACCTGTGATTGTGTTCTTATCCATTCTTGATTACTTCTCTTCTTCGCTCTCCTCTGCCTTGCGGATCTTTGCCTCAAGATCCTTCAGTTCCTGCTTCGCCGCGTCGATCCTCTCCTGCATCTTCTGGATCAGAGGAGCGGAGTTCTTGGATGACGAGAAGAAACCTATGTTGTTCTCGTAGGTGTCAATGTCCTGCTGGAGCTTGTTGTACTGCTGCACAAGACGATCCTTCTCGCTGAGCGGCTTTCTGGAGAATCCACCGTTCCTGCCACTGTTGCCGGCACCCTGTCTCGGAGCCCTGAGTGAGAAATCCGGGAACTTGGCCTGCATAGCCTCTGTGTAAGCGGCCTGAATGCTTTCCTTCTCCTTGAACGGAACGAATCCGATTCCCTGCCACTTGTCAGCGAAGGCGCGGGCGGCATCACGGTCAGCCGCAGCGTCACCTGAGAGGACATATTCATTGATCTCTTCGATGAGAGCCTTCTTGGCCTTGAGGTTGCCGTGGAAGTCATTCTCCGGCTTGGCGTTCTTGTCGCGCTCGTTGAAGAACTCATCGCAGGCGGCGCGGAAACGCTTCCAAAGCTGCTCAGACTTCTTGCGAGGCACGGCGCCGATCTCCTTCCACTGCTTCTGCAGGTCGATCAGAGCCTCTGTGGTCTTCTTCCACTCCTTGCTGTCCTTCAAGGCCTCGGCCTGCTCGATCAGGGAGAGCTTCTTCTCCATATTCTCGTTCATCGAGTCCTTGAACTGGGTGTAATATTCCCTCTTGCGGGAGAAGAACTTGTCGCAGGCGGCGCGGAAGCGGTCGTAGATCTTCTGGTTCTCCTTTCTGGTGGCGAATCCGATGGTCCTCCACTTCTTCTGAATATCCTCGATCTCGGTTGAGAGGGCGTTCCACTCGTTTGATGACTTGACTTCCTTCTCGGCGATGGCCTCGACCTGCTCGCAGAGCTTGGTCTTCTCGGCAAGGTTCTCCTGCTGCTTCTCCTTCTGGCCCTCGAAGTAGGCCTGATATTTCTTGTTTATGACGGCTGTGGCGGCCTTGAAGCGATCCCAGATGGAATCACGATATTCCTTTGCCACAGGGCCGAACTCCTTCCACTGCTCGTGGAGCTTCTGGAGCTCACGGAAAGCCTCGACGACATTCTCGTTCTCGGAAAGTCTCTCGGCGGCCTGGCAGAACTCCTCCTTGGCCTCAAGGTTCTTCTTGAAATCGAGATCCCTCAGGTCGCGGTTGATCTTCACCATGTCGTAGAATTTCTCCACGTAGAACTGGTAGGTGTCGTTCAGGTCACGGAACTTTGTGGCCGGAACCGGACCGATCTCCCTCCAGCGGTTCTGGAGCTCACGGAAAGCCGGGAATGTGGAGTTCACATCCTCCTGCTTCTCGACGAGGTTCTTAAGATCCTCGATGACAGCCTGCTTCCGGGCGAAGTTCTCCTCCCTCTGGGCATCCTGCTGGCGATTATATTCAGCACGCTCTTTCTTATAGTTGGCATAGACGCCCTTGAAGGCGGTCTCCATGGCCTCGAACGGATTGTCCTTCACTTCCTCGGTCTGAGCCGCAGGGGCGACCTCATCGATCACATCCTCCCTTGACGAAGGCTCATCAACCTTCGCTCCAAAGCCGGCCTCGGCCTTCTCTTTTGAGAGTTTCTTGTAGAAAGCGGACTTGATGGCCTCAGCCTCCTTGTACCTCTTCATCCTGTCGTCGGCCTGGGAAAGCTTGTCGAACATGTCCGACAACTCAGCCAACGAAAGGCTTCCGAGATCAGCCGGAATCTCTCCGCCTTCCTCGGCCTGAACGGCTTCCTCGCCTCCTTCATTCGCATTCTCCACAACCTGTGGGGCCTCTTCAGCCTTGTCAGCGACCTCCTCGGCAACCTCCTGCGCCTTAAGATCTTCTACATTCTCATTGAGAGCCTTTGGAGCTTCCTCTACATCTGGGGTCACATTAACCTCAGGAATATTACCTTCACTCATAAAGCAGTTTAATTATAAGAGTTTCAACATATCCGCAAATATACCTAAAAAAACAATTAAAAACCCTATTTTTGCAAAAAGGAAAAACAATATTCTATGCGAATTGACATTCTTACAGTCGTTCCGGAACTTCTGGACAGTCCGCTGAGCCACTCGATCGTGGGGCGGGCGATCAAGAAAGGTCTGGTCGAAATACACGTCCACAACATCCGGAAATATGGCCTCGGCCCGCGCGCCACAGTGGATGACTACTGCTACGGCGGCGACGCGGGGATGGTGATGATGATCGAGCCGGTGGAGAAAATGATCGACGAGCTGAAGGCGGAGCGGGAATATGACGAAGTCATCTACATGTCCCCCGACGGCGAGCGTCTGAACCAAGGAATATCCAATGAGCTCTCCCTGAAGGAGAATCTCATCCTCCTCTGCGGCCATTATAAAGGAATAGACCACCGGATCAGGGAACATCTGGTGACCCGCGAGATCTCCGTGGGCGACTATGTGGTCAGCGGCGGCGAGATCCCGGCGGCCCTGCTGGCGGACTCCATCGTGAGATTGATTCCGGGAGCGTTGTCCGACGAGACCTCTGCCCTCAGCGACAGTTTCCAGGACGGCCTCCTCTCCCCTCCTGTCTATACCCGCCCGGCCGACTACAAAGGCTGGAAGGTTCCTGAGGTCCTGTTGAGCGGAAATCCGAAACTCATCCGCGAATGGCAGGACGAGCAGGCCCTTGAGCGGACAAAGCTTCTCCGGCCAGAGCTGCTTGGGGACACCGGCGGAAAGCACGATCAGGCGATCGTAAAATAAGAGAAGGTCCTGAAAAAAATCGCTTGACGAATAACCATTGGAAAACATTGATAGTCAATGGAGAAGATAGTTATCAACGTAAAACGTTTAAAAGTTTTCCGGAAAAAGGCTTGCTTAAACGTTTTTTTTGACTACTTTTGTCATCGGAAATGTGAGATACATCACACTCTAACGACTATGACCTTCTTTCAAAATAAGGTAATACACTACTAACTAACCGAAAAAAGTCCGCAGCGATGTGGGCTTTTTTGTTTTTCAGTCAGATATTATTTTTATATTCGCAAAGTTTATGGCCATAAAGTTTATGGCCATAAAGATCGAACTATGAGATATTATGACAGAAACCGTGAATTGGCTCTCCTTAAAGATATTCAGAAAAAATCTTTCGGATAGTTCTCAAAAATGACCGTACTTAAAGGTCGGAGCAGGATATGAAAAACAACTCTGGGAATTCTATCAATGGAGGGGACGGACACTGTCTATTTATTTGTTGCAAGAAAGGCAGAAGCCGATCTTTGCAGTGAATATGCAGAGGCGATAAGGCAGACATTAAAAGAATTTGCCCCACAAGGAATCTATCATTTCAAGGACATATTCGCAATGCTGATGAATATAGGCAAGCATCGATCATTCAATCTGTTCATTGACGAATTCCAGGATTTTCCATATGTCAATCCTGCAATCTACTCTGACATTCAGGATGTTTGGGATCGCGAGCGAAGAAATACCAAGGTCAATATGGTGGTAAGCGGATCCGTTTGCTCGATGATGGAAAAATATCCAAAGACGAGAAGCGACCTCTGTTCGGTAGAGCCGATATGACGCTCAGTCTTGAGCCATTCAGGACAGATGTCTTGAAAGAAATAATGGCGGACCACAAAGAGAATTACAACAATGATGACCTTCTCGCGCTATATTGTTTTTTCGGAGGCGTTCCCAAATATGTCGAGCTGCTGATGGATAATGACTGCACAGATATGGAAAAGATGGTCGAATATATGACAAGACCGGATTCTCAGTTTTTCGATGAGGGCAGGAATATGCTGATTCAAGAGTTCGGGAAACAGTATGCCACTTATTTCTCGATTCTTGGGCTTATTGCGGCTGGAGATGTCACACTCCCCCAGATAGATGGAATGCTTGGAGAAAAAAGTCTGGGCGGACAAATGAAAGTTCTGGAGGAAGAATATGGACTGATCAAGAAAAAGAGACCTATCAGAGCCAACAATACCTCTAAGACCGTCCGATATGAAATCAATGACATTTTTCTTCGTTTTTGATTCAGGTACTTCTATAAATATCGTTCATTGATAGAGATAAAGAACTATTCCGCATTGTCGGAACTGATCAAAAATGAGTATTCGACATATTCAGGACGTATTCTGGAAAGATGGTTCCGGCAAAAGATGATGGAATCGCAACAGTACGCGGAAATCGGTGCCTGGTGGCATCCCCGCAAAGGTAATGCAGACACCCCAGACAATGAAATCGACATAGTTACCGTAAGACTTGACGGTAAAGTTCAAGCATACGAAGTTAAACGGAACAAGAACAAATATTCCAAAGAGTTACTGAGTGAAAAAGTGGCTGATCTAAGCCACAGCGCATTCGGCAACACAAACATAACTTTCGGATGCCTGTCATTAGAGGATATGTAATTATCGCATAGCAGAAGCGTTCTTGCCGAGTGGAGCGTCATCAGTTGGCTATCAATATGTTACAAAACAGTGCCGGAACATCCAGAAGGGCAGCATTTTATAACAGACTAATTTACAACATATTACAATACAACATCTTTTCTTATGATAATGGCCGTCCTGACAAATAATCTGACCAGGTCACAAAATCAGAACCGCTTGAGAGCCTTCACCAGCCAACGGACGAGAGTCGGGGCGAGCATCAAAAGTGCTATGATGTATGGAGTCAAAAGCACTAATGTTGTCAAGGTATATCTCATTTCGGAAAGGTAAAGCAAGGGTATAAGCGCCAACGCAAAAAGCACGATCTTGACAGCCAGCGGTCTTGTCAGCCGATATGCGGTCCTGCTTCTTGCCAGCACAGCTATAGAAAGCCCTGCGGTCAGCATCGCCAACTCTCTGAATAGACACAATGTGGAATACGCGAATGGAGTCAACGTCTGTTCCTGCCACACACTGTCAGGCAACATATACGAACAATATCCCAGCGCCATCATACCAACCAAGAAGGCTACGAGTGCCACCCGCGCCACATTCTTCCGGCAAAGCCCCGACACTTCACTACCTACATAGGTGGCAACATAAATTTTTGTTTTGGCGGTGGTGGTGGCCTATTCCTCGAATCTGGTATCGGCTACTCCTTCTAACTCATATTCTTCCCGTGGCAGTTGCGGTAGGAAAGGTGGCTGCCGCAATATTTTGGCATTTATTCAAGAATGAAATATCATTTATTTTGTGTAGGTTTGTATTCTGAAAGATTGTAAGTGTTATGACAATAATTGATAAAGCCATAAGCAGAAAGAGATTAACTGAACTGGCACAGAACTTCTATGGTGAAATGATCAAAGGAGTTGTGGACATCGACAGACAGATTATGGCGCTGGATGCCGAACTGCATTCTGATTTGGAGAAACTCTTACTTGAGAATGGCTCAAATCAGGAATCTCTATGGGGGATCAACTTGTACCCTGATGTTGAGGGAGATGACTTCATTGAATTCGACTCACTTATCAACATCAGCCCTCGAAGAAATAACTTCAGCAGAAATGTGGAAGATGAGGCGATACGTGGTCAAATCCGTTCAATAGTCAACAATCTTATCAAATGACAGAAACACGACTTCCAGTAAAACCTGATAAGGATAAATGGGCGGCGATGGATTTCATCTCGCAGATGGCGAATATTGGAAGCGAGGTCGGGCGAACCTTGAAATGGAAGCAAAAGGGAAACACCGCACTGGCCAAAAACGCGTTTATCCGGGCTCTTGACTTATTCGACCTGACAATCAAAGTAGGACGTAACAATGGCTCACAATCGTCCAGAGACTCAATGCTCAGGGAAGTACTTATGGCAAGAGACCAATTCTGCGAAGAATACCTTTCTGAAGACAGCAATGCTATAGCTCCATCAGACCGGTATTTCTCTCAATTCGCCAAAGCGTGCGCTCTCAGGTCGGGGCGATAAGGAATTTTGGTCTTCTAACTCATATTCTTCCCGTGGCA
>FR893159.1:0-10821 GCA_000433355.1 Alistipes sp. CAG:435 | reverse complement strand
CTCATATTCTTCCCGTGGCGGTGGCGGTAGGAAAGGTGGCTGCCGCATGGGCACGGGGCGTCCGGCGGTGTCGGGGGGACAAACAGGCCGAGGATAGGGTTCTTCTTGATCATGGTCTGGATCGGGTCATCTTCGGTCTGCAACACGACCTTCAGACAGTTCTTCTCGTTTGAGGAGTAACCTTTGAGAAGCCATTTCGGAAGGGTGTTGGCGTAGGCGGCCACAATCTCCATACATTCGTCATAATCTTCGAAGGACTCAATGTCCTCCTGCTTGCGGGAAACGCTTGCGAATATGGCCTCCGTGGTGTCGTTCTTGCCGAACATCTGGGCGTTCATCCAGATGTCGTGCTCCTCATGGATCAAGTCCTCACCGGCATAGCCAAGATTGCCAAGCATCTCCACCAACTTCCGGCCTTCCTCTGAGTCAAGGCCATAGACAAAATACGGCGAACCGGCACCAGCCCTCAAAGCCTCCTGCGGGGTGAAAGGACGCAGCGACTCTATCGCTGAATATTCCTTCCTGCCCTTGAGGATTTCCTCGGGATCGAATATGTTCGGAGCGCACATGTAGCGCTCGCCGTCAGAATCGACCCTGCAAAGCTTCATCACAGGGCTCTCATAGACCATATTCGTGAAATACTCAATGCTGTGTCTGCCGGAGAATTCCCAGTAGTCCAGCATCTTGTCGAAGAACTCGTCCACTGTCATGATGCCGTAGAGGCAGAGGTAACCCAAGGCAGCGCGCTCCATTTCGAACAGGCCGCTGAGCTCGCCCTCCTTCAGCACGTCATCAATATGCGGGGCGACGACATCGTACATGTCCTTAGGAAGCCATACCTCTCTGAAATTCTCGTCCGAGGTGTCCGAGCCAAGGAGTTTGACCGTCTCCAGAACCGACGGGAAATCAGGGTAATCCAGGTATAGCGGCACTCCCGGACCGGCCTCGACCAGCCTTTTCAGAAGCCTCAGATCCCTCTCAAGCATCCTGCCCAGCCATTCAGCCGGCCTTTCGATTATGTACGCGCCAAGCCTGTCCACAAACTCAGGCTTGCGGACCTTCGTCGGAACATCAGCTCCAAAGTACTGTCGGATGTCCTCCAACTCGACTCTTGGGAAACTTTCAAGAGCCTTGAATATGACGTTACGCTTCTGTTTCATAATGAAAGAAGTGCTTGAATAAATTTGTTCAACGGGAAGTGGAGCATAGGAGAATCGAACTCCTGACCTTTTGAATGCCATTCAAACGCTCTACCAACTGAGCTAATACCCCATTGGGATTGCAAAGATAGACAAAATCTTTCAATCCGCAAATTTTTCCTCACTATTCATGAATATTTTTGGTCATTTTATATTAGTTTCCCAAGTCAATCATCCATGGTCCGCTCTCCATATAGCAATTGCAAAGCGACGGGCGCGTTTTTCTGCACAGGATTTCATAACTTTGTCTGATAGTCGCCTCTGATCATGGTCACATCCCTTGCAGCGGCAATATTAAAACAATGAATATAAATGGATAACGGAAAGAAACTGATGACGATGGCGGCCGCCGCGATGTCCGTGTGCGGATGCGCCAGGAATGAGGCACAGAAACCCAATGTGGTGTTCCTGCTGTTCGATGACCTCGGCTATGGGGACTTGGGATGTTACGGGCAGGAGAAGATCGAGACCCCTAACATAGACGCTCTGGCGTCCCAAGGGCTTCTCTTCACGGACATGTACACGGCGGCTCCGCTGTCGTCTCCGTCAAGGTGCTGCCTTTTGACTGGCAAACACATGGGCCACAGCCAGATACGCAACAACGAGGAGCATTTCACGCCTACCGACAGCCTCGGATGGAACGGAGTGTTCCTGAACCCGGAGGAGCAGGGACAGTTCCCGCTGGAGGAAGGGACGAAGACCATCGCCACGATGATGCAGTCGGCTGGCTACAAGACCGCCATGGTCGGGAAATGGGGACTTGGATTCCCGAAGAGCGCGTCACTTCCGAACACGATGGGCTTCGACTATTTCTACGGATTCAACTGTCAGGCGCTTGCCCACTCCTACTACCCTGTCAAGCTGTGGGAGAACGGCGTGGAGGTCGAGACGGGCAACGAGCTTGTGGTCCAGGGCTGTAAGTTTCCAGAGGGCTTGGACAAATACGATGTGAACAACTATACCCAGTACGGAGGCGAGCACTACAGCTGTGACCTGATGTACGACAAGATGGTCAAGTTCGTGGAGGACAACGCGTCCTCTCCATTCTTCGTGATGTGGACCACGACCGTGCCGCACAGCGCGGTGCAGGCTCCTCTGGACGAGGTGATGCACTACGTGGACAAACTCGGGGACGAGGAGCCGTGCACGGATCCCGGGATGTACCTCCCGAACAGGTACCCGCACGCCACCTACGCAGCGATGGTCACCCACATCGACAAGCAAGTGGGAGACCTGGTGCAAAAACTGAAGGATCTGGGAATATGGGAAAACACGATATTCATTGTCACTTCCGACAACGGCCCGGCAAGCAACGGCAATTCGCCGATGGAATATTTCCGCAGCGGTGGTCCGTTCAAATGCGGAAAGGGCTGGGGCAAGTCCTCGCTGCACGAAGGTGGCATCAGGATGCCGTTTGTGCTGCGCTGGGGTGAAGGAAAGCAGTGCGAGAAGACACAGCACATCTCCAGTTTCGCGGACATCATGCCTACTCTCGCCGAGATCGTCGGTGTCGAGGCTCCGGAGAATGACGGAGTGTCATTCGCACCCACTGTCCTTTCCCAAACCGCAGGCGGACAACAGTACAGCCACGCGAGCGGCATAAAGGCCGGAGAGCAGAAGGAGCATGAATATCTCTACTGGGAGTTCCCGGGGTCGAAAGGCTGGGTGGCCGTGCGCATGGGCGAGTGGAAAGGCATCGTGCGTAAGGTGCTGAAAGGGAACACCGAAATGGAGCTTTACAATCTGAAGGAGGATCCGCGCGAGTCAAAGGATGTGGCTTCGGAGCATCCGGAGATCGTGAAAGAGATGTGGAAGGCGGTCAAGGAAAGCCATCGGGAGGCCAATCCGGACGTGCCTAAGTTCAACATGGAGATCAATTATCCGGACTCTCTGTAGCAATCCGGAAAAACGGAACGAGGGCTGGCCGTTGGATTTCGGCCAGCCCTCGTTCATATTCAAAGACGGTTATCGCTCGTCCTGAAACTTGAGGATTGGCTGGCGCGCCGCCGTGGTCTCGTCCGGACGGGTGATCGGAGCGTTGTGAGGAGCGCTCTTGAGAATGGCGGGATCCTCCGCGGCCTCAATGGCGATCTTCTTCATCACCTCGATGAAAGCGTCCAAAGTCTCGATCGACTCAGTCTCCGTAGGCTCGATCATGATGGCCTGATGGAAGAGCAGAGGGAAGTAGATCGTCGGAGCGTGGAAACCGAAGTCGAGAAGCCTCTTGGCGACATCCAGTGTCGTGGCGCCTTCTCTCTCAACGGTTCCATCCGCGGCCTTCCTTGCGCCGTCGTTCACAAGGCCGTCATAGACGAACTCGTGCTTGCAGACGGTCGGGATCGGAAGCTTGTAGTACTCCTTGAGGCTCTCCTTGATGTAGTTGGCACCGAGGGTGGCGTACTTGCCGACCAACTTGACGTTCTCACGACCAAGCGAAAGGATGTAGGCATAGGCCCTGAGGATCACGCCGAAGTTGCCCAGAAATCCAGACACCTCACCGGCCGTCTTCTCGCAGCCGTCAGCGTTCTTATTCTCATCGCTCTTGCCCACACCGGCACGTCCACGTACCTTGAACTGGCCATATTCATCCTTGACCACCTTAGGAACAGGAAGGTAAGGGACCAGTTTCTCGCAGACTCCGACAGGGCCTGAGCCTGGACCGCCGCCACCGTGAGGGGTGGAGAACGACTTGTGCAGGTTCAGGTGCAGGATGTCGAATCCCATATCGCCTGGACGGGCCACGCCGATGAGCGGGTTCATATTCGCTCCATCATAGTAGAGAAGGCCTCCGCATCCGTGGATGAGGGCGGCGATCTCCTCTATGTCCTTCTCGAAGAGTCCGAGGGTGTTAGGGTTCGTCATCATGATGCCGGCGATGTCGTCGCCCAAAAGCGGTTTGAGGTCGTTCACGTCCACGAGACCGTCTGCCTTGGACTTAACGACAACCACTTCCAGACCGCAGACAGCGGCGCTGGCAGGGTTTGTACCGTGAGCGCTGTCCGGCACGATCACCTTGGTTCTCTTCAGATCCCCGTTAAGGATGTGGTACTGACGCATGATCATCAGACCGGTCAGCTCACCGTGGGCGCCGGCGCAAGGATTGAACGTGAAATGGGACATTCCCGTGATCGCGGCCAAAGCCTTGTCCATATTATAGTAAACCTCCAGGGCGCCCTGAACCGTGGACGCAGGCTGCAACGGATGCAGCCCGAGGAAGCCTTTCATCCCGGCGATCTCCTCGTTGATCTTCGGGTTGTATTTCATCGTGCAGCTTCCCAGAGGATAGAATCCGGTGTCCACACCGAAATTCATCTGGGAAAGGTTCGTGTAGTGACGCACGACATCAACCTCGCTCACCTGAGGAAGTCCAACTGCCTCGGACCTTCTGAGTCCAGCCGGAATCTCGTCAGTGGTGGAAGTCCACTCGTTCTTGCCGAGGGAATAGCCGACTCTCCCCTCTTTGGAGAGTTCGAAAATAAGCTTATCGTAATATTTCATACTTCTTAGGCCTCCTTCACCAACGCGACGAGAGCGTCAATCTCGGCTTTCGTCCTTCTTTCAGTAGCACAGAAACTTACATAGCCTTCCTCTGTCTCAAGTCCGGCGAAGAATCCACCGTCGTGCAGCTTGATGTGAAGCCTCTCGACAGGCATCAGCGGCTTGAGCACGAACTCCTTGAGGAACGGCTTGTCAAACACCTCGGCGAACTTGCCGGTCTTAAGAAGCTCATCGTGGAGATAATGCGCCGCGGCGTAGGAGCGGTCGTTGACCTCCTTGAGTCCCTTCGGGCCCATAAGCGACATATAGACAGTCACATAAAGGGCCATAAGGCTTTCGTTGGAACAGATGTTGGACGTGGCTTTCTCACGGCGGATGTGCTGCTCGCGGGCCTGAAGGGTCAGACAGAAGCAGCGGCGGCCCTGAGTGTCACGGGTCTCACCGACAATCCTTCCGGGGAGCTTGCGGACATATTCCTTCCTGCAGGCCATGAAGCCCACGTAAGGGCCGCCGAAACTCATCGGGACGCCGAGGCTCTGGCCGTCACCGACAGCGATGTCAGCGCCCCACTCCGCAGGAGTCTTCAGCACCGCGAGAGCGGAAGGGTCGCAATATTCAATGAATATTCCGCCTTCCTCGTGGATGGCCTCAGCGAAGCCGGTCAGGTCCTCGACGATTCCGTAGCGGTTGATCGAAGGGACGATGACTCCGGCGACATCATTCTTGGCAAGCTCGGCCTTCATGCAGTCCGGGCAGGTCTGTCCGTCCTTGCAAGGAACCAGGGCCAGTTCGATGCCGTGGTAGCCGGCGTAGGTCTGGATTGTCTTGATGACGTTAGGAAGCAGGGAGGATGAAACCAGCACCCTTGACTTGCGCTTCGTGCAGGTCGGAGCCATCTTCACGGCCTCGGCGGCTGCTGTCGGGCCGTCGTACATCGAAGCGTTGCTGATGTCAAGCCCTGTCAGCGCGCAGATCATGCTCTGGTACTCGAAAATGTACCTGAGGGTTCCCTGCGAAATCTCGGCCTGATAAGGAGTGTACGCCGTCAGGAACTCCGAACGGGATGTGATGTAAGGAACGACAGACGGTGTGTAGTGGTCGTAGGCACCCTGACCGACGAACACCTTCAGTTTCTCGTCCTTCTTGTCCAGAGACTCGAAGAAGTCCCTGACCTCCTGCTCGGACATTGCCTCCGGCAGGTCATATTCACCCTTGAAGATGACATCGTTCGGGACATCGGAATAGAGGTCGTCCAAAGACTTCACCCCTACGCGGCCGAGCATCGCGCGGACATCATCTTCAGTGTGAGGAAAATAAGGGAAAGATGACATATTACTCGCCGATCTTTGCCTTGTAAGCGGCCGCGTCCAAAAGGGTGTCAACCTGTGAAGGATCGCTCATCTCGACCTTGATGATCCATGCCTCGTAAGCGTCCTCGTTGATCTTCTCTGGAGCGTCCTCAAGTTCTGGATTGACCTCGACAACCTTTCCGGACACAGGAGAGAGAAGCTCGCTGGAAGCCTTCACGCTCTCAAGAGCGCCGAATTCCTCACCGGCCTCAACCTCGTCGTCAACCTCAGGGAGGTCGGCGTAAGTGATGTCGCCAAGCTCTTTCTGCGCGAAATCTGAAATACCGATGACGGCGATGCCGCCTTCAACCTTTACCCACTCGTGGTCCTCGCTGTAACGGAGGCCTTCTACTACTTTGCTCATAGTGAATCTATTAATTTATGAATATATTATCTAAAACGCTTGCTGAATCTCTACTTCTTATAATTAGTCTGATAGAATCTCTTCTTCACAACCTTTCCCGGGAACACCTTCTTGCGGATGCGCACGGAAAGCGGAGCGTCAAGAGCGCCACATTCCCTCTTCACGAGGGCGAAGCAGATGCTCTTGCCCAGCGAGATGCTGTGGTAGCCAGTGGTCACAACTCCGACCTCTGTGCCGTCCTCAAGCTCGACCGGATAGCCGGCGCGAGGAATGGCCTTGTCCGCAAGCTCGATGCCCACGAGCTTCATCTTTGTGCCGTTGGCCTTCTGGTCAGCGATGGCCTCCTTGCCGATGAACTCGTCCTTGTCCAGTTTGCAGAACATGCTGAAACCGGCGGCGACAGGAGAGATCTCCGGGGTAAGCTCGTCACCGTACAAAGGCAGTCCGGCCTCGAAACGCAGGGTGTCACGGCAACCGAGTCCGCAAGGCACCACACCGGCCTTCAGGAAAGCGTCCCAGTACTTCACGATGAGGCCCGGAGCCGCGTAGATCTCGAATCCGTCCTCGCCAGTGTAACCGGTACGGCTGATGATGACCCTCATTCCGGCATCCTCGAAATCCTTGAATGTGTAGAATGTCAGATTGGCGGCGTCGGCGGCGTAACCGAGAACCTTCATGAGTGTCTCCTCGGCCTTAGGGCCCTGGAGCGCGATCTGTCCCCAGTTGTCGGAATCGTTGACCAATTTCACATCGTAACCCTCGGCGTGATCCTTTATCCAGAGGAAATCCTTCTCGATGTTGGCGGCGTTCACCACGAGAAGATAGTGGTCAGCGGTGAACTCCTTGTAAACCAGAAGATCATCCACGGTGCCACCGTCAGGGTAAAGCATCATTCCGTACAGCACCTGACCAGGAACCATAGGACGGATGTCATTGGTGAATATGTGGTTGACGAACTTTTCCGCATCCGGGCCGCTGACGAAGATCTCACCCATGTGAGACACATCGAACATACCCACATTGTTGCGGACCGCCAGATGCTCCTCTGTGATCGAAGAGTACTGAATCGGCATATCGAATCCAGCGAAAGGACTCATCTTGGCTCCAAGAGCCACGTGGCTGTCATGAAGACAGGTAACTTTGAGTTGCTCCTCCATAATCAATTATCAGTGTTTAGTATATAATATTCAAGAAATATTAAAGCGCGAGCCTGAGCCCGAAAGTACCTTTGATGTTCTTGGCAGGCATGTACGACCTGTTGGTGATGCGGCAGGCATCCCAGCGGCTGGCGCAGCTTCCGCCACGGAGAATCCTCGTCCCGCCCTCAGTGGCGCCGACAGGATTGACCTGGGAGTCTTTTGAATATTCCGCAGCGCGGTCATAGCACCACTCCCAGACGTTTCCGCTCATGTCGTATATTCCCAACTCGTTGGCCTTGCGGGTCTTGACATCCTGCGCTTTTGACTTCGCATTGTCAAGGAACCACATCGCGTCATAATCGTTGGAACCGCTGAAGCCATAGTGACGGGACTTCTGGCCACCTCTGGCGGCATATTCCCACTCAGCCTCGGTCGGAAGACGGAACTTGCGGCCGGTCATTGTGTTGAGTCTGCTGATGAAGGTCTGGCAGTTGTACCAGGAGACGTTTCCGACAGGCTTCTGAGGTTCATCCAAGTCGTTAAGATAAGGTACAGAACCCATCACGGCGTTCCAAAGGGCGACGGTCACCTCGGTCTCCCCTATCCCGAAATCGTCAAGAGTGACAGGATGGGCCGGAAGCTCGTTCTCCGGGATAGAGAAATTATTGTACGGCGCATCCGAGGTATTATATCCCATTGAAAATGTTCCACCTTTGACTTTCACCATCCTGAAAGTCACGTCACCGACAGTGAAGACTTCCGGTTTCGCGTCCGAAGCGTCAATTTTCTCACGGTCAATCGCCGTTCCTTCAATCGGTCCCAAGATGGCGTCCGTCAACACATCTTCCGTCAGCTGCGCAAGCCTGAAACCGACCTTGGCCCTCTTGGTGTGACAATCCACCTCCATCCTTTCCAAGACGGTGCGGACAACCTTGCCATCCTTCCCGGCAGGTCCTTCCGGATCAATGGCCAGCTCCATAGGCTTGAAATATTCATTACTCGTGGCCCCTTCAGGCACAGCGTCATAACTGTCAAGGCACCATTCAGCGACAGAAGTGAAGTCCTTACCGTTCTGAATCTTCTGGGCATATTCCCACTGAGCCTCGGTCGGAAGTATGAATATCTTGCCGGTGGCTTTGTTCAGCTTGCCCAGGAACTTCACGGCATCGTTCCAGGACACCATATCGGCCGGAGCGTCCGGGTTCTGCACGGAACTCGGGTTACTGCCCATAACCGCCGTCCACAGAGCCTGTGAGACCGGCTTGGAGCTGATGACGAATCCGCCAAGGGCGACCTCGTGAGGAATCCCGTTAGTGATTTTCCTGCGGTTGTCCGCGGAAAGCCCCATCGTGTAGTGTCCGGCCGGGATCTTGACCATATCAAACGTGACGTCCCCGACTGTATATTCCATCTGGTAGTCCACTTTCACGGGCTTCTGTACCGTTGTCTTGCAGGCCGAAACCGACAGAGCGGCGGCCAAAACGGCGGTAATGTTTAAAATTTTATTCATTTTACGCAATATTCTTAAAAATCACAATCTCAAATGTAATCAAAAACTTTCAATTTGAAAACACTGTCAACGAATGTCACGGATTTTCCTGTGCAGGTTTTCAGGCAGAAGCTCAGTCAGATGGCCTCTGGCACTTTTCGGGACAAAAATCTTTTTCAACGACGCCCCGTAGAACGCATCGTCACCGATGAACTCAAGACCGGCCGGAAGAACAATTTCCTCCAATGACTCGCAGGCCAGAAAAGCACCGGCGCCGATCGCCTTCAACCCCTTGTTGAATTTCACCTTGTTCAGCGAGAAGCACTCCTCGAAAGCGCCGTCCCCGATGGCGACCAATCCGGCAGGACAACTTACAGAACGAAGTTCCCAGCATCCGAAAAAAGCCCCGTCTCCAATGAATATCAAGTCCTTGGGCAAACGGATGCTTTTCAGCCAGCCACATTCGCGGAAAGCCTCGCGCCCGATGTGCGTGACCGTCGGGGGGAGGAATATCTTGTCAAGGAACGAAGCCCTCTCCTCTTCGGGAATATCCTCGCCGATCTTCCTGTCCTCGGCCATATAGGGTTGAAACGCGAAAACTCCGTCACAGATGACTTTCGTGCCATCCTTGACGTGAACCTCGCTCGGATAGTTCTCAGCGTCCAGCAGCTTTGTGCCGTCAGCTGAGTAATTGCAACAATTGTCATTGTCCCAGACATCACACCCGCGGTCCTTTTCGGTGGCCGACGTGTCAAGTCTGAGAACCTGTAGCCAGTCTTGCATATTCAGAAAATATTATGTCAGAAAGATTTCAGGAACTCGAGATCTTTTTTGAGCATTATCTTAGGCTCCATCAAGGCGACTTTCTGGAACAGTTTGAACTGGTTGGCCTTGGAAAGATAGACCTTGTCCTCGTGCTTTCCCTTGCGCCACCATTTGTAGAAGCCGATAGGGTCGTTCTCGAACGGGATTCTCGCCAGGATCTCCGATGTGTAGCCCGGAAAGTCGATCGTCAGGCCAAGCCCCATAAACTGCTTGTAGTACTGCTGGTCAGCCCTTCGCAGCTTGCTCATCAACGGGTTATAGACCTCGAACGTGTCCACCTGCATCGTCTTTTCCCTGACGATCATCCTGTGGATCCTGACCGGATCGTAGTTCAGCCACGAACCGACCCTCAATGTCTTGGGACCCTCGTCTGTGTCAAGGGTCAATTCATCCATCGAGTAATACACCTTCTCCGGGTCGAGAGGATAAACTTGATCGGTTTCCGCCATAGCAAACGACTTTTTAAAACATTACGACAAAGATAGACAAAAAAATTGTCCAAAGAAAGCCGTGGGAGGGCAGAAAAAACGTTTCCGCGCGGAAATCAGGGAAAGCAGGCTCCTAAAAATGAAATTTCTTGTGCTTCAGCCACAGGCCGTAGACCTCGCTCACATTGCCGGCAGTCACGAATGACTTGATGCCTTCCCGCTTGAGGAACTCCATCAGATTGGAGAACTCCTCCTGCGTCAGGAGCGACTGTATCTCTATGCTCTTCTCGCCGGTATAGCCGCCGATTACCTCGTAGAGGCTGCATCCTCTTCCAAGCTGGTCGATGATGAAACGGCGTATCCTGTCATATTCATTGGAAATCACACAGACTCTTTTCCGCTTGTTCAGGCTGGCGGTGAAGTAGTCCACGACCAGGCCGTTGATCCACGTGCCGATCAGGCCGATGATCACCATCTTGAAAGGATTGATGGCGAAGGCTGTGCAGCAGATCATCGCTCCGGCCACCGAC
>FR893158.1 GCA_000433355.1 Alistipes sp. CAG:435 | reverse complement strand
ATAATCGCATCTTAGAAGATGTGTACGATAATGACCAGGCTGCACGTGAGTGGACAAAAGGGATGTCTTCACTATCAGCTGACGAGATTGTGGAGTATACAACAGAGATGGAACGGGTGGATTCATTGAATCAAGCGACTGTATTCGGCATTCTGGACAAGGAGGGTTGGCCCTACCATCTATCCGAAAAGGCCAATAGGGCCATCTGGATCGTTATTGACCATTCCGACCTTGCCTATCGGAGCAAGTATCTTGGTCTTGTGAAGGAAAAAGCCGAAGAGGGCGTTTTGGATAAAACGGACTATGCCATTCTGAATGACAGAGTTCGTATGGAAGAGGGCAAGCCACAGATTTATGGCACCCAGATTAAGATGGCAGCAACGATTGTAGATGATGATATTGCCATGCAGTTATGTCTCTGGCCGGTGGAAAATCCCGCTGCTCTTGACAGCCTGAGAAGCACCGTGGGATTATCTCCCATCAAAGAATACCTGAAGACCAGCAGCGAGTCTATAGGTCAAGAGATTGTTTGGGACAAGGAGAAAACTGTGGCTGACTTTGATTAGCCACTAAACTCGGACTTATCGGTGTAAAACGACATTGACTCTCCCGGCAACCAATCTGGGAGAGTTTTTTATTGAGCAATCTGCATACTTCTCCAGAAGCGGCAGTGCCTGTCCTGCCGCTTCGGAGAGTTCTTTCAAG
>FR893157.1 GCA_000433355.1 Alistipes sp. CAG:435 | reverse complement strand
TCTATCTTCCTTCAGGGAATCGGCAAACGCAACATGCTCGGATCCTCTTCTATGACCCTCCCTGGCTTTAATACATCGGATGGAGCCATGGCCCAGGCTATCGCGGGAGACTTCTGGTATGACTCTTACGACATAACGAATGCGGATGGTTCGACAACCACCATACCAGCCAATTATGACGCTTTCTATCCGCGTGCCGCAAACTGCGCCGGAAGTAGCATCTTCAACATGGTACCTAACGACAGGTACATGCTGAACATGGCCTACCTCCGCATCAAGAACATCACTCTTGGCTACACTCTGCCAAGACATTTGACCCAGAGGATCAATATGGAGAAGGCCAGATTCTATGTTTCCCTTGAGAACTTCTTCACGTTTGATCATCTCAAAGGCCTACCTCTTGATCCGGAAGAAATCGCAGGATACTCATCATTCAACACATCTAACTACAACTCAAGCCGCGCCGGTGTAGGTTCTCCTGCATTCAAGACAGCGGCAATCGGAGTTCAGGTTACTTTCTAATCTCATAAGAAAAAGAACATTATGAAGAATTTTATTAAAATACTTTCCGTTGGTGCTCTGGCACTTGCTTTCGTCGGATGCAGCGATTTTCTTGACAGAGAATCGAAAACAACGATGAATGACAATAACTTCTGGGCAAATGAGAACAACATCAGATTGTTTGTGAACGGAACTTACGGGTCATATTTCACCGGCTATTCCGACAACTGGGGACAGGTCTATGCGCCAGGTGTGTACTCTTCCGGTGAGTTCAGTGATGACCGCACCACTACCGGACAACAGTCTGACATTCTTATCTCTCTGCCGTCTGACAATTGGTACAAAGAAGAACTTGCCTACCGTGGTTACTGGCTGGCAAGGCGTGGCTCAGGTCCTTGGAACTTCGCCTACATACGCAAGTGGAATCTCCTTATCGCAAGACTCGCCACAATGCATGACAACGGCAAGCTGACGGATGAGGCCTACAACCATTGGAACGGTGTCGCCCGCTTCTTCAGAGGTTGGGAATACAGCCGCTTCGTAGAATCGTTCGGCGATGTTCCTTACTACGATGCCGTTGTGGAAGTTACTGACAACGATGCCATGTACGCCCAACGCACCCCAAGAACCGAGGTGATGGCCAAGGTTAAGGAAGACTTTGACTATGCTATGGCCAACGTCCGCTCCAATGACGGGGAGGATTACGTGAATAAGGCTGTGGTGGCTACAATAGCCTCCCGTTGCATGCTGTTCGAAGGCACATGGTACATCTATCACAAGAACGATGAGGCCATGAAAACCTGCTCTGACGTTGACTCAAAGGCCAAACTGTTCCTTGAAGCTGCTAAAGGCTATGCTGAGCAGATCATCAACAGCGGAGCCTACGCATTTGACACAGATTTCCGAACCCTTTTCGGAACACTGTACTCCAGGCCGTCAAGCAGAGAGATTATCCTCTACAGGGCCTACAACAAATCCATCAACAACGGTTCCCAGCACTGCATAGCTTCATATTCAAATGGTAATGAGGCCCAGACCCAGTCAGGGAACCTCAGCACGCTGAAAGCCTGGATCTGCCAAGACGGAAAACCGTATTCCAATTCAACAGTCGAGAACGCCAAGAGCTTCCGTCTACAGGATATGGTGGTAACACGCGACCCTCGGTTTGAAGCCACTTTCTGGGATGAGCCGAAAGCCAGTGCGACAGGTCTGTACTGCGAAAAATTCATAGACCGAGAGGGGCCGACATATTCATACAACGGAAAGTCTCTGCCTACATATTACGGATCTTGCACGAACGAAAACGGATTTCCATGCGTACGATATGCCGAGACGGTCTTGAACTGGATAGAAGCCAAGGCTGAACTAGCAGACAAATTCGGTGGCGCTGCTGTTACTCAGGAGGATCTTGACAAGTCCATCAATGCTATCCGCAAACGTCCTCTGGACAAGACCGCGATAGATAAAGGTGTAAAGCAGACTGCCCCACTTGAACTCGCAAACATGCCTGATGATCCTGAAAGAACCGGAGCCGCACAGCAGACAACTCTCGGCTACAAGACAACAGGTGCGGTGACACCGCTCATCTGGGAGATCCGTCGTGAACGCCGCATGGAGTTCTTCCTCGAACAGTACCGGGTACTTGACATCAGACGTTGGGGACAGCTTGAACTCATGTTGGGAGCCAATAACCCAGATCTGTTGATTGGAGGCTATGTTGAGCTTGACCTTGCTGCGACCATCAAGGAGAGTCAAGCCGAAGAATTCGGAAGGCCTGCCCAGATAACCAATCTGAAGAAAACATTGAATAATCAGGGCTATAACCTTCTCACTTCAGCGAACTCTAAAAAAGTCAGTGTTATTCCTATCGTAGGCTACAACCCTGATGGTACATTGAAATTAGGAGAACGCACATACTTTGACTTTGACGCGAAGAATTACTCGCAAATGCGTGGATTCCTTGTGCCGGTCAACATCAAGGACAGAGACAGCCGCAACGTCGATGTAAGGAATTACCTTGAGCCTATCTGCTCCGATGTCATCACACAGTATGCCAATAAGAATGTCACTATCACTCAGAACCCTGGCTGGGAAGAGTAACTGATAATTATCCAAAATGAGAGGGGATGAGTGATTGTCCCCTCTTATTTTATAAAAACATGACATGAAAAAAATAATCTCACTTATTTTAGCCTTGACGATAGGGAACATCGCATTATCGGGACAATCCGCTCAAGGAGACTTTGAAAAACAGCTTCCAGACAGTGTAAAGTACTACCTGCCGGAATTCATGGAAGGCAGAATAATCTACAAAGACGGAGGCTTTTCAACAGGACGCTTCAACATTAGTACTCTAGACCAAACAATCCGCTACATGGATTCCGACGAAAAGGTCATGGGCATAAAGGATAATGCCTCGGTTGACAGGGCTTCAATTGGAGGGTTACTCTTCATAAGGTATAGGACTTATTACCTTGCTTTCTCGCTTGACATCGACGGGACGTACCTCTGTGTGTCTCGCAGACTGGTATTTAAAGACGAGAAAAAAGGGGCGTTCGGCTCGGAATCCAGCACAGGCAACATCAAGGAGGTAAAAAAGATTGAGAGCTACGGAGGCAGTGTCTATGACCTCAACGGAAATCCATCCTATGAAATCAAGAACATTCCTTTCATTTACAGGAACAAGGTTGCTTACGCTCCTACTAAAAAATTGTTGCTGAGGTTTTTTAAAGACCGAGCTGACACCATCAACAACTATCTAGACACTCATAAGGTCAACTTCACGGACTTCCATCAGGTTTATCAGTTGATGACAGCGATAAAATAAAATATCTGCGTGTGATAATAATCTTATCATTGCCATTCAAGGCTGAAACGTTAAATCAAATGTAGGTTGTCGCCGAATAGCCTTGATCGACGATTACGCCGAAAATAGCTTCACACTCACCCAGACCAAGGGTTGGTAATAGTTCGTTTTCCAAACACAAAGCGTGGCCGGGTGCTTCCCCGGCCACGCTTTTTATTATTCTATTGATCTTATGCAAGGTTACATCTTACAAAACACGTTCAGCCTCAAATGCCTCCGAATGGGTTGATTCGCAGGCTTACATGAAAAAGCCTTGACTTGCCCTCGTAGTTATTCATCCAATGTTCCGCTCTAAGGCCTTCCGCGGGCATTTGACCTGAAGGCATTTTGCAAAATCGCCGCAAGATACGCCCGGGGCTTCGGGAAAGAGTCTCACGGGGAAGCGCAGGATCCGCCCGGGGCTTCGGGAAAGAGTCTCACGGGGAAGCGGTGTCATTGATCCGCTCTATGAATATTCCTGTGCCACTACACCTCCTCGGCGACCTTCCATGAGTCCAGGGTTCTTGTGGCGGATGAGATGTTCACACCCACCTTTACGCACCGGCCTTCCTTTTTGTATGGAATCATGTAGCCTTTTTCGTCGATCTGCTTGAGGGCTTCCTCCGCCGAGCCGTCCACCTTGAACTCGAATACGTAGGTGCCATCCTTTGTCCGGCAGACGGCGTCCGCTCGTCCGACGGCCGACTTGACCTCGGCCTGGGTGTAGTAGCCGAGGAGCGAGAAGACAAGGTAGATGATTGTCTGGTAGTGTTTCTCAGTCTTGTTCTCCAGATCGTAGGGGATGCCGGCCATGAAGGATTGGAGGAGTTCAAGGGAACCGTTCACATCGTTGTCCTTCAGAGCCTTGTTGAACTTCAGCACGAATGACGCACTCATTCCCTCCGAACTTTTGTAGTTGGCGAGAAGACCTCTCAAGAAGCCTTCCCGAACCTCCCTGTTCGGGTAGCCAAGTGTGTAGGAATGATCTTCCTTGTTGTATCCTTTGATTGTAAGATAGCCTGTTTGGTACAACATCGGAAGGGTGTCTTCCGTCAGTTCCGGAGAGATGTCAAAGTCGCTTTGGGCGATTTCAGTCATCTTGTCCAGTTTTGTCTCGTCCATAGGATTCTTCCGTAACCTTTCCAAAAGGAATGTGGGCGTGCCGGTCTCGAACCAGTATGAGCCGAACTCCCTTGCGTCAAGGCATTTGATCAGGCTGAACGGGTTATAGATGTCCTCGGATCCGTGGCAGAAGTGGTAGCCGTCGTAGTTGTGCTTAAGCAGTTGCAACGCGTTGTCGTAGGAGACACCCTGACTGTCGGCGAGATCACGAACAGGCTCCTTCATATCTTTTTCCAGTTCGGACTGCGTGATGCCGCAGATGGCGGAGTACCTCGGCATCATCGAGATGTTCTGGAGGTTGTTCAGCTCACTGAATATGCTGAGCTGGGCGAACTTGTTTATCCCTGTGATGAACACGAACCTCAGGTAAGGGTCAAGGCTCTTGATGGGGCTATAGAAGTTCCTCATTATCTGCCGCATCGGGGCCAGCCTCTCCCTGTCGTTCATCACGTCCAGCAGCGGGGCGTCATATTCATCAATGATTATGACCGCCTTCTCGCCGGTATTTTCGACAGCCGCTTTGACAAGACGCTCAAATCTCGCGTTGATGTCATCATCTGCGATGCCGGAATCCGCACCCCACTTCTTCTCGTATTCGGATAGTTTGTAACCCAATATACGTTGCAGTTGCCCTCCATTAAGATGTTTCGCCGTTGACATGTCAAAGTGGAACACCGGGTGTCGTGTCCACTCCTTCTTGAGCCGTCCAGCCTCCAGCCCCTCGAACAGTTCCATTTCCCCGGCGAAATAACTGTGGAATGTGGAGGAAAGCAGCGATTTCCCGAACCGCCGCGGCCTGCTCAGGAACACATAATTGTACGTATCCGCCAATTCATGCACATATCCCGTTTTGTCAATGTACAGATAGCCCCCTTCTATGATCTTGTCGAAAGTCTGCACCCCGATCGGGTACCTTATCCTTTTTGCCTCCATAGTGCCAACCTTTTTTATGTCCTACCTTCAAAGATAATGAATATTCCCGGATTCCCAATCATCTTCGGAAATGGAATAACTGATGGAATCGACGTCCGACAATTAGGAAATTAAACAACATACTTTGCCAAATTGAAGTTGCAAGATGCTGAAAGCAACACACTCGTTGGCAGCGCCTCACAGAAAGAGGACGGCCAAACTGACCGTCCCCCTTTTGCTTGTGTTATTTGAACAATTGAATTACTGCTGGTCGGAATCCCACCAAACGTTGATGGTCCAGACATCAGGTTTGAGGTTCCAGCAATTCTTGCCGTCAGTCTCCCTCACGTATGACATGTCGGCGCCAGGCACCTGATTACCGATGGCCTGAAGGTTGTCGGTGTTGTAGTTAAGTTCGTGCGAGCACTGTCTCCAACGACGGAAATACTGGCCGGCAGGGATGGCCTCGGAAGCGGCTGCGTTCACGTCGTGATAGGCCGCGATGTTCCATCCAAGGAAGAGACTCCTGTTGAAGTCGTAACGACGCATGTCATTCCAGATCTCGACTGAGAACAGCAACGCTATTCTCTTCTGGGTAAGGATTCTGCCCAATGTCAGATCTCCGGAGGAACCGATACCGTTCGCGAGGAAGTTGTCGATGTCCGCCTGAGCGATAGGAGTGAATGAAGGACAGGAAGCGAGAGACGCGTCCTCATTGACCCAAACCTTAAGCTTTTCGTTCATCAGCTCGATGGAAGCCTTTATACCTTCCTTGTAAGCATCATAGGCACCGGCCTTGTCACCATTGTTGAAGAGGACCTCAGCCTTGATGAAGCAAGCCTCAGCGTATGTTCCGACGTAAGTAGGGGCGGATACACGTGAATAGAACGATCCGGACTCTTCCGATCCCTCCTTGTTGTTGTTTCTTCTGTAAATGAGACTGCTCTTGGCGTGATAGCCTTTGGAAGTGGATGTGCTTTCAACATAGACGGTATCCCCAAGTCTGTCTGCTGACGATGAGTTGATCCAGAAGAAATCACCATTGCGGATACCCTTCTTAGCAGCCGCGTCATCTGAACCATAGCTGGCTCTGAGCGGACCACCGGTGCTGAATATGTTCGAAGACATATCCACGCCAAGGGTCCTTCTCCAAGTACCGTTCGCATTCCACTTGATCTCCTTAGGTGCGGCATCGCTCTTCTTGGACTTCGCCCAAGGAAGAATGTGGTCGGCACGCGGATCTTCGACTCCCAGACCATCGAAGTTCGTCAGGTTGTCGTAAAGCATCTTGGTGGCCATATAACCGCTGTTCATTCCGCAGACGGAGAACAAAGGAGAGTAATCCACCGGCTCGTTCCAACCAAGGTCATCGTGAGTCGTGCCATTGTCATCCGTATGGTTGATGACGGTGTTGTCAGCGTTGCTGGTCATAGCCTTGGAAAGGCAGTCCAGAATAGCCTGACGATCATATTTACCTTCAAGATAACTGCCTTCGCCCTTCTTGATGAGCTTGTTGATCCAACGGGCCTTGAGCAGATTGGCAAGTTTCGACCACTTGTTGACATCACCGTTGTTCCAGAAATCTCCGACCGCAAGTGACGGCATCTTGTTGGTGTCTATGCTTCTGGAGAGGAGGTCGATAGCCTCGTCGATGTCCTTGAGACATCCAAGGTAGATAGTCTTCCCGTTGTCATATTCAGGAATGGCACTCTCGGAAAGACCTTGTGTGTAAGGCATCTCGCCGTAAAGGTCGGTCATAAGCATATAGCCGTAGGCAAGGAGTACCTTCGCGACTCCGGCATAGTGCCAGTTCTCCGCGGCCATAGCCTTGGCGTACATATCCTTGAGGGTAGCACCCGCTCCGACGAGGAACCATTGGTAAGGTGTTGTTGTTATACCGTCAGCCGGTGCCCAGAAGGACATACTCCAGTAGGTACCACCACTGATGTTTCTAGTCCAATCTCCCATCGCCATCGAAGAACGCCAGGCGGCGAACTGCTGCGCGCTGTTGGTGTAGAACTCGCAATGGGCAAGTTCGAGCTGGTACTCGGCGGACTCCAGAGTAGGATTCTCAGGGTCGGTGTTCACATCCAGCCATTCGGCACAGGACACTAACGAGAGCGCCGCCGTCAAAGCACCAGTGAGAAATATTGTTTTGATAAGTTTCATACTTTTTGAATATTTAAATGATGTCACGGCTGATTAGAAAGTAAGGTTCACACCAAACGTGAAGCTTGAGACGGCAGGAACACCGCAGTAGTCGAATCCGACTGAAGAAGAACCTCCACGGCCCGCTCCTGAAGCGGCAACCTCTGGATCCCCGTCATAGTTCGTGAAGAGAAGGAGATTGTTCGCGATGGCGGAAACGGATGCCCTCTTGATGACCTTGCTCTTTTCCAAAAGCTTCTTAGGAAGATTGTAGGTGACGGAGAGGGTACGGAGTCTCAAAGAGTTGACATCGGTGATCCAGTTTGCGGTCTCGTAGTTGTAAGATCCAGTGTAGTAGTTCTTGATGATGTTGTAGCCGGATGTCTTTTGGTTGTTGAAGTCGTAAGTCTGATCTGGCTCGAAAACATAAGTCTCCGGATCAGTGTAGCCGACGACCTTTTTCTTATCGTCGAGAATCTGGTGCACACCACTGATGACCAGAGGCTGGTTCCTTACCTCGGCTGAGAACTTGCTGGTACCATTCTGTGTCATCGCATATTTGGTTCCATTGAACACGTCACCACCGATGCGGAATTCCCACAGCATATTGAAAGTCAGGTTCTTGTAAGTGAAGGTGTTGTTCCATCCTCCAGTCAGCTTGGACTCACGGTTTCCGACCTGGATGGCAGTGGCGTCAGTCTTAAGAGGCATATTGTTAGAGTCAAGTACAATGTTGCCTTTCTTGTCTCTCATCCATGTGGTTCCGCTGATGGCCATGAAGTCGCCTCCTGAGAATGAAGCAGCCTTGGCGCTTCCGTACTGAACATCGGTCACATACATAACGTCCATACCCTTAGGAAGGCCGTCCATTGTGCCTCTGTTTCCGGCGATGTTGAGAGCTGATTCCCAAACGAAACTCCTGTTCTCGATCGGGGTTCCGGAGAGTGAGAACTCGATACCCTTGTTGTAAACGTTACCAGCGTTGATCGAGCAGAAGATGTAACCGGTTGACTGAGGTCCACGTGGGCTCAGGATCTGATTGTAGGAGTCATTTGTGTAGTAAGCCACGTCCATCTTCAACCTGTGCTGGAAGAAATGGAGTTCGAGACCGATCTCGGAAGACTTGCTCATCTCAGGACGGAGGTAAGGGTTACCACGGGTCCAGGTAGCGCCGACTCCGGTCTTGCCCAGAAGGTATGAGCCTACAGGCCAAAGAGCGGTGTTGGTCTCGTAAGCGCCGGTGTCCTTACCAACCTTTGCCCAGGATGCACGGAGTTTACCGAAGCTGAGGATGTCATCAGACATCACGCCGGTGTCTTTAAGCAGTTGGCTGAACACGAATGATCCACTTACTGAAGGGTAGACATAAGAACGGTTCTCGACAGGAAGGGTTGAAGTCCAGTCATTACGTCCCGTAGCAGAGAGGAAAACTGTGTTCTTCCAGTCAAGGCGAACCTCACCGAACACACCGACAAGTCTCTTCTTTGTCGCCGAGTGCTGGAACTTCTTGTTGTTGTCCGTAGCGTTGGCGTAAGAATAGAAATCCGGAACCTCGAAGTTCCATGCCATCTTGTAGTTTCTGTCGGTGGAAGTGTCGTCAGTAGCCATACCAGCCATGATGTTTCCGTGGAAATCACCGATGGAGTGGTTGGCGTTGATCATAAGGTTGTTGGAGAGGTATGAATATTTAAGGGTGTTGTCACTCATCATACCTTTCTGCCATACCTGCTGGATCGCACCTTCCGGAGCTATGCGGGTAGAGTTGGTTGTGTTGTAGGTATCCAGGCCGAGACGGTAATTGATGAAGAGCCACTTTGTGATGTCGGCGCGGACATTGATGGATCCTGTGAAACGCTCGGTCTTGTCACGGTAGCTGTTCTTGTTGAGGATCCAATAAGGATTGTCCCTCTCTTCCCAAGGATCGAGACGGTCTCCGAACATTCTGTAACGGGTTCCGTCCTCGTTGGCCCAGTGCTCCATATCATCAGTGGTGCTCCAGCCATAGACAGCTCCGAGGGTGCCGGTACCAGATGATCCGTAAAGACCGCCCGAAGTAAGGGTCCTGTCTGTCGTGGCCTTTGAATATGCGGTGTTGACGCTGAACGTGAAGATCTTGAACTTCTGCTCACCGTTGAAACGGAATGTGGTCTTGTCGTAACCGGTGGTCGGCACGATACCGTCCTGAGCGTATTTTGAAGCGGAAAGGAAGAAGTTTCCGTCCTTGTGGCCTCCGGAAACACTCAGGTTGGTGTCCCACGTTCCGGCAGGAGTGAAGAAGTTACCTATATTATCATAGGTCTGTGTGCCTGCCGCCACTCTCTCTCCCCAAGAGTTGTAGGAGAAATCGTTGAATTTAGTCCCGAGGTAGGTCCCGCTTTTGTCATAGAGATCCTCCATATAGCCACGGCTGTACTCAGTCTGCGCCTCAGGAAGAGACTTTGCCCAAGATGTGATGTACTTGGTGTTGAGATTGACCTCAACGACACCGTCCTTACCTTTCTTTGTGGTGATGAGCACGACACCGTTCGCGGCGCGTGATCCGTAAAGAGCGGAAGCGGCCGGTCCCTTAAGGATTGACATGCTTTCGA
Organism: Alistipes sp. CAG:435; assembly: GCA_000433355.1. Lineage (GTDB taxonomy): Bacteria > Bacteroidota > Bacteroidia > Bacteroidales > UBA932 > Cryptobacteroides. The sequence continues at coordinate 881 of FR893157.1, read as the reverse complement.
TGTCCTCAGGGTTGATGTCCATCACACGGTTGGAGGTTGTTGTCGAACCTGATCCGGAACCGTCGAAGGCGGAGTTTCCGACAACCTGTGAGGAGTTGTCATAGATGACACCGTCCACAACGAAGAGCGGCTGGTTGTCGCGGTTCTCTGAACCGGAGGTACCACCACGAAGGATAATCTGAGCACCGGATCCTGCGGCTCCGGATGACTGGGTGATGTTCACACCGGCGATCTTACCGGACAGTGAGCTGATCGCGTTGGCGGTCTTGTTCTTCATCAACTCGGAGGCGTTGATGTCCTCCACAGCGTAACCGAGGGACTTCCTTTCCCTCTTGATTCCGAGGGCGGTCACTACGGATTCATCAAGAAGTTCGTTGTCCTCGGCGATGGTCACATTGACAGGCTGGCCTTCATAGACAACCTCGACCGTCTTGTAGCCGATGCTGGAGAACACGATAGTGGCTCCGGGAGCCACATTCGAGAGAGTAAAGGTTCCATCAGGATTGGTCAGTGTACCGTTTGAGGTACCTTTCACCATTACACCGATGCCGACAGCGCCCTGACCGGAAGCGTCTATGACTTTCCCGGTTACAGTGCGGTTCTGTTGCTGGGAGGCGGCCGCCTCTGACAACGAACCGGCCTTGGACTCAGACGCTAACGAGGTCGTTCCTGCCAGGAAAGACCCTGCAAGCATCATCGCGAGAAAGGCGTTCGTTCTGTAAGTGCGATTCTTTTTCATTTAACAGAAATTTGTATAGAAGTGAATAAAAATGAGCTTTGCATATAAATGTATTAACAATTTCCCGTAAGTGCAAGAAAAACTTGAACTATAGTTACCACAATACTTCGGTAAAAATATACCGTACTAAAAAGTTAAACAA
>FR893156.1 GCA_000433355.1 Alistipes sp. CAG:435 | reverse complement strand
AAATATAAAAAATATTTCGTTTTGCCTTGTTGCCCAAGTGCGGTGAAATTTAGAGACCTGATGCCGTTGATCTCAAGGGCGAAGGCGACGGAGGCGCAACAGCAACTTACTTTCCTGCATCCGTTGGAGAAGAGTTATTTCTACACCTATTCACGATATTCCGATGATTTGGAGGAACTTGGGTTTGAACAAGCGTCCCTTGTGACGGACGGAGGAAACGCCAACTATCGAATTGAGGTGGTGGAGGCTGGCGAGAACGGCTTCAAGGCACAGGCTGTCTCCGTGGTCGATTTTGACAAGGACGGAGTCTTTAACGTTTGGGAGATTGACCAGGACAAGAACCTGAAGGAGACTGTGAAGGACTGATGCGATGTTGAGGTTGCTTTCCATATTCCCACTTACGGTTATGATGGTTTCTGATGCGAGGAGCCGCACGGTGTCATCCTGGTGGCTGTCTGCTTCGTGCTGATCGCGATGTACCTCCCGATGTTCAAATTGAGGATGACCATTAGTTAGGGCTTGTGAATATACCGCCTTGAATCATTACAAGCTGGGGCGAAAAGTTCCCTCGCTTACAGAACGCTTTCATGTTACTGTGCCACAGACGTGGGTGAGGGCACGCTATGGCTGAAAAAGTAAAAGCCTAAAGCTATAGTTTTTCAGTCAAGGTGCCACCAGGGTGGATCACAGTGGCTGTGTGGCTGAAGGTGTTTTGTAAGAAATCATACGCGTCGAATTCTGCTTTCAACGCATTCGGAATCGCACTCATGAGTGGGGGGAGGTATAAAACTTAACCTTTACAAACACTATAAAGCCCAGGTTCGGTTTTTATTGCTAACTTTACAGACGGTTGAAGAACATTATTGTTTTTCAACCGTTTAGTTATTGTTGAAAACTTTACAACACAATGTTTGGGCAATTTACTCATTTTGATTCGTCGTGATTCTGGTCTATATTTGACAGTGTTGATGACCGGTAATGCCGGCATCGCGATAAGCCGAAACACTAAAGCGACACAATAACTACTGAATATGCTATACCAGAAAAGAATCAATAAAATTATAGGTGACATCGACAAGTTCTTCGACACGATCGACCAGGCCTTGCTGATTTTCGGTGAGGGGGTGAAGAACTATCTTTATACTAATGTCGAGGCGTTCAAAGGGAATCTTCAGACGATGACCCGGCTGGAGAACGAGGCGGAACTCCTTCGCAGGGAGATCGAGGCCGGACTTTACAGGCAGTCAAGTCTTGTGAGGCTTAGAGGAGACATCATGCGTCTTCTGGAGGCCTTGGACCACATCATCGACACCTTGCGACAATCTGTTCCAGTTCGAGATAGAGAGGCCGTTCATTCCGGTGGAGTTGAATGCGGATTTCTTGAAACTCACTGAGTTGTCCACTCAGGCTGTGGAGACGGCCATTCCAGCGGCCAAGGCCTATTTCAGGACTTCGGACAGTATCACCGAGAAGGTTCACAGGGTCTATTTCTACGAAAAGGAGGCGGACAAACAGGCCAAATCCCTCAAGAAGAAGGTTTTCCATACGATGGACGAATTAAGGCTCAGCCAGAAGTTCCATCTGCGCTACTTCGCACTCCACATCGAGGAGATTTCAATGGAGGCCGAGAAAGTGGCTGACCAGCTGTCGGTTATGTCAATCAAAAGAAGCATCTGATGACAGTGACGGTGTTCATACTCTTTGTCATCATCCTGACGGGATGGTTCTCGGTGACGGATCTGCCGGTCGCTCTGGCACCTGCCGGAACCTGCCACACTGTGGCCAGACGGTTCCGTGTCCCGGGAATAATGCTTCTGCTGTTTGTCGGGGTCGGCCTTTCCCGTTTAGAGGTCCCTCAGCTTGTCCCCGGCAGGGATTACGCTGTGGTGATCTTCGCCGCGACCTTGGCGGTAGTGGCCGTCAGGATATTCATAAAGGACGCTTCCATAGTGTTTTCTCTTGCCGGAGCGATAGCCGGGACGCGGATGCTCCAAAGCGGTTCGTCGGCGATCCGGTGGTCGGTGCCGCTTTCGTGGCTGGCCGCGGTCATATTCACAATCCTTATCGCCATCATTCTTTGCAAGGTAATCTCTGCGATTTCGTCAAGGTCTGATTGTCATCTGCTTACGAAGATGAACAGGATGGGGCTGGCGATGACGATCGCGGCCTCGGCGCTGATGCTTGCCATAGGGTTCAACCTTGGAGGGCTTGTTCCGTCGGTCTCAACGTTGGAATTCCAACTGTTGGTGTTTGCCGCTGTTGCCATAGCCATATGTTTGCTGGTAAAGGGCGAGGCCGGAGCCAAATCGCACAGACTTATGGAGAGGTGGTTCGACATCAATGCCGAGGCCGCTTTGGCGATGACGCTTGCCACCGCGCTTGTCACCTTGATCTTCTCTTTCGATTTGAGGATCGGGAATATTCAATTGAAAGCCACTCCTTTGGCTCCGGGGCTTCTGATGTTGGCTGGGCTTGCCGGCTGCGAACTGGCTCAGAACAAGGAGGTCAATTGGATGCCTCTTGCCTCCAAGATCGGCACGGACGCGCTTTTGACTCCGCTTCTGGCGATGATTCTCGCCTGTCTTATCTCTGGTATGATACATCCGAACCTGTTCTCCTTGGTGAACGCCCAGGTCGGGCTCCTCATTATGCTTCTCGCCCTTGTCTCGGGCGGTCTGACGGTCATGTCGTTCCTTTATCTGCGCGCATCGAAAACCTCCGGCAGGACTCTTCGTGAAATGGACGATGAACTGAACGAGAACCGCCGGGCAATCAACGAGATGGAGATCAAGACGATGCAGGCGGAGAATGAGAACCTGCACAACCTGCTGGATCTCAAGCGCAAGGAACTCGTCAGCGTGGCGATGAACCTGAGCGAGCAGAAAGAGTTCATGGACGGACTCTACGAAAAGGTCAAACAGGCTCAGGCGGAGATGGAACCGGAGAAGAAGGACGAACTTCTTCACGAACTCCGTACCGATCTCAATCTCAGAAGGAATTTCTCCAACGAGATAGACAGTTTCTATGCCCAGGTCGAGACCCTCCACAAGGATTTCACGACCCGGATGACCGAACGGTTCCCACAATTGACAAAACAGGAGAGACGCCTGGCTATGCTGCTAAGGCTCGGTTTCTCCACGAAATATATAGCCACATTGATGAATATAGCTCCGACGAGTGTCGAGATAGGCAGGCACAGGCTCCGCGCGAAGCTTGGCCTGGCCAGAGGGCAGAATCTGACGGAATTTGTCAAAACTATATAACCAAGTTTATTAATCGCTTAATGTTGTAAAGTATGAAAAGAGTTGTTTTTGTTTCTCTGGCAGCCTTTCTGGCAGTCTCGTTGTCCGCCCAGACAACGGACACGAAGAAGGATTCAGAGGTTGAACTGAACCAGTATGGTCAGCAGGTGAACTCCATTCCGGGACAGGTAAAGATCCAGGACGGAATCATGGTGCTGGACGCCAAGAAGATTGACTACAAGATGTGGTTCGACATCCGTGTGCAGGGCGACGCAGCTGTCTTTTTCGGAGGTCCGGACTTCACTTCTTCCCAACTTGACGGGAAGGATAATCCTAACCACATCGGAAACGGAATGTCCATCCGCCGTGCCCGTTTCGCCGTCAAGGCCCAGCTGGACAGGAACTGGTACGGAGAGATTGACACTGACTGGGCTGATGGAATATGTGAACTCAAGGATGCCATTCTGGCCTATAATGGAGTGCCAGGGCTTGAGATCAAGGCAGGTAATTTCAAGGAGTCTTTCTCCATCCAGCGCAACACCACATCCCGTTACCTTATGTTCATGGAACGCCCGATGGTGACCTCGCTCGCACCGTCAAGGCATCTGGGGCTGAATCTGACATATTCAAACAAATGGTTCTGGTTTGCCGGCGGTGTGTTCGGACCTGAGCTCAAGGGTGCCGAGGAGGCCACGGCCATGAAGGACAACAACAAGGATCTTGGCCGCAACGCAGGCCTGTCCTACACGGGGAAAGTAGTCTTCCGTCCTCTCTATAAGTGTTCGGAGTCGGCTCTTCATCTTGGCGGAGCGATATCCTACCGTGAGCCGAAGGTCACATCCACCGACGCTTACGGAGCCGCGCGCTACAGCAGCCGCAACTCTACGAGCATCAACAGGAAGAAGTACCTCGACACCGATGTCATCACAGGTCTTGACCATGAGCTTGCCTGGACCGCAGAGCTTGCCGGTTTCTACAAAGGGCTGCGCTATGAGGGTGCCTACCTCACCCGCGGGGCTTTTCTGGACAAGAAGATCAACAACCTCGGAACCCAGTGGGCCGACGGTTGGTACGCGCAGGCTTCCTATCTTCTTTTCGGCGGTCGTCAGAACTACGACTACGATGGCGCCAAACCGACCAGAATCACTCCTGGGCGCTCCTGGGGTGATGTCGAACTTGCCGTGCGTTATGAATATTGCGACTTCAACACCGCTGACTACTTCGGAGGAAGCGCGGAGGCGTTCAGTTTCGGGATCAACTTCTACCCGACCAAGAACGTGAAGTTTGTCATCAACTACCAGTACAACAACAATGACCGCTATGCCAACGGCAAGGGCAAGCTGTTCGTTGGTCACGACGCCGCCGGCAATCCTACCAAGGACTACACCAAGGTAGTAGAGGGTGCCGGCAAGGCCGGGGTTGACTACCATATGCTCGCGATGCGTTTCCAAGTCGCTTTCTAATTGATTTATAAAATATTATGAATATGAAAAAGATAGCATTGTTTTCGGCGTTGGCTCTCATTCTCGCCGGATTCGCCTCCTGCGTTGAGGATAAGATTTACGATGTGGCCAGCATTTCCGACATAAAGAACACCGTTGCCTACACAGAGGATGACGCCGTGACGGTGACAGCGAAAGTCACCGCTCTGGTGGAGATCACAAAGGTTGAGTTGCTGTACAAGGCGGGGACAGAAGCGGAAAAGACTGTTCCTATGACCGGAATGACAAATGATGCTGGCGTGTACCAAGGAACCATCCCAGCCGCCCCGGTCGGCACAAAGGTCGTCTATCACATTGAAGCGAGCACAGACGGGAACACTGAATGTTCTCCGGAGGTCTCCTACACCGTCGGTGAGGTTCCGATCGACTACACTGGCCTGGCTCTGAACGAGCTCAACGGCAACGACAAATTCATCGAGATCTACAACAAAGGGAAAGAGGACATCCATATTAAAGGAATATCCATCCAGAAGGACGGCAAGGATGTCTGGACGGCTCCTTCCGCCATCCTTAAATCAGGAGAGTTCGTTCTCCTTTACAGCACCGATGTCCAGGCCGATCACGCAGAGCATCCAGAAGGCTATTTCTTTGGCTCAGGCCTTTCCGCCAAAAAGGCTGTCAAGGTGGAACTGTTCGACCCTAAAGGCGGAAGTCTGGACTGCTTCAATCTCGTGAACTTCGTCAAGAAGGCAAGCGCGTCCTACAGCCGTGTTCCTGACGGGACAGGGGCTTGGTACTTCACTTCCGCCACCCCGGCCGCCAAGAACGCCAACGAGACCGCTGACAAAGTCGAAGGTTTGGAATAGAATTATAGATAATGCCCACAAAGTCACGTGATTCGGAGCGAAGCGACCGAAGGGGTTCGGGGAAACCTTTCCCCGTGTCCCTCAGGGGCTGTCGCGAAGTGACTGGGTGGGGTATGCATTAATGGAATTAATATATTCATAAATAATTGATTGCTATGGCAAAAGAAGAAATGAAGATTGGCGAGATCTCTAAGCCTCGCTTCGAGTTCCGCTCGTTTGGACAGTGCTTCTGTGAGGCACACAAGAGGATGGCGCGTCTGTCCGTTCCTGTTCCTGAGAAGGTCTGGGAGCGCTCAAGCGACGAGATTTACATCATCTCGCGCAAGAACGACATCAACAACACCAAGATCCGAGGCGGCAAGATGGACATCAAGACCTACGTCCAGACCGTCGATGGCCTTGAGCAGTGGAATCCGTTGATGAAGGGCGAGTTCCCTATCAGCGCCAAGGTGCTTGAGGAGGAGGTTTTCCCTGCATTTATGGTTGAGATGCCTAAACTGACGAAGGACACCTACACCTACGAGGAGTTCATCGCGATGGTGAAGGCCAACCCTGATCTCGCCGCCGTGCGTGTCCACAAGCAGCGTTTCGGCTATATGGTCAACGACACGATCTGCGAGGTAGGTAATGTTCTCATCAACGGGGCCAAGGTCGTGACCATCAACAGCGAATCGACAGAGATCGAGGACATCAAGAAGACCATCAAGGATGTCGGTCTTGAGGGTGTGGAGAACATCAACTACCTCCAGGCCATCAAGCGTGTTATCGGAATGATTGACAAACCTCTTGCAAACGAATAGATTATGGCACAGGAAATCGAAAGGAAATTTTTGGTGAACGGCGACTTCAAGTCGGATGCGTTCAAGGCTACAAGAATCACTCAAGGCTACCTCAGCAGTGTTCCGGAAAGAACTGTACGCGTGCGTGTGAAGGGTGACAAGGGATTCATCACCATCAAGGGAATCGGCAATGCCAGCGGCGCGAGCCGTTTCGAGTGGGAGAAGGAGATTCCTGTCGAGGATGTGAAGGCTTTGCTGGAGATCTGCGAGCCGGGTGTCATTGACAAGACCCGTTACCTTGTGAAGGTCGGGACCCACACCTTCGAGGTGGATGAGTTCTACGGTGACAATGAGGGACTTACGGTGGCCGAAGTGGAACTTTCCGACGAGAACGAGGCTTTCGACAAGCCGTCCTGGCTCGGCGAGGAGGTCACCGGCGACGCCAAGTACTACAACTCGATGCTGATGAAGAATCCTTACAAGAACTGGAAGTAGGGTCTTTGATTGGTGAGCCTGTCGAAGTGACCTTCAAAGCACAAAAGTTCAATTTAAAATATTCACGAATATGTCAGACCCTCTGGATATGAACAACTACCGCCTCGAAAAGCTTCCGAAGATGCAGAAAAGCGGCTTCGAGATCTGGATGGCGCGTCTCGGCGGCCCGCTCGCCATACTTGCCTTTGTCCTTATCTACTGGTTCGGACATTTCGGCTTCATCGACAGCCTCACCGCTGAATCCGTGTCGGGAAGGGCCCTGGCACGGCTGAACGAGATAGGCCTGCCCGCGTTCATAAGGTCCAACTATGCGATGTTGGCCATATTCACGGCGGGCCTTATCCTTTGGATGACCGAGGCGATTCCGAACTATCTCACCTCGCTGATCATCATCCTGCTCATCGTCCTCTGCGGTGTCACGACCCAGAAGGAGGCCTTCGCCCAGCTGGGACATCCGGTGATGTGGCTGAATATCCTTTCCTTCGTCCTCGCCTCGATGCTTGTCAAGACCAAGTTCGCCAAACGCCTTGCGATGTGGTTCGTGATCAAGTTCGGCAAGACCGCTAAGGGAGTCCTGTGGAGTTTCCTCATAATCAACATCGTGCTATCGATGTTCATCTCCGCCACGACCGTCAAGGCCACGATAATGCTTCCGATCTTCATGGTTGTCTGCGCCATCTACGGAGCGTCTGACGGTCACCGAAATAATTTCGGGCGCAACCTCGTGATCCAGAATCTGTTCCAAGTGAACATCGGAGCGAATGCCTTCTACACCGGAAGCGGCGCCCACCTGTTGGCCATCTCCTTGATCTTCGGCGCCGCCGGGGCGAGCCAGTTCGGTTACTCGGACTGGCTGGTGTCCTGCGGCCCGATGAGTTTCCTGATTCTGATCATCGGTCTTCTGATGGGGATGTACGTGTTCTTCCCGATGAAGAAGGACGAGCAAAAGCCGCAGATTGACGGCGGTCTGGAGCGTCTGAAAACCGAACTGGACGCGATGGGCAGGATGACTGTCGAGGAATGGAAGGCCGTTGGAATATTTATGGGTGTCCTTATCCTTTGGTGTACTGACAGCCTGCACGGGATTGACGCCACGACCGTGGCCTTCATCGGTGCCGTGATCGCCCTGATGCCGGGAATCGGGGTCGTGAAATGGAACGACGTTGACATCCCGTGGCATCTGATGCTGTTCTCCGCAGGAGCCTACACCTTGGGAGCCGGCCTGAACATCACCGGTCTGCCCGGCACGATGGTGAACGCAGCCTTCGACTCAATGGGCATCACCGACAACACTCCGTTTTGGGTGCTGTACGTCATCCTGACCTTCCTGATGATGTACTCAGGTCTGGTTTTCCAATCCAAGACCATCAGGACAATGATCTTCGTGCCGATCGCGATGGGCATCGCCGAACGGTTCGGCTATCCGGTCATCAGCCTCGCGCTTCCTGTCTCGATGCTGATCGAGCACGTCTATGTGCTGCCGTTCAACAGCAAGCCAGCCGCCCTTCTGTACAACACCAACCAGTACAGTATGACGGACGCCTTCAAGTTCGGCATCACTATGATGACCATCTCCTGGCTGATAATCCTCCTTTGGGGCGAGACCGTCCTCAAATGGCTCGGCATCACCCCGGGTTTGTTCTTTGTGGGATAATTTGTTATATTCGCAAATGTATGCCTAGGCTTTTTTGAAAGCCGCATCGTTATGGCGGACGGTGAAGAATGAGGCGGGGTTTTTTTTTTTTTGGGGGTTGAACGGTGAAAAATGAGGCGTTTTTTTTTTATGATCGAGATTGACACCAGAATCCACGACCGCTACTCGATAGAGCTGAAAGTCGGCTTCGTCACCCGCAAGAAGCTGCGGATGAACGACTTCTCTCTGGCGATGTGGTTCTTCGTGCCCGGCAGTCTCGACATCAACAGGGCCACCTATCCAAAGGATATGTTCTACCAGGATGTCAAGTCGAACATCCGCCTCATCACCCCTGTTTTCCTGCTCCGCGAGATAGTGGAAGGCCCGGCGTTGCCGCTTCGCAACATCCGCGAGGCGTTCATCCAGATGGCGTCCAACCCGACCCGGACCCTGATCTCTGAATATGAATATCAGATCAAGATGTTCGCGGCCATCGTCAAAAGCGCCCTGCGCGATGAATTGGCGCACATCAAGCAGAACCGCATCGGCTCGGACACGGAAATTCTCTGCGACGGCTTCATCCGCAACGCCGGAAAAATCTGTGATGAATATGTCGGACTGCGCACCATCATCAACGCTCCGACCGTTCCAGAGGGCGTGATGAGGATGTACCTTTCCGGGGACGAATTCATTTGCGACATCACCTGCAAGCATATTCTTGAACTCATCGAGTGGCTGAGAGGCAGGAAGTTGGATGAGTTGGCCGGCAAGGCGACGGCGCTTTACCGCAGGATCGGGAAGCATATGAGGCAGCTCGGCTACCCGGAGATCCGGAAAGATGACCGGCTGCACAACCGCATATTCATTCATCGCTTCAGCATCCTGAAAAAGTACATCGAGAGCGACCTTTACCTCCGCGCTCCTAAGCGGCGGGACGGGGTGATCGTGGAGCAGCTTTATTTCAGCATCGCCGCCGGTCTAGCGATGTTGTTCGCCACCGTGGTGAGCTTCGCCTTCCAGAAGAAGTTCGGCTCGCTGACCCTTCCGCTGTTTATCGCTCTCATTATCAGTTATATGCTGAAAGACCGCATCAAGGAGCTGATGCGTTACTATTTCGCCCACCGTGTCGGCAGCAAGTACTTCGACAACAAGGCGAAGATCATCCACAAGGACACCGAGCTCGGCTGGCTGAAGGAGGGCGTGGACTTCATCGAGCCGGAAAAGGTTCCCGCCGATGTGATGACCCTTCGCAACAGCTCGCACCTCACCGAGGTCGAGAGCAGCAACGTCACCGCCGAGAAGATCATCCTCTACCGCAAGTCGGTCCACATCGACAGGGACAAGCTTCAGGCGAATTCTGAATATTCCTTCAGCGGCATCAATGACATCATCCGCCTGAATGTCACCAATTTCATCAAGAAGATGGACGACCCGAGCGTCCTGATGCGCACCCTCGACGACGATGGATCCATCCAGACCGTTGATTGTGACCGTGACTATTACCTAAACCTCGTCCTCCAGTACCAGTACGACAACACCGCCGAGTTCAAGCGCTTCCGCATCGACCTCTCCCGCGACGGCATCAAATCCATCGAAGAGGTCCGGTAGAAAAACATTCCAAACACATTTCGCCGTATGAGAAAACTTTTGACATTTACCCTGTTTGTTTTACTGTCGGCTCTGACTGTTCTTGCGCAGCAGCCAGACAGTGTGATTACGGAATTCCTTTCGGCGTCGGTTATCACGGAAGGGAACATAACGTACAAGGTGGACCGGATGGCAGAGGCTTTACGGGGAATATTCCTCCCGCCACGGATCTTTCTCTTATCGTGTGAGTCTCGGTGCCGAGAACAATATGAAGGCTGGCGACGATGGATTCTCCATATTCGCTTTCTCCCCGACACTGCTGTTCTCTTATAGGTTGAACAAGAGGAATATACTGCGTCTGCGACTTGACTCGGAGACGATGATGCCCGACATTCAGCAGATGTCCGGCAACAGGATTCTGATTATGGAGAATTTCTACCGCAGGGGGAACGCCGATGTTCACAACAGCACCGGCTACCAGTCGAGGTTGATATATTCCTATAACGTTCCCCGAAAGCTGATCGTCCAGGCTGATGCCCACTACAACTGCACCGGCGGCTTCCTTTACGATTCGTTCGTGCAGGATGGCGGGGCGTGGTACCTTGAGACGTGTAACGCTCATCATTACTCTGAGACAGGTATGAATATGATTGTGACCTATCTGCCTTGGAAGTGGCTGCGGCTGGGCGTGGACTTCTCCGCTGACCGTCAGACCATCAAGGAGACCGCTTCGAGTGAGGCGTACGGCGACTGGCTCTTTCCGGTCTATCTGAACGCCTCCGCCGTCTGGGGCAACTGGGCGCTTTCCTATCGCCAGACCTATGGCGGAAAGATGCTGGACGGACTGTACCGCAAGGGCTTGGAGAAGGTGTCGTACCTGTCCTTGACCTATGGATGGAAGAACTGGCAGTTCGGAGCCCAGTGCCTGTTCCCGTTCTACGATGACAAGTACTCCAACGAGACTGTCTCCATCGCTCCGGTCCGCCACGTGACACAGATTAACCTTCGCACCAAGAACCGCGAATTCGGCTTCACCATCTCATGGTTCTTCCAGCGCGGCAAGGAGAACAACTCCGTCAAGAGCCTTGAGAACTCGGATGTTGACTCGGGTGTGTTCAAGTTCTGACATAAATTCCACGTGGTCTCACGCGCGAGACGTTCACAAATTAGTACAAAAGTCCGAACATCCATAGAGGGATACGGTTGCCGTAGCCGGTCTCGATGCCGTCAATGCCAAGGTAACTTGTCGGGATGTCCGCGATCTGTTCAAAATTTTTATTGTCGCCACCTATCTCAAACAGATAGTCGCCATTTACAAGAAAATCTCCTTTTGCCGGCATCTGCACGGAACACACCGCTGACAGTTGGTTGATGAAGAATGTTTCGCGCATGGTTCCGATGTTGATCTTCGGCGAAAACGCATACATAAGATTGGTGTTCCCGAGATAGATTTTCTCAGGATTGACCAGTCTTTTGTAATTCTTAAGTTCCGTTGTGAGAAGGTTTAGGATTTCTGCCTCATCAAGTTTATAGAGAAGAGAGAGGAGTGTGTTTCTGGTTGTGCTCATTGACGAAGCCAGTTTCTCCGTGTTGGGTTGCAGTGGAACATTCTCGGCGATGATCATGAACAGTTTCTTGCATTTGTCGATGGTGGGGTAGGACACTTTCTCCACGGCTGGAAGGTCGCTTTCCACAACAAGTTTGACCACGTTCTGCAACATAGTCAAAAAATCGTCGCCTCCCTCCTTATAGAAAGGATACACTCCATAATGAAGGTATTTGTCAAATTCTCGTAGAACTTTAAGGCGTGACACAATGTCCAACGCTATCGCGCTGTGGTTGGAAAGAATATCTTCAAGACCATATGCCGGGATGTCAATAGTGCCGTCATATTCGAGAAATTCACGGAAAGACATTCCTTTAAGAATATATGGAGTCTGCCGTCTGGACATATCCACGATAGAATTGTCCAGTTCAAGCATCGAAGAACCAGTGTAGATAACTCTAAGGTCAGCATATTGGTCATAGAGGTTTTTGATTATACGGCTCCAGTCTTCGTTTTTATGCACTTCGTCGATGTAGAATTCGTTGATTCCACGATTGTACAGAAATCCTATCAGTTCCTGAAGAGAGTGCGTTTTGAACCAAAGATGATCCAATGAGATGTAGATTGTGTCATCAGGATTGGTGTACTTCTCCTTTATGCGCTGGATAAGCATAGTTGTCTTTCCCACCCCTCGCTCGCCTCTGATGCCGATGATTCTGGCCTTCCAATTAATCTTATTGTACAAGTAACGTTTGAAATCGAGCGATACTTGTGATAACTTGCTGTGATAAAATTCAATGAGAGGGCGAATGTCTGAAAGTTCCATATCAATCATTTTAGATGACAAAAATAAAAACATTTTTGCAAAAATGAAAATTGGTAATAAAATCATTTTTGCAAAAACGAACACGGCATTATCTGACCAAATAAGTATTTCCTCCTATCTGCCAACCTTACTACCTGAATGTCACCAACTTCATCAAGAAGAGGGACGACCCGGCCGTGCTGATGCGCACCCTCGGAGATGACGGATCCGTCCAGACCATCGAGTGCGACCTGGGCTACTACCTCAACCTCGTCCTTATGTACCGCTACACCGCCACCGAGTTCAAACGCTTCCGCATCGACCTCTCCCGTTCTACGACGACAAGTACTCCAACGAGACGGTCTCCTTCGCTCCGGTCCGCCACGTGACACAGACAAACCTTCGCACCAAGAACCGAGAGTTCGGCTTCACCATCTCCTGGTTCTTCCAACGCGGCAAGGAGAACCACTCCGCCAAGAGTCTTGAGAACTCGGACGTTGACTCCGGAGAGTTCAGGTTCTGATCTGATGAATATCCCTTTGGATATGGATGATTATCCTGGTTCAGAGGGACTTTCTCATATAGGATGCTATAGAGCCTCGACCTCCTCTACAGAAAGTCCTGTGCAGGAAGCAATCGTTTCGGTGTCGGATAAGAGGATGCCCACTTCAGTGGGGCAAACCATTCTTTTTTACCCGAGATAATAGCCAGAGTTTTCCTCTCCTGACTCGAACACTATGACTTGACCTTGGTTGGTACACAACAAGCGACAAACGTGTTTCCACCGAAACGGCATTTTACCGGAGAAACTGCTGATCCAACGGAGTTTATCCGGCAAAGAGGTCTATCACCGGAGAAAACTCAATTGCAGAGAAAATAGAGAAATCTTCTTCTTTTACCACAACGCTATTTTTCCGGCAATGCCCAAATCCAGGGTCGCTGTCGCTATACCCAACGCTTTAAATACACGGCTCATTGTAGGCAATGTGATGACGCTTTTCCCTTTTTCTAATTTGGAGATTTGGGCGCGCTGCACACCTATAAGTTCACCAAGTTCTTCTTGTGTGAGTTTTTGTGCCAGTCGTGCCTTGCGTATGGCCTCCCCAACAAAGTAGGCGTTCACTTCTTCTTTGAGTTGATTTTCCATAGCCTCACGCTCTGGGGTGCCTCTCTTTCCCCAAAGCTTATCTTTCATATCATCCGCTGGGATCAGTTTCATCTGTTCCATGTTATCTCTTGTTTTTAAAATACTCTTTCCTTACCTCTTCTGCCTTGGCAATCTCCTTTGATGGTGTCTTTTGAGTTTTCTTGACTATACCGTGCGTGACGATAACCAACGTGTCCAACTCCGTGTCCCAAAAGGAGAATAGTCTATAACTAATACCATTATAAAGAGTGCGGAATTCCCATATATCGGTATTCTCAAGTTTCTTGAATATGTTAACTTTCATCACCCCTTCCTCAACCTTGAAGATGTTATAGAATATCTTCTGTTGAGCCTTGAACGGTTGTGCGTCCAAAAAGGCTTGCGCTTCTTCTGTCAACACAACTTTTAGTTTACCTATGCCCATTTTGTTTTCCGATACAAATATAATATAATGTTTCCAAGTAACGATACAGCCCCGCATTGATTTGTACAAATGCTGCGGCAAAACTACGATGAACTATCCGTGGAACAAATTATTCGACGGATAATGTGCGGAATCGCTGACTGAGGTCATTCAGCAGAAATATTCAAGTGCAGGATTGGAATGACAATTTCCGGAAAATTTCCGTCCCTTACGTTTGACCATCATCCGATTCTATTGAGCTTTAATTTATTGGCTTTTATACAGAGAACCGATCCGTTGAAAATAGTGCCGTGGAGCGAAATCAGTTGTTAGTTAACATATTCGTGAATCCTGCCAGTCAATTTGGGAGGGCGGGAATCTGTAATGGGCTGAAAGTCAGGTGTTGGTGCATCACTCGTTGGCCTCCAACTTGTTGAGAATTGCTGCCCTTCGATTTTGGAGAGTAGGAACTTGTAATTGATTGAAGGTCAGGTGTTTGCCCTCCACGCAAATGGAATAATCTCTCCTCTCCGTTCGTGTGCAAAATTGCCCCAATCCTGCTCACAAGATGCTGTTGGCGAACTCGTGAGTGGTTCGCTTGATTTCACGCACGGGCTAATGATTAGATACGGCGAGAGTTGGTTCTGGCCCAGGGGATGACGTAGGCGGGGGACATCTTGCGGGACAGGAGGTCTTTCATATAGTCCATGTAGGGGGCGGCGTGGCTGAAGAACATCTTGTAACCGTCGCAGAGGGCGTTCAGGCCGGTCTCGATCCTTAGGCCGCCTCTGCCTTGGCGGGACTCGTAGGTGTTGAACCGATGCTTGGGGCACTCGCCGTTGCAGGCGAAAAGCCATTCGCACTTAAGGCATTTGGTGGGGAGCTTGTTCCGCTTGTCGATGCCGAAGGCCGTCTGCTTGTCCGAGCGCATCATCTCGGCGATCGGCTTTTCGGTGATGTTGCCGAGGAGATAATCCTTATAGACAAAATGGTCGCAAGGGTAGAGGTCGCCGTTGTGTTCGATGACGGAATTGCCTCCGCAGGTCTGGGCGAATGTGCAGGTGCCAGGCATCTCGCCGACCCAAGTGGCCAGGGTGGCGTCGAAATTAGTGACGAATATGCGGCCGACATCATTCCTGACCCAATAATCGAATATGTCGCAGAGGAACCGGCCGTAGCCCACATCGGTCACCGACCACGGGGCGATCATCGCTCCGTCCGCTTTCGGGTCCACGATGAACGGACGCTTCTTCTTGTCCGGCTTCCCGGCCCCGTTCAACGGGTACTTGACGTGCTCGACCACAGGCATAAACTGCATAAATCCGCTGCCGACCTCACGCAGAAAAAGATACGTCTCCAATCCCCGGCCTTCGCTGGCGTGATTGACCGTGGACATCGTGTTGAACTCAACTCCTTCCCCTTTCAGAATATTCAGTCCGCTCATCACCCTGTCGAAAGTCGGGAAGCCGCCCTTGTCCTTGCGGTACTTGTCGTGAATATCCTTGGGGCCGTCCAGGGATATTCCCACAAGGAAATTGTTCTCGCGGAAGAACCTCGCCCATTCCCGGTTGAGGAGCGTGCCGTTGGTCTGGATGGTGTTGTGGATGACCTTTTCACAGGCATATTTCTTCTCAAATTCCAAAGCCTTGCGGTAGAAGTCCAGCCCCAGCACCAACGGCTCGCCACCGTGCCAGTTGAAGGTCACTTCCGGCACTCCGTTCGCGCTGATATATTCCTGAACCACTTTTTCGAGCATCGCTTCGGTCATCCGGGGCTCCTTGCCGCCGTAGATCTCGGCCTTGTCGAGATAGTAGCAATATTTGCAGTCCAGATTGCAGAGCGACCCGGCGGGCTTGATCATGATGTTGAACGCCATCGGTCCGGAAAGGCGGATGGCGTCCCCGAGGGTCAGTGTCTTTTCAAATGTCGCGTCTGACATATCCCTGAAAAATATAGAAGTAATACTTCGGCAAATAAGTCATCCAGTGTGACTTGGGATTGGATGTCGTTGAAATATTCATTGTGCCTGACACCGTAGGTTGTCACCATTGTGATGTGCATGGCCTTGCGCGTGTTTGTCTCCTCTATGAAGCGAGCCTTTTTGGAGCGTTTCCATTTTGCAAAAATATGAATATTATTTGAGATAACTGCGGTATCTTGGAATTTTTGCCACATTCCGCACGGTTATCGAAAATAAGGCTGCGGAATCTTGGGTTATTTACCACATTCCGCATGGTTATTATTTACGGAGTCTTTTCAGCGGGGTGCTCTTCTGGTCGGGACGGTAATCCCGCCATTTGGGTCAAGGAAGGACGTATCTTGAGAAATCATTTCGATTGAAAGTTGAAGAAAAACAGATTTTCTTCAAAAACAGGATTATCTTTGCCGATTGGAAATCACCAACCTGACTACAGATAATGCTTGGAAGAATCATATCCGTACCTCTCGCCTTGATTTTGGCTCTGCCGGCTGGCTCGCAGAGTCTGTCAGACGGTTCAGCTCCGTCAAATCTGCTCCCTTGGTGGCAGACAGGGCGTCACGCAACCTCTTCGTCAGACAGTTCCGACCTGCCCGACCTGTCACCGACAGCCGCACAATCATATTCACAGTCGCCTCAAAACATCCGCACAGGCATCGAGTTTCCAAAGATGCGGTTGGGGAGGGTGGCTGTCGTGAGCGCTCCGCTGATCGCGGAGGGATTGGTGGCCAAGAAATTGGACGGACGGTTCAAAGGTCTGCGGAACGATTATATTCCTGACTTTAAGAAGAGCGCAGATGACTACCTGCAATATTCCCCGCTCGCGGTGATGGTCGGGCTGAAAGCGCTTGGGGTGGAAAGCCGCAGCTCGTGGGAGAGGATGGCGGTCTCGGACGCTATTTCCGCCGTTCTGATGGCTGGCATCGTCGGCACGCTGAAGAACACCACCAACGTCACCAGACCGGATGGTTCAGATGACAGATCCTTCCCTTCGGGACACACCGCCACGGCGTTCATGACCGCCACAATGCTTACCAAGGAATATGGCAGTGTGAGTCCATGGATCGGTGTCGGGGCCTATTCCGTGGCCGCCGCGACCGGGCTTATGCGTGTCGCGAACAACAAGCATTGGCTCAGCGATGTGCTGACGGGAGCAGGAGTGGGAATCCTCGCCACGGAGGCGGGATACAGGATCTCCGACTTGATATTCAAGGATAAAGGACTGTCGGTAAGTTATCTTGACACTCAGGATGAAGGAGAGGCAAACGCATCATTCCTAAGTCTTTACCTCGGCGTGAATCTGCCGTTGAGTGACTACGACATCAACGAGACCAACGAGTTCCGGACTTCCACCGGAAGCACCGCCGGCCTTGAGGGGGCTTGGTTTCCTTGGCGGCATTTCGGGATCGGGGGACGCTTCACGGCTACCAACACGTTGATATTCACTGATGACGATGAGGCGAAAAACTCTTTTGATGTCGTCTCTTTCTCTGGAGGAGGCTACTTCTCCCTTCCATTGTCTTCCTTCTGGTCAGCCGGAGCAAAACTGCTCGGCGGCTATGTCCGCTATCCGAAACTGAGCCTTGCCGGCAAGACAGTGCCCTCAGCCGGAGGTTTAACCTTCGGCACCGGCATGTCTTTGTCCTTCAAGGTCAATTCCTCTTACGGAATGAGACTTTTCCTGGACTACAACCTCCTCCCGCCCCACAGCAAATCTTCTAATGAATATATGAATATGCTCTCGCTCGGCACCTCCTTCGTTGTCCTGCTGTGATCCCCGCCGGGCATCGGACCTTGAACTCACCACGTCGGTCACTGAGCCTGTCGAAGTGACCACCTTTCTCGGCCGGAGTCGTCATCGGGTCATCAAGATAGACACTGATGTGCTCGGCGTCAATGCAGCCTGCACGGTTCTCCTTCTCACAGTAGTTGATCATCTTCTCCCAAGCGCCGGAATGATCTACACCCTTGTAGTCTCCGGTCAACGCTTCAGAAAAATGAAAAATGTACGGCGGAAATTTGGTCAACTGAAAAAAGTGTCCTACCTTTGGCGGAACAAGATGCGACCCGTCGCGGTGGTTATATATTTTTCGGAATATTCCGAATAATGTGAAAGATTGTAGTCGCCGAGGGTTGATTTTGTTTGAGATTGACACATAATTATTAACACGCCCCTGAGGGTTCAGGGACACTAATGACTTTTTTATCGTACATTTCGCTATGGAAGTAAAGAACGCTGTAGCCGGAACGCTGGAGTCAGGTGACATCATGATCCAGATCGCCCCGGCCGAGACGAAAGGTCTGCACATCGACCTCGACAGTTCTGTAGCCGCTCAGTTTGGCAGACAGATCCGTCAGGTCATTGAGGAAACTCTTACCGAATTCGGACTGGAGGACGCTGACATCAAGGCGGTTGACAAGGGAGCCAGGGATTGCACCATCCGTGCCAGGGTGACCGCCGCCGCCGTGCGCGCCACAGGAAAAGATGTTTGGGCTTAGTTTAGGTTGAGGAATAAGTCGCGGCGCCAGGGACCGAAGGTGCGCGGGTTATTCCGATAATCAGTTACGATTATGGAAAGATTAAGAAGAACAATGATGTTCGTTCCGGGCAACAATCCCGGAATGATGCAGGATGCCTTCATCTACGGGCCGGACTCGATCATGCTCGACCTGGAGGACTCCGTGACAATGGCCGAGAAAGACGCCGCGCGTCTGCTCGTTTACAACGCTCTTAAATCAATAGACTACGGCGACACCGAAATGGTTGTCCGTATCAATCCTCTCAGCACACCTTACGGACGCAAGGACGTTGAGGCTGTCGTGAAGGCCGGCGTGCAGGTGATCCGCATGCCGAAGACCGAGACCGCCGACGAGGTCCGCGAGCTGGAGGCGGAGATTGAGAAGGTCGAGAAAGAACTGGGATGCCTTGGCAGAACCCGCATGATGGCCGCCATCGAAAGCGCCGAGGGCATCTGCAACGCCTTCGCCATCGCCAAGGCCTCGAAGAGGATGATGGGCATCGCCCTCGGAGCCGAGGACTATTGCGCCAACCTCAAGACCCAGCGTACCCCGGGCGGAGCCGAGCTGCTCTATGCCCGCGAGACCATCGTGGTGGCCGCCAGGGCCGCAGGGATCGACGCTCTCGACACGGTATATTCAAACCTCGATGACATGGAGACTTTCCGCAAGGAGGTCGAACTCATCAAGACCCTCGGATTCGACGGCAAGTCCATCATCAACCCTCGTCAGATCCAGATTGTGAACGAGGTGTTCGCACCTACCGAGAAGGCCATCGAGAAGGCTAAGAAGATTCTCGCCGCCATCAAGGAGGCTGAGAAACGCGGCTCGGGTGTCATCGCCGTCAACGGCAAGATGGTTGACCGTCCTGTCGTCATCAGGGCTCAGCGCACCATCGATCTCGCCATCGCTTCAGGCATATTAACAAAGGAGGAAGTTTATGAGTAATATAAGGGAAAGGGCGGCGCTTGTCGATAAGGTTGCCGCCGCAATGGGCAAGAAGGTGTACTCGGGAGAGACTCCGAAAAACACCACATTCCGCAAGGATCTTCAGAAGGTTCAGTCCAAGGTGGTTACACTTGAGGATGCCATCAGGCTCAGCGGCCTGAAAGACGGAATGACAATCTCCTTCCACCACCATTTCAGAGGCGGTGACAAGGTTGTGAACATGGTCGTTGGCAAACTGGCTGAGATGGGATTCAAGAATCTCCACCTCGCCGCATCCAGCCTCTCAGACGTTCACGCTCCGCTGATCGACCACATCAAGAACGGGGTGATCACAAAGATCTCCACCTCCGGGCTACGTGGCGAGCTTGCCAAGGAGATCTCACACGGTCTGATGAAGGAGCCTGTGGTGTTCCGCAGCCACGGAGGACGTGGAAGCGCCATCGCCAACGGTGACCTTCACATCGACGTGGCCTTCCTGGGCGCGTCTTCCAGCGACCCTGCCGGCAACGCCAGCGGTTACTCCCGTTCCGAGCACGCCAAGTCAATCTGTGGCTCCCTCGGCTACGCCAAGCCGGACGCGCAGTACGCTGACAAGGTCGTGATAATCACCGACGATCTCGTTGACTATCCGAACACACCGAACTCCATCTCCGAGCATGATGTGGACTACGTTGTACTCGTGGATTCGGTCGGAGACTCTTCCAAGATCTCTTCCGGAGCCATTCGTGACACCAAGAACCCTCGCGACATCCTGCTTGCGATGAACGCCGCGAAGGTGATCGTCAACAGCGGCTATTTCAAGGAAGGCTTCTCGATCCAGACCGGATCCGGCGGAGCCTCGCTGGCCGCTGTCAAATATATTCGTGAGGAAATGATCAAGCGAGGCATCCATTCCAGCTTCGCGCTTGGCGGCATCACCGCCCACATGGTCAAGATGCACGAGGAAGGCCTCATCGAGCGCCTGATCGACGTGCAGTCTTTCGACAGGGTGGCAGCCGAATCAATCAAGAACGATCCTTTCCACAAGGGAGTCTCCGCCAATGAATATGCCAGCGCGGATGAGCCGGGATCAGCCGTGCACTATCTCGACATCGTGATTCTCTCTGCCCTTGAGGTGGATGTGAACTTCAATGTCAACGTGCTTGTCGGCAGTGACGGAGTCATCAGAGGCGCGGTCGGCGGACATCCTGACACGGCGGCTGACTCAGCCCTCTCGATCATCGTCTGCCCTCTGATGCGCGGACGTATCCCTTGCGTGGTGGACGAGGTCACGACTCTCATCACCCCTGGCTCGACAGTCGATGTCGTGGTCACTGAATATGGCATCGCGGTCAACCCGCGCCGTCCTGAGATCGCCGAGCGTCTGAGGGAGGCCGGACTGAGGATCGTGGACATCCATGACCTCAAGGAACTGGCTCTGAAGTCCATCGGAGTCCCTGATCCGCTTCCGTTCGGAGAGAAGGTCGTGGGAGTCGTGATGAACCGTGACGGCTCCGTGATGGATGTCATAATGAACATCGAGGACTAAGACTGTTTTTTATGGAGATTACGCTTGACCAATTGCTGGCAAGTCGTGAGGAACGGGCTTCTTTCCAGAAGGAACTTTTGAAAGGTTACCCTGGAAAGACCTTGGTCTGCCTCACGGTCATAATGCCGGGTAAGGTCAAGCGTAATCTGCAATCACTTGTGGTCGCCCAGGCCGCGGTCACGGCTCTGGTCTCGGCTTTCGGAGACTCGATGCTCAAATTCAGACTGCGAGACTTGCCGACCGGCTACGAGGCCTATCTCGTCACCCAGCTTTCCAACGAGGAAGCCAAAAAGGAGACCTGCCGGATCGAGGACACTCATCCGCTCGGCCGCCTTTTTGATTTGGATGTGATTGACGCTGACGGAGTTCCTATGTCAAGGGAGTCGGTGGGCCTGAGTCCGAGAAAATGTCTTGTCTGTGACAACGAGGCTCGCTATTGTATGCGAAACCGTACTCATACAATGGGCGAGTTGACTGCTAAGATTGACGAAATGATTGAGTCCTATGTGCGATAACCGTCACTACATAAGCGAGGCTCCGCTGTCGTTGAACTCTGTCCGGAGACGGGTCGAGGCTTTCCTCGCCGCCAACGGGCTGAGACTGGCTCCGCTGGACCGTTATGTGGTGGTGACACGCGACGAGGACGGAGACGAAATCCTTGCCGGCGGCGGTCTGGACGGCAACGTCATCAAGTGCGTCGCGGTGTCGGAATCCGCTCGCAGCGAGGGACTTATGAATATTCTCGTGTCTCGCCTCATCGCCATCGCCCGTGAGGAGGGCAGGGAATCGGTCAAAGCTTTCACTAAGCCGGAGAACGAAGGAATATTCAAAAGCCTTGGGTTCGGGTTGCTTGCGTCAGCGCCGAAGGCCATTCTGATGGAGAACGGCAGGGGAGGGCTTCCGGAGTACAAGAAGTACTTGGCTTCGCTTGCCCGTCCGGGCCGGAACGGGGCGATCGTGATGAACGCCAATCCGTTCACTAAAGGACATCGCTATCTGGTTGAGCAGGCCGCATCGCTGGTTGACAATCTCTATGTGATCGTCGTCAGGGAGGACAGGTCGCGTTTCCCTTACGTCGAAAGAAAGGCTATGATCGAGGCCGGTTGCACCGGGCTTGACAATGTGGTTGTCTGCGAGGGGAGTGACTACGCCATCTCGGCGGCGACATTCCCGACATATTTCCTGAAGAAGTTGGATGATGCCACGGACACGCAGATCGCGCTTGATCTGGATTTGTTCGTGAACCACATCGCTCAGCCTCTTGGAGTTACGGTGCGTTTTGCCGGCAGCGAGCCGGAGGATGCGCTGACCCGCCGCTACAACGAACTGATGGCGGAGATATTGCCGGGAACATCGGTCGCTGTGGTTCGACAGGCTTGGCGACCAATAGATTTTGTTGAGATCCCAAGACTTGAGCAAAAAGGCAAACCGCTCAGCGCCACGGCGTTGAGACTGGCGCTGGACGAAGGCGGCTTCAAAGAGGCGATGGAATATATTCCAGAATCCTCCATCCCTTACTTGGTCGCCGACCTTGCCGAGCGTGCGTTGAGGTTGGAACTCGACACGACCCCCAAACCGGGACTCGTGGACAGGCAGGACAACGGTGCCCACAAAGACATGGACTATGCGCTGATGTCCAAAAGCATCTCAGCGTTAAGACCTTACCTGACAAGACTGGCCTTGGATTCCGCCAAGGACATTGACCCGGCAAAGATAAAGGAGATCGGCATCGAGGCCGAAAAAGCGATGCTGAAGGCCACCGGCGGAGTGAATACCCACAAAGGAGCCCTCTTCTGCATCGGCCTTTCCGTCGCCGCGGCCTCTTACCTCGCATCTACAACGGGATCTGTGGAAGCATATTCATTCAAAGAACTCGTGTCCCGCGCCGCGTCGGAGATCCCTTCCGCCCGAGGTACGCACGGTGCCGAGGCAAAGAGAAGTTTCAAGGCTGTCGGCGCTCTGGAGAACGCCCGCGCGGCCTATCCGGAACTATTCACAGACTGGCTGCCGTACTACCGTTCGCTGGAAGGCGACCCTTTCCGCTGCCATAAGACGCTGCTTCACATAATGACGACCCTTGACGACACCAACATCCTCCACAGGAGGGGAGCGGAGGGTCTCGCCCACGCCGAAGCCGAGGCCGCAAGGCTTCTTGAGGACTTCAGCGAGAGCGGATTGTCGTCTTTGAACAAGGATTTCATCAGGGAGAACATCTCGCCCGGCGGAAGCGCCGACATGCTGTCCCTGACGATTTTTATAGAAAGCATAATTAACAATATTCATTAACACAAAACTAATTTACTATGGTTGAATTGATTCCTAATGGTGTTTATCTGAAGGGCGGCAAGACTCTCGTAAGTGATGCCGCGGGAATGCCATCTGCCGACGAGGCTCGTGAAAATACTATTGCCTACAGAATTCTCCGTGCCCACGATGTGGACGGAAGCAAAGGCAAGAAGATGCGCATCAAGTTCGATGCGATGGCTTCACACGACATCACTTATGTCGGAATTATCCAGACAGCCCGCGCCAGCGGACTTGACAAGTTCCCTATCCCTTACGCGATGACCAACTGCCACAACTCTCTGTGTGCTGTCGGCGGTACCATCAACGAGGACGACCATATCTTCGGTCTCTCCGCCGCCAAGAAGTACGGTGGTATCTATGTTCCTGCCAACCAGGCGGTTATTCATCAATATGTCCGCGAGGCTCTCGCCGGTTGCGGCCGCATGATCCTCGGTTCCGACAGCCACACGCGCTACGGCTCGCTCGGCTGCATGGGTGTGGGCGAAGGTGGCGGTGAGCTTGTGAAGCAACTCCTCCACAACACTTGGGACATCAACGCTCCTGAGGTTGTGCTGGTTTGGCTCGAAGGCAAGCCTAAGAAGGGTGTCGGCCCTCACGACGTGGCCATCTCCCTCGTCAAGGCCGTGTTCGAGAACGGTTTCGTGAAGAACAAGGTGCTTGAGTTCGCAGGCCCTGGCGTGGCCTCCCTTCCTACCGACTTCCGTAACGGAATCGACGTGATGACCACCGAGACCACCTGTCTGAGCTCTATCTGGGTGACGGACGAGAAGGTTGAGGAGTACTACAGGATGCACGAGCGTCCTGAGGCTTACAAAGAGCTCCAGCCGGGCGAGATGGCTTACTACGACGCGATGATCCGCATCGATCTCTCCAAACAGGAGTCAATGATCGCCCTTCCGTTCCACCCATCCAACGCCTACACGATCCACGAGTTCCAGGCTGATCCGGAGGGAATCCTGAAGAAAGTGGAGGAGGATGCCAAGAAGCGTTTCGGCGACAAGATCACCATCGATCTTGAGAGCAAGGTGAAGGACGGCAAGGCTTTCGCGGACCAGGCCATCATCGCCGGCTGCTCCGGAGGTACCTACGACAACCTCAGCGAGGCCGCCGCGATCATGAAGGGCAAGACCATCGGCAACGACTACTTCACGATGTCCGCCTACCCTCAGTCAACCCCTGTCTATCTCGCGACCACCCGCAATCACATCGCCGAGGAGTTGCTTGAGGCCGGTGTTGTGATCAAGCCGGCGTTCTGCGGACCTTGCTTCGGAGCCGGTGACGTTCCTGCCAACAACGGACTCTCGATCCGTCATACCACCCGCAACTTCCCTAACCGTGAGGGCTCGAAGCCTGGACAGGGACAAATCTCCCTTGTCTGCCTGATGGACGCGCGCTCTATCGCCGCCACGGCCGCCAACGGTGGAGTCATCACGGCAGCCACTGACATCCAGTACGAAGACACGCACAAGCCATATTCCTTCGACGACCGCATCTACAAGAGCCGCATCTACTACGGATTCGGCAAGGCCGACCCTACCGTCGAGCTCCGCTACGGACCGAACATCAAGGACTGGCCTAAGATGTACCCGATGCAGGATAACATGCTCCTCGAACTCGCCGCTGTCATCCACGACCCTGTCACCACGACCGACGAGCTCATCCCTTCGGGCGAGACTTCCAGCTACCGTTCCAACCCGCTGAAACTCTCCGAGTTCGCTCTCTCACGCCGTGTTCCTGAATATGTCGGGATCAGCAAGCGCATCCAGGCGGAGGATCTTGAGCGCCGCGCCGGCAAGGCTTCGCAGCACGTTCTCGACGCCCTCGCCAAGGTGGGCGCCAAGCCGGAGGACACCTCGTTCGGCTCATGCGTGTTCGCCAACAAGCCTGGCGACGGCTCTGCCCGCGAGCAGGCCGCTTCCTGCCAGAAGGTGCTCGGCGGCGACGCCAACATCTGCTATGAATATGCCACCAAGCGTTACCGCAGCAACTGCATCAACTGGGGCATCGTTCCTTTCACCATCTCAAAGGAGACTCCTTTTGAATATGTAGCCGGCGATTTCGTCTATGTTCCCGGCATCCGTGAGGCCATCCTTTCGGGCAAGGAGGAGATTGACGCCAAGGTGATCAGCGCCGAAGGTGTGAAGGACATTCATCTCTACTTCCAGAATCTGACCGCTGACGAGAGGGAGATTCTCGCCGACGGTTGCCTGATGAACTTCTACGCCGCCCAGAAGAGCAAATAATCATAATCGCGCACTTTAGGCTTGCGTCAATTTCAGGGGCTTGCAAGCCTGAGGTGCCCAGGTAATCATATTCGTAAAACACTTTAATTTTTAATATTCAATTATGAAAAAAATTCAGATGGTCACTCCTCTCGTAGAGATGGATGGTGATGAAATGACAAGGATCCTGTGGAAGATGATTAAGGATGAGCTTATCATTCCATTTGTTGATCTGAAGACAGAATACTATGACCTCGGCCTCGTTCATCGTGACGAGACCGGCGATCAGGTGACAATCGACTCCGCCAACGCCACCAAGAAGTACGGTGTTGCCGTGAAGTGCGCCACCATCACTCCTAACGCCAAGCGTATGACCGAGTACAACCTGCATCAGATGTGGAAGAGCCCGAACGGAACGATCCGTTCGATGCTGGACGGAACGGTGTTCCGCACACCTATCACCATCCCTTCCATCTCTCCGGCAGTGAAGTTCTGGAAGAAGCCTATCACCATCGCCCGTCACGCCTACGGTGATGTTTACAAGAGTGTTGACATCCGCGTTGAGGAGCCGGGAGTCGCCAAGCTCGTCTTCGAAGGCGAGAGCGGCAAGAGGGAAGAGCAGATAGTCCACACCTTCAAGGGTCCCGGCGTTCTCCAGGGAATGCACAACACCGACGCTTCCATCCGTTCTTTCGCCCACGCTTGCTTCAAGTACGCCCTTGACCTCAAGCAGAGCATCTGGTTCGCCACCAAGGACACCATCGCCAAGAAGTACGACGGACGTTTCCGTGAGATTTTCGAGGAGGTGTTCGCAGAGTACAAGGACGCTTTCGAGGCCGCCGGCATCGAGTACTTCTACACCCTTATTGATGACGCGGTCGCACGTGTGATGCGCAGCGAGGGTGGTTTCATCTGGGCCTGCAAGAACTACGACGGTGACGTGATGAGCGACATGGTCTCCACGGCCTTCGGTTCCCTTGCCATGATGACCTCTGTTCTTGTCAGCCCTGACGGCAAGTACGAGTACGAGGCAGCCCACGGCACCGTGACCCGTCACTACTACAAGCACCTCCAGGGCGAGGAGACCTCCACGAACCCGATCGCGACGATCTTCGCGTGGAGCGGTGCGTTCCGCAAGAGAGGCGAGATGGACAACATTCCAGAGCTTGTCAACTATGCCGACCAGCTTGAGGCCGCCTGCTTCGACACCCTCAACGCCGGCATCGTGACCAAGGATCTCGCCAACCTCATGGAAGGCGTGACTCCTCAGGTAAAGAACTCCGCCGACTTCATCGCCGCCATCCGCGAGCGTCTCGAAAAGCGTCTCGCGTAAGTGATTGAAAATCAGTTATAAAAGCGATGGCCTTTAGTCGTTATCAACTAAAGACCATCGCTTAATCCGTTGTGAAACAGAGTCTTATCCTCCACCGACAGAAGCTTAACCTTTGCGTAAGGTCGCACTGACCGGTCGCAGAACTAAAGGTTCGACAAAGTTTACCAGCCATCGAAGAGCCTCTCGTAAGGTTTCACACAGAGCATTCTGGCCTCTGGTCAGATCACAGGTTCGGTCACTTAATTGATTACGGACTGGACACGTGTCTGGTCGCATGCCTGATCGCATGCCTGGACACGTACTTGATTGCAGGACTGGTCACAGGGTTGTACACCTGCCTGGTCGCTGAGCTTGTCGAAGCGACATTCCCGGTAGATGAATAAGAGCGCCATCTGCATGGTGGCGCCAATGAAAAGGACTTCCCGAATTTTGCACGTTACCAAAAATTCGGAAAGTCTTTTTTGCAGCCTTGTCCGCAGAATCGGATGCGCGACCCACTGTATACGTCCACTTGATCTTTGATCATATTCAATGATGTTATTTTGGTTTATATTGTAAACTTATTCATATTTGTAATGCCGTTGAGGTTAAAGCGCATAGCTGTTAATGGCAAAAAAATGTAAATCAAAATGTTATGGGTAGAGAAGGGCTTCAAAGGCAAGAAGCCTTGCACCACCTGCCGCGCGACCGACACAGGCGTCAAGGCTTTCAATGAATATGTCGATGCGCTCAAGGATTACCTCTCCTTGCAAGACCGGCGATAGTATTGTCAATGAACAAGATAAGTGCGTACCTTAGACGACACATGAATATACCGATGTGCTCTTACCCTGTTCTTGAATATGCGAGGTCTGGCTTCAGAAGTCAGAGGCGTACATGCCCCCAGACAAAAGTCTCGGTGAGAGTTGAAAAGTCTGTACCCCCTATACAGGGGCGACAACGAATTTTCAATCCTCGGAGAGGGTATTAAGACAGTCTCCCACCTAAAAGTGCTTAGAGCGAAGAACCTTCGAGTTCTACGAGCGGGATTTCGGCGTAAAGACGCTCGTGGAGTGACAATTGTCCCTCTAAAAGCGTGAATAAGGCTGAATGTCGCTTGTATGAGAACAGTGTCAGGCCCTGTTGGGTCTGCAGGGCATATCCCGTTTTGGTATTATCCAAACAAGAGCATACCATTGTTACAAAACCTTGCTTTTATTACAAACATTAGGAAGAAGAGCAGCTGAATAACCGGGTCTTTCCATCATTTAGAAGCTGTTTTGAATTGTTTGTTTGAAGGTTAAGAGCAAGCTCTTTCACTGCTGCCCACCTCGGCAATCCGAACAAGTTCGATTGCCCTCGGTTCGGGCGCTGGGTCGAGAGTGAAAAACCTCAGTTTAGACCGCTTCTTCCAAGGAGGATAGCGGTGCTGTCTGGCAGAAGAAGCGGGAAGAAAAAGAAGATTATTCACATCAAAGAACATTTCAAACAATTCAAAACAGCTTCTTAGTTGTTATTTCTCTTCAATGCGACAAGATCTGTCGCTTTTGATTGTTATATTTGCGACAAACACTTCTGAATATGTTGAACCAGATCAAGCGGTTAAGCGCAATAGTGAACAAACTCAGCGGCATCTGTGAATATGTCGGCAAAGAGGATCTGCTGGAGGCCATGTCAGGTGATATGGCCGAGAACGGTCCCTACACTTTGCGGACTCTTCAGCGTGACATCAAGACCATTGAGGAGGTCTTCGGAATGGAGATTCAGAATGTCAAAGGGAAGGGGTATTGCATAGTGGGCAGAGACCCCGTTTACACCGATCGGTTCAAGGAACTTCTTTCAGAGATCGAGATCCTGAGTACTGTCGGCTCGGACTCCGGGACACGTGACTATATCATTCCGGAACAGAGGAGGATGACGTTCAGCGTTGATATTCAGAAAATTCTAAGGTCGATAAAGCAAAGACGGAAGGTGCGTTTTTCATATTCATTGCCAAGGCTTGGAGGCAAGGAGGCGGAATATCTCGCCGAGCCGTATTTCCTGAAGCAGTCGCAGAACCGCTGGTATCTTGTGGCGATGGTTGAGGGAGTCCTGAAGTGCTTCGAGTTGGGCAGGTTCAAATCCTTCAAGGTGCTTGACGAGGATTTCATCCGAGACGAGAGTGTCCGTGCCGGGAATCTTTTCCGCGATTGCTTCGGTATTTGGGATGACCCTAAGATGCCTGTTGAGGACATCCGCTTGAGGTTCAGTCCTTTGGATGGCCGTTTTATCAAAACCCTTCCTATTCATACCTCTCAAAAAATCGAAGAGACCGAGGAATATGTAGAAGTGACTCTCCGCCTTAAGATAACCAACGATTTCGTGATGGCCCTTCTCTCCCGAAGCTCCTCCGTTGAAATCCTCGCACCCCAGTCCCTCAAGGACCGGATGAACGCTATCTGGGCGGCAGCGTTGGAACGGAATAAATGATTTATTAATTTATAAATAGTTGTGCTATGTTTACGCCAAGTGAATTTATTGAATGCCTTGGAAAAATTTCCATTGCCAAAAGTGTCAAAGGCCATCTTTATAAGGACTTGAAACTAATAGGGAATCGTATTGATGGTATTAGGTGTGATACTAAAAAACACTTTAAATTGTCCATAGAGGAACTCTATTGTGCATACGAGAAGGGTGTTAGTACGACAACAGAGATGAGAAATTATATCAAAGGATGGGCATATTCTCCGGCTCTTGCGATCTTGAATGAGGTCTATAAGTTGGAGGCACAGGTGGAGGGGCTTAAAAAAGTCGAAAGATAAGAGGGAATATTCCTGTGGAGTTATTATTGTCTGTATGATCTAATATAACATTATCCTATGAAAGGAAAAGATATATTTACTAAAGAAGAATACGAAGCTATAGTGAGACTTCTCAAAAGTAAAGTAAGGTCTGATAAATCAGGCAAAAAGTCAATTCGTGCGAAAATCCGTAAGTTCGGTTTTCACTGTTCGGATTTCAAGAATAATGCTGGTGATGAGTTTGACGTCAATGATTTCAAACAGTTGGTCAAAAGCGGTAAAATCACTATTATTGGGGGAAATGGTGGTTGTGGGCATATTTCAGAAGGAGATAAATCTTTGTTATCAGAGCGGCGATTCGACAAAACTAATGATCAGAAGATAGAATCAATGAAAAATTGTGCTTGTTTAGAGGCCTATGTTCCTGCTTCGCCTCGTATATTAATTCTTGGCACCATGCCTGGAAAAGAATCGTTGCGTCTTCAGCAGTATTATGCTAATCGTAGCAACCGTTTTTGGAAGATAATCGCTAAGGCAGCAGACAAACCTTTGCCGGAAGATTATTCAAAAAGGCTGAATTTGTTGGACCAGCTTCATATTGCGTTGTGGGATGTCTATGCTTCGGCAGAACGTAAAGGTAGTTTGGACTCTAATATTAAGAATGGGGAGCAGAATGATGTACAGTCACTTATCGATTCTAATCCGTCCATAAAGAAGGTTTTGTTCAATGGCGGAAAGGCTTACAAGAAGGCTTTGGATTATGGTTGTTTGAATGTGGAGATGCCAAGTACTAGTTCGGCAAACACTCATCTTACTCAAGAAGAGCTGTTTTCTATATGGGTTAAGGAAATCAAAGAAAAGTGATGCGCAAAGACCCCGATGAGACATATTCATTGAAAGAGAAGTTGGCGGTGACGGCGGTGCTGCTTCTGCCGGTGGCGTTGGCGGTGGTGGCGATGATTGGGGAAAAGCGGCATCTGAGGGAGGTGGAAGCGATGAAGAGTAGGCCGGTGCGGTACTATGAATATGCCATCCGGCCGGTGGACACGGTTCTGAACCATCCGGTAGGTCTGCGGGGAAGGTCGTTGTTTGATGGTGGTGGACGGGGAGATGGTGTGGTGCAGAATTCCGGTGGAAGGAGCATCGTAACCGGCCTTTCCTCGGAGGAGATTCTGGAGCAGCTCAACCTTGACTATCAGGATGTCTATGACTATTACGGCGGCGCCGAGGAACTTTGGTGAATAGGAATGTTGGGGGTATTTCTTTTTCTCTGTCTCCTGTGTTGCCGGAAAACCGTTGGTACGCCAGAGGGCTCTATCCTGTACCGGTCGTGGGTTTAAGTCCCCTTGGTACGCCAGACAACTGTTTTACGTACAGGGAGCCTGTTTGCCTGCTATTTTTGAACTATGCTTTGGAGGGAATATTCCCAGAGATTCGTCCGCTCAGAATCGTTCTCATATCCTTTAGGGTATCGCCCTTCCGGACATTCAGGATAAATCTTCTTTATGAACAGGATGCAGTACTTTCTGTTTGAGTACTCTGAGTTACAAGGAATCACCATGCTCCTGAGATTCATTGAAGTGTAAACATCGATTCTTTTTTCTTCTCCGGAAATCATGAATTTTTTGGAGATGAAAGTAGGTGCCTTGACTCCTTCCTCTTTGAAATGGATGAACAGTTTACATTCTCCGGTTCCTTCTATGTGATATTCCAGAACCTCGCTTTCCAGATTCTTCCCGTCATACGCTTTCATTTCACCGGACGGGAAGGTGATCTGCACTCTGATGTCAGTGACCGTCTTGGCGTTATTCTCACATTTGATTGTGACCGGCACCTGTGCGCCTGACTCCAATGGCCTTATAAAAAACAATAAAGCAAATCCGATAGTAAGTAGCAGCTTTCTTAACATATTTCTTGTTTTTTGTCTAGTTAGCGGAGTCTGAAGGTATCTATTTCAATATTGCTTTTTGTCAATGGTAGTTTATCATAATAAACATACCTTTTAGTGTTGTTGTCAAAGAAGATGTTCTCTGAAATACGAATCTTATTTTCAGGAACCATCTCTGTTATGGAGGGTGTGCAACTGATTAGTGCATAAATAAATAGAACTAATACAGGATAAATTTCATAATGCGTTAAAACTTTTAAAACGTTCCTAATATAATGATAATTTGCAAGAGATACAAATTATGAAATAGTCACAAACAATATTCATTACGCTGACGGTTTTGCTTAGTGTCGTTCCGGCGTTTGCCCTACCGGCGGCTGGAACCCGGACCCAGGCCACGGCGGCGTTTTCGGTACCGGCTTCTGAGGTCGGGGACGCAGCCTCTTATTACGTGTGAGTTGCGCAATTAGCGCGACTATTTTCTATAGAGGGCGAAGAGTGCGGAGCCGGAGCCAGACATCGAGGCATAGACCGCTCCGGAGTCATAGAGGGATTGCTTGATGGCGGCAAGTTCCGGATGCGCCTTGAAGACAGTGGCCTCAAAGTCGTTGACAAGATTGTCTTTCCATTCCGTGACCGGCATCGCAAGCACTGTTTTCAAATCTGAGAGTCCTGTTGGGCTGGGGCCACTCATCATTCGCTTTCCGGGAAGGTCTTGGTATTCCTCTGACGATTCTGTCATGCCTTGGTCGATGAGTCTGCGATGATCTGAATTTTCCGAAGTGTCGAAGCACCCGGGCTTCAAACTTTCCCGAGGCACTATTCCTTTATAAGCCTCCGCTGTGGAGACCACAATTCCCTCCGGAATCAGAACCTTGATCTCGTACTCGGACAGGTCAATGTCGTAAGGCTCAAGGATTTCCCCTCGCCCAGACCCGATCATAGGGCGATTGAAAACAAAGAAAGCGCAATCGCTGCCAAGTTTCGCGGCATATTCAGAAAGCCTTTGCTCGGAAAGGTTCAGGCCGCAAAGCTCGTTCAGCGCTTTGAGAGTGAAAGCCGCGTCCGCCGATCCGCCGCCAAGCCCGGCACCTACCGCTGCCTTCTTTTCCAGGAATATCTTGACCGGCGGCAGGTCAAAATCTTGTGCCAGAATGTTGTACGCCTTTGCGCACAGATCCTTGAGCGGATTCCAGTCAACACCCTCCTCCCGCGCGATTGTGATCATCAGCTTCCCATCATCGGATATTCCTTGCACTAATCTTCCATCCTCTGATGCGGTTACATTTCCCGAGAGAGTCGTTTCTTTTCCGTCTTCTTTGGCTGATTCGTTGAGCCTAGTTGGTTCGACAGGCTCACCAACCGATGCTTCTTGCCGGTCGCTGAGCCTGCCGGTCACTGAGCCTGTCGAAGCGTCAAAGCGTCCGTCCGGGGCTCCGTACTTCGCGAACAACGCCGCCGAGCTCCGGCTGTAGTCATCTCCCGTAATGATCTCAATAGTGTCCCCGAAATCAAAGCACGGCACAAACAGCGTCTCGATGTCGTGAAACCCATCGGCACGTTTCCGCAGGACACTCAGTCCCAGATTCAGCTTGACATTCGTCTTGACAATCATATTTATCCAAATTTGCGGTCGTGGCGTTCAACTCTTTGAAAATCAGTCTAATCCTTGGCAGCCTTCGGTTGGAATCACCTTAAGGAGAAGGCTTATTGCGCTGTGTTATAACCACTTATGCGCCACGCTCTTACAGTCCCCTGATTGCGTTCTCGACAAGTTCAGCGACGGCGGTCCTGGCTGGAGTGCCGTCTGTGGAGTCTTCCGGGATGTTTTCCAGTACCGGGGCCACGAACGAGATCATCTGCAGCACCTTGGCCTCTTCCTCAGGAATGCCACGGGAGCGCATATAGAACCTTGGCCTCTTCCTCAGGCATGCCACGGGAGCGCATATAGAACTGCTCGTCTTCGTTCAGTTTCCCGACCGTGGCGCCGTGCGAGCACTTCACATCATCTGCATAGATCTCCAACCGTG
The DNA here is from genome assembly GCA_000433355.1 of Alistipes sp. CAG:435. GTDB lineage: Bacteria > Bacteroidota > Bacteroidia > Bacteroidales > UBA932 > Cryptobacteroides. Next base: position 9,484 of record FR893156.1, on the reverse strand, counting down.
GCTTTGTGTTGATCCTGGCCGAGTCGGAAAGCAAGATGTTGTGGTTCTCCTGGAACGCCTCGGTTCTCTGCGCCTCGGGCGCGATCACAATCTTGCCGAAGAATCCGCACTTGGCCTCCCCGGTAGCCAACCCGTTGAATGTCTGCCGGGAACGGCAGTCTCCAGTACGGTGATGCATCGTGATGTCGAACGTCACCTCATCGTGGCCGGAGCAGAGGTATATTCCCGAAAGGCGGATTTCGGAATGCGCTCCAGTCAAGTCGATCGTCAGCGGAATCCGAGCCGACACTCCCGGCAGCACTATAACCGTCAGATCCAGCGCCGCATCCGCCCCCACCTCGATGTTGGACGGAATCTCGGTCACTTTGGTGGTTGGTGAGCCTGTCGAACCAACTGTCGCTTCGACACGCTCAGCGACCTCGGCTCCTGCGGCGACATCATCGGCGGAAAGCACAAAGACCTTGCGAATATGCTCTCCGTCAGCGACTTTCATTCCCGGCAAGATGGGCGAGGGAATATAATTGCCGTGGTCTATGTTTTTAGAACTGTTCAAAGCCATCCTTTTCAATCTTGTCAATCAGTTCGTAACCGCCGCTGGCCACGATACGGCCGTCCTTCAAGACGTGCACGACATCCGGCCTTACATATTCAAGAAGCTTCTGGTAGTGGGTGATGACGATCGCAGACTTTTCCGGAGTGTGCAGGGCGTTCACTCCATCGGCCACGATCTTGAGCGCGTCCACGTCCAGGCCGCTGTCCGTCTCGTCGAGGATAGCGAGGGTCGGATCGAGCATCGCCATCTGGAAGATCTCGTTCCTCTTCTTCTCTCCACCGGAGAATCCGACGTTTACCTCACGCTTGGCGAACTCCGGCTTCATCTGCACGAAGGCCATCTTCTGCTTCATAAGCTTCAGGAAATCACCGGCTTTCATCGGCTCTTTCCCCTGAGCCTTGAGCTTGGAGTTGATCGCCGTCTTCATAAAGTTCGTGATGGAGACTCCCGGAATCTCGATCGGATACTGGAAGGACATAAACAGTCCGGCCCAGGCCCTTTCCTCCGGCTTCATCGCCAGCAAATCCTTGCCATCGAACTTGATTGATCCGGCCGTCACCTCGTAGTTCGGCTTGCCGGTCAGGACAGAGGACAGGGTACTTTTCCCAGCCCCGTTCGGACCCATCACGGCGTGAATCTCACCGCGGCGGATCTCAAGGTCGATTCCCTTCAGAATCTCCTTGTCTCCGACACTTGCGTGCAGATCTTTTATCTTCAGTAATATGTCTGTCATATTCATCGTATTTTGTTCAAGTTTGTAAGGTCACTTCGACAAGCTCTGTGACCATAGGTGTTGGCCTGGTGACCGTAAATTCGGGTTACCGGTTGGTGAGCCTGCCGGACCGCTGCGGCAAGGAATCTACCTCTCCTCTTTGTACAGCCGGTACCAAGTCCACAGGGACCAGATGCCGTTGAGAAGGTACAATGCGCTGACGATCGGCATAAACACGAGGCCGGCGCTGAGGTAGAGGGTGATGTTCGTGATGTTCACCACCAGCCACACGATCCAGCAGTCCCACTTCTTCTGGGCGGAAAGGAACTGCGCCAACAGCGTCAGCATCAGGCCGTACGAGTCAAGCCACGGAGTCGGATCGGGTGTGAATATGTCCGTGAACCAGACTGTGCCCAACTTGCTGAGGACGAATCCCCAGGCGGCTCCGGCAAAGGCCACGACCGTGAGAGCAGTGCACCAATCCCGCATCGACAGATGTGTCACCTTCAAGGCCGAAGCGTCTTTCGAACTCTGTTCCTCCGGCCTGGGATGTGTCCACCTCCAATGCCCGAAGGCATTGATTCCGAACGCTATCGGCTGGAGAAGCATCGCCGAGTAGAGGTGCCGCTGCCAGAACAGCGTAAACAGCAGGATGTTGTACAGGTAGCCGACCCAGAAGTTGTACTTGCTGTTGCGTCCGGCCATCACCACGCAGGTAAGTCCCGCGATGACTCCGATCAGCTCCAGAAAGCTCACTCCCGTTCCGCCAAGCGTGAACGCAATGTTTTCTATATCAAAGAACTTCATAAATGTTCAAGTCACCGCAAACCGGCAATCGTTTGCTGAAGAATTATTAAGGTGATTGCCCACCTGTTCAGGCACTTCCGGAATATTCAGAAATGCTTGTGAATATATTCATTAACCCACCGAACCTTCGAGGGAGACCTGAAGCAGTTTGGTGGCTTCTACGGCGAACTCCATCGGGAGGCGGGAAAGCACCTCGTGGGCGTAGCCGTTGACGATCAGGCCGACCGCGTCCTCAGGCCCGAGCCCCCTCTGGTTGCAATAGAACAGCTGCTCGTCGCTGATCTTCGAGGTCGTCGCCTCGTGTTCCACGATCGCGGTCGGGTTGGCGCTTTGGATGTCCGGGAACGTGTGCGCCCCGCACTGCGAGCCGATCAGCAGGCTGTCGCACTGCGAGTAGTTGCGCGCTCCGGCCGCTCCGGCGTTCATCCGGACCAGACCACGGTAACTGTTCTGGCTGTGACCCGCTGATATTCCTTTACTTACGATCCGGCTCTTCGTGCCGCGGCCGATGTGGATCATCTTTGTTCCGGTGTCCGCCTGCTGATAGTTGTTGGTCACGGCGACCGAGTAGAATTCCGACGAGGAGTAGTCTCCCTTCAGGATCGTGGAAGGATATTTCCAAGTGATCGCCGAACCCGTCTCGACCTGCGTCCAGCTCAGATGCGAGCCGCTGCCCTTGCATATTCCCCTTTTGGTCACGAGGTTAAGGATTCCTCCGCGCCCCTGCGCATCCCCTGGGTACCAGTTCTGCACCGTTGAATATTTCACGTCGGCGTCTTTCTCGACCACGATCTCCACCACCGCCGCGTGAAGCTGGTTCTCGTCACGCATCGGAGCCGTGCAGCCCTCCATGTAGCTCAGTTGAGACCCTTCGTCCGCCACGATGAGCGTCCTCTCGAACTGGCCTGTGCCGGCGGCGTTGATCCTAAAGTAGCTTGAAAGCTCCATCGGGCACCTGACCCCTTTGGGAATATAGCAGAAACTGCCGTCGCTGAAGACCGCCGAGTTGAGTGCCGCAAAGAAATTGTCCCCTACCGGAACCACCGAGGCGAGATATTTCCGCACCAGATCCGGATGCTCCTTGACGGCCTCCGAGAAGCTGCAGAATATGATTCCTTTCTCAGCCAGCGATGCCCTGAATGTTGTGGCCACGGAGACCGAATCGAAGACCGCGTCCACGGCCACGACTCCGGCGAGAGCCTCACGCTCCCTTACCGGGATGCCAAGTTTCTCGAACGTCTCCTCCAGCTTCGGGTCGATCTCCTTCGGGCGTTCCGAATTCTTTTTTGGGGCTGCGTAGTAGATAATGTCTTGAAAATCAATTACGGGCATGTCCAGATGCCCCCACTCGGGCATCTCCATTTTCTGCCACTTCCGGAAAGCGCCCAGCCGGAACTCCAGCATCCATTCCGGCTCTTCCTTGAGCCGTGAGATGGTACGGATGATGTCCTCGTTCAGTCCCTTGGGAATGAAATCCTGGCCGACATCGGTGACGAAGCCCTCCTTGTACTCCTGTCTGGTGACCTCCTGAATTATCTTGTCTTCTTCCTTAATGTCCATTCCAATAAGTAGTTTCACCCTCATAATCCGCCGTGTTTGAACACAAAACGGCCTTTTGAGGATATTACTACAAAGATAGCATATTTTATTCCACAAGAAAAGTGTATTTTTGCAAGGACGGACTTATTAATTTTTGAATATACAATGAACGCATTCGGACGTAATTTCAGGGTTGAGATCTTCGGGGAGTCGCACGGGGCGGCGATTGGTGTGGTCGTGGATGGTGTCATGCCGGGGATAGAGCTTGGTGTAGAGGACTTCATGCCGGACATTCTTCGCCGCAAGAGTGGAGCGAAGGGTACCACACCACGCATCGAGGCGGACGAGCCGGAGATTCTGAGCGGAGTCTTCGATGGACACTCAACCGGAGCACCGATCGCAGTCATATTCAAGAACAACAATACTCGGTCTTCTGACTATGAGGCTCTTAAGGCTGTGCCGCGTCCAGGGCACGCCGACTATGTCGCTTCCGTCAAGTGGAACGGCTTCAATGACCCTCGTGGAGGTGGGCATTTCTCAGGCAGGATAACCCTTCCGCTGGTCGCCGCCGGAGTCATCGCAAAGAAAATGTGTCACGGGCTCAGCTTTGAGGCCGGTTTGATAGAGATCGGAGGAGAGACGGACAAGTCCAAGTGGGGCGATCTTCTGGACAAAACCTCCAAGGAAGGCGATTCGCTTGGCGGCATTGTCGAGTGCCGGGTCTCCGGAGTTCCTGCCGGTCTTGGAGAACCGTTCTTCGATTCGGTCGAGTCCCTGATTTCGCACGCCGTCTTCTCCATTCCGGGAGTCCGTGGAATCGAGTTCGGTGACGGTTTCGCGGCCGCCCGGATGAAAGGCTCGGAACATAATGACTCTCTTGAGCTTAAAGAAGGTTCTGTGACCACCGTGAAGAACGGTTCCGGCGGCATCAACGGCGGTATCACGAACGGCTCTCCGGTAGTATTTCGTGTAGCCTTCAAGCCGACCTCCAGCATCACCAGATCCCAGACCACCCTCAACATCAAGACCGGCGAGCAAACCACCCTCAACGTTCCGGGCCGTCACGATGTCTGTTTCGCCCTCCGCACCCCCGTCATCGTCGAGGCTGTCGCCGCCATCGTTCTCGCCGACCTGAAAGGCCGTGGCATCTAACTCCTTGATAATGAATAAAAACAAAGATCTCCTGGTGCGGAATCCAGCACCAGGACATCTTTGTTTTACTTGAAAATCAGCCACTTACCTGCCACGGCTTTCTACATATTACTTTGCGCCTTTGCGTCGGTTGCAGTCCCGGCAGAGCATCTGACAGTTGTCGGCCACAGTCCGTCCGCCCTCCTTCCAAGGGGTGATGTGGTCGGCCTCCATCTCGCTGATGTCAAGGACTTCCCCCTTGCGCGGGCAATCCGGGTTGGCGCAATGCCCGCCCTGCCTCTCGTAAACCTCCCTCTTGGTGTTGTCGTCAAAGGTCCTGATGTCAAGATGACGCTCGTCGCCATCGAAGATGTATGAATATATTCCTGATTTCCGTTTGACATCGCTGTCCATCATTAACCGTGCAACTTGCGCCTCCAATGCCTGCGTGTCGAATGTCCTTGTTGAATATTTTTCGTATAGATCTCCCCACGGAACACCTTTCATCTCCTTGCGATATTTCGGCAACATTACTTTTATCCATTCGATAACCCTCTGGAAATAAAGCCATAACTCATTGGCGTTCAGATCGTGCTGATGCTTGGACATATAGACTTCTATGTTTCCGTGAGAGATCCATCGGATGGCGGTCTCAAGGTAGTCCTGACGAATCGGAGAGCCGGTCAAGTACTTGTTTGCCAAGCCATAGGCGGCGCAACCGGATTTGCTGAAATACCGCTTGGCATCGGACAGCCAAGAGCCGGAATAGACAGCGTTTCTCAGTTCCTGATCGGTCAGTTTCTCTCCGGCGATGTTGATGGTCTTGAACCATTGGAGTTTCTCGCTGTCAGAACCAGTACAGATGTAGATCATCAATTTGTAGTTCAGCAGTCTATCCTGTTCGTCATTCTGGAGGTTGTGGAAAGCGCGGAAATCAAAGCTGAAATCCCCGCCGACATATTGGCAAAGAGAGATGGTACGCTGCTGCCCGTCAATGACCTCAAAGGTCCCGTCTTCCCTTGTCGCCCAATACATAACGTTCAGCGGGAAACCCTTCATCACAGTGTCAATCACAGCGTCGCGCTGCTTCTCCCCATAGACGAACTCCCGCTGATACGGTGGCCTGATGTCCAATAGCCCTGAATATCCCCGTACACCGTCCTCGGCATTGTCAACGTAACCGTCCGTCAGTTCCCTGACGGTTATCTCTTTCAGTGTTATATCCATAATTTACAGTGCTTTAATTCTCTTTTTGATAAGGATCCGTACATATTTGTCCACACCATTGATTGTCGGTCTTCCCAAATCATACTTGTTGTCGCAGCCGTGATTCAATTCTCCGACAATCTCAAACTGGTCTGGGTTGTACTGATAAAGATACGTGATCGGAACACCCATCACACCCTCATAATCACAAGGTATATCATTAACGAGATCCACATTAATCGCGTCATAGTCATCGTACCGCTGATAACATTCCGGGCTGTATTTCTGCCAAAGGATAATCGGCAGATTACGCCTTTTGTTGATAAGGTTTGTGAACCAGCAAGAATTTCCGAGACTTCTCCAATTATTCCCTTTCTCGTCACGCCAACTTCTGGTAGAGCGCATCTCATATTCATCGGGGACTATGAATTTCATATTGCCATATTCCATCCCCAACCATAGTTTGTCCTCTTTGATTAACGGGAAGATCTCTTTGTATTTCAGTGCGTTTTGATTGCCGATGATTATAAACTTCTTGTCATACTCGATGAGTTGGGCGACATATTCACGAAAGAGGCTGAACGGTGGGTTCGTGACGACAATGTCAGCCTCTTTGAGCAGCTCGATGCACTCCGGACTGCGGAAGTCACCGTCTCCTTTAAGTTTGTGGATTCCGATCTCCTCCGGGCTTGGCACACGGTCACCGTTCCTGTCGCCGAAATATTCAAGCCAGATCGCGGACTCGCAGTCGTTCCGGCTGAACAGATCCATATCCTGATTCTTGTAGCAGGTTGTGATGAGTTTTCTAAGTCCAAGAAACTCAAAGTTGTAGGAGAAATAATGAAAGAAATTGCTGACTCTCGGGTCATCACAGTTGCAAAGGACTGTCTTTCCTTTGAAATGCTCCCTGTAATGCCTCAACTCATTCTCAATGTCCGAAAGCTGGGTGTAGAACTCATCTTTCTTCGCGCTCTTAGCCTTGTTAAGGTTATTGTTCCCGGCCATAATGATTGATAGTTTAGAGCATCACTATCAATCACTTGTCTCTGATGGAACGGACCCGTTGGCGGCTTCATCCACCGTCAAGCCTTATCCTACTAATAGTCCTATCCTATTCAGAGACTTAACGCAACAAGAAAGGTGTGAGCCTCTTATTGCGTTTACCAAGGTAGCCTCGCGAGCACCTTCCCACCCACATAAGCGACTCACACCCGAAACCGGGTGCGGGCATTGCATTAATTGGGTGAGGAGTTACTCATACGAGATACTCCTGCTTATTATTCCTGCGGTTTATATGCGAAAAGGTTGCGAGGCTTTCGGTAAACGCGAAATAATAGCAAATGCTGCATTTATAAATATGTCCTTGCTTCAACGGGTTGCCCCGCTCCACATTTGCCGGCCTTTGATCCGCATAGTGTCGCCTACATCAAGACCGGCAAAGACAAAGGTAGTAAAATGTGATGACTAATCAAAAGGGTAAAAACCACGTGGCGCCTAACCTCTTGATAATGAATAAAAACAAAGATGTCCTGGTGCAGAATCCAGCACCAGGATATCTTCGTTTCGCTTGAAAATCAGCCACTTACCTGCCACGGTCCCAAGAGAGAGTCGCAAAGAATTCCTGGCAACCTTATTGGACAGAGGGACGGTAAAAGCGAATCTTCATAAATGGCTTTGCAATCTCAAGAGATTTTCTTATTTTTGTGTTGTGAGCGACAGGCGGCTCTGCCTGTCCGGTAATTTTCAATTCATAAATATTTTGGCAGTGGTTGTCGATGACAAGGACGGCTGCCGAGGACGGCGACTGTTTTTGTCTGACACCAAGGCCGGTAACAAAAACAATGCTTATGAGGTATCTTATCTTTGCGGCGTTCTACAAGAACGCGGACGACTTTGAGGCCCGGTATCGTGTGCCTGTCAGTGTGAGGGAGTTTCAAGATCTCAGTTTCCTGAAACCGTATGGACTGGAGGTCCATATTGAGACGAACGGTTATATGGATTTCCGTAGAGAGGTGGGAATCAATGAACTGGTGGGATGGGTCGAGGACGGTTACGAGGAGGAGTTAAATCTGGTCCTGTCACAGTCATATTCATTTGAAAAGATTCTTATCCAAGTTGTCGAGATGGATGAGGAATATGGATTTGTAAGGATGAGGATTTGTGACACGAAAGTAGATTTCACGGGAACCGAGGAATTGTCAAGGGTGGAGTTTACGGACACAAAGGGAGACGGTCCGAACTTTCATATTCCTTTACACAATCTGAAGATGTACTTCAGTGTGCTGACTTTGTTTGAAGTGGTTGAGAGGTTGAAGTTTTTTGGCTCCGGCACATATTGGAGCACAAAGGATCTCAAGGAATATTTTGAGTCCGGGATTGATGAGGCGGTGGCCATCGCATCGACTGTCTTTCGCAACAAGAGGGACCTTGACGGCAACCCCGACATCCTCCATTCCCTCGCCGTTGGCATCGCCGGGCAGACCAAGAACGAGAAAATAGTCGGCTTCCTCCACGATGTTGTCGAGGACTCTGATGTCACCTTCGAGGATTTGGATGAATATGGTTTCTCGGCGGAAGTGCTTGAGGCTCTGAAGCTTCTGACCCACGACAAAAAGCGGATGTCTTATGATGAATATGTCCGGGCGATCATCGCTTCGGGGAACTCCACCGCCATCAATGTGAAGATAAATGACCTCCGGAACAACATCGCCCGAGCCGGAAACCGTCATAAGCGTATTTTGGAAAAGCACACGGCCGCCCTGGCCCTTGTTCTGGAGTCAATCGGGCAGGCTGACCATTATGGAGTCTGATGAGGAAACATTCTTGAATCAATACCTTTTCTGTAAAAGTTTATTGTTATAAATAAAGGTAATTATATACGAGTTGACTACTCTTACACATTACGTCTGTTCCCATTGAAGTTTGATCGCATTTCGCTGTCCGTTCCTGTCAGTCGCAACACCCGGCAAGCGCTCCGAGCATGGTTGCCTTTTCAAATGACTAATGTATTGCCATTTTGTAAAATAGCGGCATACGATCACGCTTCTACGCCATAGTGAGACACGGTAGTATGCCGCCTATGGTTTCCAGATCGGTAGGCGGCATATCCGCGGGCATCTCGTCGCACTTAGGGCGTGTTTGCGTGCCGCCATATTCACAAAATGCTGGTGTCGCCAACTCGCAATAGTTCAGTACGGTTTGTGTACTATCCAACGGATGGCGTTTCAGGTGCGTATGGTTTTACACACCTGGAAGTCCGGAACACCAACAGGATGCCCTGTACCGGGGACGATGACTCTTAGGTGCGTGAACATCTCCGCACCTGGGACACAAACTCGCTGACTGTCAAACGGATGACGTTTTCAGGTGCGTAGGGTTTTACGCACCTGGAAGTCAGGAACACCACACCCGGGACAACGTTCTTATAAGATTAAGTTAGTCAACTCCTATATCAATACTTCGGTAAAAATATACCGTACTAAAAAGTTAAACAATGGAAGCCGGGTGACCGGTTCCGCTATATAAAAGTTCATTGA